>NZ_CP048409.1:0-653750 GCF_010448835.1 Draconibacterium halophilum
AACTCATCCTGAACCGCAATGTGGAAACACAGGAAACTGCTGATGAATTTATTGTGAAAGTGCCATTAAAACTGAACAACCAAAGCAAATGAAGGTAGTAATTGTAGAAGACGAGCACTTTGCTGCTGAAAAACTGATGCAGCAATTAAATACCGTCGCCCCGGAGGCGGAGGTGCTTGCGGTGTTGGAATCGGTGGAGGAATCGGTGAACTGGTTTGCTGAGAATCCTGCTCCCGATTTGGTTTTTATGGACATTCAGCTCGACGACGGACTTTCGTTCGAAGTTTTTGATGAACTGGAAATAAAAGCCCCAATAATTTTTACCACAGCTTTTGACGAATACGCCATTCGTGCCTTTAAAGTAAACAGTGTTGACTACCTGCTAAAACCCATCGAGCTGGAAGCTTTGCGCTCGGCTTTGGAGAAATACACGGAGTTGTATGGCCAGCACCAACTGCTGGAAGACAAGGTGGCTAAAGTGATCGAACAGTTGTCGAGAACCTACAAGTCGAGGTTCTTTATTAAAATCGGTAACCGTTTTCAGTCCATCCAGGTGAGTAAGATCTGCTGCTTTTTTGTGCAGGAACGCAGCACTTTTATAAAAACCATGGAAGGCAAAACGTACGACCTTGACTTTTCGTTGGATCAGCTGCAAAAAATGGTCGACCCCGATCAGTTCTTCCGCATTAGCCGGAATTACCTGGTAAACATTAACTGCATTAACGAAATTGTGGGCTACTCCTCTACTCGATTGAAACTAAAACTGGCTGCGGAGCTGGGCGAAGATGTTATCGTTAGCCGCGATAAGGTTTCGGGTTTTAAGCGGTGGATGGATCAGTGAGAAAAGAGTTGGAAGCTCGAAGTCCAAACTTCCGTCTTCGGACTCCAGTCTTACGTCTTGCACAAAAAAAAGGAGCCATCGCTGACTCCTTTTCTATATACAATTATAGCTTTTCTTTTAAGCCAATTTTGCGTCAAGTTCAATTTCTGCAGTACCACCTGCATACAAGCGCGAAATCGGGCATTTTTCTTTTGCAGCTGCTGAAAGTTCCGCAAATTTCTCTTGCGACAAACCTTCGCATTTTGTTACGTTTGTTAATTTAATCTTGGTAATGGCTGGTCCGCCATCCACTTCGCCAAGCGTAACTGCTGCCTCTGTTTCAACACTTTCGGGTGTTAAATCTTCGCCGCTAATTAAAGCTGCCAAAAACATAGAGAAACAACCCGAGTGTGCTGCACCTACCAGTTCTTCAGGGTTGGTTCCTTTTCCATCTTCAAAACGCGATGCAAAAGTAAACGGCCCGCTGTAACCGGTGATGTTCATATTTCCTTTTCCCTCTTTAAGAGTTCCGTTCCAAACTGAATTTACTTTTCTTACTGACATAATTCTCAAGTTTAAAGTTTTCGATTATAATGTTTCGTCGCCTGGATTCCAGTTACATCCGGTAAGACCAGGATTCTGAGTAGCTTCCAAAGCACGTAATACTTCTGTTACGTTTCGTCCGGTAGCATCGTTGTTGCAATTTACCCATTGTATTCTTCCTTCCGGATCAACAATAAATGTTGCACGATAAGCAACGCTACCAGGTTGTAAGATACCTAATTTTTTGCTTAACGACTTTGAAGTGTCTTCGATGAGTGGATAGCTGAGATTTGACAAACGCGGATCATTCGATTTCCATGCCAGATGAACCTCTGCAGTATCGGTTGATACACCGTACAATTCGGCATTCAGCTCTTCAAATTTAGCGTGGTTGTTGTTAAACTCAACAATCTCGGTTGGACACACAAAAGTAAAGTCTTTCGGGTAAAAATAAATTACCATCCATTTCCCTGCTTTTTTATGATCTTCAGATGTTACTGTTCCGAATTGATTGTCGGCTAAAATTGCTTGCTTTTTAAACTTTGGGAATTTATCTCCTACTGATTTCATGATTCTTTGTTTTTGATTTTTAAAATTCTACACAAATGTAGATGGAAATACCACTCGTGTCAAATTGATTTTTTTTAAGCTAAATAGACAAAAGCTATACTAAAAACAGTAAACCACTGAGGTTGAAGTTTGTTCACAATCGATAATCAAAAAAATGACTCCGAAAAGAGCAACCATATTTCGTTTTTTCTGCTTGTTTCACAGCATTGTTTGTTGAACCGTCAGCATATATCATTATATTTAACCGTTTTTTGAATTATATTTCAAGATTATTTAATACCTATCCGATTAAAACTAGTATTGTTATGGAGGAAAAATCAAAAATGACATCAGTATCAAGAAGAGCATTTCTTGGTACAACAGCAGCAGCCGCTGCAGGATTTACAATTGTTCCGCGCCACGCAGTAGCAGGTCTTGGGCACAAAGCACCAAGTGACAAATTAAATATTGCCGCTGTGGGTATTGGAGGAATGGGAAATTCAAACCTTAGAAATCTTCAGTCTGAAAATATCGTTGCATTATGCGATGTTGACTGGAAGTACTCAGCACCTGTATTCGAACAGTATTCGAGTGCAAAAAAGTACAAAGACTGGCGTAAAATGTACGATGAAATGGGTGACAGCTTTGACGCTGTAGTAGTTGCAACTGCCGACCACACGCACGCAATTGTTGCCGCTCATGCCATTACAATGGGTAAGCACGTTTATGTGCAAAAACCATTAACTCACACTGTTTACGAATCAAGATTACTTACCAAACTGGCAGCCAAACATGGTGTTGCTACGTCAATGGGTAACCAGGGTTCTTCTGGCGAAGGTGTAAACCTGACCTCGGAATGGTTAGCCAACGGCGAAATTGGTGAAGTAACAAAAGTAGAAGCATTTACCGACCGTCCTATCTGGCCTCAGGGATTGAATACTCCTGAAAGAGGTGATTGGGTGCCGGATACATTAGATTGGGATCTGTTTACCGGTCCTGCAAAAATGCGTCCGTTTAACCAGGTTTATCATCCATGGAACTGGCGTGGCTGGTGGGATTATGGTACTGGTGCACTTGGCGATATGGCTTGCCATATTCTTCACCCGGTATTTGTTGGGCTTGATTTAGGTTATCCTATTCATACTCAAGGAAACTCTACACTGTTATTACAAGATTGTGCTCCTACTGCCCAATCGGTAAAACTTACTTACCCGGAACGTAAAGCAAATGCCGATAAACCATGGAAAGGCTTGAAGAAAAACACGCTTCCTCAAGTTGACGTACACTGGTACGACGGTGGTATTAAGCCAATGCTCCCTGAAGGTTGGCCAGATGGAAAAGACCCTAACGATCAGGGTGGTGGCGTAATTTTCCACGGAACAAAAGACAAACTGATTTGCGGATGTTACGGTGTAAACCCATGGTTATTATCGGGTCGCGAGCCTAACGCTCCTAAATTCCGTCGCCGTGTAGAAACCAGTCACGAAATGGATTGGGTACGTGCATGTAAAGAAACTACTGAGAATCGAGTTCCAACTGCATCAGACTTTAAAGAAGCAGGACCATTTAACGAAATGGTTGTAATGGGTGTTCTGGGTGTTCGTTTACAAGGGCTGAATAAAGAACTGGATTGGGATGGTGAAAACATGCAATTCACTAACCTTACCGACAGTGAAGAAATCAGAACTGTTATTAAAGACGGTTTTGCTATTCATGATGGTCATCCAACATTCCAGAAAACGTGGACTGATCCTGTTCCTGCAAAAGATTTTGCTGCTGAATTGATCAAGCATACTTATCGTAAGCCTTGGAGTTTACCTGATATGCCTGCATAATTTCATTTTTAACAGATAATAGAAAGGTGTTTGCAATTGCAGACACCTTTTTATTTGTCTAATTTTTAGCAAATGCTTGCGTATATTCATCCAAATTTGTAAACTTGCACCCCGAAAATCGTATATATTAATTACATTTTCACTCCGGGCCTATAGCTCAGTTGGTTAGAGCACCTGACTCATAATCAGGGGGTCGCTGGATCATGCCCAGCTGGGCCCACTTAAACATCAAGCAGTTACGAAATTAATCGTAACTGCTTTTTTATTTCCTTGCATACCATTTACGTACAAAGTTGTAGATAACAAGCAACCAAAAGAAGTTTCCAAAGTAACTTTTAGATTTTAAAATAGCTCTGGGAAATAGGAATGTAAATTCAACGGGTCATCCATAAGTTTCTGTTGTTGTTTTAATCTCTCGGCCAATTCTTTAACTACCTTCTTATATTCAGGTTTTTCTGCCAGATCGTAGATTTCTTCCGGATCATTTTCTACATCGAACAAAAGAATTTTATCTGCTTCAGGATAGACTATCAACTTATATTTTTCATTGCGGACCATACGCTGTAAATTTATATAAGCGCCATAAATTTCAGAATAGGGACTCGATTTAACGTCATTGTTAATTGCCGGCATTAAACTATTAAATTCAACGTATTGCGGTTTTTCGATTCCTGCCAAATCCAGGGTAGTAGCCATAACATCCTGAAGATAAACCTGCATATCTCTTTTCTCATTTCCCGGAATATTGGGGCCTACAACAACCAGTGGCACTCGCATACTATGATCAAACATATTTTGTTTTCCCACAAGCCCGTGGTGCCCTACCGAAAGACCATGGTCAGCACTAAAAAGGATATATGTATTTTTATCCTGCCCCGTTTCCTTCAAATGAGATATAATTCGTCCAATCTGCTCATCCATGTGTGTGATAATTGCGTAATATTCCTGGCGGTGCACTTTAATGGAATACGCTGTGCGTGGGAACGGAGCTAGTTTTTCATCCCGTAATTCGGCTCCACAACCAATTGCGTCTTTATAAGGATACAAGTCCATAAAGTTTTCCGGCACAGCAACATTCTCCAACGGATACATATCCACATATTTTTTTGGCGACTGACGCGGATCATGCGGCGCATTAAAAGCCAGATACATAAAAAACGGATTTTTACTCAATTTTGCTGAATCCAAAAATTGAATTGCATTGTCGCCAACCACTTCGCTCCAGTGTTTTCCTCCTTGCCAAAAACCGCCCCGCTTTTTTTGCCAGGGTAACCAGGTTGTATCGGCTGAAGATTGTGGCCTGTTATAGGCTTCGGGAACTGATGCCGGCATTCCCGGGCGAATATCAATGGCTGTATTAAAAATGGTCTTTGCATCTTGCTTCACATGCCATTTGCCGGTCATATAGGTATCGTATCCGGCATTTTGCATCAATAAACTCCAGAATTGACCATCCTCTTTCATTTTCGGATAGTTTTTTTCTGAATTGCGGGCATGCCATATAAATCTTCCGGTATTCAGCATTGCACGACTGGCAACACAAACTGCACCATTCCAACCTCCCATATTATAGGTATGAGTGAATGTAACTCCCGAATTTGCCAGTTTATCAAGATTTGGCGTAATTACTTCAGAATTCCCCATTGCATTCACTCCCAGGTAGGTTTGATCATCAGCAAAAATAAAAAGGATGTTAGGTTGTGCGTCTATAAACCCTGGTGTCAAAATCAATAGTATAAGAAAGAAATACATCGATTTCGAGGTATTTCCCTTTAGATATAACTGGTCAAGGTTGAATAAAGCCATTGTTTTCAATTATTGTTTCGATTTCTTCGTTGTTCCTGATGATCGAGATATGCTTTCAGGTATTTTTGATTTAGTTCATCGCTGTCGCCATATTTAACGCGAACCTCTTCAAGTTTTTCATGAAGCATCTTTTGCACATCGGCATACTCCGGATTGTTGTAGACATTTTGCATTTCCTTAGGATCTTTCTCCAAATCGTACATTTCCCATTCGTCGATATCGTAATAAAAATGCATGAGCTTGTAACGATCGGTGGCCACTCCATAATGCCGTTTTACCATGTGTACCGATGGATATTCATAGTAAGTGTAATAAACGGCATCGCGCCACTCATCAGCTTCGCCACTCACCAGTTTGCGGAACGATTCTCCCTGCATCTCTTCCGGAACCTCAACACCTGCATAGTCAAGAATAGTCGGCGCAAAATCGAGGTTCTGTACCAGCCTGCCAATTTCTGTTCCGGCTTCAATTTCTTTAGGGTAACGCACCAAAAGTGGTGTGCGGAAAGATTCTTCGTACATAAAACGTTTGTCGAACCAACCATGCTCGCCTAGATAAAATCCCTGATCAGAGGTATAAATTACGATGGTGTTTTCTGCCAGTCCCGATTCTTCGAGATAGTCGAGCACTTCACCCACACCGTCGTCTACCGATTTAATGGTGCGTAAATAATCTTTTATGTAACGGTTAAATTTCCAAAGGCCAATTTCTTTTTCAGAAAGATTTGGATATTCAGCTTTGAAGGCATCATTCTTTGGCGTATAAGCAGCAAGCCAGTCCACTAACTGTTTTTCGTTAAAACGGTTTAATTCGCGCTGAAAACCGGTGCTGTCTCCATTCGGATCAACAATCATTTTAAAATCGTGTCCCCAGCCTGCATGTCCGTCAATTTGCATTTCCTGCTCTCTGGCAGCTGTTCCCATACCACTGTAATCATCAAAATAATTTGATGGAGGATTGAATGTTTTGTCATCATACAAACCAAGGTATTCCGGTGCTGATTTCCAGTTGCGGTGTGGTGCTTTCTGGTGGTAAAGCACACAGAAAGGCTTATTGGGATCGCGTTTGTTTTTTAACCAGTCGAGAGTGGTTTCAGTAATAATATCGGTACAGTAGCCTTCTTTTCGTACCCGTTCGCCGTCAATCAGAAAATCCGGATTGTAGTAATTACCCTGTCCGGGAAGTACCATGGAAAAATCAAATCCCTGAGGAATTCCGTCCAGATGGATTTTACCGATCATAGCAGTTTGGTAGCCGTTTGCCTGAAGCAACTTTGGGAAGTTGGGTTGGTCCCAGTTAAAAGGCTGAACATTGTCCACTTTCCCGTTGATAAAACTGTGCTTGCCCGTAAGCAAAACTGCTCGGCTCGGAGCGCAAATGGAGTTGGTTACACATGCGCGGGAAAAAATGGCACCCTCGTTGGCCAGCCGGTCGATGTTTGGTGTTTCATTCAATCCATGCCCATAAGCACTTATAGCCTGGTAGGCATGATCGTCACTCATAATGTAAATAATATTGGGGAGTTGTTCGGTTTCTTTCTGTTTTGATGAACACGAACATAAAAAGGCCCCAACTAAAAAAATAGCAGCAACTATTCTAAATGGTCTAATCATAGTATTGTACTTAAGATTCTAATATAAATATTGCAAAAGATGGCCTCCAGCTAAAACTGGGAGCTATCATAACTAACTATGTTATTCAAAATACCTATCAATCATTTCAATAAGTTTTCCCTTGTTTATAGGCTTGGCAATATAATCATCACAACCAGAGATTCTTGCCTGTTCCCGATCACCTTGTAAAGCATGTGCTGTTTGAGCAATTATTTTTACCTTCTTATTAAATTTTCTTATTTTTTCAGTTGCTTCTAAACCATTCATTCCCGGCAATTTAATATCCATTAAAACAAGGTCGAAATTTGAGTTATTTTTACATATTTCAACTGCTTCAGTTCCGTTTCTGGCTATCTGAATATTTTTAGCTATGTCTTTTATAATCGTTGATAAGTATAAAGAACTGACATCATCATCCTCAACAATTAGAATATTCAAATTTTTTGCTTTGTCAGAGATCTTATTTTGAACCTTCGTTTTACTTTTTGTCTCTGATTTTACGGGCTTATATGATACTGTAAAGAAAAATGTTGAACCTTTGTTTTCTTCTGATTCCACCCAAACAGTTCCACCTAACATCTCGACATAAGATTTCACAATTGCCAGCCCCAGTCCAGATCCTTCACGTGCCTGTTTGTCTTCAATGTCGGCCTGCTCAAAACGGTTGAAAACAGCGTCTTTCCTTGCAGCAGGAATTCCAATGCCAGTGTCTTTCACATAAAATTCAAGTAAATCAACTTTCTTTTCACAGCCAATTTTAATGCTTCCTTTTTCAGTAAATTTAATTGCGTTTTTTATAAGGTTCGTAAGAATTGAATCTAATTTGTTTTTATCCGAAATTATAAAAGATTCATTCTCCGATAATTTATTTTCTAGGGTTAACTTCAATCCTTTCTTTGTTGCTTCAAAATTGAAAAAATCATATAGGGCTAAAATATGTTTACTAATATTTAGTTTATTTGAATTTATAGTTATTTGTCCGGAATCAATTTTTGAAATTTCAATGATATCATTGACCGTACTCAACATCCGATTACCACTTTTTTTAATAATCTCAATGTATTTTTGCTGCTGTGCTCCAGTCAGGTCGTGTTCTTGCAATAAACTAGTGAACCCCAGAATTCCATTCATAGGTGTTCGGATTTCATGGCTCATATTAGCCAGAAAAGCTGATTTTAAGCGGTCGCTTTCTTCTGCTTTTTCTTTGGCTTTTCGTAGTTCTATCTCCATTTGTTTTCGCTCGGTGATATCAATTTCAATACCATCCCAACAAGCTACTCCATTAATTATGCGTGGTTTTGAGATGAAATAAGCCCACCTGATGTTTCCATTGGGAGTAATTGCTCTTGCCTCTGCTTCAAATACAGACATGTTTTTTAATGCTTCTTTTTCTTTTTCAATAAGCCCTTCAACATCATCAGGGTGCAACTTGCCATAAATTAAATTCGCATCTTCTTTTGCTTCTTCCTCCGTACAGCCATATAAATCTTGTACATTGTTACTAATGTAGTTGAATTGCCTACGATTTTCATCAAGCATGGCTACCTGATAAATCATGCCATTAACAAAATTATCGGAGATAAGTCTTAATTGTTTTTCACTTTCTTCCGCTTCTTTCTTGGCTTTCAGTAATTTTTCTTCGGCTTTTTTACGATCTGTGATATCTCTGCCAACACCAAGAACTCCGATTATATCATTGTTACTACCGGCTAGCGGCGTTTTTATAGTTTCCAGTATTTCAGAATGACCATCAATAGCAAATGTAATTTCTTCTTCATTAATGATAGGACCTCCTGCATTCATTGCGCGGTTATCATGATTTCTGAAAAAATCCGCTAATTCTTTTTCTACAAAATCATAGTCAGTTTTACCGATTATTTCACTTTTACTTTTACCAAAGAAATCTTCAAAACGTTTATTACAATTTAAGTATATTCCATTGGTATCTTTCACCCAAATCAAATCAGGAGTAGCGTTAACAATTGTCTTGAGTAATCTTCTGTTTTCTTCTGCTTTTTCTTTAGCCTCAATAAGTTGGCTTTCCAACTCTTTTCTTTCCGAGATATCAACGCCCACGCCCACGCTTCTTCCATCGGGAATTTCCACATTGGCCCAGGTAGTTTCAATATCTCGCCCATCTTTTGTGCGCATAATTAAATCCTGAAATACAGGCTGGAGAGCTGCCATAAATCCTAAAACGTGCTCACGATATTCAGGGTCAGGATAAGCGAGTTCCATAATATTATTATGCTGCGCATCTTCATTCGTCCAGCCAGTTATGTTTTCTACCGCATTATTCAAAATTACCGAATTTACTTCACTGTCGTAAATAGTTACCATAACCGGTATAGTGTCGATAATGGTTTGTAGAAGCTGTTTCTCGTTATTCAGCTGTTCTGTACGTTCTTTAACTTGTTGTTCTAATTTTAACTGATGATTTGCAAGTAGCTTTCGTTGCTTTTTTTGTTCCAAAATTACACCAATCATAAACATAAAGTTGGAAAGATAATCTTGGTAGGGCTGAAACTTATTCGTATCTGAAAGCGTCAGGTTTATATATCCGTAAAAAGAATCATCCACTTGGATTGGCAGGGAGATTTTTTTTGATTCATGATTGGAAATTTCCTCCTGATTGCCGTAATATTTAGCTTTTTCAATGCCTGGCACATCCAATAATCCTTTACAAACAAAACTAAATATTGAATCTTCATTTGGCAGGTTTATAACAAAATTTTGCATGAGCATTAGTTTCCCTAATACTTTTGAATCAAGCGGATCTAAGGATTTTGATAACATTCGGATCAATTTGTAAGATCGTTTAAAAATTCATCAGGATTTATATAAAATGGATTGCGAACTACAGTCCCCCGAAGAATCATATAGGGATGTACTTTTAAAATATCCAGAATAGATGAACCACTGAAATCATTACTGTTATACTGGCAAACGGTTGTTATGGGATATTCTTCAATCAGTTTATTTACTTTCGACTCATACTCCAACAGTTTTTCTCCACCCTTTATTTGCTCAATATTTTTTGTCATCTCGCCAATTATCCTTGCTCCGGACAAATTTTGGGTTACGCTTCTGTTGTGAAAGCTTTTTAATAGAGATATCATTCTGTTAGGATCGAATTCATTGTCTTCAAAATAGGTTTCATTGGCACCAGACAAAGTAAACTTATCTGATTCCAAATAATCATAGAGTGATATTCCATTTTGCTGTAAAAAATGATTAATTTTCTTCTTGTCTTCCTTATCTGAAAAACAGGCGACTTTTTCGTTTGATTTCAGACCGCTAAGGATAAATTTTGAAATGGAATCAGTACGTTCTTCTTCATCACTATAAATTTGACAGATATGAATTCCTGAATCAAATTGCTCATTTGTAAATCCTAATGATACCTTTTTATTCTTTATACACATGATTCAATTAATGTAATTAATTTTAACCAGCAATGCAAAATATTACCGATTTATATGGTTCATGGTGCCTGTGTAACAGGTATGTATTGGAATAGCCAACAAAACAGACCGCGGTCCTTCAGCTGTTTAAACTCCTATATCAGCTAAGGCTCTGACAATTCCCGGAAGGGTTTAACAAAGTAACTTTATGATTTATTTTTTTTTTGATATACTGATACATTTTTTCACCAAATGATTAGCTGAATATTAAAAATAATACTTGCAATTAATACAACTATAGTTTCACTAAATGTATAATCATTGTAATATCGATCATCTAAAAAAGATCAATCAAATCATTTGTATTATGCTATTTTTGAAGGAAACTTTTATTCAACTAAATCGTTTTGGATTAAATTTGGTGTTCTTTCGCATAAACATGTTCGTATAGTTCCTTTAGTGCTTTATTAATGAACTCCCCCGCCGCAGAGCAGAAGGGGTATCAATAAGGAATTAATCGTTTAATCGCCCCAAGGGGCGGGGAATAAAACCTATAGATCACTCGACAAAAGCTCGGGATCAGTTCGACTTTGTAATTCCAGTTCACTTTGTTTCTGAAATCAAAGTCTCACTGAGATAATTCATAAGCGAGTTAAAGAACAATCACCCCTTCAATTTTATCCGCCTTTTCAGTTATCTCAACAATCTGATCCGCCGATTCCATAAGTGTTACACAGGTAACCGAAACGTGTTTCAGGTTAGCAGTATGCTTAAATGTTACATTTCCTTCCTTCGGAAGAATGGCTTTTATTTGCTCAACCTTACCATCTTCATTAGGTGTTATAAATTTAAACATATATTTCAGCGGCCAGGTTTCCGTTTCCATTAACCGGTAGCGCAGGTTTTTATATTTATCAGTACTCATATTTTTCACTTACTTTTAGTAATACAGCTAAGGCTTTCTTTTCGTTCACTATTTTAACCAAAAATTTAATTTTGGTGCTGCGATACGAGGGCTTAAAATTCCATGCAAATATTAGAATTTTAGACTAATTTCAACTCTTAACATTATTATTGTATTTTAGGAACTGGTTTTAATTAATTATTCAACCAACAAACCTGAGATTTGAAAAAGACTTTACTTATATTAATTCTTATTTTCCCCTTGCTTGGTATTGGCCAGGTAAAAAGGATTGGAGTACCCAATATTCTGAATTATACGAAAGCAGCTTATAATGCCGGAACCCAAAACTGGGGGGTAGCACAAGACCCGAATGGGTTTATGTATTTCGCCAATAACGATGGCCTTCTTCGTTTTGATGGTCTTAACTGGGATTTGTTTCAGGTCTCAACCACTTCTGCTGTGCGGTCAGTTTGTATCGATGATGAAGGAGTAATTTATATTGGGCTGGATGACGATTTTGGAATTTTTGAAACCTATTCGGAAAGTGGCCCGGTATTTCATAGTTTGCTCGACAAACTCCCCGACAGTACTATTGAAACTGATATTATCTGGAAAATTTACAACACACAATATGGCATCGTCTTTCAATCCTATCAGAACATTTTTATTTATAACAATGGAGCGATACAGACAATTAAACCTGAAGAAGCGTTTTCCTATTCATTTTATGTAAACAAACGGCTCTTCTTTCACGAACCGGGAGTGGGTTTGTTCGAATATATAAATGGGTTTGTAAACAAAGTCCCCTGGGCAGAAGAACTTCAGAACAACGAAATATTGTCGATGGTAAGTTTTTTCGAGAATCATTTATTAATTGGAACAGCACAGGAAGGTTGGTTCGAATACAAAAGTGGGAAGCTCGAAAAATGGGATGTCCCTGCCAACGAACAGGTTAAAAAAGATATTTTGTTTTGCGCAATAAAACTAAGCGGCAACAACCTGGCCATTGGAACAATATTGAACGGATTGATTATTGCCGATTCTGATGGCAATATTATTCAACAGTTAAACCGCGATAACGGACTGCAAAACAACACCGTTCTTAGCCTTAACACCGACCATTCAGGCAACTTATGGCTTGGCCTCGATAATGGTATTGACTATATCGAGCTAAACTCGCCTTTAAGCTATATATCAAGCGAAGAGGGAATAAGTACCGGCTATTGCTCCATTGTGCATAATAATATTCTTTATTTGGGAACCAACCAGGGACTTTTTGCCAAACCCTTCAGTCCAACCGTTCAGAATACTACTGAATCTTTTGAGTTGATTTCAGGAACAGAAGGCCAAGTATGGAGTTTAAAAGTAATTGATAAGCAATTGTTTTGTGGCCACCACCTGGGAACTTTCATTATTAATGGAAAAAAAGCCACTCAAATCAGCAGTGAGCCCGGAGGCTGGACTTTCATTCAGTTAACCAAATCGCCTGAACTGGCTATTGGAGGAAATTACAGCGGAATTTCCCTATATCATTTTGAAGAAAACCAATGGAAATTTAAACAGAAAATTAAAGGCTTCAGCGAGTCGAGTCGTTTTTTAACGGAAGATAACAACGGCAATATTTGGGTAAGCCATGGAACACGAGGTGTTTTTCGTGTTCGTTTAAACACCCGCCGCGATTCGGCAATCAACGTTAAAAAGTATAGTACTAATGATGGATTACCCCAGGATCATCTCAATATTCTTCTCAACATTGGTGATCCATGGATTATTTCAACAGTTGACGGAATATACATTTACAATGGTGCTACCGACCGCTTTGAAAAAGACCAGTCAAGAAACGAGATGTTTGACCTTGACGATCGCCTAAAATATGTCGAGGAAGATATACAGGGAAATTACTGGTACATTACTGAAAGCGGTGTAGGAGTTCTTCTTAAAAACGACGATGGGAGTTACACCAAGCTTACAACTCCATTTAAACAACTGAACAACAAACTGGTGCAAGAGTGGGAATTCCTCTATGTACATGGTACCGACAATGTGTTTATCGCCACCGAAGATGGCTTCGCACATTACTCTTCGCGTATTGTTGCATCATACAATCAGCCATTTCCCAGTTTTATTACCAGCGTGGATATTCCTAATTCCGACACGGTTATTTTTCCAAACGAACTGCAAACCCAATTTGAGTTCCCCTTCCAAAAGAATGCATTTCGTTTTCATTTTTCAGCACCGTTCTATCCCAACCCCGAGCAACTTGAGTTTAGCTATTTTATCGACAATTATTCTGAAGCCTGGTCCCCCTGGTCCTCCGATAATTACCGCGATATAAACAATCTGCCTGAAAATGATTATAAATTTCGAGTAAAGGCCAGGAATAGTTTTGGCATTGAAAGCGAAGAGGCCAGCTTTTCTTTTGTGATCACCCCGCCCTGGCATCGTTCAAAAATGGCCATATACGTTTACATTTTCATTCTATTTATATTGGTGTTAATTGTGGCCTGGATTATTAACAGACGCTTTGAAAAATCGCGAAAAGAAGAACGCAAGAAACACGAAAAAACACTTCGGAAGAGGGAAAAAGAATTTAAAGAACAGTCGTTGGTTGCCGAAAAGGAAATTATTCGTTTAAAGAATGAAAAACTAGAGGCCGAAAAACTCGCACTGGATAAGGAGTTGGCCAACCAAACGTTGAGTATCGTCAATAAAAATAAGTTCCTCATGAAAATAAACCAGGAACTAAAGCAGGTAGCTAATGAAACTTCTGATGGAGCCCTTAAAACGAAAATGGCCATTTTAAAAAAACGTATTGAAAAAGAGATCGATAATCAGCATCAAAAGAAAATATTCGAAAGTTATTTTGAAGAAGTGCATGCTGATCTCTTTAATCGTTTAAAAGATAAATTCCCGCAGTTATCACCAAAAGATTTGAGGCTTTGCGCCTACATTCGAATGAATATGTCGACCAAGGAAATAGCAACATTGTTAAACATCTCTGATCGCGGAGTGGAAATCAGTCGATATCGACTTCGAAAAAAACTTAATATTTCACGTGATGTAAATCTATCTACCTTCCTTCTGAACTTTTAAGAAAATCATTTCCTGTTGTATAGCATATATAACATGAGATATTAAATCCCATTAAAACACAGACACACCAATGCTGATTATCAATTGTCTAACTAACTATTGATGTATTTTTGATGTATTTTTGATTTATCCGAGATGTGTTTTTGAAGGGCTATTTTCTAGTCATTTTCGGATTAATTCATCAATCTTCGAATTGTTAATTTTTGTTTAACCAATAATAAATGTTTAAGATTGTACCAATATTGTACATGTAACAATAAGATATTAACTATTGCTAATCTAAATACTATGAATTTAAATCACACTTTGGATCCCTCCAGAACTATTATTCCATTTATAAAGGAGTCTTAAACAATCTAAATTCACAATTTAGATATGATGTGCATAAATTGACTATTAATACTATTATCAAAATTAGATCTATGAAAGAAAAACTAGTAATGAGAAAAATGCTCATGTTATTCGTGGGTACATTTTTCGTCTTGGGGGCATTTGCCCAGGAAGTTGTTCTGAAAGGTGTTGTAACCTCTTCTGACGATAATCAGCCTTTACCAGGGGTGACTATAACAGTTGCAGGAACCACCAACGGAACAGTAACCGACTTTGATGGTAATTACGAATTTACGGTACCATCAGATGCAACGCTTGTGTATTCGTATATAGGAATGAAGACACAAACAATCGGTGTAGAAGGAAGAACAGAGATCAATGTTCAACTTGATCCTGATTTATTTAACGTTGACGAGGTAGTTGTTGTTGGTTACGGTGTTCAGAAGAAAATCCTGACCACTGGAGCCAATTTAAATGTAAAAGGAGAAGATATTGCAGAACTTAATACTGGTTCAGCAATGGAAGCTTTACAGGGAGTTGCTGCCGGTATTAGTATTACACGAAACAATGGTTCGCCAGGCGCAGGAACCCGGGTTACTATTCGTGGTTTAGGAACCATCGGAAACTCCAACCCATTATACATTGTTGATGGTGTGGCTGTTGGAGACATTGACTACTTGAGTCCTTCGGACATTGAGTCAATTGATGTATTGAAAGATGCGGCATCTGCAGCGATTTATGGTTCGAGAGCTGCAAACGGAGTTGTGTTGGTAACAACCGTAAAAGGAAGCGAAGACCGACCAGCAAAGATCTCCTACGACGCTTATTATGGAATTCAGAATATATATAAAAATCTGGATCCGTTAACTGCCCAGGAGTATATGTATATTATGGATGAAGGCCGAGTTAACGATAACAAGGCGCCAATGGATTGGCAGAAGGAAATTACAGGAAACAACTGGCTTAGAAGCAACTATGGCGACGCATTAGCAGACCAGTTAGGTAATGACGTTTGGGGAGCACTTCAAAATGGTTGGGAAGGTACCAATTGGATTGATGAAATTACCAGTAGTAATGTTCCAATGCAAAGTCATGCTTTAAACATTACCGGCGGAAGCAAAGATATAACCTACTCTGCAGGGATTTCGTATTTCGACCAAAAAAGTATTATCGGAAGTGAAATAACTGATGCCGGATATAAAAGATTGACAGCGAGGTTAAATACCGAGATGGTATTGAAGAAGAATAAGGAACACAGTATTATTACAGTTGGGGAGAATATCACCTATACCAATACAGAAAACAGAAGTGCCAGAACCGGTAATATCTACTGGAACGACTTGCACAATGCACTTGTTCAACACCCTTTAATGCCTGCTTACTGGCAACCAGCTATTGATAATAATATCAACCAATTTGGTTTTACGCCAACCATGGATGACATAAATCAAGCTACCAACCCAATAGCCTCAATGTACTATGCTACTAACTACAACTATGGTAAAGGAAACCGGGTTGTTGGAAACGTGTATGCAATAGTTGAACCTATTAAAGACTTAAGATTAAGATCTTCATACGGACTCGATGCATGGTTTGGATGGGGCAGATCGATGAACCCGACTTATCGGTTAGGAACACTTTATACCGATGCCACTGACGGAGCTTCGCAAAACCAATACCTGGGAAGTAACTGGACATGGACAACCACACTTTCATACGATCGTCAGTTTGGCGACCATGACATAACTGGTTTAGTTGGTTATGAGCTACTTCAAAACGACATCAATATGAATGTATCAGGTTCAAGAAATAATTTATTATTCCCTGGTGATCCTCGCTATGCCTATATTAATAATACCGAAAGTCCGGGTTCTATCAGCGATATTACTACATCAGGAGCTGACTGGGCTGCCGGCGGTGGCGGTTTAATGTCGTACATGGCAAGAGCACAATACAATTACCAAGAGAAATACCTGCTCTCTGTTACAATGCGTGCAGATGGTTCTTCTAACTTTGCAAAAGGTAACCGTTGGGGATATTTCCCTTCAGTATCAGCAGGATGGGTGCTTACCAGTGAAGACTTTATGGAAAGCACTTCAGATGTTCTTGATTTCGCTAAAGTGCGTTTAAGCTGGGGACAGAACGGTAACCAATCAATCGACAACTTTATTTACTCTTCGCAAATAACCTATGCTTTCCCTGGTTATTTCTTTGGAGATACAAAACCGGTATCGGGTACAACAGCATATCCTTCAAAAGTTCCAAACCCAGACGTAACATGGGAAACTTCGGAGCAGTTGAATATCGGACTTGATGCGAGACTACTTGGTTCAAGACTTGGTGTTGCGTTAGACTGGTATAAGAAAACCACAAAAGACTGGCTGGTTGTAGCACCTATTTTGGGTACGTCAGGCGCCGGAGCTCCTTTTATCAATGGAGGAGATATTGAAAATAAAGGTTTTGAATTGGTACTAAACTGGAACGACAATATCAGTGATTTTAAATATGGTGTTATTTTAAGCGCTGCACATAATAAAAACGAGGTAACAAGAATTGCCAATACCGATGGAATTATTCACGGACCTTCTCACGTAATATCGCAAGGTACAGCAGAGGTTTCAAGAGTTGAAGTTGGTCAGCCAATCGGTTATTTCTACGGATACGAAACGGATGGAATTCTGCAGAATCAGGATGAAGTTGATGCTTATGTGGGACCTGATGGAGCACCTTATTTTAACGATCAGCGTCCTGGTGATGTTCGTTTTGTAGATAAAAACATGGACGGAACAATCGACGAAAATGATAAAGGATATTTGGGAAATCCTAATCCTGATTTAGAAATGGGACTGCAACTAAACCTTGCTTACAAAGGATTTTACGTAAACACCACTTTGGCCGGAAAATTCGGAATGCAGGTAATGCAATCGTATCGTTCATTTGCTGATAGTCCAACACAAAACTACACCTCAACTGTTTTTGAACGTTGGCATGGTGAAGGTACTTCTACTAAGATGCCTCGACTGTCTTCTGTATCAAACCGAAATCAGCAGTACGTTTCTGACATTTACATGCATGATGCAGACTATGTGAGAATCAATAACTTGACATTTGGATACGATTTCAGCAAAATGCTTTCAAGTTTTGATGCTGTTTCAACACTTAAAGTATACGCTGCAGTAAATAACCTGCACACTTTTACAAGCTACGACGGAATGGATCCTGAAGTTCGTTTTGGACACGATGCCGGTTGGGCATCAGGAATTGACCTCGGATTATACCCATTACCAAGGACAGTAATGTTTGGATTAAGTGTTGCCTTTTAAATTTTAAAAACAAATGATGATGAAAAAACTAATATATATTACATTCCTTGCAGGATTACTTTTTGCAACGAGTTGTAGTCAGGATTATCTGGATACAGATAATTTATACGGGAAAAGTTTAGAAACCTTTTACAGCACTCCTCAGGATATAAAGGAGGCAATGGCAGGGGTTTATAATGCAATCTATACGCCTAACGTGCACAGTAACGAATCTGTTGCTGCAAGTTTAATGTCTGATTTAATGCTTGGTGGCGGTGGTGCTGATGATAAATCGGCAAAATGGGTTGATAACTTTGAAGACCCGGCAGAAGATACTTACAGAGATATGTGGGTACAATGCTACAATGGTATATCAAGGGCAACTGCAATTATCGACAAAACAGCAGAAGCTGACTTTTCAACCTATTTCAGCAGCCCTGAAGAAGCTCAGAACTTTAAAGATCAGGCGATTGGTGAAGCACTGTTCATGCGTGCGTTCTACTATTTCAGATTAGGGAAGTTTTTTGGTGGTGTACCTTTGATTGTTACATTCGATGCGCCAAGAGATGTGCCAAGATCGACTTATACAGAGACTTTTGCGCAAATTGCATCTGACCTTAAACTTGCAATCGAAACCATGCCAGCGGTTGCGTTTTCCAATATTCCGGAATCTGATTATGGTCATGCAAACAAATGGATAGCAGAGGCATATCTGGCCAGAGTATATTTGTTCTATACTGGTTATATGACCAATATTGAAGGTCAGGCTACCACTACATTACCTCTTGTTGATGGAGGTTCTTTGTCGGCATCAGATGTACAGAGCCATTTGGAAGACTGTATGAATAACAGTGGCTACGGACTGGTTGATGATTTCAGAAACCTTTGGCCGTACTCGTACGTAAACATTGCAGCCGGTGATACAACCATATTACCATGGGCAAATGAAAACGATCTTTCGTGGGTAGGCCAGGATGGCCACACACCTACTTTTGGTCGTGGAAATAATGAATCCATGTTTGTACAAAGGTTCTCTTTTGGTGACTGGGGATGGTCAAACGGAAATATTTATACCAACAGACTTGCTCTATTCACAAGCCTTAGAGATAACTCTTTAGTACCTTTTGGTCAAGGTTGGGGATGGTGCACTGTTAATCCAAGATTGTATACCGGATGGGATGACAACGACCCAAGAAAACTAGGTTCTATCCTTCAGGTTGGACAGGCCGACCAGGGAACCGGCGATTATGTGGGAGACAAAGGTGATCATGAAACAGGCTTTTTTAACAAGAAATATACTGCTATTCAATACTATAATACTGATGACCAGGCAAATGTGGGTATGTTCATTCAGTTGTACAATTGGGGAAATACCGATATGCAATTAATGCACGCACAGGATTTCATTTTTATGCGCTATGCTGACGTTTTGTTGATGCACTCTGAAATTTCAGGAACAGCAGATGGAATGAACGCTGTTAGAGCAAGAGCCGGATTAGATCCTGTTGCTTATTCTTTAGATGCACTTAAAGAAGAAAGAATGCACGAGTTAGCTTTTGAAGCGTTACGTTGGTTCGACCTTGTTCGCTGGGGAGATGTTAACACTGCTTTTGATGAAACAATAAGCGTGAGAAATTCAGGAAGTGAAGCGAATTACTCAGTTAACTACCGACCAGAGACCAAAGGGTTGGTTCCGATTCCGGAAACGGAAATGAGGTTATCAAATGGCATTTATGAACAAAATCCTGGATGGTAACAGGTTTTTAATATTAAAAGATATGAAAAGAAATAATATAATAATAAGTCTTTTTGTTGGATTGCTGGCACTGCTAATTGTGTCGTGCGATGCCATTGTTGACGAACAATTCCTTGAAAACAGTACAACTGTTGAAGGTGTTGAATTAGTTGCAACCCAGAACTCAGCAAATGGTAATCTTGTTGAGTTAAGCATGAATACGCCGGGAGTTACCGGTTATTGGGATTACAACTTAGGTGTGGCTTTAACCAATAAAGTTGAGATTGTTTATCCTATTCCAGGAACTTCAACTTTTACATTTGTAGGTACTTTGGGTGCTGAGTTTTTCGAGAAAACAATTGAAGTAACAGTTGATGTACTGGATACTCCTCTGGAGCAGGATTGGTACGACCTTGTTAGTGAAAATACGTCTGCAGGTAAAACATGGGTATTTGATGGTGGTCCCGAACCTGATGGTGGAATGTGGTGGTTTATGTCTGATCCCGGTAATCCATGGGGATTATGGTGGAATGCAGCAGGAGATTGCTGTCCTCCGGGTGATGCCGCTGGAAGCATGACTTTTAACCTGGATGGTGCTGCAAATTATATTTACGACGATGGTAACGGCAATGCAACCAATGCTTCCTTTGTGTTGGATACAGAAAACCAACAACTCCATCTGAACGGAGCTTCAATATTGGGTTATGATGCTGATCGAGTAAATCCCGACGGTGTTTATAATATTGTTGAACTGACCGAAGATAAAATGGTTCTTTTTACACCTACAAACGCTGGTGGCACAGGCTGGACTTGGGTGTTGGTTCCTGCTGAATAATAGTTTTGATTATTTATAGAGTTTAGCTATCAAAAGGGGAGGTAATTCTCCCCTTTCTGATAGCTTTTTATTCACCACTTAATGGTACTTAAAATTGTTGGTATCAGGGTTTTGTATTGTCTAAACCAAAATAATTCTTATCATACTAACAATCTGAATTCCTTTACTTTATTACTTAAAAAAACAAATGAAATCCAGTCTTTTCATACTGTGTATTTTTCTAACCAATCTTAACACTTTTGGGCAGGTTGGCGAATTATTGTGGGAAGACGATTTTAACGCCGGACAGCTCGACCTTGAAAACTGGAATATCGAAACAGGAACCGGGGTAAACGGCGATTTTGGAACAGGACAGCTAGATCGTGCGACAAACCGCCAAGAGAATATTAGTTTCCAAAATGATGTGTCAGGAGCAGAAAATGGCTGCCTGGTAATTACAACACGAAAAGAATTTTACATCGACAGAAATTATACCAGTGGCAGAATTAATACAGCCGGGAAAAAATCGTGGGGACCGGGACACCGAATTGTAGCCAGAATTTATCCGCACGATGTAAAACAAATGGGACAAGGTTTTGCCTTTTGGATGATGCCCGATGAAATTCCGGAGGGCTGGAACAGCCTGATGTGGCCGCAAGGTGGCGAAATCGATATTATGGAATATGTTGGACCTATTCCCTTTCATAATCTTGGTAGCGTACATTATGCCTGGTTTTGGCAAAACAACGAATGGGCCGAATGGAACCATGGACACCAGGGAGCATATTACAGCTACGAAACAAAACAAGTACCGAATCCTGTTGAACCGGGCTACGGAAATTATCCGCCCGATGAAAACGATTTGAATGCCGGGAGTTACGGATTTCATACTTATGGAATCGACTGGTATTCAGACCGGATAGAATTTTTTATCGATGACAATACCTATCATATCCATCACTTGAACGACGGCGGCGTCTTCGCTGTGGATGGAGAAGACGAATCAGCTGTTATACTAAAGGAAGGAAGAAGAGTTAACGTTTCAGAATATTCCAATCATTTCTCTGAGTGGCATCCGTTCGAGCACAAAATGTATCCAATTCTAAGCGCCGGAGTAGGTGGATCTACCTATTCATATGGTGGAGCCATTGTTTCAGCGGCAGAATTCCCATGCTCTGTTTTTATCGATTGGTTGCGGGTTTATAAACTGGATATTAATGTAGGAATTAATCAGGTTACATCCCGGGAATTTAAAATCTACCCTAATCCCGCAAAAGACAATTTTACTATTAGCGCCAAAAATACCGGTAAATACGAAGTTAAACTGGTCGATATTTCAGGAAAAACAGTTAACCAGAGCACCTTTAGCCATACAACAGAAATAAATACCTCTGAAATTGAGAAGGGTATGTATATGATTCTGATCGACGATGGAAAACGATCTGTTTCAGAAAAAATAGTAATTCAATAAGTAAAAAATATGCTTAAATCATTCAATAACCAAAAACAGAACTGGCCATTTTTACTGGCACTTCTAATACTCATCTCACCCTTAAACGGATGCAGCGAAGATGATACTGATGCAGGTTTCACTTCCGATTTTTCGTATTCATTTATTGATGATAATAACGTTCAGTTCACCAATGAATCAGAAGGAGAGTACTTAAGAATGAACTGGGATTTTGGAAACGGGCAGACCGAAACAACAACATCTAAAACACAATCTTATGATGTTTATTACCCGGTAGCCGGAGATTACGATGTTAATCTTTTGGTAATTGGTTTTGATGGAGAGCAAAAATCTGCCTCGAAAAAAGTAAACATTGCAACTACTGATTTTGCAATTAGTTTTACTGCCGAACCCGATGGCAGCAATGCGAACCTAATCAACCTCGAAAATACTTCAGACGGGAATTACGATTCCTTTCAATGGGAATACCGCAATAAAATTGTAGCTGACGAAACCAATACAGCTGCCTATTTCCCTTATGCCGGAACGTATAAAATCGAACTTATTATCACCAAAAATGGGGAAACCTATACTACTACAAAAAATGTAACCATCGCAAACGACGACCCCGATCACTTTTCAAGATTGGAAATGGTTTGGTCGGATGAATTTGATGGAGATGCAGTTAACTCCGACAACTGGACTTTCGAAACCGGCTCAGGAGGTTGGGGAAACAACGAGTTGCAAAATTATACCAATGCCGCAAATGCAGAGATAAATGATGGTATTCTTACCATTACTGCCGAAAAAGTAAACGACAATAAAGTTCCGGGGTCCTATACTTCAACCCGCATAATTACCAGCGGCAAACAAGAATTTACTTACGGACGAATGGAAATACGAGCCAAACTGCCTTCGGGCAGAGGAATCTGGCCGGCAATCTGGATGCTAGGTGCCAATATTGGCAATGTAGGCTGGCCAGCCTGTGGCGAAATTGATATTATGGAATACGTGGGCTACCAACCCAACACCGTGCATGCAACAGTGCATACTTCGGCAGGTTCCGGCGGAGATGGAAGCGGAAGCAGCAAAACGCTCAACACGGCCGAAGAAGAATTTCATGTTTACGGAGTGTTTTGGACCGAAAAGGAAATGGTTTTCTATACCGATTCACCTGAGAATGTGACTCATCGATATGCACCGTCAAATAAAACCAGCGACAACTGGCCGTTCGACAAACCACAGTTTTTTATTCTGAATGTGGCTGTCGGAGGTAATTGGGGCGGCGCACAGGGAATTGATAATTCAATCTTCCCACAAATGATGGAAGTAGATTACGTTCGTGTATACCAGGAAATGTAGAACTAAAAACTAACTAAAATGAAGATTAGAGCATTAATTTTGATTATTGGGACTTGGCTACTGGCAGGTTGTTCAGCCACATTCACCGACAGTCCTGATCAGACAGAACAAAGAATCAACAGTTTGTTGAACGAGATGACACTTGATGAAAAAATCGGACAGATGCAGCAGGCTAACGATGGTTTTTTCGGAGATGAAGAGGCGACAAAACAAGCCATTAGAGATGGAAAAGTTGGATCATTTCTAAATATGATTGGCGCTGATAAAGTTGCCGAATTTCAACGTGTAGCACTTGAAGAAAGTAAACACGGAATTCCATTGCTTTTTGGACGTGATGTAATTCACGGATATCGAACCATTTTCCCAATTCCACTGGGAATGGCTTCGTCGTGGGAACCTGAATTGGCTGAAAAAGCTATGCGCATTTCGGCCATTGAAGCCTCATCGATGGGTATTAACTGGACTTTTGCACCGATGATGGACGTTACCTGGGATCCGCGCTGGGGACGAATTGCTGAAAGTTGTGGCGAAGATCCGCTGCTGACTTCTGAATTTGCAGTGGCCATGGTAAAAGGTTTTCAGGGCGACTTAAGTGATCCAACGGCAGTAGCCGCATGCGCCAAACATTTTGTAGGTTACGGCATGTCAGAAGCCGGCCGCGATTACAATACCACGTACATTCCCGAAGCGCTGTTACGAAACGTTCATCTTCGTCCGTTTAAAGCTGCAGCCGACGCCGGAGTACTAACATTTATGTCGGCATTTAACGATTTAAACGGCGTGCCAACATCTGGAAACGAATTCACGCTGAAACAAATTTTACGCGACGAGTGGAACTATAAAGGGATGGTAGTTAGCGACTGGGGATCGATTGAGGAAATGATCAACCACGGTTATGCGGCCGATAAAAAACATGCCGCCGAAATTGCAGCAAAAGCCGGTGTTGATATGGAAATGGCAACTACCTGTTACGCTGATAATTTAAAGACTTTAATTGAAGAAGGCGCGATTACCGAAGCAATGATTGACGAGTATGTTGGCAATATTCTGCGTGTAAAACTAAAAATGGGCTTGTTCGAGAAACCTTACAACAACCACGTTTCAACAGATACGATTTTGGCACCTTCACACCTCGAAGTATCGCGCGAAGCGGCACGAAAGAGTATGGTTTTGCTGAAAAACAATAATAACACTTTGCCCATCTCAAAAAATATTCGCTCCCTGGCAGTAATTGGCCCACTTGCCGATGCAGCCCGCGATCAGTTGGGAACATGGATCTTTGATGGACAAGGCGAAGACTCGACAACTCCAAAAGAAACTTTCGGAGAGATTCTTGGAAGTAAAATGAACTATGTTCCCGGATTGGAATACAGTCGCGATAAATCGACAAAAGGATTTTCAGCAGCCATTGCTGCAGCAAGAAATTCTGACGCTATTTTATTCTTTGCCGGCGAAGAGTCAATTCTTTCGGGTGAAGCAAATGCACGCGGAATTATTGATTTGCCGGGTATTCAAACAGAACTGATTACAGAACTCAAAAAGACGGGGAAACCACTTATTTTGGTTGTGATGGCCGGAAGACCACTGGGAATTGGTGCCGAGATGGAAATGGCTGATGCGGTTCTTTATGCCTGGCATCCGGGAACAATGGCCGGACCGGCAGTGGCAGATTTAATCTTTGGCGACTTCTCGCCTTCAGGTAAATTACCCGTAACTTTTGTTAAAGGTGCCGGACAAATTCCATTCTATTACTACCGTAAAAACACAGGCCGCCCTGCAACCGAAGATGATGTTACCTATATCGATGATATTCCTCGCGATTCAAAACAACTTTCGCTCGGGTTTAAATCCATGCACATCGATTATGGAGTTACTCCTCTCCTGCCGTTTGGATATGGCTTGAGTTACACCGATTTTGAGTACGGCAATCTAAAACTGTCTTCTGATGAAATGTCAACAGATGGAACGATCACGGTTTCGGCCGACATTAAAAATATTGGGCATTACGAAGCCGAAGAAATTGTACAGCTATATATACGAGACCAAGTGGGAAGTATTACCCGACCTATTAAAGAATTAAAAGGTTTTGAAAAAATCAATCTAAAACCGGGAGATGTAAAAACAGTGAGCTTCGAGTTGAAAGCAGAAGATCTGCAATTTTTTAACGGCGACGATTTCGTAATTGAACCGGGAGATTTTGATGTTTGGGTCGGTCCGAATTCGGATGAAGGATTGCACCATACTTTTAGTTTACAATAAGTTCATTTAACGCGAATAGCAGACCTGAGGAAACATCAGGCTGACATTCAGGAACAGGCATTTCCATTTGCGAAATGCCTGTTGTCGTTTATAACTATTTACATTTCACGTTCAAACTCAACCTTCCACAACCCCCTAAAATCATTTAAGTGGTAACCCGTTGCCAAATCAGCCGGATACAACTCTTCAAGTTTTTCTTTGGTTGCGGCGTTTATATCTGTTGTATTCCCATGGCACTTTAAACAAGCCGGCATACCAATTCTTATTGGCTTATAATACACCAGTTCGTTACCACTTTGTATTACAGTGTCAGCCAGCTGTTCTTCCGTAAAAAGTTTCCACATCTTTTTTTCCTGTTTTGTATCCAGGGCATTTTGCGGATTACGGTTTTTAGCAGAAACTCTTGAAATATTACAATTAAATTCTTTGTTCAAACTGTCGACAATTGAACTGGCTTCCAGGTTACAAAACTCAACAGCATATTCTGGTCCGCCGGTTTGAATGGCTTGTCCAACGTTACTTAAAAGCACAGTTTGTACATTCGCAGTAATTTCCTTTCCGCTTTTTTGATACTTTTTATACGTCTCAATATCCATCTTTGTGGAACAGGCAAAACAAAATAGCATCAGTAAAATTGGTAAGAATTTGTTTTTCATAGCTTACATTTATTAAGTTAATGGTTTAAAAAGTCTTTAATTCGTTAACTGCAAGTTCTACTTGATACCAATTTTAATTCCAAATGAACTTTACAAATTTTTAGAGATTTTGGATTTAGACAAGTTAATAAAATTTTGGCATAGCCTAAGTTCTGGCAAAATTTTTTAGCGAAGTATAAATTCAAAAGAATAATAATTTTAAGCTTATTTGGTGTTAATATTGGTATTGTTTGTCAAATCACAAAATCAACTATATTTGCGGTATCAAATATTCTTTTGATTAAGAGTGTTTGCTTATACAGAAGAGTGGAGAGATCGGGCTCTGCGAAACTCTGGCAACCTTGTCAGCCAAATGGCGGATGAAAAGGTGCCAATACCCGGCCGGAAACGGAATTATAATTTAAACACTATCGATGAAGAAACTGCACTACAAATTATTTTTTACAAGCTATCTGCACGGGGCAAATATGTGTATGCGCCAGCGGTTTTAGCCGCATATAAAATAAGCAGAGTAAAAAATATCAGTAAAAACTTTTAAATGAAGATAGTTGCCGAGTTTGAAGCTACATGCTTCGGTCTTCCGGCTACGAACTTCCGACTTTTTTAAATATGTCGAAAACAAAATCGTACGAAGAAATTAACCAAAAACTGAAGGCTGGAAAAGCAGTAGTTTTAACTGCCGAAGAAGTTGCTGAAATGGCGAAAGAAATGTCGCCCGAAGAAATAGTTGAAAAAGTAGATGTAGTAACCACAGCAACCTTTGGCGCCATGTGCTCGTCGGGGGCAATTATAAATTTTGGGCACGCCGACCCGCCAATCCGAATGGAAAAGATTCGCCTGAACGGTGTTCCGTGTTATGAAGGACTTGCCGCAGTAGATTCATACATTGGTGCTACTGCCTGTGATCCTGACAATCCGGAATACGGCGGAGCACACGTTATTCAGGATCTGCTGGAAGGAAAAGATGTGGTTTTGGAAGCCTGGGGAAAAGGCACCGATTGTTATCCGCGGAAGCACATAAAAACCAAAATCAATATTAACACCATAAACGAGTTTACGCTTTTTAATCCGCGAAATGCGTATCAGAATTATAATGTTGCTGTGAATACCACTTCCACTATAAAATATACGTACATGGGCAGTTTGCTTCCTAATTTGCGTAATGCCACCTACTCCACTTCGGGCGAATTAAGTCCGCTGTTGAACGATCCTGAGTTTAAAACAATCGGGCTGGGTACACGCATATTTTTAGGAGGTACACAAGGATTTGTGGTTTGGCCGGGAACACAGTTTCATACAACAAAACCCAAAAACGAGCTGGGAATTCCGGTTACCAATGCAGCTACTATAGCTGTTATGGGAAACCTGAAAGAAATGTCGGCCGATTATATTCAGGCTGCATCGTACGAAAAATATGGTGTGAGTATGTTTGTGGGAATTGGAATTCCTATCCCGGTATTGAATGCTGATATTGCCAAACGCGTTTCGATTAACAACAGCCAGATTGAAACTTCGGTGCTTGATTACGGAACGGTTGGAACACCCAAGTTGGGTCAGGTTACTTACGAAGAATTACAGTCGGGAACGATAAAAGTAAAAGGCAAAAAGATTCGAACAGCGCCGGTAGCAAGCTTAAAGAAAGCTCGCAAAATTGCCGATGAACTAAAAGAGTGGTTAAAAAACGGTAATTTCGAAGTAACCAAACCCGTGCAAATGTTCCCTTCAAATACATCGTTAAACGGACTAAAAGAAACGGAGGTTGACAATGATTAAAAAAAGATACATACTGAATTTCCCTCCGCAAAGCGGCGACAAAGCGTTTACCTATCACCTGGTGAAAGAATACGATATCCGGATAAATATTCTGAAAGCAGAAGTCTATCCGGGAAAACGCGGTAGTCTTTTACTTGAACTGCAAGGCAAAAAAGAAAACATTGAAAAAGGCGTTGAATACATTAAAAGCCACAAAATTACCTGCGAATCACTCGACAAACGCATTCGCTGGAAAGAAGAAAAATGTATCGACTGCGGAAACTGCACCGCCGTATGTTTTGCCGGAGCCTTGAATATGAACAAGGAATCGTGGGAACTGGAATTTGACAAAAGCAAGTGTGTGGTTTGCGAATTGTGTATTCCGGCTTGCCCGCTAAATTTGTTTGAAATTGATTTTAGATGAGTTTACTCGTAAACCGTCATTCCGAACTTGATTCGGAATCTCATCGTAAAAATGCTGAATCAAGTTTAGCATGACGTAATTAGAAAAATATGAAACTTTTTGAAGAACGTACATACCGCAGCCAGTTTAACAACGAACGTTTTACAGGTTTTGAAGTAAAACATCAGGAAACTGATCTCTGGATTGGAGTTGATCCGGCTTCATACAAAGAAGAGATGAAGGAAGTGGCTTTGGCAAAAATGAAAACGCTGCGCCAAATTTTCGATGATTATATCGAAAAAGAACCGTTTTTCAGGAAAAGCCTGAAACCATTTCAGCCGTCTGATTTTGCTCCGGAAGAAGCAAAAGCAATGGCGCTGGCTGCCGAAAAAGCGGGAATTGGCCCGATGTCGGCAGTGGCAGGTTTGTTTGCCCGCGAAATTGGAGAAGAAATTTGTAAAAACTTTTCGGTGAAGGAACTGTTAGTTGAAAACGGCGGCGACATCTTTGTGCTTTTACAGGATGAATTGATTTTATCGGTTTTTGCAGGCGAATCCATTCTATCCGAGCGTATCGGGCTGGTAATTCCAGCAGGGAGTAGTACCTTTGGTATTTGTACTTCGGCCGGAACCGTTGGCCCATCGCTGAGTTATGGAAAAGCGGATGCAGTTGTGGTGGTTTGTGAAGACATTCTTATGGCAGATGCGTTGGCGACAGCCCTGGGAAATAAGGTGAAAACACCTGACCATGTTGAGAAAGTGATTAAACAGGCAGAAAATTTTAACGAGATACAATCGTTGCTCATTATTTGCGAAGACAAGATCGGAATTAAGGGAGACAACGAAATTCGAATATTGAAGTAAATGAAACAAACGATAAATTAAATAAGATGCTTGACCTACTTATTCAGTTCCCCCTTTGAAGGGGCCAGGGGGATGAACTTATTAATTTTAAAACCATGTCCGAAGATTTTTCAAATAATAATTACAATAAAAATCTAAAAGAATATGCCAGAAAACTTAGAAGTAATTCAACACTGGCAGAAGTCATTTTATGGGACGAAGTTTTAAAACAAAAACAACTAAAAGGATATGCGTTTTTAAGGCAAAGACCAATAGGAAATTATATTGTAGATTTTTTCTGTAAAGAGTTGAAAATGATTATAGAACTGGACGGAACAATTCATCGGTTTCAGAAAAGTAAGGATAAAAAGAGAGAAGAGGATTTACAAGCAATGGGATATAATATTATACGGTTTCATAATGAGGAAATTCTAAAAAATATTCGCAATGTGAAGATATCTTTGGAACTTTACATAGAGGATATAAAAGCGTAAAATCACCCCTTAATCCCCTCAAGGGGAGATCAGAAGAAACAAAGGTTGGTAATAAGAAAAAGAAACAGAATGAACGAAAAGAAAAATATACGGGAAGAACTCAAGAACAGAGTATTGGTATTGGATGGAGCAATGGGTTCTCTGATTCAGGAATATAAACTTGACGAGGCAGATTACAGGGGCGAACTTTTAAAGGATCATCCCAGCGATCAGAAAGGGAACAACGATATGTTGTCGCTAACCCGCCCTGATGTAATATCAGAAATACATGAAGCTTATTTGGAAGCCGGTGCCGATATCATTTGTACCAACACCTTTAACGCAACCAGCATTTCGCAGGCCGATTATAACACAGAAGGCTATGTTTATAAAATGAATAAGGCTTCGGCAGAAATCGCACGAAAACTGGCTGATAAATACACAGAAGATAACCCGGATAAACCACGATACGTGGCCGGATCGATTGGTCCTACCAACAAAACATTGTCGCTCTCCCCCGATGTAAACGATCCCGGATATCGTGCTATTAGCTTCGACGAGGTGAAAATAGCTTATCGCGAAGAGGTGGAAGCATTAATTGATGGTGGTATTGATCTGATACTCATCGAAACGATTTTCGATACATTAAACAGCAAAGCAGCCATTTTTGCCATTGAAGAAGTTCTTGATGAAAAAGGAATAAGCATTCCGCTGATGGTTTCGGGAACAATAACCGATGCCAGCGGCCGCACACTTTCCGGACAAACATTGGAAGCTTTTCTAAACTCCGTTTCACATATCGATTTGTTGAGTATCGGACTGAACTGTTCGTTGGGAGCAACCGATCTTCAGCCATACATTAAAGAGCTGGCGGGTAAAGCACCGTTTCACATTAGTGCACACCCCAATGCCGGATTACCCAACCAGTTTGGGGAGTACGACGAAACGCCCGAAATTATGGCCGGACACATTAAACAGTACCTCGACAATAACTATGTAAATATTATTGGTGGTTGTTGCGGTACTACACCTGCCCATATTAAAGCTTTTGCTGATATGGCAGCCAAAGCCAATCCGCATCACCTTGCCCAACCTAGCAGCTATACTAAACTCAGTGGGATGGAGCCGGTTACCATTACCGAGAACACCAATTTTCTAAATATTGGCGAACGTTGTAACGTGGCCGGATCACGCAAATTTGCACGTCTCATCAGCGAAGAAAAATACGAGGAAGCGCTGACCATCGCACGTCACCAGGTTGAAAACGGTGCACAGGTAATCGATGTAAACATGGACGATGCCATGCTCGATGCCGAAAAGGAAATGACTACTTTCCTGAACCTGATTATGGCAGAACCCGACATTGCCAAGCTGCCTATCATGATCGACTCATCAAAGTGGTACGTGATTGAGGCCGGGTTAAAATGTCTGCAGGGAAAAGCCATTGTAAACTCCATCAGCTTAAAAGAGGGCGAAGAAGTTTTTATCGAGCAGGCACAAAAAATTAAACGTTACGGTGCGGCCGTAGTCGTGATGGCTTTTGATGAAAAGGGCCAGGCCGACAACACCGAACGCCGCAAAGAAATATGCAGCCGGGCCTATAAAATTCTTACCGAAAAAGTTGGATTGCCTGCACAAGATATTATTTTCGATCCGAATGTGCTGACGATCGGTACCGGAATTGAAGAGCATAACAATTACGCCGTTTCGTTCATCGAATCGGTAAAATGGATAAAAGAGAATCTGCCCCTGGCAAAAGTTAGCGCCGGTGTAAGTAATGTCTCGTTTGCTTTCCGCGGAAACAATGTGGTGCGCGAAGCTATGCATTCGGTGTTCTTGTTTCACGCCATTAGAGCCGGTCTGGATATGGGAATTGTAAACCCGGGAATGTTGCAGATTTACGATGAAATTCCAAAAGACTTTCTTGAAAGAATAGAAGACCTGGTATTAAACCGCCGACCGGATGCCACAGAAAGGCTGCTTGAGTTTGCTGAAAATCTGCAGTCGACTTCGAAGAAAGAAGTAAAAAAAGATGAATGGCGCGAACTGCCTCTTGAGAAACGAATTGCACACGCTTTGGTTAAAGGATTTCCTGAATTTGTTGACGAAGACATGGCCGAAGCTATTAAAAAATATTCGCCGGCACTAAATATCATTGAAGGTCCGTTGATGGACGGAATGAATGTGGTTGGCGAGTTATTTGGATCAGGAAAAATGTTCCTGCCACAGGTGATCAAATCGGCGCGGGTAATGAAAAAAGCGGTGGCTTATTTGCTGCCATATATTGAAGCTGACAAGGCCAAATTTAAAAACAGCACTGCGCAGAAAAAGGTATTGATGGCCACCGTAAAAGGCGACGTGCATGACATTGGTAAAAACATTGTTGGCGTGGTACTGGCTTGTAACAACTTCGAAATTATCGATTTGGGTGTTATGGTTCCAACCGAAAAAATTCTCGAAGAAGCCATTAAAAACGAGGTGGATGTAATCGGGCTGAGCGGACTTATTACTCCTTCGCTGGAAATCATGGTCGATGTTGCCAAAGAAATGGAACGCCGCAAGATGAATATCCCGGTGATGATTGGCGGTGCAACCACTTCAAAAATTCATACCGCTGTTAAAATTGCGCCTGAATATTCGGCTCCTGTAGTTCATGTAAAAGATGCCTCGTTGGCCGTAAATGTTGTTTCGAATCTGGTATCTAAGAACGAGACGTTCATTAAAAATCTTGATGCTGAGTACGCCCAGATTCGGGAATTCCAGGGAAAACGGAAATCGAAAGAATACCTTAGCCTTGCTGAAGCGCGTAAAAATAAATTCCCAATCGACTGGAACAACACACCAATCTACAAACCAAATTTTACGGGTGTAAAACATTTGATCGACTTCCCGCTTGAAGAACTCCGGAAGTATATCGATTGGACATTTTTCTTCATCACCTGGGGATTAAAAGGGCATTACCCGCAAATTCTGGCCGATGAGAAACAGGGTGAAGAAGCCAAAAATCTATTTAAAGAAGGGAATGAATTCCTGGATGAAATTATAAAGAAAAAAATGCTGCAGGCCAATGCTGCGTTTGGAATATGGCCGGCTCAATCGGATGGCGATGATGTTGTTCTTTACGAAGATGAATCGTGCCAGAAAGAAATCGGGCGATTCTATCACCTTCGTCAGCAGGAAAAGAAAAAAGAGGGTGTGGCGAATTTTTGTCTGGCTGATTTTGTGGCGCCAAAAGAATCGGGGAAAGTTGATTATTGTGGTGGTTTTGCCACCACTGCCGGTATTGGTATTGAGAAATGGACCAAACAATTCCGCGAAGAACACAACGATTATAAGGCGATAATGGTGGAGGCTCTGGCCGACCGTTTAAGTGAAGCTTTTGCAGAATTGCTTCACCTCGAGATTCGTAAAAATTATTGGGGCTACGCACCGGATGAGAATTTGTCGCTCGACCAGATATTGAAAATAAAATACCAGGGAATTCGCCCGGCATTGGGTTACCCGGCTTGTCCGGAGCACTCTGAAAAAGAGAATCTCTTTAAGCTGATCAACGCCGAGGAAATTGGCATTTCTCTTACCGAACATTTTGCTATGTATCCGAATGCATCGGTTTCAGGGCAGTACTTTGTACATCCGGAATCGCGTTATTTCAGCCTCGAGAAAATGAGCAAAGACCAAGTTGAAGACTATGCAACACGTAAAAACGTATCGGTGGAATTTGTCGAGAAGTTCCTGCCGACAAACCTGAATTACAAGTAAAGTATAATATAATGTACAATGGGAAATAGGTCGCAAGAATTGAATTCATTTTAAAAAACTGTCATTTATTTTTCAATTCGTTGTTTAAACAAACGATCGGGTGCTAAATTGTTAAATTTGCATTCGCAAAACAGATTAAAAATGAAACGAGTTCTGATTGATCGGAACGAGTTCCATGTGATGCAGCTAAAAACAAACTATTTTAATCACATGAAAGTTATAGACACAATAAACCAGGCAGAGAAAACCGTATTTTCTTTTGAACTTCTGCCTCCTTTAAAAGGCAACGATGTTTCGCGCCTGCACAAAACGATTGAAAGCTTAACAGAGTTCGATCCTAAATACATTAATATTACCACCCATCGCGACGAGATTGAATTTAAAGAGCTTCCTGATGGGTCGATTGTAAAACGAACGGTACGAAAACGTCCGGGCACAGTTGCCATTGCTGCCAATATTCAACACAAATACGGCATTCCGGTGGTTCCGCATATTTTATGCGGCGGTTTTACAAAAAGCGAAACCGAACATGTTTTGATCGACCTGAACTTTTTAGACATTAACAATGTACTTGCCATGCGTGGCGATGGACTTAAGAGCCAGCATGTATTTAAACCAACTGTGAACGGGCATTCAAATGCCAGGGAGCTGGTAAAACAAATTAAAGATCTTGGAAAAGGAAAATACCTGGAAGAAGACCTGAAAAATAATAAACCGCTTGATTTTTGTATCGGTGTTGCCGGTTATCCGGAGAAGCATTTTGAAGCGCCGAACATGGATCAGGACATGGCTTTCCTGAAACAAAAAGTGGACGAAGGAGCTGATTACATTGTTACCCAGATGTTTTTCGACAACCAGGTATATTACGATTTTGTGGATAAGTGCCGGGCAATGGGAATTACAGTGCCAATTATTCCGGGTATAAAACCTATCAACCTGAAAAACCAACTAACAGTGCTTCCGAAAATTTTTAGCATCGACCTACCACAGGAGCTTACAAAAGAACTGGCAAAATGCAAAAATAACGATGATGCACGCCTTGTTGGAACAGAGTGGGCCATCCACCAATCGAAAGATTTGGTTGCACACAACGTACCGTCATTACACATTTATACTTATGGCATTTCTGATAACGTTAATAAGATTGTAAAAGCGGCATTCTAACAGGCTGGTATATTTACAGTAAACAACAAAAAAAAGGCAGGCTGGAAAAATCAATTTCCAGCCTGCCTTTTTTATATTCTGAAAGTTCTAAACGCTAAACGATGAACTTCTATCCTTCCACCTGTATTTCAACATCTTGCAAATTCAATTTATCGTTATCAGCCTGGTTGTTTTGTTTTAGCGAGTAAATCATTGCCTCCACCTGGCGCAAAAGGTTTCGTTTATCTTTGTTGGGAGCATAAACAAAACCAAACGCATTAATTACGCGTTGGTTCGAGATATCTAATTCAGAAAGTGAAACGTAAGGTCCACCCATAAAATCATTCTCAACGCGCCATAAACCACGCATTTCTGATGCATAATTCCCATTATGCGTAATTACATTATGGATCTGGTCGAGTCGTTTTTCTGTTGACATGTAACTCCCATCGGTTGGTCCGGGAACATATTTTTTTAACAAACTGTCGCGAATGGGCAACTGGTAACCAACTGTAAAAGCACTATCAGAAACATAAGGATACGAATAGATTACAATTCCCTGTGTAATTTCAGGCGAATCAAACTGTACCCACAGAAAATCCTTTTTCTTTTCCATGATCCGAAAGCCCGGCGGTACTTTCATGGTTACACCAAAATCAGTATTAAGCGTATTAAAAACGGCTTTTTCGTAGGTGTTCTTGTAATTCATTGTTACACGCTCTTTCTCGGCCTGCACAAAATACGAAAGTATCCTTTCCTTATTTTCATTAAAAATCTTTATAAACTCGTCGGCATTTTTAGCCCTTATTTGTACAGTAGCCTGAGGATAAGCCCACACATCATCGGTAAATTTAATTCCGCTTTCCTCCACATTTGATGAAATAGATGTTTGTATGATATTTCGTGTCGACCGAAAAATATCTTTAAAGGCGTTGTGTGGCACATCTATCAAATCGAAAAGGGGCTCGTCTTGTGGCAATCCGGCATGTGGTTGTGCCAGTGTTTCACGAACAACTTTTCCGGGTGCACCATCCCACGAATTTTTTGAAATAACAATAACCATTTCTCCGGCTTTTCCGGTAATGTTCTTGTACATATGAGTTGAATCGGATCCACAGCCGGAAATTATTGCGGCGATGAACAATAGAAAAACAAGGTGGTTAATACGTTTCATATAATCAGTTTTTTGGATTTCTAACTTAGATAACAAAAACCTTACCATACTGTTAATCTGCAATATGGGGAAATAAAAAGCAATCCGTTGAGAAACAAAAAATCCCGTAACTGTAACACAGAACGGGATTTGTAATATCTGATTCGATATTAATTACTTCTCAATTTTTTCGCTTTCCGGATTTTTCTCCTCAGCCTCTTCCTCTTTTGTGGCATTCTTAAATTCCTTCATCCCTTTTCCAAGTCCTTTCATCAACTCCGGAATCTTACGGCCACCAAACAGAAGTAAAACAATTATTAAGATGATTATTATTTCCTGAGGTCCGACAAATCCTGCTACTACAAATAAATTCATATCTAATAAGTTAATTGGTTCCACGACAAAAGTAATTTTTTTTCATTAAAATGTACCGTTAATCATTTTAATTATATCGTTGGCATTAGCATAAAGTACCAGTGCCAAAAGTAATATCATTCCCGCAATTTGTGCATACTCAAGGAATTTTTCTCCCGGTTTGCGGCCAGTAATCATCTCGCCAAATAAAAACATTACGTGTCCGCCATCCAATGCAGGAATAGGCAAAAGGTTCATAATAGCCAGTATAATTGAAATAAACGCTGTCATATTCCAGAAATGCGCCCAATCCCAGGTGGGTGAAAAAATATTTCCGATGGTTGCAAATCCTCCCAACGATTCGTATGCTTTTGTTTCTTTTTTAAAGAATAGTTTGAACTGTTTCAGGTAATTTCCGGTAGTTTGAACTCCACGGTTGATGCCTGCGGGGATGGACTCTAAAAAACCATATTTGATGGTTTTGTAATCGAAAATTCCTTCCGGATTGTTAAATGCCGCATTAAAGCCCATCTTCCCATCTTCATTCACGGTTAATGTTTTAGTCATTTTCTGACCATCCCGCGTAATGTCAATCGTTATTTCCTGACCTTTCTTAGTGCCTAAATAACTGATAAACTGATTGTAATAGTCGAACGATTTTCCATCTACATCTCCCAAGACATCACCAACTTCCAGTCCAGCTTGTTGCGCCGGTAAATCTTTAGCCAATCGGCCAATGTTGATGTCGTATGGAATACGCTCTTCCCAAATACCTTTGCTTTTTAATAGCAGCGCCAGGTCTTCACCTGTTATCTCCACATCAACCTTTCGTCCATCGCGCTCTACCTGAACGGTTTCTGCACCATCTAATACAATGGTTGGCACAATTTTGCTGAATTGCTCGATGTATTGATTGTCAACCGTAAGAATTTTATCGCCGGTTTTAAAGCCGATTTGCTCGCCTGTATCGTTAACAACAACGCCGTATTTTACATTCTCGGTTGGCAGATATTGTTCTCCCCATGCGTAAAGCACACCAATGTAGATTACCATGGCAAACAGGAAATTCATTAACACACCACCAACCATAATCAGCAGCCGTTGCCATGCCGGTTTTGCGCGAAATTCCCAGGGTTGAGGTGGTAGTTTCATCGCTTCCTTGTCCATCGACTCATCGATCATCCCCGAAATTTTCACATAACCACCAAGAGGTAACCACCCTATTCCATACTCCGTTTCGCCCTTTTTTATTTTAAAAAGCGAGAACCAGGGATCAAAAAAGAGGTAAAATTTTTCTACCCGTGTTTTAAATAATCGGGCAAACATAAAGTGACCTGCTTCGTGCAGAACCACTAATATTGACAAACTTAAGAGTAACTGCGCTGTTTTAATTAATATCGACTCCATTAAATTCCTTCTAAATTTTGTTTTCTGTTAACAACTGTGCCACTGTTCTTGTTTCGTTGTTGGTCTCAATTAAATCATTGAGTGTTGGCCGACTTACAAAATCAATCTTATTCATGGCTTGTTCTATTATTTCGGGCATCTGTAAAAACTTAATTTTTTGCTCTAAAAATGCCTCAACAACTATTTCATTTGCCGCATTTAAAATACAAGGCATATTTCCGCCTTTTTCCATTGCCGCAAAAGCGAGTGCAAGGTTACGAAAAATTTCTGTATTTGGCTGCTCAAAACTCAAAGTTGGGTAATCTAAAAAGTTGAACCGTGGGAAGTTATTTGCAATCCGGTTCGGAAATCCCATGGCATATTGTATAGGCAACTTCATATCGGGCAATCCCATTTGCGCTTTCATCGAACCATCTTCAAACTGAATGATGGAGTGAATAATTGACTCGGGATGCACGATAACATCGATTTTTGAAGCCGGCAAACCAAAAAGCCAGTGCGCCTCAATTACCTCGAAACCTTTGTTCATAAGCGTTGCCGAATCGATGGTGATTTTTGCACCCATATCCCAGTTCGGATGAGCCAGCGCATTGTCAACAGTAACATGCTGTAATTCTTCCAATGTTTTGCCTCTGAAAGGACCACCTGAACAGGTCAGGTAAATCTTCTCAATCGGATTCATAAATTCGCCAACCAGACACTGAAAAATTGCTGAATGCTCGGAATCTACCGGCAGCAAATCAACCTGTTTTTCACGAGCGGCTTTTGTAATAATCTCGCCGGCAACAACCAGGGTTTCTTTATTGGCAAGAGCAATTGGTTTTCCGGCTTTTACAGCATTGTAAGTTGGTATCAATCCGGAATATCCCACCATGCCAGTTAGTACCAAATCGATGGTATCCATTTCAACTACCTGGTTCAATGCCTCTTCTCCGGCGTATACTTTTATATCTTCAGCCTCAAGGGCATCAGAAACCAATCGGTAGTTGCCCTTGTTGGCAATAACCACCACATTCGGCAGAAATTTTTTGGCTTGCTGAATGAGCAATTCCACACTGTTATTTGCCGTTAAAACCTCAACTTCAAACAAATCGGAATTTTGCTCAATTACCTCGAGTGCCTGGGTTCCTATGGATCCGGTAGATCCAAGAATTGCTATTCTTTTCTTCATCTTAAAAGTCAATGTACTGTTCCGGATCAAGTGCTATTCCATCGTGCCACAGCTCAAAATGCAGATGCGGTCCACTTGATAATTCTCCTGTATTTCCGATTATGGCAATTGCCTCGCCGGCTTTCACCGTCTGTCCTGTTTTTTTCAATATTTCAGCATTGTGTTTGTACACTGATACCAAATTTGCTTCGTGTTGAACGTAAGCTACATAGCCAGTCTCTAATGTCCAGCCGGCAAAAATTACCGTTCCATCGAGTACGGAAGAAATTCGCGCATTGGGCTCACTCACTAAATCCACACCAAAATGATCGGGCGTGTTTTTAAAATGCCCCGAGATCACTCCTCTTACCGGCACAAAAAAATGCACCTGACTGATCTGTGTAACATCCTCGTTATTGTTCCGAATGGATAGGCTCAACTGTTCGGCCATTAATTTATCCTGAAAAACAGAGTCGTGATTGTACTCTCTAAATTCTACCTCATCTTTTTCAATATCGGCTGCTGCCAACTGATCATCTTCAGGAACCTCACCTGCCATGATCGCCTGAATACCTTTAAAAAACTGATCGCGTTTTGCTAACTCCTGTTCCAGCGAATCCACCACCAAAGCATTACGCACCAATATTTGACGATACTCTGCTTTTGGGTAACCCGGAATATATTCGCGTAATCCGGTTGTTGCAATCAGCAGAATGACCAGGATAACCAAAATCGCCGATGTTAAACTGGTTACGGTGAACACTTTCAACCGTGAGAGCTTCATGCTCCACACCGACTGAAACGTGGTGTCGTTGTAAATAATTAACCGGTATTGATTCTTTAGTTTCTCAAAAAACTTCTTCTCTTCCACCCCAAAATTTTTAAGGCTACAAATTTAGTAAGAATTGAGACATAGCCCTGCCGTTTAGCTATTTTTAACCAATTGATTTATAATCAGCAGAATTTGAATTTTTCCTATTGTTCTATAGGATAGCAAATTCGGGTTATCCATTTTGTCGGATCGGTTTCCTGTTGTGGATCGGTGAGGTAAAATTCCATTGGTGCACTTATCAGGTTAAAACCGTGTGCTTCCACCCATTTTTGCAAGGCAATGTGTCCCTCCTGTAAATTGTTGTAGTCGCCATAAAAATCTAAGCTGGCACAAGTAGTCGTCGGGAAAGTAGCGATTTTTACTTTAGCATTCCCTTCAACAGTTTCGTCAATCGGAATACCACATTCAAGGTCTATTTCTTCTTCATCCATCAGGTGATACATGGCAAAAGGTATTCCGGCCATTTCAACTTCCTTTTGCGCCAAAAACTTGCTGATTTCGTTGTACATCTCACTCATCTCGCGGCTCACCTCAATAAAAGGTACGGTTTCGCGAATGCCGGCGTAATTCATTTCTTTAATTTCGTCCAACAATATCACTTGTTCTTCTTCTTTTTCTATCACGTGGCAAATTGCCTTGAGTTTCACCAAACCATTATCGAAGTCGGTTGCCATACTTTTCTTCATCAACAGCCCGATCCACCGTGCAAAAGGGTTATTACCAACATCATAAGTCAGTGTCCACTTCACCGTTGTTCCATCGCTGTTTTCCGTTAGAATAAAACTACTTAAAGCTTCTCCTCGTTGCATAAAATCCAGCGATACGGTAACTATGCTATACGGATTTGCCTCGGTAATTATTATGGTAGCACCGCTCCCTTCTTTATTTTCATTTTTCCAAATGTAGCCTCCGCCCAAACCAACTCCATGATTGATGTACTCCACACTTCCGTTTTCACTCATGCGTTTCCATGGCGACCAATGATCCCATTGATGCAAATCAATTAGTTGTGCATAAACGGTTTTTGTTGGAGCCTGAATATCGGCACTCCGCTCAACTATTACCGTTTTGGGCAAAAAATAAGCGATGGCAACAAACAACGCTCCCCACAACAAAATCCACATAAAAATTCTGGCAAATCGGCTCATAACAAGTTTTTAGTTTCAATATAATGCAATATGTGTAATTCAGGCAGTATTTCAAATACAAATGTTAAAACCGGATCAAAATTTGCAGGAAAGTTAAAAGTGCTCCTGTTTAACGACCTATCAACTTTAACCTTTATAGTCTTCCTTTCTGGTCAATTGTAAGAACAAAAGAGATATAAATCACGTTGTCAAATATTTTGAAAAACTATATTTGCACAAAATTTTTGAAAAGAACAATTAATAATATGATGAGAAAATTAAATCTTTTACTGCTGTTAACGATCTTCGTGTTTGGTTCGGCAGTTGCAAAAGAAGGAATGTGGCTTCCTTCGCTTATTCACAAACTGAACATTAACACCATGCAAGATATGGGTTGCGAATTGAGTGCTGAAGATATTTACAGCATTAATCAATCGAGCCTGAAAGATGCCATAGTAGCACTCGATCGTGGATCATGTACGGCAGAAGTAATTTCAAAAGACGGTTTGCTTTTAACCAACCACCACTGTGGTTTTGGCGAAATTCAACAACACTCGAGCGTTGAGCACGACTATTTGCAAGATGGTTTCTGGGCGAAAACAAGAGACGAAGAGCTGCCAAATCCGGGAAAAACAGTTACTTTCCTTATCTCGGTTGAAGACGTTACCGACAAAGTTTTAGCCGATGTAACCAGCGAAATGAGTGAAAGCGAACGAAATAATAAAATCGATCAGGTAGTTCGCGAACTGGAAAGAGAAGCAAAAGGTGATTCGCACTACGAAGTTTACATCAGAGATTTTTTTAAAGCCAACCAATACTTCCTTTTCGTTACCGAAACATTTAAAGATGTTCGTTTGGTAGGTGCTCCTCCACAAGCATTAGGTAAATTTGGCGGCGATACCGACAACTGGATGTGGCCACGCCATACCAACGACTTTTCGATGTTCCGCGTATACTCCGGGCCTGATGGGAAACCAGCAGAATACTCGGAAGACAATGTGCCTTACCAGCCAAAATACCACCTGCCAATTTCTTTAAAAGGTGTTGAAGAAGGCGATTTTGCTATGGTATTTGGTTACCCTGGAAGCACCAACCGTTATAAAACATCGTGGGGTATTGATTACACCATGAAAGTAACAAACACTGCACGTATTATTGTTCGCGAGAAAAAACTGGACATTATTGCCGATTATATGGCTAGCAGCCAGAAAGCAAAAATCCAGTATGCATCGAAACATGCAGGCAGTGCGAACTACTACAAAAATGCAATTGGCCAAAACGAAGCTTTAATAAAACTGGGCATCATTGCACAAAAGCAGGAACTGGAAAACCAATTTACTGAATGGGTAAATGCTAATGCCGACAGAAAAGCAAAATATGGAGAAGCACTTCCATTGATTAAAGAATCGTACGAGAGTGTAGAGGCTGAAAAAGCCATGACATTTGCTGCCGAAGCATTGTTGCGCGGACCAGAAATTTTCATGTTTGCCTACCGGGCAAATCAATTGGCAGACTTATTGGAGAAACCAGATGAAAACAAAGATAAGATTGATGCTTTTACCTTAAGGATAAAAGAATCGTTGGATAATTTCTATAAAGATTACAATGCCGCTACTGATGAAAAAATTGTTGCTGCATTAATGAAGATTTATGCAGAAAATATTTCATCGAATTACTACCCTTCTTTCTTTGCTGAAATTCAGAAAAAGTACAAAGGTGATTATGCCAGGTATGCGGAAAAGATGTTCAAAAAATCGATCTTTGACGATCAGGAAGAGCTGACAGAATTCCTTGAAGATCCAAAATTGAAGACACTGGAAAAAGATTGGGTTTTTCAGGCAGCTGTTGATATTTTTGACATGTACCGTTCTACATCAATGACACTCAGCAGTGGAAATGAAAAGCTGCTAAAAGGAAGAAGATTGTTTGTAGCCGGGTTAATGGAAATGCAGCCCGACAAGAAATTTTATCCTGATGCCAATTCAACCATGCGTTTAACCTACGGAACTGTAATGCCTTACAATCCACGCGACGGTGTAAAATACAAATATTATACAACCACCGATGGTTATCTGGAAAAAGAAATTCCTGGCGATTATGAGTTTGACGTTCCAAAACGGATGAAAGAACTGTTGCTGGATGAAAACTTTGGTGAGTATGCTGACGAAGATGGAAAACTTCATGCCTGTTTTATCACCGACAACGACATTACCGGAGGAAACTCAGGAAGTCCGGTAATTAACGGAAAAGGAGAGTTGATAGGTGTTGCATTCGACGGAAACTGGGAAGCCATGAGTGGCGATCTTGATTTTGAAGAAAATCTGCAACGCTGTATTAACGTTGATATCCGTTTTGTACTTTGGGTGGTAGACATTTATGCCGGAGCGCAGAATCTGATTGATGAAATGACAATTGTTCGCTAAGCAAACAAAAGATATTCAACTAAAACCTCGTCAGTATTTGGCGGGGTTTTTTGTTTATCAGATATGAGATTAATAGTATTGAGCAATGAGACTAATAAAAACAAAGTTTGTTTATTAAAAAGAATACTCACTACTTTGCACTTTTAATCTCACTACTATAAATAAAATGGCTCGTCCAAAAATAACGATATATACTGATGGTGCAGCCCGAGGAAACCCCGGCCCCGGAGGATACGGCATTGTATTGCTTTCAGGACCTCACCGAAAAGAACTTGCGGAAGGATATAAATTAACTACCAATAACCGAATGGAGCTGCTGGCGGTTATCGTGGCGCTTGAGTCGTTGAAGATCGAAGGCAGCGATGTTACCATTTACACCGACTCGAAATACGTTGCCGATGCCGTAGAAAAAGGCTGGGTTTTTAATTGGGTGAAGAAACGTTTCAAAGGCAAAAAAAATGTCGATCTTTGGATGCGTTTTCTCGAAATCTATAAAAAGCATGTAGTAAAGTTTGTTTGGGTGAAAGGCCACGCCAATAATCCGCTTAACGAGCGTTGCGATGAGCTGGCGGTTGAAGCATCATTACAGCCCAAACTATTGGAAGATGTTGGTTATAACCCTGAATAATTTGAATATAACGACCTTGAGAAATTCTTTCACACATATGCAGATAATTATAATCAAGGGAGTTCCATCTGTTACCTTAAAGATTAAGCAATTATAAACAGATGAAAAACCTTAGTTTGTTGCTGCTTCTTTTGGCTTTTATTTCCTGCCGCCGAGAAGTTGAGCCGCATAAAAAAATGGATAGCATAAAATACATAGAAAGAACAAGCGGGGAAGTTAAAACCGAAAAGGTTCCCAGCGACGGAATGCTGAAATGGTTGTATTCATCGGCTACCGGAAAAGCTGCCCTGCATTTGCTGTTTAAACGCAAAATTATTTCGGCAATTGGTGGCTGGTATATGAACACGAGCTTCTCAGCACGGCGAATAGAAGATTTTGTTAACGAGCATCAGATCGATAAAAAAGAATTTGAAATTGAAGAGCTATCAAAATACAAATCATTTAACGATTTCTTTTATCGAAAATTAAAACCTGAAGCTCGTAAAATTGGCGATCATATCGTTTCTCCTGCCGATGGAAAGATTCTGGTTTTCCCAACGTTAAACGATGTTGCTGCATTCTTTGTAAAAGGTTCGGAATTTACACTGCAGGATTTCCTTCAGGATGAAACACTTGCAGATAAATATAAAAATGGCGCGATGGCCATTATCCGCCTTGCGCCACCTGATTATCACCGCTATCATTTCCCTGCATCAGGCAAAGCTTCTGAATCTGTTAAAATTAATGGCCACTATTTATCGGTTTCGCCACTGGCCTTGCAAAAAAGCCTGAAAATTTTCTGTGAGAACAAACGTGAGCACTGCACACTTTCAACTGCAGATTATGGCGATGTGCTGATTGTAGATGTTGGTGCTACCATGGTTGGAAGTATTATTCAAACCTACCAGACAAATACCAAAGTGAATAAAGGAGACGAAAAAGGCTACTTTGCTTTTGGCGGATCAACGCTAGTACTGTTGTTCGAAGAAGGAAAAATTTCGTTTGATACGGATTTGATCGAAAACACAAACAAGGGAATGGAAACCTCCGTGAAAATGGGTGAAAATATTGCTACCACTGTACACGAATGACAGCATGAATTTGAGTCATACTATCACAATCCCTTTTCATTAATCAGATTTAGTTTGTAACACTCGAACCATCATAAATTTATTAAAATTTTAATTCAAGCTGTTCATCCAACAAGCGAAACGACATACGGTGGTATTTACAAGGGCCGTGTTCTTTTATTCCAGCCCGATGTTTTTTTGTGGGATAACCTTTGTTTTTGTGCCAGTCGTAATACGGAAACTCCTTGTGGATCTCTGCCATATAATCGTCGCGGTAAGTTTTTGCCAATATTGATGCTGCAGCAATGGAATAAAACCGTCCATCGCCTTTAATCATACAGGTGTACGGAATTTTACATCTCGTTCGGAACCGGTTCCCGTCAATCAGCAAATGTTGGGGCACAGTAGTAAGCTTTTCAACTGCCCTGTTCATGGCCAAAAAAGAGGCATTTAAAATATTCACCTCATCAATTTCCTTGTTATCAACAGCAACAACAGCCCACGCCAGGGCTTGCTCTTCAACAATCGGTCGCAACTGATAACGTTGTTTTTCGCTCAATTTTTTAGAGTCGTTTAGCAAGTCATTCTTAAAGTCGGCAGGAAGAATTACGGCTGCTGCAAATACCGGACCGGCCAAACAACCGCGCCCAGCTTCGTCGCAACCGGCTTCAATTGTATTTTTGTAATAAAAGGAAAGTAGTGATTGTTTATTCATGTGTAAAACTGCCAATTTGTAATTGCTGTTTAACGGCGACTGGAAACTGTTACTGAAGACTTTTTTCCACGCTCATCCACAGCAAACGAGCTGTTTCGTCCCAACTAAATTTATTTTTCTGAATAAAACCTTTGTCCACCAGTTGGCAACATAAAGCATCGTCTGTTCTGATACTTACCATCGCATCGACAATCTGGTCAATCTTTATTGGATCGGCATACAACACCGCATTTCCACCCACTTCGGGAATAGATGTAGTATTCGAACAAATCACCGGAATACCGGCGCTCATAGCCTCCACTATCGGAATACCGAACCCTTCGAAAAAAGGGACAAAAGTAAGCGCCATTGCTGCTCCAAAAATATCGTGCAGGTCGGCTGTTGATACACGTCCGGTAAAAACAACATCATCTTTGTGACGCAGGTTTTCGTATGTCTCAAAAATAGGTCCTGTTTTGTGCATTTCTCCTCCTACAATTACCAGTTTTGTCGAGTCGTTTACCACACTTTTAAAGGCATCGAAAGCTTTTAAAAGTCCACAAACATTTTTGCGTGGATGCAGTGCTCCAACAAACAGGAAATATTCTGCTCCGTTGGTAAACATCGAACGTACTTTTGTTTTATCCTCGTCTGAAATCGGTTCAAAAACCTGATTTATCCCGTCGTAAACCACATCAATTTTATCGTAATCGACCTTAAACGAACGGGTAATATCTTCTTTTGAATAAAACGAAACCGTAGCAATTCGTTTGGCCAGTTTTGCAAATTTCGGGAAATAGTAATTGTAGTATTTTGCTTTTAGCCAGGGCAGATCATCGGGTCGGTGTACAAAGTTAATGTCGTGAATTACGCCCAACTGCGGCACTTTGGTACGTCGCGAAAGGTAACCATCGGGCGAAAGGAAAAGATCAGCTTTGTACTTTTTCAGGATCTTTGGTATCTGATATTCAAACCACAAATACCACAACACCGGATGACGGGTTGGCGGCCCAATAACAACCGGAGTAACATTTTCGGCAAAAATAAAATCCTGACTATAGGCTCTGTCGAATATGAAAATAAACTCATGCTCCGGATGGTTGATCGTCATCCGTTTGAGCGTTTCATAAGTAAACCAACCTATTCCTTCAAGCTTCCCTTTTAATAATAAACGAGTATTTACGGCAATAACCATAAGTGCTGTCGATTTTTCGTAAATGTACAAAGTCTGTTCAAATATTTGTTACTTTTAAACGTTCAAATTCTATGTACAATACAAGAAGCCCGGTGTTTTGAAACGCAAATTTGTAACCAATCTTATATTACTGCTTTTTCTCAATCTTTTAATTAAGCCATTTTGGCTATTTGGTATCGACCGAACAGTTCAAAATACCGTTGGTGACGAAAGTTTCGGGATGTACTTTGCGCTGTTCAATTTCTCGATGCTTTTGAATATTCTTCTCGATGTTGGAATTACAAATTACAACAACCGAAATATTGCACAGCATAACTTTCTTTTATCCAAACACCTTTCAAACATTGTAGGGCTAAAGTTTATGCTTGCCATTGTTTATGCTGTTTTTAGTTTGTCAATTGCTGCAATTATCGGCTACAACAATGTACAGTTTCATTTACTCTTTTTCCTTATTCTGAATCAGTTCCTTATCTCATTTACACTGTATTTGCGATCGAATATTAGTGCGCTGCATTTATTCCGAACCGACAGCATTATTTCGGTACTCGACCGAAGCTTTATGATCATAATTTGTAGTGTGCTACTTTTTACCAACATCCTTCCGATACAATTTACAATCGAGTGGTTCATTTATGCTCAAACCATTGCGTATGCGCTAACCACGCTTATCACTTTTGCCATCGTTTTAAAAAAATCAGGAAAAATAGAAGTACGTTTCAACTTTACGTTTTTTGGGGTCTTTCTCCGAAAATCATATCCCTATGCACTGTTAATTTTATTGATGTCGTTCTACAACAGAATAGATTCTGTGATGCTCGAACGCTTACTTCCGCATCCCATCGGAAAACAACAGGCAGGAATTTATGCACAAGCTTTTCGTTTATTGGATGCCGTATCAATGTTTGGTTTGTTATTCGCCGGGTTGCTGCTACCCATTTTTGCTAAAATGATCAAACAAAAAGAACATGTTGGGCAAATAGTAAAACTCTCTTTTACCCTATTAATTATTCCGGCCATCATAATTGCTATCTCATCTATTTTCTACAACATGGAAATAATGGGAGCTTTATATACGTCAAACACCGAACATTCATCCGGTATTCTGGGTATTCTAATGACAGGATTTATTGGCATTGCCTGCACTTATATTTTCGGCACACTTCTCACCGCCAATGGCAGCATGAAACAGTTGAACATGATGGCTTTTGGCGGCATGGTACTCAATGTAGTACTTAACCTGTTTCTAATTCCTCGATTTATGGCCTTTGGGTCTGCTTATGCAAGTTTATCGACTCAGCTGTTTACCGGATTTGCACAGCTTGCACTCGCACTTTACATTTTTAATATAAAACCTCAGATTTCTTACATCGCCCGGTTAGCCCTTTTTGCCGGGGCAGTAGTAGTACTCGGGTTGCTTTCAAAACAAATTGGCCAATGGTTTTACGGCTATCTCATAATGCTGGCAGGTGCGGTAATTTTGGCAATTCTATTCCGGCTTTTTAACCTGAAAGACCTTTATCAGATTATTCGTTATGAACAGGCCTAATCCATCAATTGAAACATTAAAAAAAGGAGACAATTACGAGCTTTTTGCAGAATTGGAACATGATGAAATAAAATCGTTTGTGCTTTCACAACTGGAAAAAGGAGGTTGGCTGGTTAAAGGATTTATGTTGTACCAGATATTTATGGTTCTTTTTGGTCTTTTTATCATAGCCCGGGTGCTGATCTTAAGTTTCAAAGGCCTGTACGCACCACTTTGGTATAGTATCGGAACCCTAATTTTCTGTGTAACGGTATTAATTATCATTCACGAATTACTCCATGGTATTGCCCTAAAACTTACCGGTGCAGAAAAAGTTCGGTATGGAGCTTATTTAAAAAAGTTTATTTTTTATGCTGAAGCCAACCGGCATGTTTTTAATCGGAAGCAATTTACATGGATTGCTATAGCCCCTCTGGTGGTGGTTAAGCTAATCACTTTGGCTGGGGTTATTCTTTTTTTTAATGATCCTCTGATTTACACCTTTTTACTGATAATGTGTATTCACAGTTTGTTCTGTGCCGGCGATATTGCATTACTATCCGTTTTCTATTCTACAGAATCAGAGGTATTTACATTTGATATTAAAGAAGAGCGAAAAAGTTATTACTTCAGAAAGAAGTAAAGTTTAGGGCAAAAAAAAGGCAGCTTCTACAAGCTGCCTCAAAGCCATGAAAACAATTAAACAATGTTCAGAAAACAGAAAACTAGAAACAATTAAATAGTCATTATATCTTCTTCCTTAGCTTCCACCAAGGTATCGATAGTCTTTCCAAATTCATCAGTCAGTCGTTGCACTTCCGCTTCTGCGTCTTTCTCGATATCTTCTGACAAACCATCTTTTTGTAGTTTTTTCAACGTGTCGTTCGATTCTTTTCGTGCACCACGAACACTTACTTTTGCGTGTTCACCTTCCTGATGGGCTTGTTTTACCAAGCTCTTTCTTCTTTCTTCAGTCAGTACGGGAATATTAATTCTAATAATCTCGCCATTATTATCGGGGTTTAATCCCAGATTTGCATTAATAATTGCTTTTTCAATTACCGGGATCAAATTCTTTTCCCAAGGTTGAACGGCAATTGTTCTTGCATCGGGTGTACTAATATTAGACACCTGACTTAGTGGCGTTTGACTTCCATAATATTCTACCAGAACTCCATCTAACATAGCTGGATTTGCTTTACCTGCTCGGATATGAACTAATTCCTTTTCAAGGTGTTCAACGGCAGCTGCCATCTTCTCTTTACAATGATCTAAAATGAATTCTACTTCTTCTTGCATCGGTATTACACTGTCTTTCCAACTACGGACTGTCAAATATAGAAAAAATATAAAACCCCGAAAATTTTTTAATTAATTTATTCTTGTTTCAAATAAATGAAAGTTAAATATAAACCAGTGTCCCAAGATTTTCGCCGCTCATAACCTTCTGTAAATTACCCTTTTGATCCATATTGAACACATAAATTGGCAGATTATTCTCTTTACATAAGGTTGTAGCGGTAAGATCCATTATTCTGAGGTTACGATTATAAATTTCGTCAAAACTGATCTTATCGAATTTGCTTGCCGTTTTATCTTTTTCCGGATCGGCTGTATAAATACCATCAACGCGAGTTCCTTTTAGCATCACATCGGCCTCAATTTCAATTCCGCGCAGAGCACTTGCTGTATCGGTAGTAAAATATGGGTTTCCGGTTCCGCCTGAAATAATTACTACTTCGCCGTCTTCTAAAGCCTCAACAGCCTTGTCTTTCGAGTAATATTCACCAACGGGCTCCATTCGGATTGCGGTTAGCACTTTTGATTTGATTCCTTGATTAACCAATGCAGAGTTTAAAGCCAGACTGTTTATTACGGTTGCCAGCATTCCCATCTGGTCGCCTTTTACCCGGTCGAAACCTTTGTCTGCACCACTTAATCCACGAAAAATATTACCACCGCCAATTACAATTCCAACCTGGATACCAGACTTTACAATTGCTGCAATTTCTTCGGCATAGTCGGCTAGTCGGTTCTGATCAATTCCGTGTTGCTGATCACCCATCAACGACTCGCCACTAAGTTTTAGAAGTATACGTTTATATTTTGTCATAATAACGATCTGTTTTTTTGCTACACAAATATAATATAACCTCTATTATATTAGAACGTCGATACTGGTTTATACCAAATAAAAAAGCCACTTGCATTTTGCAAATGGCTTCAAAAAACTCTGTGCTGTCTCATCAATTACCCTTCGCAGTGATAATTAAATACTCATAAAAAAACTGCTTTTCTGAACGCCTGCGAAAATTGCGCTTTTTACACAGCCTAAACATGACAAATGTCAATAGTTATCAGAGCTAAAATCTGTTCGATTTAACGCTTCTTAAGTGAATTCGAAAAAAATAAACGAAACCTTAATTGAAAATGCATGAAGGATAGAAAATGACAGTGTTTTTTCTGTTTATCTAGCAGAATGAAACTTACTAAAAAGTTAAAATTTTTCTTCGGTAATTTCAATATAAAAACACATTTACATAGGCAGATTCGATAGTCTTAGCTTCAAATAATTTCGATTCCTTTCTCTTTGCAGAGATCTACCGACATTTCGCTCAGTTTGTATTTTTGAATCTTTCCGCTGGCAGTCATCGGGAAATCATCGACAAAAAAGATGTACTTTGGAATTTTAAAGCGTGCAATATTACCGCGGCAAAAATCAACAATCTCTTCTTCGCTGAGGGTTTCTCCTTTTTTCAATTTGATAAAAGCACCAACAGCTTCACCGTATTTTTTACTGGGAACTCCGGCAACTTCTACGGCTTCAATTTGTGGTAAACGATAAAGATAATTTTCAATCTCGCGCGGGTATATATTTTCACCACCACGCACAATCATATCTTTAATACGTCCTGTAATTTTATAAAATCCATCTTCGGTTTTTACAGCCAAATCGCCCGAGTGTAACCATCCTTCTTTATCGATAACCTTTGCTGTTTCATCAGGATTATTGTAATACCCTTTCATTACATTATAACCGCGACAACAAATTTCTCCCTGCTCTCCCAGCTTACATTCTTCGCCGGTTTCAGGATCTACTATTTTCACTTCAACATTTGGGAATTCAAAACCAACCGTGGCAGACCGAACTTCAACAGAATTATGGGTACGGGTAGCAGTCATTCCGGGCGAACTTTCGGTTAAGCCGTACACAATAATAATGTCTTTCATGTTCATTTTATCCATCACCTGTCGCATGGTTTCAATCGGGCAAAGAGAGCCCGCCATAATTCCGGTTCGCAACGACGACAGATCGAACATATCAAACATGGGATGATTCAGCTCGGCAATAAACATGGTTGGCACACCGTAAAGTGCCGTACACTTTTCTTTTTGCACCGAAGCAAGAACCAGTAAGGGATCAAAATCTTCGGTGAATACCATTGTTGCTCCGTGCGAAACAATGGCGCATACGGCCAGCACACAACCAAAACAATGGAATAATGGAACACAAACCAATAAACGGTCATCTTCGGTGTATTTCATGCATTCGCCGGTTGCAAATCCATTATTCAGAATATTGTGGTGCGTAAGCATTACTCCTTTCGGAAAACCTGTTGTTCCTGAGGTATATTGCATATTCACCACATCGTGGCAATTGAGCGTTTCTTTTACACTTTCCAGTTCCAGGTCATCAATGTGGCTTCCCAGCAGCATCAACTCATCGGTATTGTACATACCACGATGTTTCTGCTGGCCCACAAATCCAACATTTTTAAGTTCCGGAAATTTTTCAGACTTCAGCTTTCCGCGTGCCTGGGTTTTTAGTTCCGGAACCAGCTCAAACATCATCTTCACATAATCGCTGTCGCGGTAACCATCAACAATAAAAAGCGAGTTGATATCGGCATTTTGCAGCAGATACTCCAATTCGGCCAGTTTGTAATTGGTATTAACCGTTACCAGGATTGCACCGATTTTTGCCGTGGCAAACATTAGCGTAGTCCAGTCAGGAACATTTTTTGCCCAAACACCTACTTTATCTCCCGGTTTTATACCAATAAAAAGCAGCCCTTTTGCCAGGCGGTCAACCCGTTCGTTAAACTGCTTATACGAAAAACGCAGGTTACGATCGGGATAAACAATAAAATCTTTGTCTGGTGTTTCGAAAGCCCATTTTTCAAGTATATTTCCTAAGGTATAATCAAGTAGTTGCATGTAAACGGTTTTAAATTATACGGGTGTGTAAACTACTGCAAGAATTTTGGCAGCTTGTTCGCCGGCTGCGTGAATATTATGAGCTACAACCGAATCAAGGTAAATGGTGTCGCCTTTATGCAGGAGATACACTTCTTTTCCATAATTGATCTCAACACTTCCGTCGAGTATATAAAGAAACTCTTCGCCCTCGTGCGATGAAAGTTTATAATCCGACTCTTCAGAAGGCTCTATTTCCACCAAAAACGGCTCCATATGTCTACCGGCTTTTGCCTGAGCCAACGAGAAAAAGTTCAGGTGCTCACGCGTACTTTCGTCTTTGGTAGAAAAGCTTAAGCTCTCTTCAGCATTGCCGGCATTTACCAATGCCGGACCAATTGTTTCCTGATCGTCGAGAAAAGTACCGATTCGTACTCCCATTGCTCGCGATATTTTAATCAATACGCCCAACGAAGGAACATTCCCTTCGTCTTCGATCAACTGCAGTTGTCCTTCATCTAGATTAGCCTGCAATGCCAGATCTTCACGAGAAAGTTGTCTGAACTCACGAAACTCTTTAATTTTACTACCTATCTTTTTCCGGTTTTTCATCTTAGTAAATTTTTACTTTGTATGATATAAGATGCCTGCCTGTCGGCAGACAGGGAACTCGCCCCGATTTACCGAGGCTCGTTTCATAAGACATATGATTTTGGTGTAAAAATAATAGTTTGAATGAAATGTAAAAATGACGTAATTACTATTTTGTCTTTCATTTATTTTTTGAAACTTAAGTTGCACTGCAGCCAGAACAAATACGGCAATAAAAAAGGTGCCCAAACGAGCACCTTTCCATATATTTCATTATTGTTTTGTAAACAATGTCAATGTATCACCGCTGATTTAGCTAATCCATTTAACAAATCTGAAATCCTGGCGATGTGGCAATTCCGGATGTTTGGCATACAACCTGAAACTGTAGGAGAAGGATCCCGGATGATCAGGTAAAATTGCATGTTTATAACAACAGGTTGTACCTTCGGTTTTCTCAGGAATAAATTCAACTGTATCTACAATTTTTTCCTGTCCGTCGTCTTTACTTTCGGCAACCAACAACTCAACACCAACTTCCTCCGGCTTAAGACCTTTTAAGTCAACCGTTACTTTTACCGGATACTTATCGCCCATCATCATAGTGTGTGCAATACCATCGATGATTTCGATGTTTTTCACCTCAATACCATCCCACTTTGCAGCCACTTTTGCTTTCCAGGCAGCAATTTCTTTTGCCAGCTTAAAACCATCAGCATTCACACGTTGTGCACGCTCAAACTGAGGGTTATAATACCGATCCTGGTAATCGCGCACCATTCGTGATGTGGTAAAGTTTGGCGATACATTAGCAATGGTATTTTTAACATACCCCACCCATTTTTCCGGAATATCGTGCTGGTTGCGACCATAATACGCAGGCACAACTTCCTCTTCCAGAATATTGTAAATGGTTTCGGCATCCAGTTCATCCTGAAAATCCTGAACATCGTAGGCACGTTCGGCAGGCAGTGCCCATCCGGCATCTTTCTTATAGCCTTCAACCCACCAGCCATCAAGAACAGAAAAGTGCAGGGTACCATTCATTACACCTTTTTCTCCACTGGTTCCCGAAGCTTCTAACGGCCGGGTTGGCGTGTTCATCCAAACATCAACACCTTGCAACAGCATTTTTGCCAGGTTCATGTCATAATTCTGAACAAAAAGAATTTTACCTCTAAATTCCGGGCGTTTTGATACTTCAACAATATTTTTGATCAGATCCTGTCCTGCTTTGTCGGCAGGGTGAGCTTTACCGGCAAAAATAAACTGTACCGGACGACCGGGATCGTTTACAATTTTAGCTAAACGGTTGAGATCGCGAAACAACAAGTGGGCACGTTTATAAGTGGCAAACCTGCGCGCAAAACCAATTGTCAATGTATTCGGATTCAGTTTTCCCAGGATTTCGCTGATCAACTTCGGATTCTCCGACCGCTTAATCCAGTTATCTGAGAAACGATCCTTAATATAGTTAATCAGCTTTTGACGTAATTTTTTACGCAGCTCCCAAATCTCGGAATCCGGAACGTTGTATATATTTTTCCAAACATCAAAATCCAATTGATTGGTTGGAAATTCCTCACCAAAATATTTTTTATGAATGTCTTTCCATTCCTGTGCTGCCCAGGTTGGGTAGTGAACTCCGTTGGTTACATAGCCAATTTCCAGCTCTTCCTCCAAGTATCCCTGAAACAGATCTTTAAGTACTGCTTTACTAACATCGCCGTGCAACATACTTACCCCGTTAATTCCCTGCGATAGGTTGCTGGCCAGGTAACTCATGTTAAAATGATCTTCTTCAACCCTGGCTTTACCCAACATTTCGAAGTCTTCCCAGGTCAGTCCAAGCTTTTCAGGGAAGAAATTCATATAATGACGGAACATATCATTATGGAAAGAGTCGTGCCCGGCCGGAACCGGCGTGTGTGTTGTAAACACTGTTGATGCATTTACAGCCTCTTTTGCTTCAGCATACGAAAGCTTCTGTTCTGCCATTAAGTTAGCAATGCGCTGTATACCTATAAACGCGGCGTGTCCTTCGTTACAATGGTAAATATCTGAATTTACTCCCAGTTTTTTTAGTGCCTGAATACCCCCAAACCGAGTAACATTTCTTGTTTCAATCGGTTTTCGTTGTCGCCACCGTATAAATGGTGGGTTACAAAACGGTCGGCATCGTTGTTTTCGTGATGATCGGCATCAAGCAAATACAGTTTTACAGAACCAATATTGGTTTGCCAAACACGTGCAATTAATGTTCTTCCCGGATATTGCGCCTCAACGCGCACCCATTCGCCATTTGCATCCAAAGCGGGTTGCACCGGAATTTGCGAGAATTGCTGTGCATCGTAAACAGCCATCTGCTCGCCATGTAAATTCAGTGTTTGTTTAAAATATCCATAACGATACAATAACCCTACAGCAACCAGCTTTACTTTCATATCACTAGCCTCTTTCAGGTAATCACCGGCAAGAATCCCCAAACCTCCTGAAAATATTTTTAAGCTATCGTGCAAACCATACTCCATGCTAAAATAGGAGATTCCAGGTCCTGAAAGATCCTTACGTGCATCGAGATATTGGTTGAACTTTGCATTTACTTCGTGCATTTTAGCTACGAACATTTCGTCGCTTTCCAGCTCTTTGAAACGATTATAGCTTACGCGGTCGAGTAAAACAATTGGATTATGGGCACATTCTTCCCAAATATCTGCATCAATTTTCTCGAACAATTCGCGTGCTTCAGTATTCCAAACCCACCACAGGTTTTTTGAAAGATCACGCAGTGGTGAAAGACTTTCGGGAACGTTTGATTCTACAATTATCCGTTTCCATACCGGTTCTCCCACAACCGGGTTCTTTATAAATTTTTTATCTTCCATTTTCTTCTTATTTTTTAAATTACAAACTATGCTCCACGAGCAAGTTATTCGCTTTAACTCTCTTATTGCAATCTGCAAAACTAACCTAACATTTTTATAAACTGTTTGTTATACAATTATCATTAAGTGAATTTAATGTTAGCAACAAATTGCCTATTTCTTTTTCCGTGAAGTCGTCTTTTGCTTTTTTGTTTTTTGCAAACGTCGCAAATCGGCTTCCATTCTTATTATCTTTTCTTCTTTCTCCTCCAATAAACGATGAAGTGATGCTATTTCATTTTCCACTTCACTTTCCGGAACGTGCGCATTTAAACGGATTTTAAAATCACTCAGCACATTCATATAATTTATAAAAGCTTCGTAGGGCGAATCGAAATGACTATATGACCGGTGCGGATTTCCATCGGCAAAATACTTGGTCGACATATAAAAGAAATGGTCGCTTGCCTGCAGGTAATTCCAATCTTTCCGAATTTCAGCATCGGTGCATCGGGCCATTTGTGCTTTCATTGCATACAACTTTTCAAAGGCCTCTTTCTGCATCTCGTTACCCAGCCAGGCACTTAAATCGCGCTCTTCGTCGGACCATGAAATTGGATGCGGAACACTAACAACCGAAACCGGCTGAAGTTCCTCCACCGCTTCGGACGGTGTTGCAAACTTTAAGGTCTCGCTTTTTATTATTTGCTCAGCCAACGCTTTTAAAAAGGCAAAAATTCCGGCCTCTTTTGGTTGGCGACTTCCGAACGAATCGTAGCCCATAAATAAGTTTATAAGCTCTTCTTTCTCTCCGGAATTTTCCAACCAGCGCACATACTTTTCTGCTGTCAACGGGTACTCATCCCAGTTTTCATCTGAAAACCGAAACCCAATATCGTCGCTGAGTGTATAATTGCGCATCAACACTTTTAAACGCGGGTTTATGGCGTTTACATACAGGAAATTCGGACTTTTCCATCCCAGAACATGTTTTGCTCCTTCGGTTAACATGGCCGAATAGCCCAATTTGGCCACCTTCTCTCCAATTTCGTCGGAATATATCATTTCGGTATTTCGAAAAACACGTGGCTTCTGACCGAATAGCCTGTATATCTGATCGTCGTGCGTTTTAACCTGATCGGTAAACGCCTCTAAATCGTTATAGAAACTTAACGAATGCGAGTATGTTTCGGCTAAAAATTCAACACAACCTGTTTTTGCCAATTTCTGAAACGACTGGATAACTTCTGGCGCATAAAGCTCCAACTGCTCAAGAGCCACGCCGGTTATCGAAAAAGCCACTTTAAACTTATCGCCCAGTTTATCAGCCAGCTCGAGTAACAATTTATTGGCCGGTAAATAACTTGCATCGGCTATATTTCGGAGAATACTTTCGTTTGAATAATCGTCGTAATAATAGTGGTCGTTACCGATATCGAAAAAACGATAACGCCGGTGCCTAAAAGGTTGATGTATTTGAAAAAACAAACAAATTGACTTCATAATAGCTGGATTAATGATCTTGTAAAGTACTCTGATAAACTTTTTTCACTTCGTTGGCCGAGTGGGTCCACTTTAATTCCTCCACTTCAATTTTTCCTTCACTCTTAAAGTGCTGTGCCAAAGAGGTATAATTTAATACACCATAAATGGCATCGGCCATTGCATAGGTATCCCAAAAATCGATTTTTATGGCATGTTTTAAAATTTCGGATACTCCCGATTGGTTGGATATAATAACCGGAACGTTTAGCTGCATGGCTTCAAGCGGTACAATTCCAAAAGGTTCCGACACCGATGGCATTACAAACACATCGGTCATGCTAAAAAGATCTATCACATCGTTCCCTTTCAAAAAACCGGTAAAATGAAATTTGTCGGCGATACCAAGTGCTGCTGTTCGCGCCACCATTTCGTTCATCATATCGCCACTTCCGGCCATTACAAAACGGGCATTCTGCATTTTTTTCAGCACCATGTTTGCAGCTTCAACAAAATAACCGGGGCCCTTTTGTATGGTTATCCGTCCTAAAAAAGTAACCACTTTATCGTTTACACCTTTTGTCGGCAAAGTTCCTTTTTCTTTATTTACTGAATCAACAGCATTATAAACAGTAACTACTTTTTCGGGGGAAATACCGTATTTTTCGATTACCATTTTCCGGGTGAGATTGCTCACTGCAATAATTTTATCGGCAGCTTCCATTCCTTCGCGCTCAATGGCATAAACCCGTGGGTTTACATCTCCTCCGCTTCGGTCGAAATCGGTGGCATGCACATGAATAACCAATGGTTTTCCACTGGCCTTGCTGGCAGCAATTCCTGCCGGATAAGTAAGCCAATCGTGTGCATGAATTATATCGCAGGGATTATCTTTAGCTATTAAACGGGCCACAAGCGCATAATCGCGAATTTCTTTTAGCAAATCGGGGCCATAACCTCCGCTAAATTCAATTTTAGAGTTTTCGTCGGTTTCAACAAATTTTGTTTGGCGCGTGTAGCGTTTGCTTTTTAATGTCCAGAATTCGTCTTCGGAAACATAGGGAAGAATGGGCGAATCTACTTCAAGGTATTCCATTGTTTTCTCGCTCTCATCAAAACTAAAGGTCGTTCGGTTAACGGGAATAGTATTGGCTCCAATCAATTTCATTCGCGATGGATCTTCATCGCCAAAAGCCTTCGGAACAACAAAAGTCACATCAATTTCTTTAATTTCCGCCATCCCTTTTGTAAGTCCGTAACATGCCGTCCCCAATCCACCGGAGATATGGGGAGGAAATTCCCATCCAAACATTAATACCTTCATGTGCTATTTAAATTAACCGGTTGTTTCCAATACTCAAAAACATTTTTTTGGTTTACTCTATATAGTTCTGTACTAAATCGAGAGCATACGATACTCCTGCCACATTCCACGCCTGAGAAATTGCTCCCTTACCAACATGCGGCGGATCGCCATCATACATCTCAGGAATATTCCCAATACAATGCTCTGTCATTTCGGCTTCAAAACTTTCCATAATCTGTTTCACAAACGGCAAGCCTCCCCGCTTATGAATTTTTAAATAGGCTTCAACAAAGAACTGTAGTAACCACGGCCACACCGCTCCCTGATGCAACGCCAACTCCCTGTCTTTCGGGCTTCCTGAAATAATACCAAAATAGCGCAAATGATCGGGCGACAATGTTCGCAGCCCCCTGTTTGTTAACAACTTACGCTTAACAACACTCAACACCTGCTTTTGCTGTTCTTTTGCAAGCGGTGTATAATCCATAGCCACGGCAATAAGCATATTCGGCCGAACTGCCCATTCGTGCTGCTCGTCTTTCACTACATCAGCCAGATAACCGTGCTCCGCGCTCCAAAAGGTTTTAAGAAACGACTGTGCTACTTTTTTGCACATGTGTTTCCATTCAAGGATAAACTCGCGATCGCCTGCCATATCGGCCAAATCAAGCGCAAAACAAATGGCATTGAACCACAATGCATTCACTTCAACAGCCATTCCGGCACGTGGCAACACCGCTTTTCCATCGATACTGGAATTCATCCAGGTTAATGCCGTGTCTTTCTTTTCGGCATAAATCAACCCGTTGGGCAGTACTTTTATGTAGTCCAGTTTCTGATCGGTATAAGCGTTTAGAATCCGCTTAATCACTTCGCCATACATTTTCCAAAGCAGCTTTGGGTTGTTCTTTTTCTTTAAGTATTGCTGAATTACCCAAATAAACCATAACGAAGTGTCGGCCGAATGATATTGCAACTGTTTATCCTTAATCTGATCGGGGAAAAAACCTTCGTTAAAATATTTTAGGTACGAATCCAGTATTTTTGCGCAAAGTTTCGAATCGTTAAACGACATACACAATCCGGGCAGCGAAATAAAGGTTTGCCGTGTAATACTATTGTACCAGGGAAACCCGGCAATTATGTCGGCCGTATAACCTTCGTGCATGATAAACTGATGAGCAGCGCGTTCTAAAACACTGTTGAACGTCTCTTTGCCGCCACGTTTTTTCTGTTCTTTTGTAAAACGTTGTTTTAACGACACCGGATTGGCCTCTTTTAAACCTGCCGCAAAAACTATGGACTCACCTTTTTTCATCGCAAACTCAAAATAGCCCGGAACAAAAAGATCTTCAAGGTATTCGTAACCCCGGGTCAGCTCTTTCAGGTACTCAATATCGTAATACCAATCGGGCACGGCCACGTAGTCTACCGCTTTGCTGCATTGCATAAACAAATCGGGATAACCTTCGTACAAGCATGTTTTTATGCCGTTACCGGCCTTTCCAAACTTCCGGTTTACAAACATGTTTGCCTTGCTCAATTGATGAATATTTCGGAAAGCCAAAAATGGTTTCAATCGTAATGTTGTTGGCGAGGTGGCTTCTTCAAGCGTATATTTTATCAGTATTTGTTCCTCTTTTTCTACCAGCAACCGTTCTTTTGTAAGCACTACTCCGCCAACCCGGTAGGTTATTTTGGGTATCGCATCGAACTCTACATTACGGATGTATTTGTGCCCCTTTGGTTCATAGGTACCGCCTTTATAACGATGGATTCCTAGGTTGAATTCGGCCTCGTTTTGTATAACTGTTTCATCGAGCGATGAAAGCAACACATGTTTTTCACCCCCAAAATTTTCAATAGGACACACCAGCAAACCGTGGTATTTTCGGGTATTGCAGCCGTTTAGCGTGGTGCTTAAATAAGAACCGGCTCTGTTTGATCGCAGTATTTCTTTGAACAGCGAATATTCAAGATTTACCAGCTGTTCCTTATCAAATTGAAGGTAATGCATAACAGTATCACTTTGGTAAATTGAGTATTGATTCAGCGCAGAACGATGTTGCCCTACTAAGTTAAGAGATTTAACTCACAATTGTTTGATCGCCACCACCAAATTCCTCAATCTGTACATTAAAATATTCTTTTTCTAACTTTAAATTAAGATACGGAAATCTTTTTTCCAATAGCTCTAATTTTTTAAGAAAACTAAGGAGAAATTTGGAATATTCAAGCGATTTTTTGTTGATAGGACGATGCTTTACAGCATTGCCTATTTTTTGAACTTCTTTAGCAATTTCAATACTTTCAGCATCAATTAGTGCCGCTTCAAAACGCGACCAGATATGTTTTATAGCCACCTCCGAAATGTGCAACATATCTTCGGCATAAAAACGATAATCACGCAGCTCATCCATTACAATTTCATACGACGGAAAATACGCACATTTTTCAGAGTTAAATTCCTGAATAAGTTGATCTACTGCCAATATCAGTGTCGATTTACTACGTTGATTTTCAATAGCTCCATCTTTCCAATGGCGAATGGGACTAACGGTAAAAACTACTTTTAGATCCGGATTCACCTGCCACAGTTCTTTCAATAAATCGTTATAAACCTCAACAATCTGCTGTACCGATAATCGTTCGCGCAGAAACTCCCGTGCCGGAATTTTATGGCAATTCGAAACCAAATCGCCGCCTTTTTTGTGGCGATAAATCCAGGCAGTACCAAAAGTGAGAAAAAGGAAATCGGCATTTTTTAAAAAGGCCGCCGAGCGTTTAATACGACTGTTTATTTCATCCAGCGCTTTACTCTGCTCAGTATTCGAAAAGCGACCGTGATGACTAAAGCTATGCCACAGTCCGTTGTGTTCAATAAGGTCGTTGGTAGTAAACGTCTTTTCTTCGAGCAATAGTTGCAGTCCGTTGGCAACCGATAGCGGATTATATAAAATTCCAAACGGATTAATGTCGACCGGGTATTTCAGGGCTTCCATTTTTGCCCCCACATTCTCGGTAAAACACGACCCCATAAACAGGTTCTTTTTTTTATAACCTGTTTGCCACTGAAACTGTGGCACTTCTACTGTAGTTTGAAATTTTATTTCAGTCATTTATTTCACTTTCGGAATATCAACTTTTTTCAATACCAGTGCCGTTCTCGCCGGCAGGTAAAGTTTCAGATAATGCTGGCTGTCCATTCCTCTGCTTGGCATGGTATAATAACTGATTTCCTCATCAACCCTGTCGTGACCCCCAAAACGCCCGGAGTCGGAATTCAGCACAATTTGATATTTCCCGGCGCCTAGTGGAATTCCGTAATCGGTAAACGACTGTGTTGGGTTGAAATTGAAAACAAACAAAAACAGTCCGCGATGGAAAGCCAGTACTTTATCGGGGTTGTTTTCCAAAATCTTGTCAACCGAAGGAATGGAAAGTATTTTGTTTTTATTGATCAGTTGGATCATATCCTTATCAAAATCGTACAGCCAATGATACTTCAGATCCTGATTTTCGGCAATGCTCCACATTCTTCGCGCATGCTGGTAGGACCAGTTGTTGCCTTCGCGCGGAAAATCAATCCACTCGGGATGCCCGAATTCATTACCCATAAAATTCAGGTAGGCACCGCCTGCCGTACTTGCTGTTGCCAGTCGAATCATTTTATGCAGCGCTATTCCACGGTCAACAGTCAGGTTGGGCTGATCTTTTCGCATGGAATAATACATCTCTTTATCTATCAGTCGGAAGATTATGGTTTTATCGCCCACCAAAGCCTGGTCGTGCGATTCGGCGTAACTCACCACCTGCTCATCCATACGTTTCGAGGTTAGCTGGTGAAAAATATCGCCCACTTCCCATTCATCGTCCGATTTTTCTTTAATCATTTTTATCCAGAAATCAGGAACGCCCATTGCCATCCGGAAATCAAAACCCAAACCGCCATCTTCAATAGAAGCTGCCAGCCCGGGCATTCCGCTCATATCTTCAGCTACCGATAAAGCTCTTGGATTTATTTCTTTAATGAGCTTATTCGCCAATCGGAAATAAGTGGTTGCTTCGTGGTCGACATTGGCATTAAAATAATCGTCGTAATTGGTAAATGCAATCTCCAAACCGTGGTTGAAATACAACATACTGGTTACCCCATCAAAACGGAAACCGTCGAATTTATATTCCGTCAACCAATAGCTAATGTTTGACAGCAGGAAATGCAGCACCTCATTTTTATCATAGTTAAAACAATAGCTGTCCCATGCCGGATGTTCGCCTTTTCCTCCCTCGTGGAAAAACTGGTAACGCGTTCCGTCGTAATTACCAAGACCTTCAATTTCGTTTTTCACAGCATGCGAATGCACCAAATCCATAATAACCGCTATTCCCATTCCGTGTGCCTCATCAATCAGCTGTTTCAGTTCCTCGGGCGTTCCAAAACGCGACGATGCAGCAAAAAAGTTACTTACATGATAACCAAAACTCCCATAGTACGGATGCTCCGGAATAGCCATTAACTGAATAACATTATAGCCGTTGGCTTTTATGCGTGGCAACATCTTTTCGCGAAACTCATTATAAGTATGCACACACTCCTCTTCGCCGGCCATACCAACATGCCCTTCATAAATCAGTGGTGGCTCGTTGGCACGCTGAAAATCAGGATTTACCCACTGGTATTTATCTTCGGGTGCCCAAACCTGCGCATTAAACGTGTGTGTATTTTCATCCTGCACAACACGTGTAGCCCAGGCGGGTACTCGTTTTCCAAAATTTATCGACCAATGCACATTTAAGGCATACAAATCGCCATGCGCTATTTGATCCTCCCCGAGATGAAGCTCCCAAACACCATGATCGAGATGCGAGAACGTGTAATCAGTACTTTCCTGCCAATCGTTAAAAGTACCAACCAGGAATATATGCGTTGCATTGGGTGCCCATTCGCGGATTACCCATCCCGACCCGGTTCGGTGCAAACCAAAATACAGATGCCCGGTAGCAAAATCGGCCAGCGAACGGCCGCCGGTTATTTCTTTTTCTTTCCGCCCGGCAAGAATCATTCGGTCGGAAATAACTCCGGCATAGGGCTCCAGCCACTTATCGTTCTGGACTAATTTGGGCAGGTATTTTTTCATGGGTTTGGCTCCTTTCTTTTAAATCTTTTTAATCGGAACAAGGTTCCTGATTTTGTTTTTTAAAGATATAGATTCGGTTGTGAAAAAGAAGTTTATTAATAGAAAATGCGGTGAGAAAAGTTAAAACATTAAACTCCCTGCCAACAATCCCGTAAATTTCGTGGAAATACAAAAATAATATGCGCATAAACAAGCCGCTTTTCGGGAATGTACTATAGTCCCATGCTCACAAACGGGGAACTGTGGCGCAATAATAATTAGTGTTTGTTTATTAACAGTAGGCTTTCGTTAAGCAATAACAAATCCATTTCGATCGATTGGAAACGAGACTCATTTGACACAAGCATATTCGCTAACAAAATGGAGAAAATGAATTGCGCCATTAAATTTTGCAGCAAAACGCTATTACATAAACCTTAGAAAATCCAGCCTTTTTATAAGGCATAAAAAAACCATGACGGGGGACGTCATGGTTCACAAGTATTAATTAAATGCTGTTTAATTATAACTTAAAATTGAAGTTCTTACATCAACATTCGTACCAAATTCTTTCATTCAAAGAAAAACTTTTGTGTTGTACAATTGTTTTCGGGGTAACAAATATCAGGCTTTTTCATCTGGCAATTTATGATTGGCCGAAACAGATACAAGCAGCAAATGATTACTTTTACGCCTTTAAAAATCGATAAATGAAACGAACCGGATTTACTACTACCGCATTAAATGTGCCTTTTGCCAAACCCGATCCACACAAAGCATTGCAAATGCCTGTTTACGAATCGGTAGCATACGAATTTGATTCGGCAGAGCAAATTGAAGCCAATTTCAAAGGCGAATATATTGCCCACGTTTACTCCAGAACTACAAGCCCAACGGTTGAATATTTTGAGCTGAAACTAAAAGCGCTAACACAAAGCAGCGGTGTAATTGCTGTAAGCTCGGGCATGGCAGCCATTACAAATACCATTATGGCAATTACCAAAACGGGCGACAATATTATCTCCGGAAATCGTTTGTTCGGGCACAGTTATGCCTTGTTTCAACAAACGCTTCCTGAATTTGGAGTGGAAACACGGTTTAGTAATTTAGTCTCGGAAGCAGAAATTGAAAAGCTTATCGACAAAAATACCCGCGCCATTTATTTTGAAACGGTAACGAATCCGCAACTCGATATTGCTGATATTGAAATGCTGTCGAGCGTGGCAAAAAAGCACAACCTGATTTTAATTGCCGACAGCACCATTACACCTCCCAATGTTTTTACGGGCGGGAAGTTTGGTGTGAACATCGAGGTCATGTCAACCACTAAATATATATCGGGAGGAGCAACTTCGTTTGGTGGTGCCATTGTCGACCATGGTAATTTCGATTGGAATTTGAATCCGAACACAACCGCTTACTCCGAAAAATTTAACGCCAATGCCTTTCTAATGAAAGTAAGAAAGAATGTTTACCGGAATACGGGTGGAAGTATGGCTCCCCAAACAGCCCGTTTTCAGATTCAAGGCCTCGACATCCTTGAACTTCGGGTAGAAAAATGCTACCAAAACTGCCTGGCGTTGGGCGAATTTATGAACGCACATGACCAGATTAAAACGGTGAGTTATCCAGGATTAAAAACAGATCATCGTTACCCGCTGGCACAAAAATATTTTAACGGAATTCCGGGAACGATTATGAGTTTCGAGCTGGAATCGAAAGCTGCCTGTTATACCTTTATGAATAAGCTGCAGATCATTCGCCGCGCCACCAACCTGAATGATAATAAATCGCTGATTATTCACCCGCACTCAACCATTTATGCCGAGTTTACCGAAGAAGAACGCAAAACAGCCGGTATTAACAACCGCATGATGCGCCTTTCGGTGGGGATTGAAAATGTAGCTGATATTATTGATGATATTGAGGTGGCTTTATCGTGACAATCGGATTCTTTTAAACACGAAGACTCGAAGACACTAAGATTGTGAACCTCAAAGAACCCGAAGTACTCACCAAGTTTCACGAAGCTATTCTGCCATCGAAAATCGTTAATCTTGCTTCGAAATTCTTTTAGGTTTTCTCTCGCAAAGGTGCGAAGACGCCGAGTTTTGAGAATACAAAAAGATCCGATCCGTATTTGATAAAGTTAATTCGGGTCGGATCCTTCGTTATTATGAACAAGGCGCAAACTTCACTAAAAGTGAAATCATCACCTGGCTATTCTTTAATCATTCATCAATTATCCTTAATCCTTCTAGTAGGCCAACATTACCGTACCATTCTTAACGGTACCTTTTCCATCGTTCAGTATCAGTACATAAATGTAGTTACCGGCCGGCAAGCCTCCTGATCGGCCAATGGTAAGCACGTTTTCTGACGTTCCCCACCACCATGCATCGTGGTAAGTTCCCCAAACATCGAGGATACCGTAGTGTTCTTTTTCCCACAATTTAACCCCGTTACGGTTAAATATCATCAGTTTGTTATTCGGATATTTCTGAATACACAAGATCTGGAAGAAATCGTGAACACCGTCATCGTTTGGCGAGAATCCTTCAGGAATAAACAGCTCGCAATTCAACTCGGTATCCAGGTATTCCGGATAACCATCGAGGTCGAGGTCATCGTCGCTGTAATCACCATTACCATTCAGGTCTTCATTTACGGTTTGGTATTCATCATCTTCGTCGTTGGTATCGCGCCAGTCGCGTGTTCCATCGTCGTCAAAGTCTTGCAGCGGCGCATTACTTCCCAGCTCATTACCATAATCGGCCCATCCGGAGTAGGTATCATAAGCATCATCCAATCCATCCTGGTCTTCATCGCTGTACCATCTAATTACATCGGCAATACCATTGTGGTCGGCATCATGTCCTTCAATCATATCAAATACACCGTCGTTGTCCGAATCAATATCCAGATAATCCGGCATCGAGTCGCCATCGGTATCGGTAAGCTGTTCATCAAAGGTAATAACACCGCCAATGGTTACATCGTAAACATCATCCCATCCATCGCCATTTGCATCAATTCCCGAAGGCGGTACATAATTGTTCTCGCCCTGACCTTCAATATTATCCGGAATACCATCATTATCCGAATCAATATCCATATAATCCGGTATGCCATCGTTATCGGAATCTATCAATCCCATCTGATCCTCAGGCCAGAAACCACCATTTTCAATATTATCCCTGATACCGTCGTTATCATCATCAATATCAATAGCATCGGCAACACCATCACAATCGTTATCAGGAACTCGCGTGATGTAAACCCATGCCGTGTCGCACAACGATGGTATTCCGTTATCGCAAATTACATACTGGAAGCTATCGGTTCCGAAGAATCCATCAAACGGAATGTATTCGAAGTTTCCGTTATCGAACAAGGTTAATGCGCCACTATCAGGTGGTGTTACCGGTATTGGATTAACGAAGATTTGATCACCATCAGGATCGGAATCGTTCAGCGTAACATCACCAAACAACTCGCCACATGGAACTTCGTAATAATCATCTACTGCTACTGGTGGTTCGTTAACCGGACGAACAGTAATAAATACTATTGCTTCACCACATTCCGGCTCACAAGGTATACCATCATCACAAATCGTATAGCGGAAGACATCCGGACCTTCATAATTCAGGTTAGGTGTGTAAGTTACAATACCGGTTTCATTATCAACCACAACCGAACCGTTACTTGGACCAATCAGAACTCCAAGTGATTCAAGATTAATATTTGTTTTCAGGTCGTAGTCGTTGTTGGTCACCGGAATTTCAACGGCCACATTCACTGCAGTTACGGCCGTATCGTTTTGTACATTTGGCGGAATATTACCGAATACCTCAAACTCGGCTTCACAAGTGCTTGAATTTCCGTTTACATCGTATGCTGTTACTGTAATTATGGTGAAACCAATGTTATCACAATCAAGTTCATAATCGTCTAACAGTACGGTATCAATTCCACATTCATCCGAAACGCTGTCGGTTACAAAATCCCACGATAAATCGAATTTACCGTATTCATCGAGTTGAATGGTTTGTAACGGACGACAAACGATATAAGGATCAACAGGATCAATAACGGTAACGATACCAATACAAGTGTCTCTTAAACCATAAACATCAACGGCATACAGTTCAACTTCGTTTTCGCCTACATCAAAACAGTCGAAACGATCACGCGAAATCCAAATGCTGTCGAGCTCACAATTATCGAAGGATCCGTTATCAATATCCGGTGGTGTTATGTATGCCACGCCTGTTTCGTCGAGATAAATAGTAATATCCTGGCAAATAGCCTCCGGCGGAAGATTATCAACAACGGTAATGTTTGCCGTACATTCTGCAGAAAGACCGCCCTCATCATAAACCGTTATTCGTGCCTGTGCTCCCGATTCTACATCTTCGCAGGTAATTAGGTCTATTTCTATTTCCACCCGCATGTCTTCAGGAGCAGTACAATTGTCGTACATACTATCCACCATTGTCATTGAATCCTGAATCGTTAAATGATACTGCCCGTTTTCATCGAGATAAACGGTAATATCGGCACACCATACTTCAGGAGCCTCATCGTCGGTAATCAGGTAATAAGTGGTATCGCGGCCAATGTTTCCGCAGAAGTCTTCAATACTGAAATAATAAATTACCTGCGAACGACCCGGCTGTAAGACAATGGCTGTATCGCGAACAGTGAATGTTGATGGATCGATTGTACAATTCGGATCGTACGCATCGGTTCCCGTCATTGCCAAGAAATCAGCAAAGGTTTCAATTGTCGGTACAATAGTCGACAGACATTCAGCTGTATCACCATCAGGAGCAACTATTACCGGAGGAACGAGATCGTAGAAATCGATTGTTTGTGTACATGAATCCCGTCTTCCGTAAATATCTTCAACTACATAAGTACGCTCGATAGTTAAACAGTATTCCGTTGTATCCACCACATCGAAGTAATCCAAATTGCGGAATATACTGATCGGATCATAATATCCGCCCATCGCAATAAACTCATTTATATCGTTGGTACCCGGGTATTGCGTAATATCCGGACATTCAATCAGCGTATCAGGCGGACAGCTGAATTCCGGCTCATAAGCCAGCAAGGTAACTGAAAGGCTATCATAACAACCAATTTCATCGCTTACTTCCACCCAATAATCACCGGCATATAAGTTTGTGATGTCTTCTGAATTTGCCGAATAGCCATTTGGAAAATTCCAGTTAATGGTATACGATCCGCTTCCTCCGGCAATATCCAGATCGATACTTCCAACAGGATTTGGATTATAGCCCTGATCAAGGTGTGTTTGCGTAAGCTCGATGGCAGGAAGAATTTCCACCACAATATCTGCCGGACCGGCACACTGACCTGAATCGGGATAGAAAATGTAGGTAAATGTACCCACCACACCGGTTGGAATGGAATCGATTTCCCAATGGCCGGTAATACCGTTTTTCGAGGTATCGGGCAACTCCGGCGACGGTGTAAACTGACACAGTGGTGAAAGTCCGTCGAATTCGGCCACTTCATCAAGTACCACTGTAATTTTCTGAACTACCGGCACATCGTTACAGCCATCACTAAAGGTATAGAAGCGGTAAACAACACCCGGCTCGTCAATACCGCCAAGCGAATCTTTCTCATGAATAATCTCCACGTCTTCACAATCATCGTTAGCATACAGGCTTGCATCGGTATATGGCTCCGGCACATCGCATGAAACGGTTAATTCGTATGGAAAGTTTGTTACATCCGGCGGAATGGTATCGTTAATGTATACCAACTCTGTTTCAAAACTAAAGTTTCCACATTGATCGGTAATCCTATAAACCCTTTCCTGAACAGTAGGACACGTTCCAGTAACATTGACACTAAACAAGGCAACCGAACGAATCGATCTGTTTCCACAATTATCAAATGCATCGTTTCCATGCGAATTTCTGAACTGAAGTACATCAACATAATCACTATATAGTGGCCATGATTCATTACAGTAAATATGTTTATCCGGAAGAATGAGTGTTGGCGCCACATCATCCAGTACTTCAAATGTTTGCGTACATGTTACTGTCTGGCCGGCTACATTGCGTAAGGTATAGGTACGATTTATTGTAGGACAATAGACTCCATCCACTTTATCCGTGTAAAAGAAAGTATCAATTGGTACTGAGCTATAATACCGACCACCAGCAGCCCAAAAATCACTTGTGTCTCTGTAATTAGGTCTGAAATCACTACACTCATAATACACCTTAGGCAGGTTCGAACAAACCAAATCAATAGCAACATCTGAATAAACTTTAATTATGTGCACACATTGATTTACATTTCCACAATAGTCAGTTACTTCATATGTTCGAGTCACAAGTATGTGATCAGAAAGGTCTTGTGTTTGCTCATCAATTAGTTCAAAGCTTACTATTCCGCAATTATCATACATAGAACCTCCTTCATCCCAGAATTCCGTTGAATCATATGCAGCCGGAATAATTCCGTTTGAAACAGAGAAGTCAGGAGGACAATATATTTCCGGAGCTTCCCGGTCATCAACAATTATCCGATGTGTAGCACTAAGCGTATCGCCACAAATAGTAACGATACTATATCGGCGAACCTCTTCGTAACAATAGACATCGTTGCTTATACTAACTATTTCTGCATCAAAAGTGGAAGTATCAAGATCACAATCCAAAGAATAAGCTTCTGCACTGGTATCAAGCGCCAGGTATTCCGAAAGATTCTGCGGAAGAGAATAGTTAACTAGCTCTTCATAGCAAATCTCATCCGTCAGTGGCGCCATGTACTTATCCAGCGGCACAGGCTCAGTAATTGTAGCGGTAAATGTTGCAATACAGCCATTGTCATCAGTTACCGTTAAAGTATAATCTCCTGCAGGCTGGTTGAATAAGTCTTCGCTTATATCAACTGTGTCGCTGGCTTCATTTATCCAGGCGTAAGTATAAGCGGGAGTACCACCAGCCACAGTAACTTCAATGCTACCGGTTGATTCACCCATAACGTCAACATGTACTATTTGGTCTTCGGTAATGGTAACCGGAGTTGGTTCGGTTATTACAATATCCATTGTTGCATAACAATCCAGCGTATCGGTTACCGGTGTTGTAACGGTAACGGTGTATATACCGGCAGTGAGGTTGCTAATATTTTGCGTGGTTTCTCCGTTACTCCATTCGTACGAATAGCTATTCATACCTCCACTTACCGTAAGTTCTATCAATCCGGTGCTGTCGCCGTAACAAAGTACATGCTGAACAAGCGTATCGATAACAATTGGCGGACTGATTACCATGTGCAACCACGATGTATCCGGGCAAGCTGTTTCGCTTCCAACAATATGGAAGGCATCGCCGGTTGTGGTATACGTTTCGTCTGTTGCTTCCCAGTAATATTCTTCGCAAGCGAAAATGGTGTCGTAGGTAGAGCCACCTTCCAGTAAGGTTGTATACAGTATAGCAACCGAATCGCAGCCATAAGCAGTTTGCAAAGTTGCTTCATAAATATCTTCCTCAGTTGTTGATACCGTCCATCCGTTCCAGTCATACCCCGGATCTCCAACACACATCGTGTCGTAAACTAGTGTGGTATCAGGTGGCAAAATGGTTACAGTATAGGTTAACAAGGAGTCGCAACCGTAACTGTTAACTAAAGTATCGAGATAGAAATCACTAGCCGTTCCTGAAATTAAACGATTGTTCCACATAAAATCAGGTAATCCGTAACACAGCGTGGTATCAAGATCCTCATAGGTAACAGGCAAAATAGTCACTTCATAATACAGTAAAGTATCGCAACCTGCCGGACCCGGCACATTGTGAATGTATACACTGTCCTTTTCTGATGATATAACTTGTCCATACCAATCCGCAATAGGTTCACCATAACAAATAGCTTCGGGGAAGGTATCTTTAAACGCAGGTACGATCTCGACATTCAATGTTATGGTTGAATCGCAACCATACATATTTGGCAAGGTGTCGAGGTAAGTACTGTCCATAAATGTGGATACGGTATGCGTATTCCAGGCAAATTCAGGACTTCCCTCACATAGTATAGTATCGATAATCGTATCTGAAATCGGATGCGAGATTAATGTTAACTCCAATCGCAGCGAGTCGCAACCCGCCTCATAATAGAGCGTATCGGTGTAAATACTATCTCTGTAGGTTAAAATATCAAGCGAGTGCCATACAAAAGCCGGTTCGTTTTCACAGATTTCTATGGTATCGGTAATAACAACCGGGCGAAGTATGCGAACATCAAGATTAACAATGGAGTCGCAACCAAACTGGTTCTGCAATACATCGGTATAAATACTATCGGTATACGAGTCTACCTGATGAACCGGATTTACTCCCCATGCAAAAACAGGTTCGCCTTCACAAATGGTTGTATCGATGTTCACCGTATCCGGATATTGAACCTCAACATTGAGGAACAATACGGAATCGCAGCCCCATTGGTTTATCAGCGTATCGGTGTAAGTACTATCCCATCCGGCATAAAACTCTTTATCGGTACTCCACGGGTACCAAAGATCGGCATAACAAACCATTGTATCGAGTTCGGTTTCCGATTTTGGAAGTATATGAACTTCGAGGTAAACCAGCGAATCGCAACCCAAACTATTTTGAAGTGTGGCCTCGTAGGTACTGTCAAAAGCGGTTTGAACAATTACGGTATCGTTCCATGCATAGGGTTCTGTATCCTGACAAAGCGTATCGAAAACGAATGTTGTATCCGGCGGATTAATAGTAACATTATAAGTTAGCAGCGAATCGCAACCAAAGCTGTTTACCATTGTATCAAGATAAACTTCGCTGTAATCGGTTTGTATCCAACGGTTGTTCCACTGGAACTCATCAGCACCCGAACAAAGTTCTGCATACAACAGGGTATCGGTTACAGGCTGCGAGAATACATTAATGGTAACCAACAAAGAATCACAACCCGAGTCAACGTAGCGAACCGTATCGAGGTAAATGCTGTCGCGATCGGGTAAAATAGTAATGTTGCCATATGGCTGGTAGGGTGCATCGTTCTCGCAAACGTATATTATTGTATCGTAGGTTTCCGGGAACAATACATCAACTTCTAAAGTAAGTAACGAGTCGCAACCATACTGATTTGCCCCAAACAAGGTATCGAGGTAAATCCTGTCAGCGTCGCTCGTTATGGTTAGGTTATTCCAGGTAAACGCAGGTTCTCCGAAACATACTTCCATAAAATTGGTACTGGAAGTTGGCGGATATACATTCACTACAATCGAATCTGAAGCTTTGCATAAAGCTTCATCAGTAATGGTGTAGGTAAATACATAACGTCCTGCGGGTGCTCCGGCAAAAGTAGTAACGCTATCGTTAACCGCACTCAGGAATACCGATCCGTTGCCGGTCCATTCGTGGGTAAGCTCCCCTGTTCCGCCCACCGGATTTCCGTGTAAGATTACCACGTCGCCTTCACATAAAATGGTATCATCGGCAGTTATATCTACCAACAAGATCTCGGGCTCGGGAAGTACTACCGTATCAAAAGTTGTACAGCCGTTTTCGTCGGTAACGGTCAGGTAATAGGTATCGGCAGGCAGGTTGTATATGGAGTCGCCCGCGTAGCTCGCCCCCAGTTCGCTGGTCCAGGAGAACGACAGTATGCCGGTGCCACCACTTGCCGATGCCGCAATAGCTCCGTCGGAATAGCCGTAACAACTGACCTGAATTACATTTTCGATAGTGTCTACCAGTTCCGGAGGATTAACAATCTCCACTGAATCGATATCGTAACAATCATTGGCATCGGTAACGGTCAGGTAATACCAACCGGCACCAAGGCCTGTAATACTGTCCGAATCAGCAGAAGTATATCCATCGGGGCCGGTCCATGCAAAATCAAACGGAGGCGCTCCCCCCAGCATGTTTACCCTTATTATTGCATCCTGGTCGTTATAACAAAGCAGAGGTTCTACGTCAAATTCAATTTCAGGTTTGCTAAAGCGGTACGTTACTGAATCCACTGCAGGAATACAGGTCCCGTTGTCGGCCAAACCTTCGGCGGTAAGGAAGAGCGTTACTTCACCAACCACACTATCGTTGGAGCCAAAGCTATAGGTAGGATGCAGGTTGTATTCATCGCTGAACGTTCCGTCGCCGGTGCTTGCCCAGTACAATACGCTGTGGTTCCAGGCGGTATCGCCCTGCACCACAAAGTCATTAAGGTCACACAGTACGATGTCTTCGCTTACCCGTACCTCCGGAAGCGGGAATACCCGCACCTTTCCCTGTTCTACGGTATCACAACCGTGTTCAGTAGTTACATAAACAAGCAGATCATAATCGCCTTCGGCATCCCACAAATGGGTAATTTCATTTCCCCAGGTGGTATCATTACCTGCCACCTCTTCAAAATCAACGCCGGGTACTGCAAAGGTATCAACCAACTGGTGGTCGATAATATGCCAGTCGTACAAATAGAGTTTTTCACCATCGCGACGATAAGTTCGTTCGGCGCCTACACATACTGAATCGACGACATAGGTTTCCTGGGCGAGCAGATTTGTCGCCATCATCAGGAAGAATACTATGTACATCAATTTTTTCATTTTCTATTTTTATCTCGGTGGTTCTCCGTGGTTTAAATTTTTTAACCGCAGAGAGCACAGAGCAGTCGCAGAGGGCCGCAGAGTTTTTTCTGTGTTCTTTGCGTATCCTTTGCGATCTTTGCGTTTAAATCTTTCATAATTTATTCACTAATCTTCTTATTCCGTCACTCAATCTATAAACATTAAAATTCATTAACAGCCCAAGTTTACACCCCGATAATTTTAAGTAGGTTAATACCTGCGCTGTATGCACATCATTTAATGCCTCCACTGCTTTTAATTCAACCACAACCTTTCTTTCAACCAATAAATCAATCCGGTATCCCGCCTCCAGTTTCACTTCCTTATAAACTACCGGCAAAGGTTTCTGTCGTTCCACTAACAAACCAGCTGCTTTTATTTCATAGAACAGACATTCCTCGTAGGCACTTTCCAGCAAGCCCGGACCAAGTGCCTTATGCACCTCTATGGCACAGCCTATTATTTTTCCCGATATGTCGTTCTCTTTCATTTTTCTAATTTTTTATCTGTGCTTCTCTGTGCCTTCTTTGTGTTCTCTGTGGTTTATTTTCTTTTTAAACACAGAGTTCACGGAGTTTTCACAGAGCGCCGCGGAGCACTATTTCATTTCGAATTTACAATTATACTTTTCCATTCACTAATCATCTTTTAGGTAGATTGGTTGTTTAGCCGGTTTCGGATAGATCACAATACCCGTATTCGGTCGTTCATCGCCTGTAAACTCATATGCTTTACAATTGTCTTCCACCTTAATTACCCAGAAAGTTGTTTCGCCCACGGGCAATGGATCGGTTACAGGTATAACCAGTTCCGGATCTTCAACATCTCCATTCACATTCACTACACTTGGTGTGAGCTGGTCGCCAATGGTGTAATATACATCATAAGGACCGCGACCAGTAAACCTGATATATACATTGGTAGCCTCTCCAATACAAACCGAGTCGGCATACAACGTCATATCAAGCGTCGATTCAATCACCTCCATTACATACATTTCAACATTGTCGGTACAATCTTCTTCGTCCCAAACATGGATACGCACATAATATTTCCCAACAGGAAGATTAGCTACCTGAACTGTTTTTCCTACACCACTCGCATACATTCCATCCACAAAATACATATCAGAATCGAGTGTTGTATTCGGATCAAGCACATCTACCGGATCATCAGAGGCATTGTAAATACCCCAAACAAAACGGGTCTCGTGGATGTATTCGCGACTGTCAACCGAAAAGGTCATTGTATCACACTCCTCAATGGTAATAGGCGTCTGTGCCGCAGCATTAGCCACAGCCAGCACCGCCAGCAGTATTGCCAGGGTAAGGTGGATGATATGTTTTTTCAGTCGGTACATGTTATTTAGCTGCGAGCTGCGCGTTTTTTATGCTCACGCAAAGGCGCCAACCTGCCTGTCGGCAGACAGGGACGCTAAGCATTCTGCAATCTAAAATCGTTAATCATCATTCGATATTCATTCTCGCATTCCAATACTCTAATATTCTAATCTTCCTATACTCCAATATTCCACCATTCCAACACTGGCGTTTTCCTCCTGCAAGCGAACAACTTCCGTGCAGTTCGTACGGAATGCCTTGGTTGGATTTAGTGCATTAACCGCTGCGTTCTCTGTGGCTTCTCTGTGTTCTTTGTGGTTTATTCTTTCTTTTACCACAGAGCTCACAGAGTGCACACAGAGGTTCACAGAGGATTTTTTAATAAGCGTGACAAGCCCGTTGACCGGAGCAAACCGAGTTGCCGGTGCACGGCCACGAGGCCCGTCGCGCATATTTAGCAATAGCTGGCCGCCGGTACTTGCCATTCCGAACGCAGTGAGGAATCTGTTGCTTTTCTGCTCTGCAGATACAGATTTCTCCATCGTTCCTCCGTCGAAATGACAGCAGAACTGGTCAACCCTAAAAGGATTTACCTTTTCTCCAGGCGGTGCATTGCCTTTGCTGATGTTGTGTAGATTATGCTTCACATTTCATCATATTTTTATGTTTTATTTAGTTGCAAGTCTCAAGCTTCAAGTTGCAAGTCGTAAAACTTTGCGAACTGTTTACTGAGACTGTAAACTTTTTCTTTGCGACTCTTCAGATCGTTTGTCATTCCGAACAAAGTGAGGAATCTGTTATTCCTTTACTTCGCTGTTACAGATCTCTCAGTCGTGCCTCCTTCGAGATGACAGAAAAACTGTAATGACAAGCGCATTTCTGAAACGCCGTTTTATTTCGTATGCCCTAACGGGCTTCTCTCCATAGTGCTCCGTCCATTGACGGATAGATCGTTTTAATCGTTAATCCTGCGCTACCCCTAATCCGTCAGTTGACGGAGAAGACCAACGCATTTCTTCATCATCTTTTTTCATTAATTCCCGATGCAACGACCGGAACTAGCTCCACTTACAATTTTTAGCTCACCGCTAATCGCGGCTCCCAAAAACAGCGTGTCACTGAGCAATAATCATTTTCTAATTTCTTCTTCATAACCTGTTCGCTTCGAGTTACGAGTCGCAAACCACTAGTTCTTTTGCTAAAAACTATCAACTGCGACTAAAACTGTTCACTTTCTTCTCTCCATATTGCCCAGGGCGAAGAGCAAAGGGCAAATGCCCCATGCTCCTTGCACACTGCGCTATATCTTAGGTTATGAAAAAGCAAAGTTCATAACTAGTTATCTCCGAAGTTTGGATCATTCGGATCACCCGTATTGAGTTCGAATGGCAACGTTGGAGTACCTGTAGCAGACTCGACCTGAGGTCTTGGAGTTAGATCGTAATTTGCCCAATCATTCTCAAAACCATCAACAATACAATCTGCATAGTGCAAGTCACCTAAACTAGCATTAGCATATTCATCACCAGCTGCAGCAGTAGGATCTTCCATAATACCATCAACAGCAATATTCAATGTCTGCGTTAGAGCTTCAGCATTTTCATTAGCTGTTCCGTGATCAATCCTTGCTCTTACAATAATACATTGTCCTGCTGTATCAACAGCTGTAACACCTCCTTGTGGAAGGACAGGGGTTGTACTAGCTGTTCCATTAGTAACTGAATTCCAATTTACATCTGCGACTGCATCTGCAGGATAAGCCCACTCAACTGTAATAGCATCACCTACACCACCAGAATACGTCCAATTAAAAGTAGGTTGCCATGAATCTCTCCAGTTTGCAGCAGTCACAGTAAAGAATACCCAGTTCTCACCATAATCAACGGTTAATGTTCCTTCTCCAGGATCATTTGCAGCTACGTCATCATATATTGCACTCTCAATTGGCGAAACACATTCTTCGTAGTTTGCAGTATCTCCGATCAAAGCACCCGCATCAGTTATAGCAGCTAAATCAAGTGTAAAACTGTGTTTTGGTTTGATTCGGTACACCTCAATATTGTCAGTACAATCATCAACATCAACAACATAGGCAACCAACAAAACGACATCCGTATTTCCATCAAAATATTGCCATGTTATATCAATATTATCAGTAGTCTGACTTGGCACGTTATATACACCTGTTGTTGGATTGACACTCGATATAAAAAGTCCATTCCCATCACCGGGATCAACCTGTCCTGACATCCCCGTAATATCATTGTTTGGAGCAATAATGTTTGTAACATTAGCAACTACAAACCAATGAATCTGATCATCTCCATCAGCATCACTCGTTGTAACCGAGTATGTATATTCAATACCAGCCTGAGGCTCCAATTCAGTAAATGAATCCAAACAGCTCAGTGGTAATACCGGGGCACAATCCGGAGAACCAGACAAATATTTAACATAGTCAGCGGGAAGTCCATCAGCAATTTCCTCTGTGAATGTTGCATCGTTTTGCCCAAATGCATTAGTCCCGGCTAAAATAGCCGCGATAAAAAACGTTAGAAATAAAATTTGCTTTTTCATAATTTAAAATTTTAAAGTTTGTTGTTCTTTAAAATTCTGATTGGATTATTTGCTATGGGCCAATATACCCCCTCCCCGTCAGCTGACGGGACTCCCCCTCACGAGGGGAGAATGTGGCCGGTGGCTAAGAGGAAGGTTTCCATACCTTCTTATTCACCCGGCAAATTCTCTTTTCAGTATTTCTCAGAACGTTTCATTTTTGTTTGTTGACCCCCTTGTCCTTCGGACATTCCTCCGTCAGCTGACGGAAGGAAAAAGAAGAAAAAAGAAGTCGGATTGACATTTTGGTTTTTGGTTTACTGTCAATCAGTTTTTACTTAATCAATTTTCAAGTTATACCCTCTCACCCTCTCCCGACGCTTCGGTCGGGATCTCCCTCAAGGGAGAACAAGCTAACTTGTTCCTGTTGTGGCAACAAGTTTGGCTTTAGGCCAGAAGGTTTGTTCAACATTTCAATTTTACCCTCTTCTGCTTTTCAGAAAAGGTTGGTTTTCTCACCCTCTTTTTTTGAGAGGTTCAGTTTCATATTCACCCTCTCCCGACGCTTCGGTCGGGATCTCCCTCAAGGGAGAATTTGCTTTGATGCAACGTTTGTTAGACAAACATGGCTTTGAGCACTGAAGGTTGTTTCATCATTTCATTTTGTTCTTCTGCTTTTCAGAAGAAGCTTGGTTTAATTTCCCCTCTTTTTTTGAGGTTCGTTTAATAGTCACTCTCTTTTGAGAGTTTGTTATCACCCTCTGTCCGTCAAAGCCGGACATCTCCCTGAAGGGAGAATTCTCACTACTGTAGCTTTTGCTTCGAAAAGCTGGGCCTTAGGCCAGAAGGTTTGTTTGCTAAATCAGGGGGGCATGCCTCGTTTGGCAATTCCCCTGATTTCCTATTACAGATGGCCGGGCCTTGGAGAACGTGATAATCATTTTTTGTATCGCCTAAATACTTGTTGTTGTTGTAGAGAAAATAATTATCACAGTTCTCTTTAGCCAGAAGCAACCGCCTGTCCCCACGGGGAAATCAGTTAGCTTCATACAGAACCATACTTTCCGCTGCCGCACGATTCTATCGTGTGGCTTAAACCCCACGCGATAGAATCGCGCGGTAGCTCCGGCAGAAAGATTCAACTCTTTAGTCATGTTTCATAGGCACTTGTTTTATTTTTGTTAGCTACTATCGTACCCCTCTGTCCCTTTGTTGCTGCCGCACGATTGCATCGCGCGGTAGCGAGGGCATGTTCTTCCATCAGGAAGAATGGGTTTAAATTATTATCACCTGTGCCCATGTTTTCCACCTTGGAAATATGGGCGTTATTATTTGTTGTTAAATCAACACAATCCCCACCGGCTCCAGTTTCTCCGCCTTTTAGGCGGAGGGGACCGCGTTTACAGCGGTGTGGTGGTGCAATTAAATCATCTCCAAACAACCACCTCCCTCCCGACTTTATCGGGAGTACTCCTCCTGTGCAGGAGGAGAAATATTCTTTTTCCAATTCATCATTTTGGAATATGGTATAAGTCTCACAGCACGGTTGTTTGTCATTTACCACGCGATACAATCGCGCGGTAGCGGGGACCGCGTTTACAGCGGTGAGGTGGTATAACCCGCACCAACCAATCTCCGATGTTACAGATCTCTCGCTCCTTTGTCGCTTCGAGATGACAACATTCTGCTTGGTTCCGTTCATTTCTGAATCCCGCATCTGGTCTACTCCCCCGGCAAGGTTGACCCGTCCCCGGACAGTTTCTGCTGTCCCCGGGCAGGTTTGAGCCTCCACCGGGTAATTTTTCGTGCTCACCGGCATTGTTGAGCTCTCCCCGGACCATTTTTCGCGCTCACCGATGGTTGTAACCCATCCCCGGGCAATATTTTTGCTTCCCCGGGCACAATTGGCCCTTCCCTGAGCAATTTCTCCCGTCCCTGAGCAATTTGAGCCGTCCCCTGAGCAGAGTTATTAACTTCTGAAACCCTTAGGGTTTGCGAAACACCTAAAGGTTGCTTTGCGACAGCTGCTGAAACCTTCAAGTGACTTAAAGTGCTTGAAGTGTTTGAAACCACCGGCCTAAACTTCTCCTCCTTTTTTAGGAGGAGGGGACCGCGTTTACAGCGGTGAGGTGGTGTACTTACATCTTCCTTACTTACCACGTGATCCAATCGTGCGGTAGCGGTGCTTTTATGCTTCATACCTGGTGTCATTTCGAGTGCAGCGAGAAATCTGTTGCTGCTGAGCTCTAGTGTTAGAGAACTCTCAGGCGTACCTTCTTCGAGATGACAGTTCGTTTGTTGCTTTGCTGTTACAGCTCTCTCAGTCATACTTTCTTCGAGATGACAATAATGCGCAGTAACGGTGCAATCAGATCCTGAATCCGTCAGCTGACGGACAGGATGACGGGCTGCCAACTTCCGGCTTCGTGCTTCCGGCTTCGTGCTCCGTGCTTCACGCTTCCGTCTTCTCTCTATGTCGCTATCTCTTCTCATGCTTAATAATCAGTCTTTTTAACTTCCGGCCGCGGAGTTATGGTTATTTCTTCCCACACCTCCCCGGTACTGTTTCCGTTACAATCTTCTACCCAATAGAAAATACTATGTGTTACCGCAGTAAATAATACTCCATCGCCCCACAAATAAATATCCTTTGGAATACCGCCTACTTCATATTCGGATGGTTGCCCGATTCCTGATATATCAGGATGGCTAACCGGATCACCAGTTACCGGATCGGGTGTATCGCTAAATTCAATTCGCCAGTGTATAGTCATTTCAGTTGAGTCGCAGCAATTATCTTCCAGCGAAGTAAGATCGAGAATGGTATCGCCGGCAAACATGGTTCGGTAATCTACCGGGAATTTTTCTACCAACGGATCAACATGATTAAACACCGGATTTGGATTGTCCTCGTTATAAACCGCCCAGTGCAACGGGTCCACACAATCTTCGTAAGGTGCTGTTGTAAAGGTTGGTGGAATGGTATCCAGAACAAGAATATGGTGATCGCAGGTATCAGCTCCTGAAATATTAGTTGCTGTCCATGTAATAGTGGTTGTACCCAGTTCAAAATCATAAGGATTTGGAATAATTGATTGTGGCGTTGGTCCGTCATCTGGAGTGGTACTTGTACCGGTAAGAACATTACCATTAGCATCTTCCAGTGTCCATGTCCATGTAATTGGCTGAACTCCTGAAATTAAAGTTGGAATTCCGGGATCGAAAGGATAGGTACAACCGCTATCGTCAAGATAGAATGTATCGCTTGGCGGACATTCAATTACCGGTGGGCCTGTTACCTCTACGGTAAAGTTACAATTTACTTTATTTCCGTTTCCATCTTCAAAATAATAGGTAATTGTAGTTACCCCAAGTTGGTAAGTAGCTGTGTCTAATAGCAGGTTAATATCCGACGGATCGCCATAAATGGAGTCCAGCGTGCCGAAAGGATCCAAAATCGTATAGGTAAGTATGGAATCACAGTTATCCTGGTAAGTTGGTAAACCTACACCAACTCCTGTAGCATAAGTTTTATTAAAATCGGCCGGAACGGTTATACTTGGCGGACATGTTAATGTTGGCAACAGGTCGTTTACAACAACATAAACCGTACAGGAATCAATATTCCCTGAATTGTCTTCAATGTACCAAACTACTGTTGTCGTTCCAATCGGGTAAAGTGTATCTGCATCAGCTGTTCCTGTGTAATCATTTGTAATAGTATATGTGGCTGTTGTACAAACCTCGGTAATTGTTGGTGGATCAAGATCAACAAAAGCTTCACAGTCGTTAGCTCCAACAGTAACCGGTGCAGGATCCGTCGGACAATCAATCACTGTTGATGGTATTTCGTCCTGCAACATGGTAACTGTAAAGTCGCAAGAGTCTTTATTTCCATCAGGGTCAGTTACAATGTACCATACGGTGTTTGTTCCTACTGGGAATGGTAATCCGTTTACTTCGCCAACACCTGTGGTATCCCAGGTTCCGTTGATTATTCTGAATGTCAAATCCAGTGAATCGGTATCCCAACATGGCGCAGTTAAAGTTGGAGAACCTATTGTTGGCGGTATTGCATAACAATCGTCAGCAGACATTGTACCTGTTACGGGTGAAGGACATGTGATCTCTGGTAACTGAACTCCACTTACATCAACATTAACTATACAGGAATCAATATTCCCTGAGTTGTCTTCAATGTACCAAACTACCCTGGTAATACCTACATCGAATGATTCGTCGATAATTGTCGATCCAGCATTAATATTGTTGGTAATGGTATAAACTGCTGTGGTACAAACTTCGGTTATCGTTGGTGGAGTAAGAGTTAATATCGCTTCACAGTCTGTCGGTCCTAAAACTACCGGTGCAGGATCCGTCGGACAGTCAATCACTGTTGATGGTATTTCGTCCTGCAACATGGTAACTGTAAAGTCGCAAGAGTCTTTATTTCCATCAGGGTCAGTTACAATGTACCATACGGTGTTTGTTCCTACAGGGAAATTCAATCCGTTTACTTCGCCAACACCTGTTGTATCCCAGGTTCCGTTGATTATTCTGAATGTCAAATCCAGTGAATCGGTGTCCCAGCATGGCGCAGTTAAAGTTGGAGAACCAATTGTTGGCGGTATTGCATAACAATCGTCGGCAGACATTGTACCTGTTACGGGTGAAGGACATGTGATCTCTGGTAACTGAACTCCACTTACATCAACATTAACTATACAGGAATCAATATTCCCGGAGTTGTCTTCAATGTACCAAACTACCCTGGTTATACCTACATCGAATGATTCGTCGATAATTGTTGATCCAGCATTAATATTGTTGGTGATGGTATAAACCGCTGTGGTACAAACTTCGGTTATAGTTGGTGGAGTAAGAGTTAATATCGCTTCACAGTCTGTCGGTCCTAAAACTACAGGTACAGGATCCGTCGGACAGTCAATAACGGTAGATGGTATTGCATCCTGTAACATGGTAACTGTAAAGTCGCAGCTTACCATATTACTGTCTGGATCCATAACCGTGTAAGTAACGGTGTTTAATCCTACGGGAAATTCCAGATCGGAAGGAATAAAGCCTGTTCCGGTAGTATCCCAGGCTGCATTCTCTGAAACGATGTAATAAGTCAGCTCCAAAGAATCATTCGGCCAACAGGGTGCAGAATAAATGGGAGGATCAATGGCAGGTGGCACTGCCTCACATAAATCGGATGTCATTGTGCCTGTTACACTGGTCGGACAGGTGAGTATAGGATCGTTCGTTCCGCTTACAACAACATACACGGTACAGGTGGTATCGTTCAGTGAATTGTCGGTAATTGTCCATACCACCTCAGTAGTTCCTACCGGGAAAGTATAGTTGTTCAGAACCGAATCGCCGTTAATGTTATTTGTAATGGTATAAGTTGCGGTCGGACAATTTTCATCGATTGTTGGTGGATCAACTGTTACCTGTGCATCACAATCGCCAGGATCTACGGTAGCGGGTGCCGGATCATCAGGACAGGTAATTACTGTGTAAGGAATATCAGCACGAAGGATAGTTACGTCAAACGAACAACTCGCTTCATTTCCATCCGGATCGGTTACGGTATATACTACCGTTGAAACTCCAACATTAAAATCAAGTCCGCTAACCGAACCCGAACCTGCGTCTTCAGTATCTCCGGTAATTACATAGGTAAGTACAAGTGAATCATCAGGCCAGCAATTATCGCTGTAATCCGGGTCTGGAATTGTAGTTGGGTTAACGGTACAATCGTCGGCTCCAAAAGTTTCCGTTACATCCTGGCAGCCATTTATCTCAAGGGTTGGTGGCACGGTATCAACTATGGTTACGCTGAATGAACACTCAGCTGTTAAACCTGCATTGTCGGTAACTGTGTAGACAACAGTAGAAGTTCCCACCGGAAAACTTAATGCGTTTACTGTACCAATACCATTATCTGTAGTTCCATCAGGTAACACACGCTCGTAAGTTAATTCCGGCACCGAACAGTCATCGCCATAAGTTGGAAGACCGAGCGTTGCAGGAGTTTTGGAACAGCTGTCGGCAGCTGCAATTTCAGATACACTACCCGGACATGTAATAGTTGGAGGTAGTGTATCAATAATGGTAAACGTTGCCGAGGTAGTATCCGAATTTCCACAACCGTCGGTAACGGTAAAGGTTACTTCTCGTTGGAGATTCCCCGGAACACCTGTCCAGGTGGTAAGCGCTGTATCGGCTGTCCACACTAAATTCGGATCGCATAAATCATTTGCCCTTGCTCCGGCATGATTGGCCAACCAGGCGAGGTAAAGTGGTTCAAGATCAGGATCGGTAGTTGAACACTGCATAGTTGAATCCTGTGCTTCCGGATCAAATTCCGGCTTGGTATTATCAATTATAATAATGGTTTGAATTTGTGTGTTTTCACCACCGCAATCGTCCAACAGTGTCCAGTAACGGTAAATGGTATCCACACAAGGGCCATATCTTAAGGTATCAGCGTAAATAGCTTCCAGTCCAACAGCGCAATTATCAGCCTCATCGGTTACAGAGCCGGTGATTGAAGTATCGGCATCGAATGTACAATCGGCATTTTTATATATGGTAAAATCAGCCGGTACGGTAAATGTGGGTGGGTGATCATTATCGGCCACCGCAATGGTTTGAATTTTTGTTATTTCGTTTCCGCAATCGTCAATCAATGTCCAGTAGCGGAATATGGTATCGGCACATAAACCGGTAACCACTATATCAGCGTAAGTTGCTTCCAATCCGGTGGAACAAGAATCCCATTCATCGGTAACATCGCCGGTAATTGAGATATCGGCATCGTATAAACAATCTTCATCTTTCGTAAGAGTTGTATCGTTTGGCACCGTGAATTCCGGAGGAGTTTGGTCAACTACCCTTATAAACTCAGGCGATACGCTACAATCGCTTACCGTACCAATCGGGATAGAATCACATAAAGCAGAAGTGATATAACGGGTATGAATATGGTAACCATCGCAATTGTCTGCAGTTGGCGGAACGTTTGGTCCCCAGGTTGATCCTCCGTCGAAACTGTATTCAATGTCAAATCCTTCCACGGTTGGCGGAGGCGTTACGGTAAAAGGACCACAACCTGTATCTACAACAGGCACAGGCGCAACCGGGAAAACCATAAAACTTGCCGATCCGAAACAATCACCGGAGGTAGTTGTATAAATTGCTTCGAAACAACCTGCAGAATCTGCTGTAAATAGGCCGTTATTGTCGATGGCACCACCTCCTGTAACCGACCACGATCCGTCATAAGAAGTTGATTGAAAGAAGGTAGCTGTATCGCCAACACAGGTATTGGTGGTAAAAACTTCGGGATTTTCAACCACACTAACCAGGTATTCGGTTGCCGAACCGGGACATCCGGCAACGTAAACGGTTAAAGTATACTCTGTGGTGGTTGGAGGAACCACAACCACTGTCTGTCCCGAACCGCCGGGTATTTCATAAACCGGTCCCCATTCGTATTCAATATCAGGTGCCGGAGTAGGTATTGATATGTCGTCAACTGCCCAAACACTGCATTCGTCGTCGGGACTATCATATTCAAACCTGATACGCAGGTTGGTCATTCCCAGGTAAGGCGATAAATCGATACCTACATCGTTAACAACATTAGGCATTCCATTCATCAGATTGCCTGAATATTCCGCCAAAACAATATTAAAAGGTCCACCATTTAAAGAAAGCGTTATTCTTGCGGTTGCATTGGGACCAAGCATATAGGCATGAACAAAAGAAAGCTCGGCTGCGGGCATCCCAACCAGGTTAAATACCGGTGTTTCCATCCAGGAATTAACTCCGGCACCTGCTACAAGTGCAAATTTCTTGCCTTCTTTTTCATTGAGCCATCCTTGTCCACAGAAACTTATCGGGTTATTTTCGTTACTGTTGGTTTCCGCCCATGGACCAGGTACTTCGTTATCATGATCAGCGGGGAATGGATCCATTAACTCTCCATCTTCATAAATCAGCCATCCCTTTGGATTGGCCTGATTGAAATGTCCACCTTGAATAATTCCAACCGTATCGGGTAAAATAAAGGCGTTAGCGGTAAGCGTTATAGGCTCTCCGGAACATACATCTCCGCCTATTGCCGTAATCTCGGGAGTAAACGACGGGATTACAACTATACGGGCAGTATCGGAATAAACTTCTCCACAGGCTGCGTTTCCAACTACTGCCCTAAACTGGGTGAATTGCGGAAGATTGGTATACGTAAAGGTATTGTTTGTGCTATCATTATACTGGGTCCATGTAAAGCCGGCATCAATCGACGATTCCCAGCGTAAAACGTTACCGGTGTAGCTCTGCAAAGTCAGCGTTCCGGTGTTTATTTCGGTACATACTTTAAAGTCAGCAGGAGATATCACACCTCCAAAAGGCATTGGCTCTATTGTTATTAAGGCAGTATCTGAAACATTAAGGCAGGAACCTGTTGTTGATACAGTGAAATCAAAAGTCCCCGTTTCGGTTGGTGTACCCGAAATGGTAAAAACAGTATCGTTGGTTTGAGTAAGATTCACACCATCGGGTAACGAACCCAATGAAATAACTGCACTGGTGGCCGAACCGCCAATGGTATAGGTAAGCGGATCAATACCTGTTCCGATACACCACGTTTGATTGTCGGAACCGCTTGTTAATGTAAGGATTGCATTGTCGGTTACTGTAATCTCGCCTGATAATGCTGGATTATCACATAATGAACCTGAAGCTGAAACAGTGAACGGATAGGTTCCGGCTGCCGTTGGCGTTCCGCTTATGGTAAACAACCCGTTAGTTGAATTATAAGAACCGCTAATACCCGGAGGCAGCGAACCGGCAGTTATTGAAGCAGAATCAGCATTACCTCCGATTGAATAGGTAATTGTTGGCAACGGATTATCAATACAAAGACTGACTGAATCATTTCCACCGGCTAGGATTATTGTTCCTTGTCCTTCAACAACAATTGTTCCGCTTACTGAAGGATTATTACAGGTGCTTCCGGTTGTTGTAAGGGTATAATCAAAGGTTCCTGTTTGTGTTGGAGTACCTGAAATCGTGAAAACATCTCCGCCCAAACTATCTAAACTCACGCCGGAAGGTAAAAAGCCTGTTAAATCAACACTGCTTGCGGAGCCTCCCAATGTAAAGGAGATGATGTCTAATGCTGTATTTTCACATAGGGTCGTGTCTTTGTTTACCGGCTGGCTGATGGTTCCGTCGGTTCCAATCGTTAAAGTTGCCGGTGCAGAAACTGTTGAATCGCAGGTAAAATTCCCCTGCCCGGTTATAATTACATCATAGTCTCCGGCATCCGCAGTGGTTATTCCCGTAATAAAATAATCCGAATTAGTTGCTCCCGGGATTTCGGTTCCGTCTTTTCTCCATTGATAGTTCAGTGGGATTCCGTTAGCGCTTGCAATCACATTAAAAATTACATCTGCGCCCTCACATTCAGTCTGCGATGCGGGTTGTGATGATATGGTTATGGCTGCATCGACATTTAGCGTTACCGTGTTAGAAGTTACCGGCGAACAATAGGGAGAACCCGTAATTTCCACATAATAACTTGCATCATCAGCCAGACTAACCGGATCAATTTGAAGATCAGGTGAATTTGTTCCTACCGGTGACCCGTCGATGTACCACTGATACGATAACTGACTTCCTGTAGCAACCACTGTGAGAGCAACCGAATCACCAACACAGGCACCCGTGTTTACAGGTTGAGAAGTAATCACCACAGCTTTATAAATGACTATTCTGGTGGTATCACTTTGCGGCCCGCAAGCTCCTGCAGGATCAGCGGATGTTAATGTAAGTAATACAGAACCTGCAGCCACTTCGGCAGCGCTTGGCGTATAGGTCGCATTCAGGTTAGAACGTCCAGGATTGAATGTTCCGGCACCTCCTACCCATGAACCGGTGCTGGCACCTCCACCAATGGTCCCTTCCAATACAACTGAATTGCCCTGGCAGATGGTATCGTTTGTACCGGCATTCACGGTCACAGTCGGATCAATAGTAATTTGCACATCTTCAGAAACAGCATCACACAATCCCGGAGGATCGTCGGTTGTCAGGGTTAATGTTACAGAACCGGCAACAATTTCTGCTGCACTTGGCTTATAAGCTGCGTTTAATGTTGTGGCATCCGGATAAAAGCTGCCTGCGCCTCCACTCCATGTTCCTGATGTGGCAGAACCGCCAACCGAACCGGCTAAATAAACCGAATCATCAGCACAAATGGTTTGTGGTGCACCGGCATCAACCGTTGGCGCAGGACGAATTGTAATGGTACGTGTTGCACTAACGGCCTCACACGTTCCAACAATATCGGTAGTAAGGGTTAAACTTACCGTTCCATTATAACCAACAGCAGGAGTGTACGTTACCGTATCAGGGCTAGCGCTTGGCGTAGTATGTCCTAAAGTTCCACCACCTGAAGTAATGCTCCAGATTCCGGTGCTTGCTCCACCTCCTACGTTTGCACCGGATAATGTAATTGGAGTGGGTATCGCCGACTGACAAACCGTATCCGGGCTACCGGCAACTACCGTAGGTGCTGGTTCAACTACAATTATCCTTGTGTCGATAACTGCATCGCATGATCCAGAGGCATTTGTTGTTAAAGTTAAAGTTACTGTACCCGTAAAATCAATCTCAGGCGTATAGGTAACTGTTCCCGGAGTTGCTGTTTGTGCTGTACTGCTGAGATTTCCTCCGCCAGAGGTAATTGACCAGGTTCCAGTGGTAGCACCACCTCCAATAGTAGCACCACTTAAAATAATTGCATCAGGACTACCGGATTGACAAACTGTATCCGGATCACCTGCCTCAACAGTTGGCAATGGATCAATGGTAATTACCACATTGTCGGGAATAGAATCACAACTACTTGCCGGATTGGATGGAGTTAAAGTCAGTGTTACCGAACCAGCAGTAATTTCAGAAGCACTTGGTATATAATAGGCGTTTAATGTTGAATTATCAGGATTAAATGTTCCTGTTCCGCCACTCCATGTTCCTGAAACAGCATCTGTTATTGTTCCGGCCAAAAGAACACTATCGTCGGCACAAATGGTTTGGTCGGTTCCCGCATCGGCTGTTGGCTGAGGATCAAGCGTAATGGTGGTTGAACCGGAAATGGGTTGGCTACAGGCAGGAGCATCAGTATATTCAACACTAATTAGATTGTAGGTTGTACTGGCAGTTATAGTGGCAGTAGTAAGCGTTACTGACCCTGTTCCATCAATATCAACGGTTTGATCACTTCCGCCATCGATATTATATGTAACCGTAGTATTAGCTGTTCCAGTGAATGTAACCGGGCTTGTTTCTCCTTCACAAACCGGGCTTAAAGAACTGATGCTGGCTGTTGGATCGGGCAATACAATAATCATCATTGTATCTGACAGAAAACCACAACCTCCAACACTACTGGTGGAATGAATTTCAACATATATTGTATCTGTATTCGAAGGGAGATAATATAAAGTATTTAAATTATCCTCACCCTTAAATTCAAGGGACCCGCCGGAAATCAAAGTCCAATCCCAATCATTCTTATGATTTATGGCACCACTAATTTGCCCTGCCAAATTTACCTGGGTTGTTCCTGCGCATACTTTCTGGTCAGGTCCTGCATAAACAGATCCATCCGAGGCAACCGTTACTGCAAGTATCTCCTGACTACTACTGCCACAAACATTATTGGCGGTTACAGTTACATTTCCTGTTTGACCCACTGTTGGAATCGTTACAGAAAGTGAAGTTGTACCTTGTCCGGATTCGATGATCCAGCCGGGAGGAACTGTCCATGTGTAATCAGATGCACCAGCGACAGTATCAATCGTATATACGGTTGACAATGCCGGACAAATAGCTGTAAGCCCGTCAATCGGACCAGGCTGCAGCGGTGCACTTGCCACGATGGTAACCGGTATAGAATTACTGGTTGCAACACCTGATACACAGGTACCATTAGAAATCAATTCAACAGTAACAACCTGGCCGTCAGAAAGCGCACTTGTTGTAAAGGTTGAATCATCAGGCGCTCCAACAGAAGAGCCATCTACCAGCCAGTTATAACTCGGAGATGTGCCTCCATTAACAGGAGTTGCAGTAAATGTAATATTATCTCCATCGCAAACCTCTGTAGCATTGGCGGCAATACTTACAGAAGGAGTAAGTGGTGTTTCCACTGAAATGGAGTAAGTAGCTGTTGCTTTTGCCGTACCACAGGTATTGCTACTGGTAACAGTCATAGTCAGGGTTACTACATTTCCTTCATCACCCGAAGCAGGAGTATAAGTTGGTGTCAATGTATTTACTCCGGCAGTAATGTTACCTGCTCCGTTTTCTGTCCATAAAATCGTTCCGTTGGAAGCACTTGCTGCTCCTACCGGCAATGTAAAGATTGAGTCGGAACAAATTGTGCTGCTTCCTGCAGTTGTTGCTGTAGGCAATGAATCAACGGTAATGGTATAATATGCGGTATCGCTTGCTGTTCCACAAGTATTATTGCTCGTAACAATCAGGGTTAAAATCACATCATTTCCTTCATCGGCAGCATCGGCTATATATGTTGGAGTCAGAGTGGTTGGATTGATCAACGATCCTGATCCGTTCTCTGTCCATAAAATTGTGCCGTTGGAAGCCGAAGCTCCACTTACCGTTGCTGAGGAATTTGAACAGATGATATCGCTGCCTCCAGCGCTTGCAACTGGAAGAGGATCCACATTAATAAAATAAGTAGCCGATGCCGATGCCGATCCACAAGTATTGTTACTTGTAACCGTCATGGTCAGGGTTACTAAATTTCCTTCATCACCTGAAGCGGGGTATAAGTTGGAGTTAAGGTTGTTTCTCCGGCAGTGATAGTTCCTGCCCCGTCATGCGTCCAAAAAATTGTTCCATTTGAAGCACTGGCTTCGCCGGCACCCAGCGTATAAGCCGAATTAATACAAGTTGTAGCGCTGCCACTAGCTGTTGCTGTTGGCGGTGTTTCAACCGTTATGCTTATCGGGGTTGCAATAGCTGGATTCCCACTCGCACAAGTTTCACTTGAAGTCAATTCAACATTTACTACATCACCATCCTGAGGAGTATAAGTATAAGTTGAATCACTACTGATATTTACAGTCGATCCATCAACCGTCCATTCGTAAAGTGGATTCAATCCTCCGTTTTCAGGAATAGCCGTAAAAGTAACTGTTGCTCCTTCGCAAACCGTATCTGAATCAACAGTTAAAATCACACTTACCGGAAGAATTGGATCAACCGTCATTACAATTACGTTACTGGTATCCGGAGGCCCCGGACAAGATGCGCTAGACGTTAATACTACTTTTACATCATCGCCATTTGATGGCTCATAGGAATAAGTTGAATTACTGCCGGTGCTTACCGTAGATCCGTTCACAATCCATTCAAAGTCCGGAGTTGTACCACCGTTTACTACCGGATCGGCAGTAAAAGTTACCGAAGCCCCATCACAAACCGGATTTGCTGATTCATATATTGTAACGTCCGGAATATTCAGGTCGTTTACCGTCATGGTAACCGGGTTGCTTGTGGTAGTTGAGGGACAGGGTGTATCAAAAGTTTCAACTTCAAAAGTAATCACATCACCATTTTCAAGTGTTGATGAAGTAAAAGTCAGACTGTTTTCACCAAGCGTATCAACTCCATTGATTTTCCACTGATAAGCCGGATTAGTGCCATAATTGGCCACTACTGCCGTGAAGGTTACCGGTGTGCTGTAACAAATAGTAGTCGCCGAAGCTGAAATAGAGGCAGTAGTGATGGGCTGAACGACAATAGTTGCCGTATCGTCAAGAACTGTCTGGCATAAAGGATCAAACTGGTAGCGAACACCGGTTAGCACATAATGGAAAGTTCCCTGCGCACTTATGTTTGCCGTAACCGTTGAAACATCGTTTGCCGCAATATCGAGCGTATAGTTAAATCCACCGTTAATATTATAGGTAACCGTAACCGGTTGATCCGTAGGATTGGAGAAGGTAACCAGTGTTGATCCGGCATTGTCACAAACCGTATCGCTTCCGCTAATGGCGGCAGAAATAGGTGGATTTACAGTAACATTTACATCAAAGGTATCGGGTGAACATCCGGCTGAAATTGCTTCCACAGTATAAGTAACAGTTATTGCGGTATTGCTGGAATTTGTTAAAATACCACTTATATCAGCCGATCCACTTCCCCCAGCCTCACCTGTAATATCAGCAGGTACGGTTGGAGCATTCCAGCTATAAATAGTCCCCGAAGGAACAAATCCGTCGGTTCCGTTAAGCGGGGTAATTGAGAATGGCACACCGCTGCACACTGTTGTGTTCATATCATTGATGGATGGAGCAGGATCAACCCTAACAATAACCGTGAAAACGATCCCATCGCACGCTCCTGATGTTGGAGTTACAGTATAAGTTGCCGTTTGAACAGAATTTGTTGTATTAATTAAAGTACCATTTATCGATGAACCGCTACCTGATACGCCGCCTGTGATTCCTCCTGTAACACTTGGTGCCGGCCAACTGTAGGTAATAGTTCCGGTAGGAATGGAACCGTTGATTCCGGCAAGTGGTATCAGATTAAAATCTTCGCCACTACAGATGGTATCGCTCATTGGATTAATTTCCGGCACCGGATAAACAGTAACCACCACCTCAAAAGGTGTTCCGGCACATCCTCCAACAGAAGGAGTAACCATATAAGTTGCAGTTTGTGGTGTATCACTGGTGTTTGTAAGTGTACCGCTTATCGTGGAAGCACCGCTTCCGGGCGACCCCCCTGTAAGGCTGCCAGAGGTAGTGGGTATAGGCCAGCTATAGGTTGTTCCGGCAGGGACTACTCCATCATTAACTGATCCGTCAACCGGCGTAACGGTAAAGCTTTCTTCGCTGCATGCTTCCGCAGTTAAATTGTTGATTGCAGGCGCCGGCTTAACTGTTACATCTACGGTAAAAGCTACTCCCTCGCATGAACCTGCTGTCGGTGTAACAGTGTATGTAACTAGCTGATTCGTATTGCTAGAATTGAGCAGTGTATCGGTAATACCCGTTCCGCTGCCACCATTTGCACCTGTTACTTCGGGTGGTACCGATGTCACTACCCAATCATAAGTCGTTCCGGGCGGAACAATTCCATTGGTATTGTTTTGGGGAGTTACAGTAAACGGTTCACCACTACATACCTCTGTATTTAAGTCATCGATATCCGGTTCCGGCGTAACGTATACCGTTAGATAGAATAACTCTCCTCTTGGGCAACTACCGTAGTAAGGTGTAACCGCATAAGTTACGTATTGTGTTGAATTGGAGGAATTGGAGAGTGTACCACTGATACTTGTTACTCCATCCACATCTGAATCTGAAGCTCCCGAAATTCCTCCGGTTGTCGAGTTGACCGTCCATTTGTAAGTCGTACCATCTGGAACAATTCCATGAACACTGTCGACAGGTGAAAAATCAAAAGTTCCAGCATTACAAATTATTTCAGACGTATCGATAATGTAAGGTGTTGGATTCACCAGAACTGTTGCCGTATCAGGAATTCCTACACATCCGTTGGCTGTAGGTATAAAGATAAAACTTACCGTTATTGGTTCACTGGTAGTATTTGTAACTGTGGACGTAGGAACAGCTCCTGTGCCGGAAGCCGCTATGCCGGTAACATCAGCTACATGGTCTCTTGTCCACGTAAAAGATCCCCCGCTTGTGCTTGAAGGTACGATAGAACTGATTGCTTCTCCTGAACATCTTATTTGTGTATATGGAGATAAAATTACCACGGGGGTTGGATAAACAATTACCTTCGCTGTTGTTGATGTACCGGGGCAACCATCATATTCCGGTGTTATGGTAAAGGTAACCGTTACCGTTGATCCTGTGTTATTGGTTAACGATCCGCTGATATCTCCCTGACCGGAGGTTTCAATACCGGTTATTTCAGCATGGTCTCTCGTCCAGTTAAAAGTCACACCTGTGATACTGCTGGTTAACTCAATGGAGGTGATGGTTTCGTCCGAACAAATATCCTGAGTCTGTGGGGTAGCACCGGCAATTGGTGCAGGATTGACAACGACGGTTGCTGTTCCGGACATCGACTCATCACACTCAGGTGCATTCTGGTAGGCTACCTTAACCGGATCATAAATAAAAGTTCCTGCGGTTCCTGTAGGAACAGCTACCTGAGCTGTACTATTGGCGGGTACATTAATAACAGGTTGTAAAGCACTGTTCCTGTTGTAAGTAATGGTGACAGGCGATCCAATTGGGTTTGTAAAAATTATATACGGAGTTGGATCGTTCAGACAAACGGTATCGCTTCCGCTGATGGAAGCTGATAAAGTTGGCCGTACGGTAATTGTAAATGTTTCCTCTGGTCCTGTACAACCATTGGCAGTAGGAGTGACCGTAACGGTCGCGCTAATCGGATCAGTTGTAGTATTCGTTGCGTCGAACTCAGGAATATTTCCTGTTCCGCTTGATCCAAGACCGATAGCGGTATTATCGTTTGTCCATTCAAACGTTGTTCCAACTGGCGAACCTGTTAGCGCAATACCCGATATATAATCACCGTTACAATACGTCTGGTTAGCTATGGCATCAACAGTAGGTGTTGGGTGCACCGTTATGGTTGTTGTAGTACCTATTGGATTCGAACATGTTGGAGCAGCCTGGTATGTTACACTTTCAAAGTTATAATTAAATACATTCGCACTTGTTGTGGCTTGTTGTATCGTAATGGTTTCACCTGCATTTAAAGACCTCGTCTGTGTTGCTCCCCCGTTAATGTTAAAATAAACAATTACCCCCAAAGCCATCGGATTGAAAACGGTAATTTCAGGATCAGGTGAAGTATTCTGACAGACTTCGTCATCGCCGGAGATAGTAACTGTAGGAGTTGGTCTTATGGTAATTGCCGCACTACCCGAAACAGTTCCCGCACAGTTGGCATCACTTACATCGGTTAAAGTATAAGTTGTATTCCCGGCAGGAGAAACATTAAATGTATATGGATTGCTGGTAATATTGTTTTGTGTCACGGGCGTCGTCCCATCTGTATAAGTAACAGACCAGGGCTGAGTTCCTGTTAAATCGATTGTAATTGTTGTAGCATCGCTTTCGCAAATCGTAGTTGTGCCACTGATGGTGGCGGTTGGGAGCGGATAAACTACAATTGTTAAATCCTCGGTTGTGGTACCGCATAAACCAGTAGCAGTAGCCGTTATCGTAGCTGTACCACTAAAAGAAGCATCCCAGTTCATCAATCCGGTTGAAGAATTAATGGTTCCTGCTCCTGCTGGTGATACACTGTAACTTATTGAGGTACTGTTTGCAGCAGTGGCTGTATAAGTTTCATCTGCAGCATCCTGACATACGGTAATTGCTCCCGAAGTAAATAGCGGTGTACCTGTTGATGGATTTACTGTAACAATCAAGTCCTCAGTTGTGGTACCGCATAAACCGGTAGCTGTAGCAGTTATGGTAGCCATACCGCTAAAAGAAGCATCCCAGTTCATCAATCCGGTAGAAGAATTAATGGTTCCTGCTCCTGCTGGTGATACACTGTAACTGATAGAAGTACTATTCGCAGCGTTGGCTGTGTATGTTTCATCCGCAGCATCCTGGCAAACGGTAGCTGCTCCTGCAGTAAACACCGGTGTTCCGGTTAAAGGATTTACAGTAACATCTACTGTTTCTGAATTTGAACAGCCGTTACCATCAGTTACAGTTACGGTATATGCACCTGCATTAACCAAACCAGCATTTGAAATTGATGGATTTTGTTGGGTTGAAGTGAATCCATCAGGCCCAGACCAGCTGTAACTAGTACCTCCTGAAGCTGTCAGATTAATGGTTTCGTTCTCACACACCGGAGAATTACTTTCTGCTGTTGCAGTTGGTAAAGCATTGATTGTGACAGTAACCAAAGTTCTTGAAGCGCTCTCACACCCTGTTGTATTATTTCTTGATGCGGCATAAGCAACATAAACTCCGACAGCACTTCCGGATGGTGCACTGATTTCACTTCCACCTGTATCTGCATTATACCAAACAACACTTTCGCCAACTCCAGCCGTGACTGAGCCCGTATATGTGGTGCCATCATAACATTCGGTAACATTTGACTTCGTTGGAGCATTTGGCAATGAATTAACCGTTACACTTGATGTCGTATTAGAGCAACCTGTTGAAGATTCTGTGAATGTAAAAGTTACAGTTCCAACAGATACCCCGGTTATCGTTCCGCTTGCATCAACGGTAGCAACTGAAGGATTGTTGCTAGTCCAAGTCCCTCCTGTGGTTGGGCTTAATGTTTCGGTCTCACCTACACAAACATCAGTTGGTGCACTAACAGTAGGTAAAGGATTTACAACTACATCAATATCATCGCTTGCAGTAAAACCATTTCCATCGGTAACTGTTACGGTGTAGGTTGTATTCGCTGAAGGACTGGCGGTTGGACTGGCAACATCTGTTGCACTTAATCCTGTTGCAGGTGACCATGAATAATTCCATCCCGGATCTCCCGTTGGAACTGCTGTTAACACTGTTGAAGCCCCATCACAAAACTCTACATTTGTTGCTCCACCATTTATTTCAACGGTTGGTGCATCCAGGGTAATTCCTGAAAGAATAATCGTTCCTCCGTCAGTTAAACCTGTAGCCGAGATTGTATTGCCACTTGCCGTATTACCTTTTATCCACGGTGTACTTCCGGTCCAAACTGCGGCAGCAATCTCCGACTCTGTTCCGGCAACATCGACAGATGGATAATTAGCAGATAGTGAGTAGTTCGGTCCATTTATATCATTAAACGTAATCGTCCAGTATCGCGAAAGGTAATTTGTACTACTTGCATTATCACCGTGTTTTTCATTGGTGGTTGTAATTTCTATGTATGGACCTGCCCCGTAGGAACTTACCGAGTTTATCGTTATATCAACCGAAACATCGTTTCCTGAACCATCATCCAGCGGGAAAGAATACGTTCCGGTACCGGAAATAACTTGTATTAATGAATTTCCATTTAAGTCAATTGAAGTCGCATTGTTAAGCGAAAGATCATTAACAATAAGATCTCCCTCTAAAACAAGGTCGGCATTTGCCGATGAAGTGATACGATCAACTGGTATTTCACTTGAAATATTAAAGGAAGAACTTGCCGGTGTTGATGTATTTCCAAACTGGAATGTTCCGCCGGTAGTATTTTTTGTTCCGGTTCCACTCAACAAACCGAGATCGAGCTCTGTTGCTGCTGTACTTGGTCTTTGGAAAACAATGGTTCCACCCGAAAAATCAAAGTTACCCGCAGAAGTTACTTGCAAAGATCCGGTACTGCTTGCTCCATTACCAACAGTACATAAAGTAACTGTACCTCCTGATATCGTAATTCCTGAGGTAATGTTCAAGCCTCCGGAGTCGAGTGTTCCTGATGCCGAATTATAAAGTCTGCCGGCAATATCAACGGTTCCTCCTGTAACAATAAAAGCTCCATCATATTGTGTATGGACTTCGTTACCCGAATTGGTGCCAAAACTCACTGAACTGCCGGAAGCTATGCGAATTAAGCCCTCGTTGGTAATCGTAAAATTACCTGTGGTTAAATCGCCTCCCAAAACATCAAACCCGGCAGGTTCTTCAATATCCAAATTACTTGACGGATTGATGGCTAAACTTCCGCTTCCAGGAATAGCAACCAACCCGCTTGCCATTGTGAGCGAACCACTGCTTAAAACACTAACGTCGCCGCTAATTGTAAGGATTGATGAAAGGCCATCCGATTTGTTTATTTCCAGTCCTTCGAAATTTGTTGTGCCTGAAATGGTTGCATTTCCTGCACCAACAAATGCAACTATTCCATTGGTTCCTCCGTCGTAAGTTCCATTGTTTGTCCAGTTGCCATTTACCTGTAATGTTGTCGCCAGCGATCCCCCGTGATTTAGCTCTCCTCCTGCATCGATAGTAATATTATCGCACACTGCTGCGGCATCAACAGTAACAACATGTGTATTCAATATAGTTACATTATCAGCTGCTGTTGGCACAACTCCACTACTCCAAACCGTTGGATCATTCCAGTTTCCTGATTTCACAGTAGTGTAATCTGCCATCCCCGATTTCAAAACAACAGGTGCTTCCTCTTCTTCCCCTTCTCCCACATAAATCAGATGCTCCACCTCGGCCACATTTCCTTCACCATCAGCAATACTGTAGGTACGGGTAATGGTGTAGGGGCAGCGTATACCGGAGCTTTCCTGGCCTTCGTACTTAAAACTGCCAAAATCGATGTTGCAGTTATCGACGGCCATTCCACCGGCGTCGTAAAATTGCTGCCAGTTGGTGAATGCATCGGGTATAGCATCTCCACAATCGAGCGTTATGGCATGTGGGGCAAATAGCTCAGGAAGTTCTTCATCAACAACGGTAACCGTAAAGCTGTGCTCCAAATTATTGTATTCAATACCATCGTTAATGGAGTAACTTACCTCGGTTGTTCCTACCGGGAATGAATTACCCGGCTCATGGCTGGCGGTTATCAGAATCTGGCCGGGGCTGGCACAGTTATCACTCACCACCGGCTCGGCCCAGTTTACGAATGCATAACAATCTCCGGCATCAGCCGTAACAGTTATATCTTCCTGAGGGTTCTCCAGGCGTGGAACCTGGTTATCAGAAACAGTAACAGTAAAGGTGCAGTAAATTGAGTTGTTGTAAAGAGTTGCACCGCGGTAAGTTATTACTGTTGTTCCCTCGTTAAAAGAATAACTGTTTAGCTGGTTGATGCCGGAACTGTTTGACGAGGCTTCGTTGGCCCCCGTCATTTCCCAGGTAAGGGATGAAATTATATTGTTGGGATCGTTTATATTTAAACCGGTACTGATAACAGCAACACACGAGTTTAAATCGGTATATGTTGTAATATCATCCGGACAAATAGCTGTGCTATCATCGAAAGCCCTATGGTTTGAATGATTAATTGAAAGTGGACGCGCATTCGTTTCAGGACGCGAAGCTAGCTCTACAGATGCTGAAAGTTCATTTAAAAAGGGCACAGAACTCTCCCAACATACAGATTTAGCTTCTATAATAACACTCGTAAAAACAGCCATAATAATTAAAGCTATTTTGAAAGTCCGGCTATGTCGGGTTTCTGTCAACTCAAATATTAATTCATTATTATGAGTTCCATCAACATACCTGTCGAATTATCATTTCAACAGTTACCAGCAAATTAATTGTGCTTCAGCTCTATCACACACCTCTGCCCTTTTTTACTGGATTTTCTACACCACCGGATTTTGAACTTTACAGTTCTACTTTCCGGTTAATATTTCTGCATTTTTTCTCATCTCTTATTGTTTTTTGGGTTTAAACAATTCAATATTATTTACATTCTCATAATTTAAAAATATCGTGATCTTAAATAACTTCTTCCAAAAAAGTCCATATCAAAACCAAAAGTAAATTCATACGTTCCGTTCTGGTATGGGTATATATCGTTTGTTGTAATATCCATTGCAAATCCTACTCTAAACTTGTTGCTAAACATCCAGTTGCCGGTAAAACAAATTGCACCACCGGTACGCCCCAATATCCCAAGCCATAGTTTTTCGCGTATCATAAAATTGGCCGCAAGATCAACTTGTAAAGGAGCACCCCAGGTTGCTTTTACCAGCATGGTGGGTTTAAAAACAAAATAGTTAAATGGATCGAGCGGAAGTACATAACCACCGTTCAGATAAATAGTGCGCACCTCGGCACTGGTAGAATAATTGTGGAAATTCTCTTTCAGGTCGTTCTCTACGATCTTTGGAATGGAGAATCCGGCATAAAAGTAGTCCTGGTAAATAAAGACTCCGAAACCGAAATTGGGTAGGAATTTTAAGTCTACATCTTCATCAAAAGCTCTGTCGTATTCACCATCGGGATATAACAGGTATTCGGTAAGTGGATTTTTATAGTTGGTAAAGCCAAATTTAACCCCCATTCGCATTCGCGTTCGGCGCGAAAGATATACTTCGTAGGCATAATCCCCAAGCACAGTCAGTCTTTGCTCCAGTCCAAACCGGTCATTCATGATGTTGAGACCAACACCAACAGCTTCGTTTTTTAAAGGTGAGTGAAATGAAATGTATTCAGTCAGAGGCGAACGGTTAATGCCGGCCCACTGTTTTCTTACTAACGTGGTAAAACCTATTTTCTCCCAGATACCTGCATAAGCCGGATTAATGATCTGGCCATTATACATATACGAGGTAAAAATAGGATCTTGTTGTGCACCACATCGCAGCGATATTAGCAAGACAAATATCCCTAATACAACAATTCTTTTAATGACGATACAAATTTTCTCTTTACAACTTTGGAAAACTACGACATTTTATTAACAAATGCAACGGTTGTTAAACTAAAAAGATATTCACAAAAGCCTAAATAATTCAGGGCTTTCAGAAATTTACATGTTAATTGTCCCGATACGGGAATTGTTAATAACTGCCGGGAAACGCTAAAAAAGGTTAAAACGAGCAATAAATCTCCTTAGCAACAGTTGCCCCACAGCTTTAGAAATGCTTAAATTGAACTCCCTTTTTTGCCTCATAAAACAAACTCAGATTATGAATAAGAGTATCAATAATTTGTCTTAATTATTTCAGGGCGGGGCGTAATTATAATTTCTTCAACAACTGTTTCCGACGTATTTCCGTTGCAATCTTCAACCCAATAAAAAATATGATGTACGACCTCGGTAAAAGTCACTCCATCGCCCCATAAGTAAATATCGGTTGGCACATCGGTTACCGGATGCCTGTACGAAGCGGGTTGTCCTGTTCCTGAAATATCATCATGGGTTACCGCATCTCCGGTTTGTGGATCGGGAGTATCGCTAAATTCGATCCGCCAGTGTATAATCATTTCTGTTGAGTCGCAACAGTTATCTTCAAGCGTTAATAGGTTTAGGTATTCATCGCCGGCAAACATGGTACGGTAATCAACCGGAGATTTTTCTAACAAAGGATTAGTGTGATTATACACCGGATTGGGGCTACCCGGACTATAAACCGCCCAATGCAACGGGTCCACACAATTTTCGTATGGTGCTGTTGTAAAGGTTGGCGGGATAGTATCGATCACTTCTATCCAGTGCGAACAGGTATCGAAACCTGAAACATTTTCGGCCCTCCACGAAATAGTGGTTACACCAACCGGAAAATCAATATCGCCCAAAGTTAGTGCATTGCCCGGTGCCGGGCTGGTATAATTTCCGGTTAAATCTGTTCGGCCATCAGCAAAACTAACTGTATACGTCCATTCTATTGGAGGCACTCCCTGTATTAAGCCGGGAATACCGGGATCGAAAGTAGTCTCGCAATTGTTTTCTGTTCCGTTAAGATAAATGGTAGTATCAGGCGGACAATCAATGTCGGGAGCTGCCTGCACCGTTACAGTAAAACTGCACGAATCGCGGTTTCCATTCGAGTCCTCCACATAATACCAAATGGTAGTTTCGCCCACCCAAAACGTATCCGGACTTACGTAAATTCCACTACCTGAGCGTTCGCCGGAATTGTATTCCGACTCATAACCAACCGGAGGAATTAAAGACCATGCTAACTCCGGATCCGGGCAGTTATCGGCATACACAGGAACCTGCAATATAACAGATGAATTATACTGTTCGCCAAAATCAGCTGTTGTATCCACATCGGGCGGACAATTCAGCGATGGAGGCAAATCCTCGACAATTACAGTTACTACACAACTGTCAATATTCCCCGAGATATCGGTTATGTACCAATTAAAAGTTGTGGTGCCGACCGGATAGGTACCACTTGCATCTTTGGGCTAGAACGATGTGGCGATTCATTCCACACCGAATCTATTTCGTTACATGGGTCGGTATAGGTTAAAGCATCAAGTGTAACATCGGCTTCACAATTTCCGATATCCGGGGTGGCCCAAACCGAATCCTGCGGGCAGGTGTAATTATCGACAGGAACATTAAGGTGTTTTACCCAAACCACAAACTCACAAACATCTGTATTGTTGTTCGAATCGGTTATTACATATGTTACTGTTGTTTGCCCAATGTTAAAGGTTTCGCCACTTGCCGAACCGCTGCCGCTGCCCATTGTTGCCCCCGATAATGTGTAGGTTAATACCGGGGTACAATTATCAGAATATGTAGGATCGGTTAAGGGGAGATTAGTTATTGAACAACTATCGTCGGCAATCACATCTTCCACATCCGACGGACAAGTAATAAACACCGGAGGTTCAACGTCGTTTACGGTTATCACAACCGTACAACTACTGTCTATATTTCCTGATAAATCGGTAATAAACCATCTAAATTCGGTAACTCCCGCCGGATATGAGCCACTTGCATCTCCTGCACTTGTGCCGTAAGGCGAATTATGCCAAACCGAATCAATTTCGTTACAGGGATCGGCAATGACCGGTGCATTAAGATTTGTCACTGTAGCTTCACAACTTCCCGGATCAATATTTTGTGTGACCGAATCGGCAGGACAACTAATATTTGCCGTGGGCAAATCAAGGTGTTTCACCCAAACATTAAAACTACACGAGTCAATATTTCCGGCAGCGTCTTCAATTCTATATTCAACAGTTGACTGCCCAATATTAAAAGCCACCTGCCCGTTAACCGAACCGGTGCCTGTTGCATTGGTAGTACCCGAAACGGTGTATGTTAAAGTAACATCGCAAAAACCATTATAATAAGGATCAACAATGGTATCATAAGTAATACTGCAACTGTCGGGGTCTATTATGTCTTCGTAATCAGGCGGACAATTTAATATCGGAGGCGGAGGCTGCGGAACAGTTACCTGGATATTAGCTGCTGCACAATTGGCAGAATCTGTAACATATACGTTATAAATTCCTGCCGGAAGATTAAACGCCGTGTCCTGGTATACACCCATAGGATCGGCATTATTATCCCAATTGAACCGGTAAGGAGGAATACCTCCTGAAACTTCAACAAAAGCCCAACCGTCTTCAGCACCAAAACATGATGGCGAAACAACAATGGGAGAAGTTGGTGAAATAACAAAAGGTTCCGGTTCGGTAATAATAAAAGTATCGGAAACAGTACATAAATTCGCATCGCTTACCTGCACCCAAAATGTATCGGCTCCAAGCCCCGACACAGAAGGTGTTGTGTGCCCGGTACTCCATAAATACGAATAAGGTTCTGTACCTCCTGCAATATGGACATTTGCCGTACCATTAAGAACATTATTACACAATGGTTCAGTTGTTACAATCGAATCAATTTGTGGCGATTCATGAATAGAAATGAAAAGTGTATCAGTAGCCGGTTCGCAAATTCCTGGCGGGTCATCGGTGCTTAAAACAAGCATTGCCACACCAGCATTTATTTCTGCCGGGCTAAGCGTGTAAGTGGCAACCGGACTGTTTACTCCCGGATGGAAAATTCCGGTTCCGCCTGTCCAGATAGCTGAACTTGCCGAACCTCCGATAATACCGTTAAGATTTATTACAGAGTCAGCAGAACACACCAAAGTATCTGGTCCTGCATCAACTGTTGGTGCAGTTTCTACAATTACTGTTACTGAATCGGGCAGAATTTCGCAACCGTAACCATCGGTTGCTTCCAGTTTATATTGTCCTGCATCTGCCAATGATACATTGGGGATAATTGGGTTTTGTTCAGAAGATGTCCATCCGTTTGGTCCGATCCAGGAATAGGTAATCGGTTCAAGCCCGTGAATTGAATTGGAGGACAAAAACAGGGTATCGTCTTCACAAACTTCATTGGCATAAACATCAATTTCAAGCGGCAGAGGATCCAGTGTACCGAATGAGATATCATCCAAACCAAAATCGTTACCACCAGCTGCCGGTTCAACGTTTCTAATACGGATGGTAATCGGACCACTTACACTTCCCGAATTCCATAATGGGTCACTATAAAACCGAGTCCATCCATTATTGCTATTATTACTTACCCCCGGAGAAAGCCTTGCTTGTGTTCCTACCAATTCACCATCTACTTCAAACTGCAATACTGCATCATTACCTGCACTATTCAGACTCATGGACCAGGCAGAGAAATAGTAATTAGTATTTGGTTCCACAATAACAGTTTCTTCCCAAATTGGGGTGCCGGCAGTTCTATTGCCGTTAACAATCATAAAATTACCATTGCCATCAGTATGATCTTGTCTTCCCCAAAAGTTAGTGTGATAATACCTGGCATTTGTCCCAATGCCGTATAAATCCTCAGGCCATAATGAACTTCCCGGAGTACCTGAAGATGGTGCGTCACTTGGAGGACTATTTAAATAAGGATCGACAAATCCGTATCCAGTTGAAAAACCTGTGTTACCGGCTTCAAAATCGCCATTCACAACAAGCTCATTGCTTACATCAAGATAACCGGTTGCTGAACAACCATTAGGATTGGTAATGATTACTGAGTATATATTAACTTCATCAACTATAATTGCCGGGGTAGATTCTCCTGTGCTCCAGCTGTAAGTTGCACCCGAAGCTCCACCCAGTGCTGTTAATTCAATTTTTCCGTCAATGGAGCAATAATCAGCTGCAATATGGGGATCTGGAGTTTCATTAACAATAACAGGAATATCAAGCGTAGCAATGCAACCGTTGGCATCTGTGGTGGTTGCGGTATAGACACTTGCACCGTTTGCGTCGGGGGAAACTGTTACAGTTGCGTATTCATTTAAGGTCCCAGAATAAGCAACAGAACCGATTGTGCCCGGTCCTTCGAATGAGGTTATAAAGCCACTACCCACCTGCTTAACAATAGACAATGACCAGTTATCCAGCGTTCCAACATCCTGATTATATGCATCGAAGACTCTAAGTTCCCAATCTCCAGCAATTAATGCACCTTCTAAAGAATTATTGGGTATTACTAAATTATAATTTCCACTTTCGTTTGGCGCAGCTCCGCTTCTATTTGGGGCTGTAGTTATTGATCCTTCAGGAGCATAACTACCCAAAAATGGTGCAGTATTATTTCCACCGGAACCTATAATATTAGCCACATCTGTTCGTATTTCCGTGTCCTGATAGTTATTTCCTGAACCACCATTATTTGTTGATATTTCCATTGCATAATTTCCACTTGGATCTACAAGGAAAATATCTAAATCTGCATCATAAGTATGGGTAATATTTAATGTAACAATTATTATATCGCTCGCACTAACTACCTGTGCACCACTTCCTGAAAGATTTATTGAAGAATACGAATATGCAGTGCTGCTATTGTCAGGTATATTTAAATTTATATTACCTGATGAACCGGAGTAGGTTTGATTTACCGAATTCCCAACACTACGGGTTGTTATGGTTACTGCTTCTCCTCTGCAAATTTCCGCAGGATCGGGATTTATTGCTGACAATGTTAATGTTGGTGGTTCATTAACTGTAATAGTATGAACAGTTGTTGCATCCGGAGCACATCCTGTTCCCGTAGCTGATAAATAAATGGTACCATTGTATCCGGGAGCGAAAGTAACTTCACCAGTATTACTATCTACTGTGTTCCCCGCAGCTTCGCTTGCTGCATCAATTGAATAAGTAAGAGTTAAACTATTTTCAGCTGTGGCTGAATAGATATAAGAGTCTGCATCCTGACAAACATCTGAAATAGCCCCATCTGCAAAAATTGGTGTTCCTAACGTCGTATATACGTTTATAGCCACGGGGTTAATATCATAACATCCATTCACTGTCTCTCCTTTAATGAAATAAATACCGTCGGTTGCCGTCAAAGAATCATCATAAGGAATTGTTGCCAGATCATCCTCCCAATAGGTATAATCCAAACCACTTGAGGATCCTGCAGTTATTAGAGGATCAGTCAAATCAATAGTCCCTGGTGCACAAATAGGATCTGGATCATTAATAACCACTGTTGGTGAAGGAACTACTTTAACGTTTACAGGAGCAATTGCGTAGCAATTGGTTGCGGGGTCTGTAGCCTTTATAACATAGGTTCCGGTTGTGGCATTTGCAGGGTCGGGATGATAACTAAAAAGTGTTGAGTCGAGGTAATATTCGTAAGTTAAACCCGGGGTTGAGCCAACTACAATTGCAGGGTCTGTTATATCAACGGATCCGGGTTCACAAACTGTATCGGGCTGGGTAATTACCAGTTCGATAGCGGGCTGTACAGTGATTCCAACGGTATTAGCCAGTCCCGGGCAGCCATTTTTTGATGATGTAACGGTATAAGTTACCGTTGAAGCAGTTGTGCCCAAATTTATAAGCGTTTGCGAAATACCGCCTGCCAACGAATCGCTTACTGCACTCCATCCGCTTACGGTTCCCGATGGGTCGTCAACGGTCCAACTGTACGAAATACTATCTGTATTTCCGGTAAAAACAATTGAAGCTTCATCGCCCGAACATATTGTTTGAACCGGAGGGGCGACCGAGAAAATTGGTTTTGGCTCTACATTAATCGTAAAAGTTCTGGGTGTTCCAACGCATCCATTTGCTTTTGGTGTTACGGTTACTGTTGCCATTCCCCAGGTTACAAAAGACGGAAATGCTATTTCGCCTGTTGTTATATTGGTTTGATCGAATAAACCAATGTAATTACTGGCTACTAAATCGTAGCTTACATTTGCCGGCGAGCCACTTAGCGTAATCGGTGCCGGATAATCTCCTTCGCAATAAGTATAATCATGAATACTGTCGAGAGTAGGTGTTGGAAGCACATCTAAACGTCGTTCAAATAAAGTATTGCTTTCAATTGTACACCCTGTTCCACTTGTATTGCCGAAAGTTACTACTACTTGGTATTCGCCACTTTCGGCAACAGTTGCTCCGCTTAATAGTAACCTGTTGCTTTGTGATCCGGAGATGACTGAATTATCAACTACATTATCCCAGTCTGTTCCGTTAAATTTTTGCCACTGATAAACCGGATTGTTGCCAATGGTATTCACTGTAAATGAAGTATCTGTCCCCCCGCAAATTTCAACCGTTGTTACATTGGGAATCAGATCAAGAATAGCATTTACTGTTAATGTCACAGCTTCGGAAGTATCGGCCAAACAATTGTCTTCAATAATTAAACGGTATAAACCGGCGTCAGCTGGTTCTATATTCGCAATTTGCAAAGTCGCCAAATCAACACCGGTAATATCTTCTGCATTTGCAAGGTCTGTCCACGTGCCCGAACTTTCTTTCTGCCACGTGAAATTAACAGCTCCAACACCAGAAGAATGTCCTACCGAAAACTGAGCAGTACTCGCTTCACAATCTGCAAAGTCAACTGGTTCAGTAGTAATTTCCAAAGGCACCGGTTCTGTGAGCACCAAATTAGCATCCAGGGTTAGTTCGCAGGCAACAGCATTCGAATCGCGCAGAATTACCTGATAAGTTCCGGCAATCAAATTTATATAACTGCCGGAGGCTTGCCAGCTAACTCCATTGTCGATTGAATATTCGTAAACGCCCGAACCACCAGTTTCATTTGAAACAGTGATTGTCCCGTCGTTACCACCGTAACAGGAAATATTGACTGAATCGAGATCGGCAGCCAAAGGCGGAAGTTCAGTAATTTCCACGATTTCCAGTTGTTTTGTGCACAAGCTTCCATCTCTTATCCATACATCATAGAAACCTGCCGCTATAGGACCAAAATTGCCGGATGATTGCCAGGTTGAGCCCCCATCAATTGAGTATTCATACGAACCTGTTCCACCTGAAGCTGCGCTTATTGTTATGGTACCATCATCGGCACCACCACAACTCACGCTGGTTGAAGCAACCGTTGCATCCAAACTGTCGGGTTGTGTAAGAATTACCATTGAATCGAGTACCACAATACAGTTGTCGGCATCGCGGATTTGCACCTTAAAAGTATCGGCTGATAATCCGGTGAAAAGTCCTGTTGTATTGGTGAAATCTATGGCGTCAATTGAATAGTGATAAGGAGAAGCTCCTCCGGCTGGATTAGTTATGCTGATGCTACCATCATTGCCATTGTAACAGGTAATATCCGTTTCAGTAATAGTAGCAGTAAGAATATACACTTCTACGTCAGACTGAATTTCAATTTCGCAGGAAGAGGAATTGGAATCACGCATCCAAATATCATAAAAACCAGGAGAAAGATTAGCAAAAACCGAATCGCTTTGCCATGGACGATTTTCAATGGAACTCTCCAATCGATATTCGTAATCGCCCGATCCGCCATACGAACCAATTACTGTAATTTTACCGTCATCACCTGATGAACAGGTTACTTCGGTTAATGCAATATTAGCATTCAATTCGCCGGGTTGGGTTACCACAAAATCACTGGCCGAAATGGTATCACCACAATGTTGCGGATCAGTAATGCTCCAACTGTAAGTGCCAGCAGATACATTATTGAAAACTCCGGTTTGATTTGATGCTGTTCCGAAAGTATACGTAAGCGGACCTACACCTCCTGATGCCAATATAGTAACTGTAGCTGTTCCCCCATAACAATCGATTGACGTTTGCGAAATATCATTTACCACAATATCCAACGGGTTGGTGTTGTCCAAAACCGTAACAACAGCCGGACATTGATCGGTAAAACCACTGCTGTCGCGAACGGTTAAGGTTACCATATTGTTGCCAAGGTTGGTACAGTCAAAAGAAGTGATATCAAGCCACATACTGTCTATGCCACAATTGTCGGAAGATCCATTATCAATATCGTTAACAGAAATAGTTGCCAATCCGTTTTCATCCAGTTCAACAGAGAAATTTTGACAACTGGCTGTTGGAACCTGGTTATCGGTAACTGTAACAGTGGAAGAACAGGTAGCCGGCCCGTTTCCGGCGGCATCGTAATATTCGTAAGTAACAGTGGTTGTTCCCTGTGGGAACGTTTCTCCCGAGGCAAGACCGGCAACCAATGTTCCGGGGAGGTCGGCTCCGTCGCAATTGTCATCGAAGGTAGGCGGGGTGTAACTTACCACTGCGCCGCAGGTTCCGGCATCGGCTCCAACCGTAGTATCTGGAGGGCAGGTACCGGAGCTTAGTGTCGGAGCAATTTCATCGCCAACATCTATGGAAACCTGTTGGGTTGATTCGCAACCAAGTGCTGTTGCACCTGTAATATTAAATGTGGTAGTTAAAAGCGTTCCAGGCGATCCACTGTTTAATGTTCCGGAAATAATCAAAGTATCACCTATAGTCATTTCACTTAGTGTACCCGGGAGCACACTTTCATTAGTTCTGGTCCATGAATACGTTACACCAGATGCACCGTTGGCATCGTAAATTTTAATTTCAAAATAATCCCCGGCACAAATTTCGGGGGTTGAAGTAACAGCTACTATTTGTGGTCCTGGATCAACGGTAAAAGCCACTGCTTTTGTGGTTATTAAGGTGCGTTCGCAATCGGTTGCCGACATATTATTGGGCTTGTTTATAGGGAATACTGCCCTAAAACGATATTCTCCGGTTTCAGAAACAGTTGCATTGTTAATTGTTAGTGTGGCAGAAGTCACCCCTGAATAAGCACCTCCGTTTGTTAAATCAATCCATCCACTTCCATCATCAAATAACCATTGGTGCGAAAGTGGTGTAGCACCAGATGTGATGGCAGTAATAGTTGTTCCTTCACCTTCACAAACCGTTTGAACTGCAATGTCAGCCGATTCAACATTATTTGCCGTTAAAGTGGTAATAGTAGAAATATCGGTATTTCCACAAGCATCGGTAACCGTTACGCGGTACTGCGACTGGTCAGGATTATCCGGGTTACCAATATTATACACCCGCAACTGACTGCTATCGGCATTAAACTCAATATTATTTACTGTTGCAGCCTCAATCCAGGCAGAGGCTGCGGTTTCACGCATTTCCCAAAAATAAGAGTATGGAGTGCTTCCTTGTTGTACCACCACATCAAATTCAACCAGGTTGCCATCGCAGTCGGTTTGAGAGGCTGGCTGAGTTGTAATTACCGGGGCAGAAGTGACCGATAAGGTTGCCGGAGCAGAAATGGCGGTTCCGCAATTGTTTGTTACTTCAACGGTGTAGCTACCGGCGTCGATTTCCTGCACGTTGTTTAAAGTTAGCTGGTCACCTGTCTCGCCCGGTATTTCTGTTCCATCTTTGTACCATTGCCATGTAGCGGCAGGTGTACCTGTTGCTGCTGCTGTAAAGGTGGCCGAACCGGTGGTTGAACAAACCGACTGATTGCCTTCGGTGATGCTCACTGCAGGCATTTCATTTATCTCCACATCGAATTGGCAAGTTGAGGAGTTCCCGTTTACATCGGTAGCTGTCCAGGTAACAGTCGTTGTTCCCACGCCAAATTCAACATTGTTGAGTGAAGTACCGGTTCCGGTTGTTGCACCCGAAAGTGAATAGGTTTTTGTTAATGATCCCGAACAATTTTCAGTAACCTCTGGTTCCCATGCGTCACCAATCATGATGTAGGGACTTCCGGCCGGGGCACATTCCGCCTGGTCTCCAATGCAAGTCCAAACCGGAGGTTCATCATCGGGAGCCACCGTAATATCGAAACTGCAGTTGCTTGTATTTCCGGTGGCATCGTTAGCGAGGTAACTGATGGTGGTGGTTCCGGCCGGGAACAGATCGCCGCTGTTGTAACCGGTTCCATCGGTGCGGGTTAAGGTGGGTGCAACATCGCAGTTGTCGTCAACAGTTGGCTCAGTCCATGTAATTACCGCGCCGCATTCATCTGCATCCATTGGAACATTGAAATCACCTGGGCAGTTACTTATTACCGGGGCCTCGTCGTCGGTGACGGTGACATCGAAAGTACACTCCCTGAAATTGGATGGTGTTTCTTCCACCCTGTACGTGACCGTTGTTGTTCCTATTGGGAAATCATAATTAGCAATGTTTTCGGAACCATATCCTCCGTCAGACGTACTCCATGAAGTTGTAGTTCCCGGATCGCAGTTTAAAATTAAAGGATCAGGTGTCAATGTTGCATTGCAGTCTCCAGGATCGGTATTCAAAACATAATCACTTGGGCATTCAATTGAAAAAGGTCGGATTGTTATAGTTTTAGAATATGCTGCACCAGCACATTGTTTTTCCCAAGAACTCCAGTTATTACCACAACCGAAAAAACAAAATCGAGATCGATAATATGCCCACGGGGTAATTGTAATTGTAACTACTTGGTCTTCATCCGTATTATTTATAATATCAAAAGCTATTCTGCCTTCATCTCCATCGGAAGTTCCCGAATAAGGCTCAATTAAAATTAAGTCCTCCTGTAAATTTTGCAATGTCACATTCGTATTATTTATAGACCATTCAAACCGGGTGTACCATTGCCAGTTAGTTCCGATAAATGTACTTCCACCTGCATTATAAGAAGGACTTGCTCCTTGAAACTCAATGAAGAAAGAGCTGCCAGAGCATAAATTAGATTCTGAGGTAACATTTGTGACATTGGATAGAAGATTGAAATTTTCATCAAATACTGTAACCGTTTCTGTGGCCTGATCAGCCGGGCAGCCATTCGCTGATAAATTAATGGTATAAGTAACACTACTTGATATATTTTGGGCAATTATTAGCTGAGTACCTGTTCCGCTTCCCGATGTACCATTATTTCCTGACCAAGAAAACGTAGAATTAGTCACATTACTGCTCAAAACAATATTTGTTGTTCCATTTTCACATAAAGTTTGTGTGTTATTAGTTATTGTGAGCTTAGGTATCGGATTCACCGTAATGGTAAAGCTTTTTGGTAATCCTTCACAACCTTCGGTAATGGATGGTGTAACCGTAATCGTTGCCGTTATTGGTGTATTTCCTTCGTTTTCCATTGTAAACGCAGGAATAACATCTGTTCCGCTGCTTGCAGCAAATCCAACTGAAGTATCGTCGATTTCCCATTCATAGGAATCTGCAGCACCGGTTAGGGTGATGGCAGAAATAACCGTTCCGTGGCAATCTTCAATATCTGTAGGGATATTCATGGTTGGTGTAGCATGTACAGTTACATCTGTTGTGGCTGTGGCCATACAATTATTGGCATCGGTGACGGTTAGCTCGTATTCTCCACTGGCAGCAGAGGTGGCATTGGGAATGGAGGGATTGGGTGAGTTGGAGGTAAACCCGTTGGGGCCTGACCAACTATACGAAAGGTTACCTGTTCCACCTTGTGAGGTGGATGTAAGAGTGAGAGTTTCCCCTTCGCAAATATCGCTGTTGGAGCCAATCGACGTAATTTCCACTGCCGCAGGTCCCTGTATTTCGTAAGTGCCTGAAAAAGAACATCCGTTATCATCTTCCACTCTCCAATCATAGGTTCCAGCCAGTATTCCTGTAAATTCACCGGTCATATCATCCGGTTGTCCTTCAAACGAATATGTTTTGGTACCTGTTCCGCCTGAGGCCGTGATGAGGATATCGGCTGTTCCGCCATTGCAGATAATAGCTGCAGTTTCAGAAACCGAAGCGGTTAAAGCATTTGGCTGGGCAACGGTTAATGTTCCGGTAACCGGTCCACATCCATTAGCGTCGGTTATACTCCAAACATAATTGTTGCCGGCAACAATTCCTGTAAAAACATTTGAGGTCTGAGGAACTCCATTAAACGTGTAAAGCAGCAAACCGGTTCCGCCTGATGCGGTAATTGTAACTTCCGCAGTTTCTCCATTACAGCGTATTTCGGAAGACACGGCTGCATTAGCTGTTAACGCCGGTGGTTCAGCCACATCAATACTTTCAAAGGCAGGTCCGCAGCCATTGTCATCAACAACACTAATGGATAAATTAGTACCGGCATAAACACCTGAGAAAACACCGGTGGCATTGGTTTGCCCGTTAAAAGTATAACTATAATTTCCGCTACCCCCCGTAGCCTGAATTTCAACTGTAGCTGTTCCTCCATTGCATGTAATTGGAGAGGTTATATTAGCTGAAGAAATAGTAACCGGATCGGATTCATCAATGCTAACCGAACCGGGTACCACATTACAGTTATTATCATCAGTAACACTCCAGGTGTAATTTCCAGCGGTAATCCCGGAAAACGTTCCGTTGTTTTTAGTTACTCCGTTTAAAGTATAGGAAAGTGGAGAAGTACCGCCTGTGGCAGTGATGGTAACGGTTGTTGTTTGTCCGTTACAGGTAACATCGGGCGCATTGGCAGATGCGGTTAACTCAGGTGGCTGAGTAATTGTTATGCTCTGTACATTAGTTGTACAACCATTGGCATCGGTAACACTGTAATCGTAATCTGTTCCAGCTACCGAACCTGAAATACCCGTGAAAATCCCTGTAGAATTGGATGATTCTCCTTCAAAATTGTAAGTGTAGGGAGAAGTACCGCCAGAAGCGGAAATTTGAATGGTTGCTATGCCGTTGTAGCAGAGGATAGGGCTGGTTGCAACAATCGAAGCACTAAGAATTGCAGGTTCGGTAATTGTAACATCAGCCGTTGTGGTACAACCATTCGCATCGGTTACAGTGAATGTATGCAAGCCCGCTGATAATCCTGTTTGTGAAGGAGATATTGTATAAGGAGACGTTCCGCCTGATGGTGTTACGTTTGCAATCCCATTACTGCCTCCAAAACAACTCACTGCTTGTGTTTGCGTAACCGAAGCACTAAGATTTGTAGGTTCGGTAATTGTAACATCAGCCGTTGTGGTACAACCATTCGCATCGGTTACAGTGAATGTATACAAGCCCACTGATAATCCTGTTTGTGAAGGAGTTATTGCATAAGGAGACGTTCCGCCTGATGGTGTTACGTTTGCAATCCCATTACTGCCTCCAAAACAACTCACTGCCTGTGTTTGCGTAACCGAAGCACTAAGATTTGCAGGTTCGGTAATTGTAACATCAGCCGTTGTGGTACAACCATTCGCATCGGTTACAGTGAATGTATACAAGCCCGCTGATAATCCTGTTTGTGAAGGAGTTATTGCATAAGGAGACGTTCCGCCTGATGGTGTTACGTTTGCAATCCCATTACTGCCTCCAAAACAACTCACTGCCTGTGTTTGCGTACCCGAAGCACTAAGATTTGCAGGTTCGGTAATCGTAACATTTAAATTCTTAGTGTTATTATCCTGGTCGCGAACTTCGATTGTATAGTTTCCCGCACTTAGATTCGAAATCGTATACGAAGAACCGGTTTGATTCGAAACATTTCCAGAAACCGGACCAGACCAATCTACTGCATAAGGAGGACTTGTTGAAGAAACATTAACTATTATTGCTCCATTACTTTCTCCGTGGCAGGTCACATTTGTTATTCCTCCCTCTGTAATATTCACTTCGCTTGTACCCGTTCCCGATTTCAAAACCGGTTCAGATCTACCTGCATTTTCCTGGCCTACTTGTAATTCTTCGCCTGTAACCTCAATAACACGGCTTACTTCAGCAATATTCCCATTCACATCCGCTATACTATAAGTGCGGGTGATGGTATAAGGACAACGGATGCCGCTTGATTTTTGACTCACATAGCGAAAGCTGTTGTAATCTATTTCGCAGTTGTCACTTACCGAACCGCCGGCTTTTTCAAACTGCTCCCAACTTGTAAATGCATCTTCCACCTCTTCGCCGCAAACGATAATTTCTGGATTCGGAGCAATTAAGTAGGGTTGCTCGTTGTCAACAACCATAACATTAAAACGATGTTCTGCTTCATTTAATCCATCGGTAACCTTGTAAACAACTTCTGTTTTCCCCACCAAAAAAGTATCTCCGGGCCTGTAATTTGATTCAACAACAAGCCGATCTGAAGAAACGCAATTGTCTGCAACAACAGGTTCTGACCAAATTACTTTAGTATTACATTCTCCCGGAATAGTTGAAACGATTATATCCCCGGGTGAATAAATAAAACGTGGAGCCTGTTTATCAATAACAGTCACAGTAAAAGTATCGGCTACAAGCTCGTTGTTCTGGTCTATGCCTTCATACACAATCGTTGTCTTCCCTTTGTTGAATATGTGAGAACTCAACTGATTAATACCCGTTTTAGAAGATTGATCAATTGTTGCCCCCAACATTTTCCATGACAAGCTTTTGAGATGATTAGCGAGATGATTAATATTTAAACCTGATTTAATGACGGCTGAACATGAATTCTCATCTGCGGGATGAATAATGTCATCAGGATAGCCAAGTTGCGGAAGATTAAAGTGTTTGATACCAACTTCTTTGAGCGAATCTGGAAAAGGAGGCACCAAGACCAACCCATTGTTTGACAGGCACTTGGATTTGGACAATTCAATAGCATTGACACATTCCGCCGAATTTATCTCCATATTGTTGAGGAAAATACCAGCTATTAAAAGCATCAGTATTTTCCTGATTGGGTAATAGTAACAAATTGTCACCAACACTTTCCTGGTTAATTTTGCTACCCGAAATTATGCCCTGAGTTATGCTATCTCAAAACATAATTCTGTACAATAACAAAACACTTTTAGTCAAACATTCGCCCCAAAAGTACCTCAAAATTATTTCATTAGCAATAAATCCCTTTTATTGGCAGCCTTTCACCATCAATGCCCATTTGTTTATGAATGGACTTTTCAACCTTTAGCTTTTTAATGAACAAAAAAAGATCTGATCAGTATTTGGTTTTACTCTACTGATCAGATCTTTCTAACCTTTTAAACTTATTACAATTGAAAGTTAAAGCTCCTTGCCGAAAAGCAATTATTGCTTATTTTCAATCACCTCAGCAAATACCCGAAGAAAGTTACCGCCCCAAACTTTAGCAATTTCTTCTTCGGTGTAACCGCGCTTTAGCATTTCGGCAGTAATGTTTGGCATTTGGCTTACATCTGCACAATCGGCTAAACCGCCGCCGCCGTCAAAATCAGAACCAATTCCAACATAATCAATGCCTACAAGATTTTTTACATGATCGATATGATCTACACAATCGGCAACAATAGGCAGGTGCTTTGGATATTTCTCATCCAGTTGGCGCCATTGTTTCCTCACTACTGCCTGTTCCTCTTCGCTCATTTTTGCAAAGCTTGTATTAAAAACTTTCCGAAGTTCTTGTTCTTTCTGGTAACGCACAGTGGTGGTATCCGGATCTTTAATGTAGTCATCAAGTAAGCAGATTTGAATTACACCGCCATTTTTTGCCAGTGTTTTAATCATATCGTCTGTCATGTTTCGCTTATGATTTGCAATGGCACGCACACTCGAATGCGAAGCAAAAACAGGAACCTCACTCAATTCAATTACATCATAAAACGATTTATCAGAGATATGCGAAACATCGACAAGCATTCCGAGGCGGTTCATTTCCTTCACCACCTTTTTCCCGAACGGACTCAAGCCACCGAACTCCGGCCCCTTTCTGTCGGTTGAAGAGTCGCAAATATCGTTGTTCGACGAGTGGCAAAGTGTAATATATCGAACACCTTTATTATAAAATTCTTCAACCCGGTCGAGTTCCTGCCCAACAGGAAAGCCATTTTCCATGCCAATATAAATGGCACGTTTTCCTTCTTTTTCCAGGCGAATAACATCTTCCGGAGTAGTTGCCACCTCGGCCATGTTATTATATTTTTTACACGCCTCGTAGGTAAGCTCAATCATTTGATTGGCCAGCTCATAGGCTTTCTGTGTATTTTCTTCGGTGCGCTGGCGCTGGCTGGTAAAAGCTGCAAAAAAGATGGCATCCAAACCGCCTTCTTCCATCCTGGGGAAATCAACCAGGCTTCCCGGTGCCTTATTTTTTTTACCAACATCTAAATCGCCTCGAAGCAAACCCATTGGCGTATCACAGTGCGTATCAATAGTAATTATGCGTTTATGTATTTCCATTGCTAAACCATCTTTTCCTTCACAAAATCCATTTAAACCTGCCAACAATCCCCCAACCATCAGCAAAAAAGTGCGCGCCTTTTTCATTATAAGTAATTTTGATTTTAAACTGAAAACAATAATAACAAAATGTATTTTAGAATAGCGGTATTTCGATCAAAAAGAATTCATAATAAACAATAAAATAAATTTTAGTCTTTACAAAACGAAAATTTATCTTTACAGCAAAAAATTGAAGGCAAACAAAAAATACAAATGGCTGATTCTTCCGGCTCTGGCAGGAATTATATTTGGGTTAACACTTATCCTGCGTCAGCAACCCAGGCTTGTTGAAACGTGGTACGCCCGGGGAATCTATCCACAAATAGCCGCTTTACTTTCAAATGTCTCTTCCATTTTTCCTTTTTCGCTTGATGACGTATTATACGTCGTACTGTTATTAATGCCCGTCGCATTGATCGTTAGGGTTTTTACAAAAAGTATGAAATGGAAAAACGCCGGCAAGTTTTTGCTAAATATACTTGCAGCAGCCTATATTCTGTTTTATGTGCTTTGGGGATTTAATTATTTCCGCTCGCCATTACAAGAACGCCTTGAATTGCAGGACAGAGAGCCAAACACAGAGGAGTTTGTACAATTTATACACCAATATATTCAGGAGGTAAATGCACTGCATTGTTCTTTCGATTCCATGGATAAAAAGAATGTAGATGAGCTTATTGAAGCATCTTACAAAGAGTTAGCTCCGGCTCTGCATTTCGATTACCCAATGGGAAAACGCCCGGACAAACAAATCACGTTTAGCGGATTTTATGCAAAATCAGGTATTACAGGTTATTTTGGGCCGTTTTTTAACGAAGTGCATGTAAACCAAAAGATTTTGCCCATTGAATACCCCTTTGTACTGGCACACGAAAAAGCGCACCAGCTGGGTGTTACCAGCGAGGCTGAAGCTAATTTCTATTCGTGGCTGGTTTGTTCAAACAGTTCGTCGCAACAGATCCGATATTCGGCTAATTTGTTTATTTCATTTCATTTTTTCAGACAGTCCAGAGGTTTGGAGGCTTACCAAGAACTTGTTGCTGAGATCTCTCCGGAAGTACAGACTGACATCAATAAAATCCGCGAACACTGGAATAAATTGCGTAACGCTACCATGGACAAAACAGCTTCGAAACTCAACGATGCTTACCTGAAGCACAATAATATAAAATCGGGGATAAAAGATTACACCGGCGTGGTTGACCATGTGATGAACTTTTCGTTAGATTCCGCTTTTCAGCAACGGTACGATCTTGCGCCCCATTAAATACTTTTACTTTTACAGCTTATATCAATTGTTAGAAAAAGGATTTTTATATGAAACTTATTCCAATATCTGCCGGTCATTTTCAGTGCGATGGAGGAGCCTTGTTTGGCGCCATTCCAAAAGTATTGTGGAACAAAGTTTACCCCTGCGATGAAAATAATTTCACCCAACTAACATTACGTTGTCTGCTGGTTGAAACCAGTGATCGGAAAATACTTATCGAAGCCGGAATTGGGAATCATTATCCCGAGAAACACCTCAGGAATAATGGCGTTACTTCGGTTGACGAACTGGAAAGATCATTGGCCGGAAAAGGTTATTCAACAGCCGATATTACTGATGTATTTTTTACACACTTACATTGGGATCACTGTACCGGAGCCGTTAAAAATGTGGATGGAAAACCGGAGCTTGTTTTTCCGAATGCCACTTTGTGGAGCAGCAAAACACAGTGGGAACATGCCCAAATATCGAATCCACGCGAAAGAGCTGCCTTCCATCACCCGGTGCTGGATTTTATGATGGAATCAGGAAAACTAAAGCTGATTGAAAAAGAGGGAGAATTGCTGCCGGGCTTTGAAATCAGGCTATTTGATGGCCACACTCCGGGACAAATGCTTCCCATTCTCCACACCAAAAAACACTCGTTTGTTTACACTTCCGATCTGTTTCCAACAGCCGCCAACATCCCTTTGCTGTGGATTTCAGCTTACGATCTCGATCCGGTAAAAGTAATGGAAGAGAAAGGCAGATTTTTGAAAGAGGCAGCTGAAAATAACTACATTTTCTTTTTCGAGCATGATTATTACACCGAATGTGCTTCGGTGCAGAAGACTGAAAAAGGTGTTCAGATGAAAGAGAAATTCAGCCTGGCAGAATTACTTTGATACCCGATTTAAATTAATCCATCCCCACCCGTCAACCGTTAAACGAAGTTCATCTCCGTTAATACTCCAGGTAGAAATCCGAGGCAACATCGTCGTAATCTTTTTCGAGAATTCACTGTCACAACAAATCTTTGTACAACCCGCCGAGGAAATACTAATGCTATCGGTTGAACTCAAAGAATATTCGCCTCCGCAAACATTCACATCCAAAGCTAAATCGTAAGTACTATCTCTATTAAATTCAATTAACGGACTGTAATTATCATCTTTCGGGTAGGTTGACGATTCAACAGACACAAAATCGGCAATTTCCCACTGCCCCAACATTTGCCCATTGCAATCGCAGTCATCATTACAGGCATTAAATAACAGCCCTGATAATACAAAGAAAAGTATAAGTTTTGCTCGTTTCATCGGAATTGTAGTTTCCAATATGATGGTGTGTTCACTGTTAAAGTTGCGTGCTTGCACAAAATATTACCGGGTTAAAACCAGACGTCTACTTCACCAACTCTTTAGTAGATAGCAAACCACAAGCCGCATAAATATCCTGTCCGCGCGAAGCACGAATTGTAGTGAGAATTCCTTTATTATTGAGCGCATCTTTAAATCGCTGGATGGTTTTTTCTCCCGGACTTTTTAGCGGTGTTCCCGGTACCGGGTGAAAACGAATCAGGTTAACACGGCATTTTAAACCGCTAAGCAAACGGGCCAGTTCATCTACATGTTTCTGTGAATCATTCAGATCTTCAAACAAAATATACTCGAACGACACACGACGCTGACGGCCAAAATCCCAGCTTTTAATTTCATCCACAACTTCGTTAACCGGGTACGCTACCTGCACCGGCATAATTTTCTGACGCTCTTCGTGGAATGGCGTATGTAAACTCACGGCTAAATGCGCTTCGCTTTTCTCCAAAAAAGTCAGCATGCCTGGAATAATACCAATAGTAGAAACGGTTATCCGCCGCGGACTCATCCCGAATCCCCATTCGGAAGTAAGAATTTCAAGGCTCTTTAATACTTCATCGAGGTTATCGAAAGGTTCGCCCATTCCCATGTACACAATATTACTTACCTCTTCAACTTCATCAATACTTTTAATTTGATTAACGATCTCGCCGGCAGAAAGCTGTCCCTGAAAACCTTGTTTGGCGGTAAAACAAAACAGGCAGCCCATCTTGCAGCCCACCTGCGAGCTCACGCAAACGGTCTTCCGGTCGCGTTCCGGGATCATTGCCGTCTCGATAAATTTATCCTGAATAGTTGGGAAAAGGTATTTTCGGGTGCCATCAGTACTGGCCTGTACTTTTGTGTAGGGTGTTAAGCCAAATTCAAAACGCTCGTTCAGCAATTCACGTGCTTTAAGCGAGAGGTTGGTCATCTCATCGATCGAACTGATTGGCTTTTTATACAGCCAGTCTGTAATTTGTTTAGCGGTAAATTTTGGCAGCCCCAGCTCCACAACCAACTCCTGCAATTCTGCTAATGTTTTCCCGAATAATGGCTCCTTCATAACTTTCAGTTTGCTGCAAAGATACACCACTTTGTCATTTCGACGAAGAATGAGGAGAAATCTCTTTCTGATACAGATTTCTCTCCGTCACTTGACGGATCGAAATGACAGCTCATTCCATCAACGATTTTTTAAAATCCGGCGATTCCCGGTGTTTGGTCGCCTGCTCAAAAGCATAGGCAATCTCCAGCAAAACAGGCTCGCTCCAGGCGCGGCCAAAGAATGAAAGTCCAATGGGCAATCCCTCAACAAATCCCATGGGCACCGTAATATTCGGATAGCCGGAAATAGCTGCCGGCGAAGAACTACCGCCGGTAAAACTGTCGCCATTTACCCAGTCGATACTCCATGTTGGGCCGTTTGTAGGTGCAATTAAAGCATCCAAATTGTGTTCGTCCATTAAGGCATCTATTCCTTCTTTCCCGGCAAAACGTTTCGAATCATCCAACGCTTTCAGGTACTCCTCCGAGTTTAAATCCCCTTTTTCCTGTGCCTCCTCAAAAATCTCCTGGCCAAACCACGGCATTTCCTTATCGGCATTTGTCTTGTTAAATTCTATCAGCTCTTTCAGCGATTTCCGTGGAGCAGAAGGATGTTCTTGCAGATACTTATTCAGGTCGGCTTTAAATTCGTAAAGTAAAACTTGGTAGGATGGTTCTCCCCACTTTCGGTTTGTTTCAAATTCCAGATCTTCAACCAACTCAGCCTCGTTTTGCTGCATGGCCTGAACTGCATTTTTGATCAATTCCTTCACTTTCTCGTGCGACGGAATCATCTGCGAAGCTATACCAATTCGCTTTCCCTGTAATCCTTCCAATTTCAGAAAAGATGTATAATCATTGTAGATTTTCTCTTGTTCTAAATGTGTTTTAGCATCGCTGGCATCAAATTCAGCCAAAGCCCCCAGCAAAATAGCGGCATCGGTTACATTGCGTGCCATCGGCCCGGCTGTATCCTGGCTATGTGCAATTGGGATAATCCCCTGTCGGCTCCATGTTCCCAAAGTTGGTTTTATACCCACAACACCGTTTATTCCTGAGGGACAAACAATAGAACCATTGGTTTCGGTACCAATACCGATGGTACACAGGTTACCCGAAACAGCGGCTCCTGTTCCGGAACTGGAACCACACGGGCTCCGATCGAGACAGAAAGGATTTCTCACCTGTCCGCCACGGCCGCTCCAACCGCTTGACGAATTCGTAGATCGAAAATTCGCCCACTCGCTCAGGTTGGTTTTACCGAGTAAAACAGCTCCGGCATCGCGTAATTTTTTTACTATAAATGCATCCTTTTCTGCCACATTCCCTACCAATGCCAACGATCCGGCGGTAGTTTGCATTTTATCGCCGGTATCGATATTGTCTTTAATCATCACCGGTATACCATGCAACGGGCCACGAACTTTCCCGTTTTGTCGTTCTTCATCCAGCTTTTTGGCGATATCCATAGCATCAGGATTTAGCTCAATCACCGACTTTAAATGAGGATCAACCAGCGCAATCCGATCGAGGTACTTTTTACAAATACTTTCTGCAGTTAGCTCTCTCGATTCCATTTTTTGCTGAAGCTCTAAAGCTGATGTCTCATTTAAATCGAATGCAGTCAGATCAACTTCTTCCGGCACCTTCGACTCTTGCACACATGCAGTTACACCACTTAAAGCCAGCACAGAACCACCCAGGGCGGTTGTTTTAAAAAAGGAACGACGTTTCATTTATTATAGATTTATAAATTTTGAGACACAAGAATTGAGACTGAAAATAAGAATTATTTTCTTGCCGTTAAAAAGTATTGCGCCACGAAAGATTTTTAGTAGTTTGTATTGATCCACTCAACCGCCTTTTTAACATCAATATCTTCCATACATTTAAAGTGTTTCATCGGACATTTTCTATAGCCTAATTTTGAGCAGGGGCGGCATTTCAAACCGGTTACCTGAAGAATCTCCGACGACTCTCCGGGCTGATAAGGCACCATCCCAAACTCAGGAATGGTATTTCCCCAAAACGAAAAGATTTTCTTTTTAAAAGCCGCTGCAATGTGCATTAATCCGGTGTCGTTTGCCAACACTACCCGCGAGTCGCGCACCAGAGAAGCCGACTGATTAAGCGAAATTTTTCCGGCAAAGTTCAGTATATTTCCTTTCGATTGCGAAAGCACCTGTTCGCCTTCATCGTATTCATTTTTACCTCCCAGCAAAATAACCGGATATGGAATTTGCTGACATATTTCGCTGACTTTATGAACAGGAAGTTTTTTAGTGAAATAGGTTCCGGCAATTACAAAAGCCACATAACCCTTTTGAAAAGTTTCGGGCAGGTCACTCAATTTAAACGAAGTTGTGTCGTCGATGAAATAATCCAGCCCCTGGTCATCGTTTTTCACATCAAAAATCGAAACCGTTTCAAGATACCGTTCTACAATATGTACATCGGGCAAACGGTTCATTTTAAAACGAATCATCAGAAACTTCTCCCAGTTGATTTTATTCACCGCAAACGACTGCATTTTTAACCGACGCTTTATTTTGTTACTTCTGAAATTGTTATGAAGATCGATAATATAATCAAAGTCCTCTTTAGCCAGTTCATGAATTAGGGAACCAATGTTATCTTCAAGAAAATGAACTTTATCGATATACGGGTTGGAATAAACCAGGCAGGCAAACTTCTTTTTGGTAACGAAATGAACTTCAGCATTCTCAACCTGCTGTTTCAATCCGCGAACAACCGGCGTTGTAAGAACAATGTCGCCAATGGAACTAAAGCGTATTACCAGGAATTTTACTTTCATATTTTCCAAAGTATCGAAGATATTGAATTTTTGGAGAACTCAATTTTCTAACACAAAAAATCCCCGCAGAAAATCTTCTACGGGGACTTTTCAATATCTTATTTTATTGTATTATGCAGATTCAACCAATACTATAATTTTATTTGCTTTATTCTCAATTACACCACCATCAACTTCAAAATGCTGCTCGCCTCCATTAATTTCTTTTATTTTCAGCACACCCTTTTCGAGTGTTGAAATAATCGGAGCATGGTTTTTAAGAATCTCAAAACCACCTTTACTCCCTGGCAGTTGAATGAGGCTTACTTCGCCCTCAAATATTTTTTTATCCGGTGTAATTATTTCTAAATGCATAGTATTCCTTTTCGATTTTAGTTGTCGGCTAACAATTTTTCACCTTTTTCGATGGCTTCTTCAATTGTTCCAACAAGGTTAAAAGCTGCCTCCGGATATTTGTCAACATCACCGTTCATAATCATTCTAAAACCTTTGATCGTATCTTCAATCGAAACCAGTTTTCCTTCCAGTCCGGTAAATGCCGAAGCCACAAAGAATGGCTGCGAAAGGAAACGCTGCACACGACGCGCACGGTGAACCACCAGTTTATCTTCTTCTGAAAGTTCATCCATTCCCAGAATTGCGATAATATCCTGCAACTCCGTGTAACGCTGTAACAACATTTTAACGTCCTGAGCACAATTGTAGTGATCGTCTCCAACAACTTCAGCCGAAAGAATACGTGAAGAAGAATCAAGCGGATCAACCGCCGGATAAATACCTAACTCAGCAATTTTACGACTCAATACTGTAGTTGCATCGAGGTGCGCAAATGTTGTTGCCGGCGCAGGGTCGGTCAAGTCATCAGCAGGTACATAAACCGCCTGAACAGAAGTAATCGACCCATTTTTAGTAGAAGTAATCCGTTCCTGCATCTCCCCCATTTCAGTAGCCAACGTTGGTTGGTAACCTACTGCCGAAGGCATACGCCCGAGCAGCGCTGATACCTCAGATCCTGCTTGTGTAAAGCGGAAAATATTATCAACAAAGAACAGAATATCGCGACCACTTCCTGTTGAGCCATCGCCATCGCGCAAACTTTCGGCAATTGTTAGTCCTGAAAGCGCAACACGGGCACGTGCACCCGGTGGTTCATTCATCTGACCAAATACCATGGCCAGTTTCGATTCTTTTAATTTTTCAGGATCTACTTTTGAAAGGTCCCAGTTTCCCTCTTCCATCGATTTTTTGAAGTCTTCTCCATAATCAACAATGTTGGCTTCAATCATCTCGCGAAGCAAATCGTTTCCTTCACGGGTACGTTCTCCAACACCTGCAAATACCGATAAACCGGAGTGCGCCAATGCAATGTTATTGATCAATTCCTGAATCAGAACGGTTTTACCTACTCCGGCGCCACCAAACAATCCAATTTTACCTCCTTTTGCATAGGGTTCAATCAGGTCGATTACCTTTATCCCGGTATATAATACCTCACTTTCTGTTGTCAGATCTTCGTATTTAGGAGGTTGGCTATGTATGCTTAAACCTTCTTTTGGCAGTTGCTCCAATCCATCAACAGAATCTCCCACCACATTTAGCAGGCGACCGAGTGAAATTTCACCTTTTGGCATGGTAATCGGACTGCCCAAATTCTTTACCGCTGACCCTCTCTGCAAACCATCGGTCGAATCCATTGCTACACATCGGATTGTATTTTCGCCAATGTGTTGCTGACATTCTATTATTAAACTTTCTTTGTCTTCGCGGGGAATTTCAAGTGCATCGTGAATTGAAGGAAGTTCGCTGCCTTCACTATCAAAACTAACGTCTACTACAGGTCCGATAACCTGTAATATTTTACCTATGCTTTGAACCATATTTGGATTAGATTTAAGTCCGGTTTAACCCGTTCTTTTGTTTCAATTTTATAGACCCAACAAATTTAACATTGTTTTGTTTTTATGCAAGGTTGCGTTTGGTTTTTTGGATATTTTTTATCCTATTATATTGCTTTAATGCTTGCGGGTAAGCATTTTGTTTGCAAGGTTTCGAAGTGGTTGTTTTACAACATCCTGCACATTTAAATCATCTAAAATGCGCATCGCTTTGTTAAAATAGTCGTTCACTTTTTCTTCGGCAATATTTTGCACTCCAATTGTTTGATACAATCCGGTAACGGCTGCAATTTTTTCTTTCGGATTAAAATCAGTTTTTTCTATCCAGCTTATTAATCTCTGTTTTTCATTTTCCGATGCTTTTTCCAAAGCGTTAATAAGTAGCAACGTTTTTTTGTTGGCCAGTATATCGCCGCCAATTTGTTTACCAAAAACGGCCTGATCGCCAAAAGTATCCAGAAGATCATCCTGCAGCTGGAAAGCTAACCCGAGGTTAATGCCAAAATCGTAGAGTTGGTTTGCCAGAGTTTCGGGAGCATTTGCTAAAAGTGCGCCAACCTTTAAACTGCAAGCTAAAAGAACAGCTGTTTTTAAGCGGATCATTTCCAGATATTCCACTTCGGTAACATCCATTCGCTGTTCAAAATCCATATCGTATTGCTGACCCTCGCAAACTTCTATTGCGGTTTTACTAAACACCTCCAGCACTTCAGGCAGCGCGTCCGACCGTTCTTCCAAAAAATAGCGGTACGACTGAAAAGCCATGGCATCGCCGGATAAAATAGCGGCATTTTCGCTGAACTTTTTATGCACTGTAGGGCGACTTCGGCGCACATCGGCTTTGTCCATTATATCATCGTGAAGCAAGGTAAAATTATGGAAGACTTCGATTCCTATTGCTGCCGGAATTGCGTGTTCAATTTTCGTGGAAAACATATTGCAGGCAAGCAAAGCCAGCACCGGGCGCAAACGTTTTCCACCCATTTCGAGTGAATAATGTATTGGATCGTACAGTTCAACCGGCTTATTTTTCAGTAGTTCTTTGGAGCGCTTTTCAATTTCAACACTCACTCTGTTTTGAAGTTCTTCTACGGTGTACATCAATCTCCCAATTTTAATTTGTCATCCGAAACAATTTCCAGGTCTTCCAGTTCAATATCTTCTTCTTCGTCGTAAATATGAAGCAGTGGTTCTTTAAAGGCCTCAGTTGTAGTAATCCGCTCAAGTCCTGATAATAAAGACGGCAGCAGTACCAGATTTGATGTTACCGCAACCAAAAGTGTCAGCGAAACCAAAATTCCCATGGCTTGCGTTCCTCCAAAATTAGAAATGGTAAAAATTCCGAAACCAAAGAACAGCACCACTGACGTATACAGCATACTCACACCGGTTTCTTTTAACGCGATCACCACCGATTTTCGGATATCCCAATTGGTCATGTTCAGTTCCTGCCTGTACTTCGCCAAAAAGTGAATCGTATTATCAACCGAAATACCAAAGGCAATACTAAAAACCAAAATGGTAGATGCCTTTATAGGAATGCCGGTAAATCCCATAACTGCTGCTGTAAATATCAGCGGAATAATATTTGGAGTAAGCGACAGAATTACCATCCTCCACGATGAAAACATGATGGCCATAAACGACGAGATCAGCAAAATAGCCAAACCAAGACTCGTAAACAGGTTCTTTAACAAATACTGGTTTCCTTTAAACGAAATAATACTCGATCCGGTAACGGTTACATCGTATTTGTCGGAAGTAAATATCGAATCGATATCGGCATTAAACCGGGCGTACAATTCTTCCATTCGCTTGGTACCCACATCCTTTACCCGGATACTTATTCGGGTATTCTGCTTGGTACTATCCATAAACGAATGTAACATTTCAGCATTTTCTTCACCCGTTGATGCATATTGCAGAATAAAATTCTTTTCGCGATTATTGGGCAAACTGTAATACCGCTCGTGACCATTGTAAAAAGCCTGTTTGGCAAATTTCAGCAAATTGAGTAATGAAGTAGATGCCGATAATTCAGGGTATTCTGCCAGCCGGTCTTCCAACTGCTCTATTTTACGGAAAGTTGTTAATTGCATAACGCCCTGTGGTTTTTTGGTGTCGACCATAATTTCCAAAGGCATTAAACCGTTAAAGTTGCGTTCAAAAAATTTCAGATCGACATAAACCGGATCATCTTCAGGAATATCATCGAGCATATAACCCGAGCTTTTCATCAGAGTAATACCGTAAATACTCACCACAATTACACCTATGGTTACAAGATATACCACCTGTCTGTAATTTTGGGTAATGTGCATCAGCTTGCGGATGGCCGTTGTTACGAACTTATTATCGAGGTGACCAACGTGGCGCGATGAAGGCGCTCCGATAAAACTAAATATGATTGGTATAAGCAGTAGCGAAAGTATAAACAGGCCAAGTATATTTAAGGAGGCGATTATACCAAACTGCCTTAAAATATCACTCTTTACAATAATAAAAGTAGCAAACCCCGAGGCTGTTGTAAGGTTGGTTAAAAAAGTAGCATTACCAATTTTAATGATCACCCGCTGCAAAGCCTTTATTTTATTCCCATGGCTCACGTATTCGTGGTGAAATTTATTAAGCATGTAAATACTGTTTGGGATTCCAATCACGATCAACAAAGGCGGAATCATTCCCGATAACAAAGTAATTTTGTAGCCAAACAGCGACAACATTCCCATGGCCCAGATAACGCCGGTGATTACAATCAGCACAGGTACAAAAACAGCTTTGAATGAGCGGAAGAACAGGAATAAAACCACGATACAAATTACCAGAGCCAACACACTGAACATATACAGTTCGCGTTTAATCTTAACCGAATTAACCACCCTTATGTAGGGCACTCCCGAGTAATGGAGAGTAACATCTTCTTTCTGTTCGTAATCATGACACACCTCCTGGATTTCGGCAACCAGGTCTTCGCGCTCCTTACTTGCCATTTTATCTTGGTTTACCGTAATGGCCAGCAAATAAGTATCAGTTTCATCGTTATAAACCAGCTTGCGGTAAAAAGGCAGCCGTTTAAATTCTGCCACATAGCCATCCAGCTCTTCCTGACTTGTAATCGTATCAGGAAAGTTATTTACAACCTCAAACTGTTTCTCTTCTTTATTTTTTTCAAGATTGTAGGTGCTTGAAACCGAAAGCAAATTTTCAACGCCATCGACTTTTTTCAAATCATCGCACAACGATTTCCATGCATTGAAATGATCGAGACGAAAAAAATTCGTGTCTTGCACACCAACAATAATCAGGTTCCCTTCCTGACCGAATATCTCAACAAAATTCTGATAATCTTTATAGGCCTGATCTTTCTTTGGCAGCAATGAGGCATACTCATACGACATCTCCACTTTTCGGGCATGATACCCCAGAAAAATAGTAATAACAGCCAAAACTGAAAGAAAGAGGATTCGATTCCTAAGGATTAGTCTGGATAGTTTAATCCACATGTTTACATTTCTAAATAACTCGACGAAAGTATATAAATTCCATTGTTTTGAGAAATGCTTCAATCCAAGGTTAAGTGAATTTAAAACTTTTTAAAATTTATCATTCCACTTTAGAAACAGCAATAAGGTGGTCGGCAGTTCTAAACAAAAGGTAATCTTTGGTAATGGCCGGTGTTGACATTACAATTTGGCTTAGTTTATTGGTTGCTAAAAGTTCGTATTCCGGCCCCGCTTTAACAGCATACACATTGCCTTCGTTATCAACTATGTAGATAACTCCATCGGCTGCCACCGGCGATGATGTGTAACTGTTTCCCCATCCAACTTTTTGCGAATACATTTCCTCTCCGGTTTGGGCATTGTAGCAGGTTAGTCGCCCGTTCCAACGTGCGTTGTAAAGGTAGTCGCCATACAACAACATGGTTCCCATATAAGAGCCACCACGTAGTTTTGCCCACTTTACATATTCATTTGAGGTTGCTCTGTCTTCTAAAGTAATATCTCCAACCGCATTTTTTTGAATAGCATAAACAGGCGAAACCTTCCCGTGGGCGCTGTTAAAATAAATGAAATCGTTGCCAATAACGGGCGATGGAACAGGAATGTCTCCTCCTCCGGACATTCTCCATATTTCTTCGCCGGTATTAAAATCGTAACCTCCACGATGTTTGTAACCGTTTACCGCAACAATATCCTTTTCACCATCGGAATAGACATTTGGAGTCGACCAGCCTGGGTATTCATCGCGATTTTGTTTCCAGATTTCGTGACCGTTTTTAATGTCGTAAGCAGCAACAAAAGAATTTTCCTGCACATCGCACTGAATAACTACTACGTTTTTATGAATCAGCGGCGAACTTGAAAATTCCCATTCGGCATCCGGCACCAAAAAGAAAGTCGATTTTAAGACACCAAAATCTTTCGACCACTGTAATTTTCCATTCATATCGTAACAATACAGTCCTTCCGATCCAAAAAATGCCACCACATATTCTCCGTTTGTGGCCGGCGTACAATTGGCATGCGACGACATAGGATGGCGTTTTTGTTCGGGAATCCCGGTGTACGCAGTTCTTTCCCACTCAATCTCTCCCGATTGTTTATCCACACAATACACCCGCCAATAGTGCATCGAACTGTCTGGCACCGAACCTATCGATCCGTAAATACCGGTTTTTAAATCTCCCTCATCTTGTTCACTAACGGCTGTAGTTACAAAAATCTGATCGCCCCAAACAATTGGGCACGAATGCCCTAATCCGGGAATAGCAGTTTTCCATGCAATATTTTTATTGGTGTTCACATCCCATGTTTCGGGCAAGTTGGCCTGGTCTAAATATCCGGAAATAGATTTTCCCCGGTACATACTCCACTGCCGCGACGGATCGACCTGCTGCGAATACACTGATAAGTACAAAATTGCTGCGAATAAAGTTAGAAACGACTTGATGTTCGACATATGGATATATTTTGTTTTTGCCAATTTAATTAATTTTGATCTATCTAAAAACCCTGATTCCCGGATGTATTCGAGAACAATTTAAATCTTTCCTGCACGAAAAACTAATTATTATCCGGCGATTGGCCAACAATAGAAAAGATAATCCACAATAATTTAGCAATGATCTACTGAAACCCATACTCCTAATTTTGGGTATAAAGGCACGAGAACCATCCTGTTTTGAACTCGCCCTTCCTTTACTGTTTCATACAAAAGATGAATCTTGTATAAAAACTAATCAACAACTAACAACATGCAAAAGACACTGGTTTATAGCTTCGTTTTCTTGTTTGCAGGCTTTTTTTCATCGGTGGCACAAATACCCGAACCCGAATGGAATAAACAATCCGGGACGAGAGACTGCGACTTTTATACTGATATTATTGAGGATGCAAACAAGGGCTACACCGTTTCAGGTGCCGTAAAAGTAGATGGACACCTGTTCGATTTTCAGCTCATACGTTTTGCCGAAAATGGCGATACGCTTTGGACAAAATCTATTGGAACCGAGAAACATGAAATTCCAAAACGACTCACGCAACTCACCGATAAAAGCTACGTTTTGCTGGGTACTTCCGCCGAAGGAGAAACACAAAGCTGCCTTCTGGTGCGTTTAGATGAAAATGGAACGGAAATCTGGCGAAAAACATTAAGCGCAGATTACCTTTCGGTGGAAGATATTATTTCGCTGCCGGAAAACCATTTTGCCATCGCCGGATCGAAGAGTGAAAATCCGGACGACCCAAAAATATGGATGGCAACCCTGGATGAAAATGGAGGGATAACAATGGAACGGTTATTCATGACCGACATGTCAGGATGTGCCCGGTCGATAAAAAAACTTCCGGATGGCGATTTTGCCCTGGCGGCGCAGATTAGCGAAACCGGCGAAAACAGTTGCGACATTGTTGCCATACGCATTAGCTACACAGGAAAAGCAAAATGGTATTCATGGATAAAAACGCCCGACCAAAAAGTATGGCCAGAGTGTATTTGTTGCTCTCCCGACAGTGCTTTTATGATTGTTGGCTGGAACGGAAAATGTTTAAACGATATCAACTCCGAAAATCCCATTTTTGATTACGATCTGGTTTTAAATAAGATCAATTCAACAGGGGAGATTTTGTGGACAAAAAGTGTGGACCGCGAAGGCTCAGAAGGAGGCAATGCCTTGACAATTCGCCCCGACGGAACATTTATTGTTGCCGGAATAAAAGCCACTTCATTTATTGGAAAAATCGGTCCGTGGTTATTAAATATCGATGCGGATGGTAACGAGCTTAACGAGAAATTACTTCGCCTGCGTTTTAATAACGACCACGCATCGCGAATTATAAACAGCTCCGATGGTGGATTTGTCGTTATCGGGCCGGGGTTGCAAGAGGAAACAAACACCCGAAGCGATGGCTGGATTATTAAATTTGGCGCGCTATAGCAGCCAGAAAAAGAATGTTGGAATATTGGAGTATTGGAATTTTAGAGAATGAAAGAATAGGCATATATCAATTGACAAACAACAATCCTTCAAGGTTTTTAAAGCACTGCGGCTAAACCACTCTTCTTTGTTCTATGCGTCTATTGTAGTTCAGAAAAACGCCTCAGCATACTTACGTTAAAAAAATCTTAGTGCTTTCGAGTCGTGGTGTTGAAAAAACAACATAAAACTAATATTTCTTTCCACCCTCATTAATCATGGGTACAAACCGAACGGGCAATTCATTTTTCTTTCGCATTTTACCTTTCTTTTTCTGTAAAAGCACTAGTTTTTGTATACTGCCTTCGCCTACGGGGATTATCATTCTGCCACCTTCAGCCAACTGCTCTTCCAAAGGTTTGGGCACATGCGATGGCGAACAGGTAACAATAATGGCATCAAAAGGTGCTTTTTCAGGCCACCCCAGGTAACCATCACCAACTTTGCAGTAAATATTATTGTACTCCAATTGTCGGAATACCTTTTTAGCCGACCTGCTCAATGCTTCAAAAAGCTCGATGGTAAAAACCGAATCGCATAATTGTGCTAAAATAGCCGCCTGGTAGCCCGATCCGGTTCCAACCTCCAAAACACGGTCTGAACGACTAAGGTTTAAAACCTCGGTCATGTATGCAACAATATAAGGTTGAGAAATAGTTTGCCCTTCGTTTATAGGTAATGGAGAGTCGGCATAAGCGAATTTTGCATATCGAGGTAAAACAAATTTGTGCCGCGGAACTTGCCGAAATGCGGCTAAAACCAATTCATCGTTAATCCCTCTGTTTTCAAGTTGTAGTTTCACCATTCTCTGGCGTTCATTAAGAAACGCATCGTTTTGCGAAACACTTATCATTGGTGCAAACACCAGCAGTATGGCAATTAAAATTCTGAACATATCAGTAATTTAAAAAAACTCTGGTTTTATAACGATGATAACACGATTAAGGTTACCGATAACTCTTCCGGCGGGAAATCCTGCAATGTAAAAAGTAAGCTGATTAAAAGATTGTGAAATAATGGCTTACTCTTACTCCTCCTTGGCCGGTTACGAATACGAATCTGATAGTTTTACTACCTTCGCAATCAACAAAAACCGAAAGAAAAAAACCAAAGGACTTGAAATTTAGTACAAGAACACGATATGGATTAAGGGCTATTCTTGAAATAGCATTAAATGGCAATGAGAATGGAATCTACCAAAAAGATATTGCCGCCAACCAAAATATATCCTATAAATACCTCGATCAAATTATCAACTCGTTAAAAGTGGCCGGCCTTGTAACTAAAGCCGGTGGCCGGCGAAGTGGCTATGTTCTGAACTGTAAGCCGTCGGAAATTACGGTTTACGACATTCACAGCGCTTTTGAGCATGGTGTTTGTGTAGTTGACTGCGTATCTGACAACTACAAATGTGATCGAAAAGACATTTGTGCACCGTTTGGCTTTTGGGAAAAATTAAACAGTCAAATTGTTCAGATACTGAAATCAACTACACTTGAAGAGTTGATGGCTGAACAGGTAAAACTCGAAGAATTTGTTCATTAACTGCGCTGCAAGTTTTTACTCGTTTTTCGGAACTAATTTAATAACCGTTCCCGGCTTATTCAGCACAACATAAATGGCTCCATCGGGTCCGGTTGACACAGCGCGCACTCGTCCCTGATTTTTTACAATTACCTCCTGATGAATCACTTTGTCTCCTTCAATCTGAAGTAAACGAACCTCTTCGTATTTTAAAGCTCCCACCAATAATTTATTTTTCCATTTACTGAAAAGATCTCCACGGTAAAAATCGAGACCACAAACAGCAATCGATGGGCGCCAATACAAATTGGGTTGCTCCATTCCGGGTTTATGAGTTACTTCTGTAATAACAGTGCCGTTATAGTTTTTGCCGTAAGTTATAGTTTCCCAGCCGTAGTTTTTACCCCACTCAATCCGATTCAGCTCATCGCCACCCATCGGGCCATGCTCGGTTACCCACAGCTCGCCTGTTTGCGGATGAATAGCCATTCCCTGAATATTTCGGTTTCCCAGCGAGAATAAAGATGGTATTGCTCCTTCTTCATCAACAAAAGGATTGTCGTCAGGAATAGTTCCGTCTTTATAAATGCGGTGAACTTTCCCGTTTGGCAAGGTAAAATCCTGCGCCTGGTATCCGGCACCGCGGTCGCCAATGGCAAAATACAAATGTCCCCACGGATCGAAAACAATCCGACAGCCATAGTGGTGGCGTGTTGTTCTGTAGGTTTCGTGTGGCGCTTCAAACAATACTTCCTCATCGGTCCATGTGTTGTTTTCAATTTGTCCACGTACAATGCGGGTCATTGCAGGAGGTCGGTTTCCATCGTAACCACTTGTTAACACATGACTATAAGCGAGGTAGATCCAGCCATTTTCGTTGTAGTCGGGATCAACAGCAACGTCCAGCAAACCACCCTGCCCTTCATTCAAAACTTCGGGTGTATTTCTTACAGGCTCATCAAGCAAGCTCCCGTTTTCAACCACTCGCAGTCGGCCCGGACGTTCGGTTATTAAAGCTGTATTTTCATCAATAAAATCGATTGCCCACGGAACTTCCAGTCCTTCAGCAAAAATCTCCACATCAATTTTATAATCAAGCGTTTCTATTTCTTTGGCAATGGGCGGTTTTTGAGCACCTACCTTATTTTCCGCTTCACGGATATACGACATAATCGCGCGAATTTCTCCGTCGTTAAGCGTTGCTTCGTAAGATGGCATTCCCAAATGCGCAATACCAAATTTTATATTTCGGAAAACATAGCCGTCTTCGGCACCAAATTGCCAAATTCCGTCGACCAAACTTGCTGCGTTTCCTCCGCCTAAATTAGCGCCATGGCACGAAGCGCAGTTCTGACCATACAATTGTGCACCATCCTGTGCATTAACAGAAGCAGAAAAAAAGAACAATAAACCTGTGATTACAAAAGCTAGTGATTTCATTACCGTTGATTTAGATTTTATTATACATAAAAGATAAGGAAATTTTAGCAATTTTGTTCAGTATCAATGAAGTGCTTTTTCACATAAAAAGTATCAACTGCTAATCATTCCATTAATTTCTTTGTTTAATAACTGAAACAGACTAATATTAATGTTTTGAAAAACAACGTAAAATAAAACAGATGAAGAATGTTGCACTAATAACCGGCGCATCAACCGGGATAGGAAGAGAGCTGGCTCATATTCATGCCGAAAAAAGTGGCGACCTGGTAATTGTTGCCCGCAGTAAAGACAAACTCGTAGCATTAAAAAGTGAGCTCGAAAAAAAGCATGATATTGAGGTTTTTGTTATTGCCAAAGATTTAGGAAAACCTGAGGCACCAAAAGAAATTTACGATGAAATTAAAAAGGCCGGTATCGAAATTGAATTTCTAATAAACAACGCTGGTTTTGGAGGTGTTGGCGTATTTCACGAACTGGATTACGAACAACACATGGACATGATCAACTTGAATATTAAAACTTTAACTGCGATAACCCGTTTATTCCTTCCCGATTTTGTTGAGCGGAACTCCGGGAAAATTCTGAATAACTCATCTACTGCCAGTTTAATGCCCGGACCGTTACAGGCGGTATATTTTGCCTCGAAAGCTTATGTGCGCTCACTCAGCAACGCACTTTCGGAGGAATTGGCACACACAAACATTACCGTTACCAACCTGATGCCCGGAGCCACCGAAACTGAATTTGGCGCCTCATCGGGAATGGACAAAACAGCCATGTTTAAAAAACCAGCCAGTGCACGCAAGGTTGCCGAAGCCGGTTACAATGCCATGATAAAAGGAAAGATCGATGTAATCTCGGGATTAACAAGTGCCCAAAAATTTATGATGGCATTTATTCCATTTATGCCCAAAAAGCTATTATTAAAAACGGTTAAGAACATGCAGCAAACCGATTAAGCTTATGAGACAAATCATTCCCTGGCTATTTTTTATTGTTTTTCTGGCGTTTTTGGTGGGGGCCAATATGTACCTGGCCAAACGATTTTTGTTTTATTTTGAACTACGATCAGCGCGCTATCTTTATATGTCTTTCGGCGCATTAACGGTTTTTATGATTGCCGGCATTGCCACAACTACCAATACACAGGCGGCTTTTGGTAATATGGTTTACATTGCAGCGTCGATAGTAATGGGATTTTTACTTTACCTTTTGCTTTCAGTTGCGGTTGTCGATCTGCTTAGTCTTTTTATAAAATCAGTACCCCGCTTGTTGGGAATCTCTGCACTTTCGCTGGCTGTTTTTGTTACTGCAGCGGGAATCATTAACGCACAGTACCGACGGATTAGCGAAGTGGAAATTCCGATGAAAGGCCTAACCAACGGAATTACGGTTGCCCACCTCTCTGATATTCATATCGGGCATTTCTGGGGGCCAAAAACGCTGCAGAAAATTGTGGACAAAACCAATGCCCAACACCCGGATGTGGTATTTATTACCGGCGACCTTTTTGATGGTAAAATCCGATTGAACAGCGAGAGTCTGGAGCCGCTAAAACACCTAAACGCTCCCGTTTATTTTGTGGAAGGAAACCACGATGGGTACTCGGGTGCTAAAGAAGTAAAACAAAATCTGCGCGAAATTGGAGTTGCAGTTCTCGAAAACGAAGTGACGCACTTTAACCAGATACAAATTATCGGGCTTGATCACATGCGCGCGGATAACGGCGACCAGGAAATACCCGAAAGAAAAAACAGACCGAGCATCCGTTCCGTTCTGGATGAATTGAACCTCTTCCCCGGAAAACCAACGGTTTTGTTGCATCACAGCCCCGATGGAATTGAATTCGCCAATCAGCATGGCGTTGATCTCTATCTTGCCGGTCACACGCACAACGGGCAGTTATTTCCGTTCAATTTTGTAGTGGGAATGATTTACAAATACAATAAAGGATTGGGCGATTATAAAGGAACACGCATCTACACCTCGCAGGGAGTGGGAACTTTTGGCCCGCCAATGCGCGTTGGCACAAAAAGCGAAATTGTACTTTTGAAACTAAAACCCGAATAAGATGAAGGTAATAATAACAGGTGCTACCGGAATGGTGGGGAAAGGCGTTTTACTGGAATGTCTCGATCATGAGTCGGTTGAAAAGGTTTTGGTAATCGGAAGAAATCCGGTTGATGTAAGACATCCAAAACTGGAAGAACTCATTCACGGCGATTTTGCTGATTTCTCCACTGTAAAAACACAACTTGCCGGTTACGACGCTTGTTTTTTGTGCATGGGAATCAGTTCAGTTGGATTAAAAGAAAACGACTTTAAAAAGATCACTTATGATTATACGCTTTCGCTTGCCAAAGAACTATTTCCGCTTAACCCGGAAATGACAATCACTTATGTGTCGGGCGAAGGAACCGATTCATCAGAAAAAGGAAGGATTATGTGGGCGCGTGTTAAAGGTAAAACCGAAAACGACTTGCTTAACATGGGATTTAAGCAGGCCTTTATGTTTCGCCCGGGAGTTATTATTCCCTTGCGCGGGATAAAATCACGAACCAAAGCCTACCAGTTTATTTATGATTACTTTATGTGGCTGGTGCATTTATTTAAAGCAGTGGCACCAAATGCAGTGGTTAATACTACACAAGTCGGAAAAGCGATGATCAACGCGGCATTGTATGGCTACAATTCTGTAATTATTAAACCAAAAGACATTATTCAACTAGCTGAAAAGTAAAAACCCATTAACCATACCATTTTCGCGTACGCCCCTGCAAGTTATTCAGCGTATCGATAGTGATATTTACATCGTTCACTACCTGAAAATCGAACATACCCACACAAATAAAATCAGCACCATTCCGAAAAGCCCAGTTAAATCCATCTTCGGGTTGAATAGCACCGGCTGCCAACACTTTAAAACCCATTACCGGAACAGTGGCACGGTTCACAAAGTCAATCGTTTTATCAGGATATAAACAAAAGAGGTTATCGTGAAAACGGTTGTGATCAGCATATTTTTTACCATCCACTTCAAACGGGAAACGATTCTCGCGCGGGTGTGCCGACCAGTAATTATCGTGATGCATGGTTTTCATGTAATAATCCGGAATAATTCCCTGCTCCTCGCAGGCAATCAGCGAATCAACCGTATGCGAAGCCAGGCCGGCAGTGTAACCTTGTTCACGAATATGATTTAACATCAGATCAATTTTATCCAGTTTATTGTCGCGCACCAGCCAGTCGCACCAGTTTCCCTGTACCTGAATAATGTCCACACCAAAATCGATGGCTTTATTAATATTCACCAGGTAATCGTTGTTATCGGCATCGGGATGTACCTGCGTGATGACCTTAATTTTACTGCCGGTAAGCTTTTTATACTTCTGCATGGTGGCATTTGTAGGAAACCCGATATTGATCGCGTTAATTCCGGCTTCCTCGGCCAACATCAGCGTTTCAAAGATCTTTCTTTCGGTATTGTAAGCCCTGAATAGCGACGGCACGTAATGCAAATCGCGCGAGTGCGCCCAGCCACCAATCAGGTTTCCACCGGCCACCAAACGGCTTATTTCGTGTGGCCCAATCTTTCCTTTCGGAAGCTCTCCTTTTAGCTCTTTGATATCTGCTCCGCCAACTTTTATTGTGGCTCCGGATAGTGTATCTACACCAAATTTTTGTGTTTCATTAAAAGCTCCCAATCCCAAAACACCCAATGCCGGAATTGTAGCCAGATTCTTTAAAGCTTCGCGACGGGATTTTACAGCAGTTGATTTTTCACCCGGTTCTTTCTTCTTCGGAAAAAATAAAAGCGCATACAATCCCCAGCCTTTCTCTTTCAAAACAAGCAAAACGAGCAAAGCCAGCGCCTCAATTACATTTTTATTTACGATGTAAAGGCTTCCTTCGGTATTGGCCAGCAATGAACCACCAAATGGCGGATGTGCAAAATAGTAGAGCAAAAGCAAAAGAATGCCTGAAACAGCAGAAATCCGAATCGCCAAACCAAGAGTGAGACCCAGCCCAATTAGAATTAACGCCGCCATATTTAGTGGATCGACGACATTCATAATTCCTTCAGAACTGCCCATCCACTGATACAAGCCAGATAATGGCCCTGTTGAGCTCGATAAATATCCGGCGGCACTCCAGTTTCCATCTGCTAATTTTGCTATTCCTTCGTACAAAAAGTGCCATCCTATGGCCACTCTAAAAATTGTGATACTGAGTTTTTTCCAGTTCATATAGCAGATCTTTTAGTTACTAAAATTATAGGTCCCCGATCCAATTTCCAGCACCAGTTCGTTTGGGGATTTCGAGACAATTTTCACCTCGTCGCTTCCATCGGCAACAAAATCTGGTCCCGGCAAAATTACTGTTGCCGTGCATCCCACGGGAACCGTGACATCAACATTCAGTTTCCCCTCCTCCAGCTGCCATTCTATGCCGGCCTTTCCATAAGGTGTTTTGTTATAATATTTGGCAAGTTCCATTTCATCAACCGGTTGCGGATGAAAAATAATGTGACGATATCCCGGGTTATTTTCATCAGCCTGCATTCCTGCCAGCTTGCGATACAACCAAACCAATCCACCGCCAAACATCGGGTGATTGTGCGAACCATCTGTATTCCATTGCTCCCAACTTGTTGTAGCTCCAAGTGTTAACCAACGGCCGTAACCGGGCTCTTCTTTTTTGTTTATCGCCTCGTAAGCCAGCTCGTGCATACCGTTTTCCGTAAGCACTTCGAAAAAGAACTGCGTTCCGAAAATTCCTGTATCCAAATGTCCTTTATTCTTTTTAATATTCTCTTTCAGTGCTTTTATTACCCGGTGATATTCGGATTCGGGCACGCCCATTTTTAGGGCGAAAATATTTGCTCCTGAATTTCCATAAGTTCCTTTTTCATCATCGAAAAATCGTTTATGAAAGGCTTCTTTTGTTCTTTCGGCCAACTTTGCAAATTTTCTTGCTTCATTTCTATTCCCTAATGCCTCAGCAGTTTTTGCGGTAATATCGGCACAGCGCCAAAAATAGAACGTATGTACCAGGCTATCAGGTGGAAGATCGCCGGGTGTAACCCATTCACCCAGGTTAAACCATCGCAAAACATCGCCGTTAAGGCCAACACGTTGCGAGTTCATTATTCCCTCATCGTCAACCCAGGTTTGCATGTAGCGCACATATTCCTTCATTGGTTCGTAAGCCTCTTCCAGCATGTCCACAGCACCGTAATGCACATAAAACTCCCAGGGCATAATATTTACAGCCGCTCCCCAGGCAACTCCGCCGCCACAACCGGGTTGCCACGGTGCGCCATTTGGTACATAACCGGTTTCAACATTTTGAGCGCCGATAATATCCTGAATCCATTTGTAGTAAAAGTTTTGCGCATCGAAGTTGTGCATCACGGTAACACACGCCACCTGCCCGTCGCCTGTGTATGGCGAACGTTCGCGGTGCGGGCAATCGCTGGCAATACCGCCGTGCATGTTATCGGTCTGACTGCGTTTCCAAATCTTATTAACCCGGTTAAAAAGCGGATTTGAAGTTTCGAAATGGGCCGACTCTTCAATGTAGGTATTTATCACTTCAGCGCATATATTTTCGGGCTCCAGTATACCCGGCCAGTTTACAATTTCCACTTCACGAAAAACAAACCAGTTAAAACGTGCCGCATAATTTTCTTTTCCTACGCCCTTAAAAATATATGAATTATCACCCGAGTAAGTATTTGACAAATACTTGATTTCGATTTTGTGTCCTTCGGGACCTTCCACATCTTTTAGCCTTGCCCAGCCCGAAATTTCTTCTCCAAAATCGACTTTATAGTTGCCGTTATACATTTTTTCAATCCGGATAGGTTCAAGCGTTTCATAAACTTTATCGGCGTGTGCCGTATGCGCCACCAACTTTCCTTCAGGCGCTTTTCTAAGAACAGCATTTTGCCACAATGAATCATCAAAATCGGGAGAACACCAGCCATCCTGTTCCAGTCGCGCATCGTAATGTTCGCCGTAATAAACCATATCCATTAAAATCGGGCTTTTAGCTGCCTTCCAGCTTTCATCGCTTACCAGAACATCCTCAGTTCCGTCGGTGTAGGCTACATGAACCTGCAACAAAAAACGCGGAGAACCATAACCTAAAGCCCAATGTTTAGCTGGATTATAAAAACCGTTTCCTAGGATCGCCCCAAAAGTATTTGCCCCGGTATTTAACTTGTCAGAAATATCATAAGCCAGGTACATCACTTTGTATTCCCTAAAGTTATCATCAAGCGGAATATATTGTTGCGTGAGTGCTGGTCGCTTTCCGTAGTTAGTTTGATTGGGAACCAGCACATCGTTGCCAATTTTTTCGCCATTCAGATAAAGCTCAAAATAACCCAATCCGGTAACATATGCCACAGCTTTTTCAACCTGTTTATCTGCGTTAAATTCTTTGCGTAAAAGAGGTGCCGGAGGCGGAAGTTCTTCCGGCAAGTCAACTGCCGGTGAATTAGGCTTTGGTAAAGCCGCCTCTCCCTGCCAGGGTGCGCCAATCCATTTTGCCTGCCAGTCTTTTTCATCAAGCAATCCCATGTGCCAAAATGCAGGCTCGCTCCATTCCGAGACCTCTCCGTTTTTATCCCAAACACGCACCTGCCACCAGCAATCCTGCCTTGAAATCAATTCTTCTCCGTCGTACTCCACGCGGTTTGATTGCTCACTTTCAACCTTTTTACTATCCCATAAATCGGGCGTTTCTAGCTTTTCTTTTGTAGTGGCCACCCGAATCTGAAAGGCCGTTTGAAATTGCCCTCTTTCGCCTTTTTCGGCTACATTAATCCATGCTAAACGCGGTTGCATAACATCAACAACCGGGGGATTTTTTAAGTATTCGCAAGTTAATTGTGTGGGGCGGATTTTAGCGTTCGACAAAAAACTGTTAATTGATAAAAAACAAAATAACAGTAGTAGGTTTTTCATAGTTTTAGGTTTTGTTGAAATCGTTTAAATATACCAATAAGTTTATAATGCCTGATTTAAGATTTGAAAAATTTCGTTTGTTTTATGTCTGCATTTTCTACATTTGTCCTTCTTAAAACAAAAAAGACGTAGAATGAGCAGAGATTTTTCGCCCACAAAATACATCCTGAAGTCGGTTAAAACAGGCAGGGAGTTTAAAGATGAAGGCTGGATGCTGGATGCTCCGGGTGAAGCTGAACCGACATTAATTCGTGCTATTTACGATAAAAAACAAATTGATGTAAAAGACGATTCGTGGGGCTTATATAAATTTGCCGACTGGTTACCAATTGGCCGGATGCTTGAAGGATCATCAGCACCGGTTACCTACAAAAGCCAGGGTTTGGCAAAAGAATTGGGGCTCGAAAATCTTTGGATCACATTTAGTGGCTACTGGCCTGAAAAAGGCACAAACATGAAAACGGCGTCGTTTAAAGAAACCGAAGCTTATTCGGTTGGCGGACGCATGACTGAAGATATGAACCAGGTTTTGGTGGTTGCTTCGGCCGGAAATACTTCGCGTGCTTTTGCCCGTGTTTGTTCTGAAAATAACATCCCACTTATTATTTGCGTTCCGGAAGACAACATCAGCGCACTTTGGTTCGACGCACCAATAAATGATTGTGTAAAACTAATTTGCAGCAAATCGGGCAGCGACTATTTCGACGCCATTCACTTATCGAATATTGTGGCTGGAATGGAAGGTTTTGTTGCTGAAGGTGGCGCCAAAAACGTGGCCCGCCGCGACGGAATGGCAACCACAATGCTTTCGGCAACTACAACAATTGGTGAAATTCCTGATTATTATTTTCAGGCAATTGGTAGCGGGACCGGAGCAATTGCAGCCTGGGAAGCCAATTTACGTTTGATCGAGGATGGACGATTCGGTAACAAAAAAATGAAACTGATGGTTTCGCAGAATTCGCCATTTACACCCATCCATGATGCATGGAAAGCCGATTCACGTGCCATGTTATCACTGGACGACAATCTGGCACGCGAGCAGGTGGAAAAAATAGTAGCGAAAGTTTTATCAAACCGAAAACCACCCTACCCTGTTGCAGGTGGTTTATATGATGCCATGAAAGATGCAGGCGGCGATGTTTTATTGGCTTCAAATCAGCAGGCAGCAGAAGCAGGAAAACTGTTTCTCGAATCGGAAGGAAATGATATTCATCCGGCATCGGCCATTGCAACTGCAACTTTAATTGATGCTGTTAAGAATAAAACCGTTAAAAAGGATGACCTGATTATGCTGAATATCACAGGTGGCGGCGAAGCGAAATTCAAAGCTGAAAATGATCTGTTCTTCTTAAAACCGGAAATCGTTTTCGATATAAATCCAAACGAAGAAGAGGTAAAAGAAAAAGTGGAAAAGCTGTTTTAACGGAGAGATTATCCAATGCGCCGGAGGGATGCATTTTTATCCCGAACTAGCTTTCCCCGGTACTACCCGTAAAATCCGATGTACTAAAATTTTGGAATGCACCTAAACGAATAGAATTTTCTGCCTGCTGGCGGCCTTCATCTTTGCCTTAAAGCAAAGACGAAGCAGAAAATTCAAGGCTGCTTTTGATCTTCACCTTCCGTTTTCATAAAACCTAAGTTCGGACGGGTGATCTCCTCGCTCACTCGGAGCTTCCCGCTCTCACTAAGGTTCTATTTCAACTCCAGGCAAAGCCCAAAAGAGGCCGTTCCACTATTGTAACGTCAGCTTCATCGAAGCCTGGCCTCGTGCGGTGAGCCGGAAAACAAGCGGTGATGGCGTTAAAAATTACTGTTGTTTGAAGAGGTACGACTGCCTGTCCCGATCGTAGCATCGGGAAGTTTCAGTAATTTTAGCTGGCAACGCGTACCTGCCTGCCGGTAGGCAGGGCTTTTCTGAGGGAAGCGGGCGCAGCCTTGAGTTTTTTGTTTACTTATTGCCTCAAGACAAAAAGTAAAATCCGTCCGATACAAAGTATATTTCTGGAGTGGGTGCCTGCATTCAATATTGAAACTACTGGAGCAAAACATTTATCTCGCTAGCTCCACCGAAAATATCAGGTGATCCCTTTTCCACTCTTACCTGTACCATCGCAAATACGGGTTTTTTATTGCCAGAATTGGAGCAAGTCCAAATAAATTCTAGTTTTTGCACGTTTTGTTTTATTCTTAATTAGGTACAAAAATTAAATTTGCTGTCTCTTAAAGTAGAAAACATTTAATTCCACTACTATGATAAAAAGATCATTTTTGACACTAACTTTATTCTCAATCGCACTGATTACACTTGTTTCGTGCAACAATTACACCGACTATTCCAATGTGCCTTATGAGGAACCCAACCCAAAACCCTGGGAAGACCCGGGAATTTACCAGGTAAACAAAGCGGAGCCACATGCTCACTTTATTCCTTTTAAATCAGCCGAGCAAGCACGTAGCGAAGACAAATGGGAGTCGCCACTGCTCAAATCCCTTAACGGAACATGGCAATTCCACCTGGCACAAAACCCATCGGAACGCCCGTTTTGGTTTTTTAAGAATGATTTTGATACGCGTGAATGGGACGAAATTCAGGTGCCTGCCAACTGGGAAGTGGTTGGATTTGATTACCCGATTTACACCAACGTAAAATACCCGCACGAAAAAACTCCTCCCTTAATTCAGGAGCATTATAATCCGGTAGGATCGTACAAACGCACTTTTGTAGTTCCTGCTGAATGGGATGGTAGCGAAATCATCGCTCATTTTGGTGCCGTTTCGTCGAATATGAACCTTTGGGTGAACGAACAATACGTGGGTTACAGCGAAGACAGCAAAACACCTGCTGAATTTAATATCACCGAATATTTAGTGCCGGGAGAAAATACCATGGCCGTTGAGATTTTCCGTTGGAGCGATGCATCTTATCTGGAAGATCAGGATTTCTGGCGCTTAAGCGGAATCACACGCGATGCCTACCTTATTGCACGAGGCGAGCAAGCCTTAAAAGATTTCCGCGTTGGTTCTAATCTTGACGATACCTATACAAATGGTTTGTTTTCTCTGGACCTCGAACTGGCAAACAGCGGTAATTTAACTGTTGAAGCTGTCCTTTCGGATAACGAAAATGTGGTGGAAGAATTTTCGGAAACTACCGATGGAACAGCTGTTAGTTTTGAAACTGAAATTCCAAACGTAAAACAGTGGTCTGCCGAAATTCCAAATCTTTACGAACTGGTAATCACCCTGAAAAATGGAGATGATGTAGTTGAAGTAATCCGTCAGGATGTTGGTTTCCGACGCATTGAAATTATCGATGCTACACTTCGTGTAAATGGAAAATACGTTTACATAAAAGGAGCCAACCTACACGAACATAACGATAAAACCGGCCATGTTCAGGACAAAGAAACCATGTTGCTGGATATTAAAACCATGAAAGAAAACAACCTGAATGCAGTTCGCACATCGCACTATCCACAACCTGAATTGTGGTACGAGCTCTGCAATAAATATGGTTTGTACATTGTTGACGAAGCAAACATCGAATCGCACGGGATGGGCTATGGAGAAGAATCGTTGGCGAAAAATGAAGATTGGAAAGAAGCCCATTTGTACCGCACAAAAAATATGTTTGAACGCGATAAAAACCAACCTTGTGTGGTAATTTGGAGTTTGGGTAACGAAGCCGGAAACGGTGTAAACTTTAAGGCTACTTACAATTTCCTGAAATCGGCAGACATTACCCGCCCGTGCAATACGAACAGGCACACGGCGGCGAGAACACTGATATTAACACTCCAATGTATATGCGCATTGAACGCATGGAGCAATTTGCCAAAGAAAAAGCCGACAAGCCTTTAATTCAGTGTGAATATGCACACGCCATGGGTAACAGCGTTGGTAACCTGCAGGATTACTGGGATGTGATTGAAAAATACGATGTCCTGCAAGGTGGTTTTATCTGGGACTGGGTTGACCAGGGCTTGTGGACTACAAACGATGAAGGCGAAGGATTTTGGGCTTACGGAGGCGACTTTGGCCCCGATACAGTTCCTTCAGATGGGAACTTCTGTAACAACGGGTTGGTTGATCCCGACCGTACTGTAAAACCACATCTGTTGGAAGTTAAGAAAGTTTACCAATACATTGGCTTCGATGCTGTTGATCTGAAAAAAGGCATTATCTCGATCGAGAACAAATACGCATTTATGGATCTGTCAGCTTTCGATTTTGTTTGGGAAGTTACAGCTGATGGAAAAGTTGTAGACAACGGAACACTTGAAAACATTGATCTTGCGCCGGAAGAAAGTAAAAACATTAGCATCGGTTTTGATGTACAACCGGAAGCCGGTATTGAATATTTCCTGAATGTTCATGCAAAACTAAAAGAAGACTGGAGCCTTGTTAAGGCCGGTTGGATTTTGGCTGAAGAGCAATTTGAAATCCCATTTGTTGTTCCAACAACCTTAGAATACAAAATTCCTCAGATGCCGGACGTAAATCTGGAAGAAACAGATGAAACAGCAACGGTATCGGGAGAAGGATTCACGGTAACTTTCGATAAACAATCAGGAATTATTTCAAGCCTTAAAAAAGGAGAAACTGAAATGTTGATTAGTGGTCCAATACCTAATTTCTGGCGCGCACCAATCGACAACGATTTTGGTAACAACCTGCACAAACGAAGTCGTGTTTGGCGAAAAGCCGGTGAAAACAGGAAAGTTGTCGATGTTTCGGTAAAAGTGCTACGGAATAATGCTGTTGAAATTGTTTTTGATTTTGATTTAATCAACGAAGAAAACGCAAAAATTGCTTCGTACAAATCGATTTACACAGTATATGGCAATGGCGATATTATGGTTGAAAACAACTTTAAAATGACTGCCGATGAATTGCCGGAAATCGTTCGGATGGGAATGAACCTGGTAATGCCACGCAAATTCGACCAAATGAGCTGGTTTGGACGTGGCCCGCAGGAATCTTACTGGGACAGGAAAACAGGCGCCTTTGTAGGTTTGTACAGTGGCAGTGTTGCCGATCAGTACTGGGCTTATTTGCGCCCACAAGAAAACGGAAACAAAACTGATGTTCGCTGGATGACCATCACCGACGATACCGGTAACGGCCTGTTATTCTCGGGAATGCCATTGCTGGAAGTTAGTGCGCACCACAATATTATGGAAGACTTTGAAAGTTCCGAGCGTACCGACGGCCGTCAGGTTCCGGGAGTAGAGGTAGTGAACCGCCATATCGACGATGTAAAAGCACGCGACCTGACTTCTGTTAACATCGATTACAAACAAATGGGTGTTGGTGGCGACAACAGTTGGGGCGCTCGCACACACGACGAATATCGCCTCACCAAAAAAGAATACAGCTACGCATTTAAAATCAGCTTTATCTCTGTTGAGGAAGATCCTGCCAAAAAGGCAAGGATGAACTATTAAAAAGAAATTTAAAATATTAAATTTAAAGGCGTAGCGGCAACCAGAAGTGTCACTACGCCTTTTTTAAGCTCAATAAAATGAAATCACTTACCTTAATTCTTTTCTTGTTTCTTGCCGGCTGTCAGTTAAAAAACAACACCGACGATAATATCAAGATGTCAGACGTACGTATTAACACTAAAGTTGAATTCCAAACCATCCATAACTTTGGTGCTTCCGATGCCTGGAGTTGTCAGCATGTGGGCAACTGGCCCGATGAGCAAAAGAACAAGATTGCTGATTTACTTTTTAGTCTTCAAGAAAAGGAAGATGGTTTGCCTGCAGGAATTGGTTTAAGTTGCTGGCGATTTAATATTGGCGGTGGAAGTGCCGACCAGGAGGGAGACACAAAAATAAGCGATCCATGGAGAGAAGCGGAGTGTTTTTTGCAGAAAGATGGTACGTATGACTGGAACAAACAAAAAGGTCAGCGTTGGTTTTTGCATGCCGCCAAAAACCGCGGAATAGAATACTTTATTGGTTTTGTAAACAGTCCGCCGGTGTGGCTAACGAAAAACAAACGAGCCAATTCTGATGAAGGAAATTCAACGAACTTAAAGGCCGGAAATTTTGATCAGTACAGTAAGTTTTTAATTGATGTAACACAAAATATTCAGAAAAACGAGGGGGTTTTATTCAACTATCTATCGCCGGTGAACGAACCTCAATGGGGTTGGGAAAACGGACAGGAAGGTTCGCCCTGGACAAATTCTGAAATAAGCAGAATTTGTCAAATAATTGGAAATGATCTTAAAAAAGCTGGTCTTTCAACAAAAATTGAAATTTCAGAAGCCGGACAACTCAACCACTTATATGCGAAAGCTAACGATGTAGAAAGAGGCTTTCAAATAAAAGAATTTTTTTCTCCTGAATCTGAAAACTACGTTGGCAACCTACCCAACATGGCGCATAAAATTGCAGGTCACAGTTACTTTACAACAACAAATGATTCAGTTTTAAAAGCTGTGCGAAGCAAAGTTCGAAGAGAAATCGAAAAAGTTGATCCACAGCTGGAATTTTGGATGAGCGAGTTTTGTGTGTTGGGCGACAACAACGGATTTACAGGAAACGGTCGTGATTTAGGTATGGAAACAGCACTGTTTGTAGCCAATGTAATTCACTCCGACCTTACCATTGCCAATGCAAGTGCTTGGCACTGGTGGCTTGCAGTAAGTCCTTACGACTTTAAAGATGGACTGGTATACATTGATAAAAACGAGACCGGAGGCAATATCTACGAATCAAAACTGCTTTGGGCGCTGGGAAATTATTCTCGGTTTATCCGCCCCGGGGCAAAACGTGTATCGGTAAAATCAGCAAAGAATTTAAACCTCAAAATTTCGGCCTACAAAAATACAGACAACCAGGTGGTTGTGGTTTGCATCAACCGAGGAGAGGAAGCCGCGAGCATTCAGTTCGACCTTGCCGGAGAGGCAAAAATTTATGAAACGTCGGAAGAACAAAACCTTTCGCTCATGGGGAAACACAACCTGAACAAAGCTGTGCTATTGTCAGGCAGAAGTATCACAACCCTGGTTATTTAAAAAATATAGATCGAAGATTTAAATACCGGCTAATTGAAATAGCCCAACAAGATAATTGCTGCTAAAAAAAGAAATACCAAATTTAAATTTCCAACAAATCCAATACCTTTGCTGAAAATTCAGAAAAATGGATATAAAAAACCTGTCGTACCTGTTGTTATTGCTGATCTTTTTGGTAATTCCGATTACACTCAGCTTTCAGAAAAAGGTGCGTTTTGTTTTCAGGTTAAAGTATATTTTACCTGCCATAATTTTTGCCGGGGCTATTTTTGTAATGTGGGACATCCGGTTCACACAAATGAGAATCTGGAGCTTTAACCCCGATTATCTTTCCGGAATTGAACTGCTGAGGTTACCCATTGAAGAGTGGCTTGAATTTCTTATTATTCCCTTATCATCCATCTACATATACGAGTGGCTGAAAGTTCGTTTTGAAGATTTTGAAAAGCCCGAATTTTTTGTGATAGTCAGCCTTGTACTTTTGTTAATAACAGGCGTTTTAGCTTACGTTTTCCGTACCCGAATGTTTAGTTTTTTTACCTTCTTCCTGTCGGCAATATATTTGGGTTACACCGTTTTTCGCAACCGCTTTAAAAAGTACTATACCAAGTTCTACCTGGCGCTGGTTATTTCATTAATACCTTTTTTAATTGTCTCGGCAATTTTAAATTCACTTCCGGCAATCGTTTACGATTCGGCCCACACAATGGGATTGGCCTTTTTGGGCGTTCCGGTAGAAAAAATCGGCTACTTGTTTTTGTTGTTACTGATTAACGTAACGATCTACGAATATTTAAGCAGCCGGCGGCATTATTAATTCAGAAAACGATGAGTTTAATCTACAACCTTGGAATTTTATTTTATGGATTTTTTATCCGAGTTGCGGCTTTGTTTAACAAGAAGGCAAAACTGTTTGTTGCCGGGCGTAAAAACTGGAAAGCGCAGCTTCGTTCGGCTGTCGACAAAAATGCCTCGTACATTTGGTTTCATTGTGCTTCGCTGGGCGAATTTGAGCAGGGACGACCGGTACTGGAGGAAATAAAAAAACAGTATCCCAACTACAAGATAATACTAACTTTCTTTTCGCCATCGGGCTACGAAATCCGGAAAAACTATGAAGGTGCTGATATTGTTTCGTATTTACCAATGGATACCAAAACGAATGCACAGGATTTTATTCGTCTGGTTCGTCCCAAAAAAGTATTCTTTGTAAAGTACGAATTCTGGTACAACTACATTACGGAACTCAAAACACAGGAGATTCCATTGTATATTATCTCGGCTATTTTCAGAGAAACCCAGCAGTTTTTTAAATCTACCCCTGGGGAAAATGGTACAAAAAAATACTACACAGTTTCGAGCACATTTTTATACAGAACGAAACCTCAGCCAAACTTCTTGAACAGATCGGCATTAAACATTTCACCATTTCAGGCGATACCCGTTTCGATCGCGTGGCAGAAATTGCCCGAGGTGCAAAAAAATTTGAGATTGTGGAAAAGTTTAAGGGAGAAAACGTAACCCTTATTGCAGGAAGCACCTGGAAACCCGATGAAGAGCTGCTTGCAGCGTTTATTAACAACAACAGTAATGTGAAGTACATTATTGCTCCGCACGAGGTTGCACCCGCAAATATCAACAGAATTCAGGAATTGTTAAAAAAACGGGCGATTTGTTTCAGTAAAGCCGATATTTCCGATATCGATACCTACGATGTGTTAATAATTGATTCCATTGGTATTTTATCATCGTTATACCAGTACGGAAACATTGCATACATAGGCGGTGGCTTTGGTGTTGGGATTCACAATATTTTGGAAGCTGCCACTTTTAAGCTGCCTGTTTTATTTGGCCCCAATTACCTCAAATTTAAAGAAGCTGTTGATCTGGTAAACGAAAAAGGAGCATTCCCAATTCAAAATTTTTCGGAGCTGGAAGCTTTACTGAATAGGCTCCTTAACGACAAAAAGAGCCTGCAAAAAGCTTCAGAAATCTGTAAAAAATACATAGAAAATAATGTGGGCTCTACAAAAATTATCATAAATAAAGTTTTTAACAAAAAGGAATAAGCAGCACGCTTTTTGTTGGCAAAATATTCTTCGAAAAATTGAATTTTTACAAGTAATATTCTGTTAACAAAAATCTCCATCGTACAATACAAATTTTCAGTTTTGGTAAACTTTTTTCGACTATCAAACACCTATCCTCCTGTGCCACTGCCTCATAACAAATCAAAGTTGATAACTTTTAATTAATTAAGCCTCAAATAAATTCTAAATATTTGTTTTCTGTCCTATCTTGCATTACACAATTTGTTGTGATGGACATCTAAGAAATTCGAATATACATTCTTATAATATTTAATACACTTACAGGAAAAAAATGGCAGTAAACGAAGTATCCGTAAAAGCCCCGGCAGGCAAAAAAATTTACTCTCAGGATGAAGCAGTAAACGCCTCGCTCGAGTACTTCAGTGGAGACGATTTGGCAGCAAGAGTTTGGGTGAACAAGTACGCCCTTAAAGATTCGTTCGGAAATATTTTTGAGCTAACACCGGACGACATGCACCATCGACTTGCAAAAGAAATCGCACGCATTGAAGAACGCTACCCAAACCCTTTAACCGAAGACGAAATTTATGGCGTTTTAAAAGATTTCAAACATATTGTTCCACAAGGAGGACCAATGACCGGCATTGGAAACGACTATCAAATAGCGTCACTATCCAACTGTTTTGTTGTTGGCAACGATGGTGATTCCGATTCGTATGGTGGGATTATGAAAATTGACCAGGAACAGGTGCAATTGATGAAACGCCGCGGAGGAGTGGGTCATGACCTGTCACATATTCGTCCTAAAGGTTCGCCGGTAAAAAACTCGGCTTTAACATCAACCGGAATCGTTCCGTTCATGGAGCGCTACTCGAACTCAACACGCGAAGTTGCTCAGGACGGACGCCGTGGTGCACTTATGCTTTCCGTTTCGATAAAACACCCGGACTCGGAAAGTTTTATCGATGCTAAAATGGAACATGGCAAAGTAACCGGAGCCAACGTATCGGTAAAAATCCAGGATGATTTTATGCAGGCCGTTGAATCAGGAACACCTTATACGCAGCAATACCCAATCAATGGTAAAGCGCATTACACCAAAAGCACCGATGCAGGTAAAATTTGGAAAAAAATTGTAAAAAATGCCTGGAAATCGGCTGAGCCCGGAATTCTTTTCTGGGATACGATTATTAAAGAATCGGTGCCGGATTGTTATGCCGACCTCGGTTACCGCACAGTTTCTACCAATCCTTGTGGCGAAATCCCGTTGTGTCCTTACGATAGCTGCCGCTTATTAGCAATCAACTTATACTCATACGTAGAAAATCCATTCTCGAAAGATGCGAAGTTCAATTTCGAATTGTTCAAAGAACACATCCATTATGCACAGCGCATTATGGACGACATTATCGATCTTGAACTGGAAAAAATTGATGCCATTATAGAAAAGGTTGAAGATGATCCTGAAGCAGAAGATATTAAATTCACAGAAAAAAATCTTTGGGAAAGCATCCGTCGCAAAGCCGAAGAAGGCCGCCGTACCGGAATTGGTATTACTGCCGAAGGCGACATGCTGGCGGCATTAGGATTACGCTATGGTAGCGACAATGCAACTGACTTCTCAGAAGAAATTCATAAAACTATTGCCATTGAAGCTTACCGTTCATCGGTACACCTGGCAAAAGATCGTGGAGCTTTTTCTATTTACGATGCAGAGCGTGAAAAGAACAATCCGCTGATCAACCGTATTAAAGATGCAGATAATGGTCTTTACGAAAAAATGGTAAAATACGGCCGTAGAAATATTGCTTTGTTAACCATAGCACCAACCGGAACAACCAGTTTGATGACACAAACAACATCAGGCATCGAACCTGTTTTCCTTCCTGTGTACAAACGCCGCCGAAAAGTAAATCCAAACGACAAAAATGTTCGTGTTGATTTTATTGATGATATTGGCGATCACTGGGAAGAGTACATAGTTTTTCATCATCACTTTAAAACCTGGATGAAAGCGAATGGCTACGATACCACTCGCAAATACGCTCAGGAAGAATTGGATAAGTTGGTTATGGAGTCGCCCTATTACAAAGCTACATCAAACGATGTTGACTGGCTGAACAAAGTTCGGATGCAGGGAAAAATCCAGAAATGGGTAGACCACTCGATTTCGGTTACCATTAACCTGCCTGCCGATGTAAAAGAAGAGTTGGTTGGAGACTTGTATTTCCAAGCCTGGAAGAGCGGTTGTAAAGGAGTTACCGTTTATCGCGATGGCTCACGCTCGGGCGTTCTTATATCAAACGATGATAACAAGAAAAAAACAGAAGACGGCTCATTTCCGCTAAACCGTCCTGACAAGCTGGAAGCCGACGTTGTACGTTTCCAAAATAATAAGGAAAAGTGGATTGCTTTTATTGGATTAATGGATGGCAAACCTTACGAGATTTTCACTGGTTTGCACGACGACGAAGATGGAATTTTACTGCCTCGCTCGATAACCAAAGGTTATATTATTAAAAGCTGGGAAGGTGAAGATTCGCGTTACGATTTCCAATACATCAACAAACGTGGTTACAAAACCACTATTGAAGGTTTGTCGCACAAATTCAATCCGGTATTCTGGAATTATGCCAAATTAATTTCGGGAACCTTGCGCCACGGCATGCCCATTCATAAAATTGTTGAGCTGGTAACCAGTCTGCAATTGGATAACGAAACCATTAACTCGTGGAAAGCAGGAGTTGCACGTGCACTGAAGAAATACATTCCGGACGGAACAATTGCTGATGATGCAAAATGTGGCGAATGTGGATCTGACGATGTAGTATACCAGGAAGGCTGTTTGACCTGCCTGTCTTGTGGCTGCTCAAAATGCGGATAATAAATTCGAACAAACTATACAAAACCGGAATCGATATCGATTCCGGTTTTTTTTGCACAAAAAATGCCCCACCGAAAAACGATGAGGCATTTACATCTACTATAAAATCTCTTAAGCTTCTATCATTGCTTTGTAAGCATCGGCATCCATTAAACTATCTAGTTCTGATGCATCAGCCACTTTAATTTTAACCATCCACCCTTTTTCATAAGGATCTTTGTTTACCAATTCCGGATCGTCGGCCAAATCTTCGTTAAACTCAGTAACTTCTCCTCCAACCGGCATAAACAGATCAGAAACCGTTTTCACTGCCTCAACTGTTCCAAAAGTTTCGCCTTTGTCTAACGTTTCACCTTCCGTTTCAATTTCAACAAACACAACGTCGCCCAATTCTCCCTGAGCAAAATCAGTAACACCAACAACAGCCACATCTCCCTCAACACGTACCCATTCGTGGTCTTGCGTATATTTCAAATCAGCTGGAATATTCATATTTTTAGTTTTTAATTATTTAAATCGTATCGGATGAAACTTGCCTTTACATTTGTCTTTCTTTCAAATTCGCCTGGCGTACTTCACATTGAAAAATTATTCATGATTTTTGCCAAAATTAAAACATTTTACTGAAAAACATACCCCTTACGCCCATGCATTTACGTGATTTTTATCGCATTTTGTTTTCAGGGGTCTAAAATATGTGGTGCTTTTTGTATAATTGCAAAAATTGTTACAACAAATGTATTCAAAAAAGATCAATTCGCCCGAAGAGCTTAAAATTGCTGCAAAGGAGTTAATTACAGCATTTAGTGACGACCGTGTGTTTGCATTTTACGGAAAAATGGGGGCTGGCAAAACAACCTTCATCCAATCGATTTGCCGGGCACTGGGATCGGACGACAACGTTACCAGTCCTACTTTTGCGCTGATAAACGAATACAACACCGCCGATCTTGAATCCATTTTTCATTTCGACTTTTACCGGATAGCAGCTATTGAAGAAGCGTTCGACCTGGGTTACGAAGACTACATTTACAGCGGAAGTTACTGTCTGATTGAATGGCCGGAAATGATTGAACCGCTGCTTCCGGAGAAAATGGTTGAGGTAAAAATTGAAGTTCAGGAAGATGATACGCGCCTGATAACAGCGCAGGAAATTTAGTTTCTGAATACCACATTCTACTTCCGACTTATTTTTTTTTGAAAACTCCCCTTTTGCTTGTAAATTGGTGCTGTTGAATTCATCAGAATTATACATAAATTCCAACCATGGAAAAAGCAAAAGAAAAGGTATCGATACCAAAAACCATGCTTCTGCCCAAAGAGGAGATGTTGGAGGTAAAAAGCAAGGGCAGAAAAATGAAAATTGGCGTTCCTTCCGATTTATCCAAAGTTGAATACCGGGTCCCTTTATCGCCGCAAGCTGTTGATTTACTGGTTTCTTACGGCCATGAAATTTTAATTGAACGCGACGCCGGAAAATCAGCCAGCTACACCAATGAAGATTACCAAAAAGCCGGAGCTACTATTGTTGAAACAAAAGAAGAATCTTTTCAGTGCGACATTATTTTACGCATCGCACCTTTTGATTGCGATGAAATTGATGCCCTGCGCGGCAACCAGGTTATCATTTCCAACATGCATATTCAGGCGCATTCCAACGAATCGATTCAGAAAATGATGCGCAAAAAGGTAACAACCATTGCTTTCGAGTACCTCGAAAACGAAGATGGTTTTCTTCCTTTTGTACACCAAATGAGCCAGATTGCAGGAGTTACCTCAATTACCATCGCCAGCGAATACCTAAGTAACTCGCGCAACGGTAAAGGTGTTTTATTTGGGGAGGTTACCGGTGTTACCCCAGCCGAATTGGTAATTATTGGCACCAGCACCGCAGCCGAATATGCAGCTCGTGCGGCACTCGGACTGGGTATTTTTGTAAAGGTATTTGATACTTCCGTTTACGAACTCAGCAAACTGGAAGAGAAACTTGGCCGACGTGTTTTTACTTCAGTATTCTACCCTAAAGTTTTGCGCAAAGCACTTATATCGGCCGATGCAGTTATTGGAGCCACCTCGTTTAACACACCGCCAAAATTTAAAGTCTCAGAAGATCTGGTAAAACAGATGAAAGAGGGTTCGGTAATTATTGACCTGAACGTTAGCCAGGGCGGATGCTTTGAAACCTCGAAATGTACTGATTTCAAAAATCCAACATACACCAAACACGGGGTTGTACATTACTGTGTTCCTAATACTCCCGCTATGGTGTCACGAACAGCATCCATTTCGCTGAGTAATATTTTAATCCCGATATTACTTGCCATTGGTGACAGCGGCGGGGTTGAAAACTACATAAAAGTGTCGAAAGGATTCAGAAAAGGAGTTTACATTTATCATGGTATTTTAACCAACCACGATGTTGGCCGCATGTTCAACATCGCATCAAAAGACATTGATTTGTTACTCGCTGTATTTTAATCAACAAAGAATTTGTAATGCTGGATTCGCTAAACAAAAAATATCCTTTTAACGACAACCTCAAAGTAAACATACGCTCTATTTCATCGGTGAGCCTGGGCATTTTTTTGTTTCTATTGTTCTTTGAGCCTTTCGAAATTCAAAATCCTGATTTTAACAACCGCCTCATCATCCTTGCAGCATTTGGCGCCATAACATTGGTTTTGCTTAGTATTTTCCGGTTGATTATTCCCTCCATTTTTATCTCTGCTTTTTCCGAAAAACGCTGGACCATCTTGAAGGAAATTATCATCGATCTGCTCTTTGTAATTTTCAACTCGGTAGCTTTTGCGTTTTTTGCACGCTATGTGGGGCGCATTCCAATGACCTTTCCAATTGTGATCAACATCGTTATCATTTCAATAACGGCCACAGTAGTAGTGGTGCTTACCAACCAGTTTTATCTACTGAAAAAGAAAGTTCAAAAGCTGGAGTTTAGTTCGGAAGAAACCAGTTCAAGCGAGCCCTTAGAGGTTCCTGAAGAAATTGAGTTCGAATCGGAAAATAAAACGGAATATTTCACCCTTTTTCTCGAGCAGCTAATTTTAATAAAATCGGCAAACAATTACATCGAAGTGATCTACAAACAAAACGATGAAATCAAGAAAAAGCTGATCAGGAATACCATGAAATCTACAGAAAATTTACTTAAAAAATATGCGAAAATCATTCGTTGTCATCGCTCATGCATGGTAAACAAAGATTACATCAAAAAAGTATCGCGCGGTTCCGATGGTTTGGTTCTGAATCTCTTCGATTACCCTCAGGAAATTCATGTTTCAAGGCAATACGTTCTCCATTTAAAAGAGGCATTAAAAACATCCTAAACACATTTCCCCATAAATTTTTCCTTTGTTGATTTGTAAATATCGCTTTAAAATAACTGCTGAAAGCGAATGGTGGGATAATTGTCGCTTATCCCTGATAAATGACAAAAATCCCAAATCAACGTAAATTATCACATTTACAGGGTAGAAATCCCAAATACTTTTTTTTCGAATAAAATGGTCGTTAATTTGAAAGCACATGAAACAATGTAAAGTTTATAGCCATGAACATATTACTGATTTATCCGGAAAAAGAGAACACCACAAAAGGATTTGAAGCCTTTTTTCAGAAGCTTTTAAACAAGCCAACTGAAGATCCACGTGCACTCATTGAGATTTCTATACAGCTACCAATTACCTGGGAAAGAAAATTACTGGACCTCAACCAGGAAAAGCTGAATACAAAAGATTTGCAATGGGCCGACTATGTAATTATTAAAGCAGATTTGCAACAACGGCTTTCAACAGTAAATCTTATTGAAAAGTGCAAGCTCGCTGGAAAAAAGATCATTGCAGAAGGAGAATTGTTTGATACGCAACCCAACGATTTTGAAAATGTTGATCACCTTATTCTGAACCAGGCGACATTTGACCCTTTTGTGCGGGATGTTGAAAGCAACACAACCAGACGAATCTACAGCACATACTTCAGAAAAGAAAAATTACGACAAACGGCGTATTCTTTATTGGGATTTTCGGGTTACTTTTCGCGAAACATTCACCCGTTTTCTGCCTGAACAAGGATTTTAAGCGAAACAGGATCTACCCTAACCGATTGTTCAACAATTTCCATCCCCTCTTCATTAATACTGATGGCATCGGCCACAACGCTATAATTTCCTTCAGGCAAAGGAATCTCAACTTCTACCTTATTGCCATTAAAAATGAGGAATATCTTCGACCAGCTGTCGCCAACTGATTTACCATCTAAACAGTATGATACCACACCGACTTGATACTCCGTGCAAAAATTCAGGTCTCTTCTTATGGAGTCGGCAGTAGTCATTCGGAAAGCCGGATGATTCTTTCGTAACTGAATAAGTTTCTGAAAATATTCAAAAACATCAATGAATTCATTTTTACGACTCCAGTCTATTTGATTTACCGAATCGGGCGATTTATATGAATTTCCATTTCCACCTTTTGTCCGGCAAAAATCAACACCGGCGTGTAAGAGCGGCACACCCTGCGATGTTAAAACCAGTGCTCCGGCAAGTTTCACACGTTTTTGTAATTCTTCATTGCTCACCTTCGGCAAACTTTGTTTCAATTTGTCCCAAAGCGTGTAATTATCGTGGCACGACACATAGTTAATGCACTGATCAGGTTCGGCAGCCCAGGCTGATTGTACGGTTTCGATATACCCATAATTCACCTGAGGATGATGGATGGCGGCAGTAATTCCAAATTTTATAGCTTCCTCACGCAATCCGAGTCCGCTAACAAAACCTTTCGATTTTTTATCGCCGTGGTTGCCTTTTAGTGCATCGCGAAAATCGTCGTTAAAACTGGCAATTTTTCGCATTGCTGAAGTATTTCGCTTAACAGCACGTTTCGATTCCGGCATTGGACTTTGATCGGCCGCCCAGCCCTCGCCGTAAAGAAACAATCCGTGGTCGATCTTATTCAACGATTTTCGAATTTCCTGCATGGTTTTTATATCGTGAATGCCCATCAAATCGAAACGAAATCCATCAACATGAAATTCTTCCACCCAATATTTAAGGGTATCAATAATGTATTTCCGCACCATTTCGCGCTCCGAAGCCACTTCGTTTCCACACCCTGATGCATTTGAAAACGATCCATCCTCTTTTTGGCGGTAAAAATACCCAGGTACTATTTGGTTAAATACCGATTCTTTGGCGTAGTAGGTATGGTTAAATACCACATCCAGAATTACGCCTATCCCGCTGGCATGCAATGCTTTTACCAATTCTTTGAACTCGACAATACGTTTTCGCCCGTCATAAGCATCGGTTGCATACGAACCTTCAAGTGCGTTATAATGCATGGGGTCGTAACCCCAGTTGTATTTTTCAAGTGGTTTTTCTTCGTCAACCGTTACAAAATCGTTCACCGGCAAAAGATGAACGTGTGTAATGCCCAATTCTTTTAAATGATCGATGCCCGTTTTTACCCCTTCTGGCGATCGTGTTCCTTCTTCCGTAAATCCAAGAAATTTCCCTTTGTTTTCAATACCTGAATTTTTGGCAATGGAAAAATCGCGTACGTGCGTTTCGTAAATCACCGCCTCAGTAAAACTTTTATATCGCGGGCCATTGTCGTATACCCAGTTTTCAGGGTTCGTTGTGTTTGGATTATAGATCATTCCACGCAAACCATTGGCGCCAACGCAGCGGGCATAAATTCCGGGAACTTCTTCCAGCCACTCGCCATCGTTTACTTTAAAAGTATAGAATTTGCCTTCGTAATCGCCGGTAAGAACCGTGTCCCAAATTCCCTTTTCTTTTTTCTGAAGGTTGGTCTTGTGATAGGCCTCACCACGCACTCCATCTTTATATAAGCGCAATTCCACCATTTTAGCGGTTGGTGCCCAAATCTTTATTGTAGTCTTTTCGGGCGACCAAAAAACACCCAAATCCTTCCCCTCATACCCGGGATAAGTTGAAAAATCGATATGATTAAATTTCCAGTTTCGCATTAAAATTTAACTAATGTTTTTCGTAAAAAAACCGCTTTATGCCCCAGCTTTTTCCCCTTTATATCTTTCATATAAATCTTGGCCTTAGGATACTTTTTCAGTGATTTATCGTGCGAATAAAAACGATTCAGATCAATTTTTAACTGATGTGATTTTCCGCCTTCAAGATAAAGTGGATAAAAATTGTAGTTATCCATTCCCTTTAGTTTAAACTTTCGTTTCAACCAAAAATTATCGAATACCAAAAGCGGTTGATCTAAATCGATAGCTGTTGAGCCATTATTTATTACGGTAAGAATTAATTTATCAGGATAAAAAAGTGCATCCTTCTCCAGCTTGATGCTCAGCCTTTTTAATTGAAAAAATGGTCGGCGCTCCGTTTTTGATTTCTTCATATAAGAACGGCCACTTACAATAAAAGCCACCGTTATTGCAGCCAAAAACAGCAACACCCACAGCAATTTATGTCCTTCAGGGCCTACCTCATTTTGGGCAAAAAGCCATAGCGAATTTAATAATAAAACGGCAAGAATACTTCCCTTCTTCATTGTTGCTAATTTGGGGCAAAAGTAAAGTTTTTATTGGTTTAAGATCGCTGATACTTGCAGGATTCGCAAGGTTGCTATTCATCCTTAACGTGAAACACGTAAGCATCAGCAATTTATCCTCGCAAAGCTTCTACCTCATCAATAGTTTTGGGTTTTGGTTTACCCAGTAACTGTGCTCCATTTTTGGTCATCACAAAATCTTCTTCGTTACGCATTCCCCCAAAATTCCGATAACCGTCCACCTTTTCCCAATTAATAAAATCGTTGAATTTGCCTTGTCCGCGCCACTGATCGATTAGTTGTGGAATAAAATAAATTCCAGGCTCAATGGTAAATACATGCCCGGCTCTCAGCGGTTTTGCCAGGCGAAGCGACTTTAAGCCAAACTGCTTACTTTTTGGCTGCCCATCATAACCCACCCACACTTCACCCAGATCTTCCATGTCGTGTACGTCCATGCCCATCATGTGGCCTGTTCCGCAAGGGAAAAACAAAGCGTGTGCACCGCTATCAAAAGCATCCATGGCATTTCCCTTTGTGAAGCCCATTGCTTTTAATCCATCGAAAATTGTGGTAGCCGCTGCTATGTGCGCATTTTTGTAGGGTTTGTCCAATTCCAGTGCATTTATTGCAGCTTCATGTCCTGCCAACGATATTTCGTAAATCTCTTTTTGTTCGGTCGTAAACTTTTTACTCACCGGGAAAGTACTGGATAGGTCGCCCGAATAGCATAACTCATTCTCGTAACCGGCGTCAACCAAAAAGAGGTCACCTTCTGTTATTGTGTTGACATGAAAATGATTGTGTAACGTTTGTCCGTTTTTTGTAGCAATTATAGGAAAAGCAATGTTTCCTCCTGCTGCCACTGCAACTTTGTGGATTTCGGCTGTTACTTCAGCTTCGGTCATTCCCGGACGTGCAAACTTCATGGCCGCTACGTGCATATCAACCGATACATCAACTGCCTGATGCAGCTGTTCGATTTCTTCTTTGGTTTTAATCTCACGCTGACTAACCACTGCTTTTACCAAATCGAGCGAGTAGGTATTCGCCACGTCTTTTGGCGCCACATCAATCAGCTCAAATAATTTTATTTTATTCTCGGGACGATAAAGCGGCAGAAAATGAATCTTCTTGCTTTTCTCAACATGCAAAGACAATTCTTTCAACGGAAAAACTGTTGACACACCACATTGAGCTGCCCGCTCGGCAATAGTTGGCTGAGGCCCCATCCACACAATATCGTCGATGGTATAATTATTCCCGAAAATAATTTCCTTGTCGTTATCAACATCGATTAGCGCGGCCAGCCCCGGATGCTGTATTCCAAAATAATACAAAAAGGTGCTGTCTTGCCTGAAATGATAGGTATTATCAGCATAGTTCATCGATGATTCATCGTTGCCAAATAACAAAATCAATCCTTCGCCAACCTTCTCTTTTAGAACTTTTCTACGCTCGATGTAAATCTCTTTGTGAAACATTTATGAAATTTTTTTATGAAAACGTGAATGTAATAAATTCTCTATTTTTCACTATGACAAATGTTCGGATTGCATTCACAGCAATTCTTTCACAACCTATAAAACCACGAAATGATTCAAATCCTTCAATTTTTTTCTTTTTAATATTTTTTAAAAAGTACCTTTGCGCGAAATTTATATAAAAAGAAATGAGAGCACTAACTGTATTTATCTCCCTTATTTTATTCCTTTCCGGATGTGTTTCAGAGCAAAACCAAACAGAATCGGATGTATTGAACTACGTTGATCCGTTTATCGGAACCGGATTTCACGGACATACTTTTCCGGGAGCCACCACACCATTTGGCATGGTTCAGCTAAGTCCGGATACGCACATTATGGGCTGGGATGCCAGTAGCGGTTATCATTATGAAGATTCTACCATTTATGGTTTCAGTCATACTCATTTGAGCGGCACCGGTATTGGCGATCTTGGCGATGTACTTTTGCTCCCTTACTCCAACTCCGACGAGTTAAAACCTGTTGGATTGTTTGACAAAAAAGACGAAACAGCATCGCCCGGTTATTATAAAGTGCGGCTAAAAAACCTGAATGTTACTGCCGAATTAACGGCTACAAAACGCGTAGGCTTTCACCAATATACCTATGACGAAAGTAACGATAGAAATGTATTGCTCGACCTGGGCCACATTTTGCAGCCCAACTGGGGACACAAAATGATAAAAAATACCATTCACCAAATTGATGATAAAACTTTTGAAGGCGTTCAGAAAACAAAAGGCTGGGCCGAAGATCATTTGGTTGCTTACCGGATTGAATTCTCTGAGGAATTTGAACGGCTAAAAATATATTCTGAAGGGGAACCCAGCTCAGAAACCAAACTTTCAGGAAAAGATATCAAGTTACATTTCAGATTTCCGGATAACAATAAAGCCCTGCTGGTAAAAGTAGCTTTATCGGTGGTTGACGAAGAAGGTGCAACTAAAAATATACAAGCTGAACTTTCGGGGTGGGACTTTGCACAAACTGTTAGGCAGGCCAAAGCCGGGTGGCATGACGCCCTGCAGGGAATTACGATTTCAACAGATGATGAAACGGTAAAAACCAATTTTTACACCGCACTTTACCACAGCATGATGTCGCCGTTTATTGCGCAGGATGTAGATGGCCGTTACCGTGGAATGGACAAAACCATCCGCCAGGCGCCCGAAGGATTTACCAACTATACGGTATTTTCTTTGTGGGATACTTTCCGTGCTTTTCACCCGCTCATTACCATTATACGACCTGAAAAGGCCGGCGAATGGGCCGAGGCGCTGGTTCAGAAATACCGTGAAGGAGGCCTTCTTCCGAAATGGCCGTTGGCATCGAATTACACCGGAACAATGGTGGGCTATCCGGCAACATCGGTTATGGCCGATGCGCTGGCAAAAGGCTTGGTTCCAAATGCCGATTTGAATGTATGGAAGGAAGCTGCAATAACATCAGCTACATGGCAACCCGAGTGGTTTGAAAAACATAAAGGAACACGTGCCGCAGAAGTGATGATGAAGCACATTTATTACAAAGAGAAATATGGGTTTGTGCCATCTGATTCTATAACAGCTTCCGTTTCGTATGGTGTTGAAATGGCTTATTATGATTGGTGTGTAGCCGAAATTGCCAAAACTGCCGGCGACGATAAAGCAGCAGATGAGTTTTACAAAAAGTCGAAATACTACGAAAATTATTTTGATGCCACGACAGGATTTATGCGCGGGAAAAACGGCGATGGCAGTTGGCGTACGCCTTTTAATCCCAAATACTCCGATCATAATCATGCCGACTACACCGAAGGTAATGCCTACCAGTGGAGCTATTTTGCGCCGCATGACACGAATGGAATGGTCGATTTGTTCGGTAGTAAAGATGCTTTCGAATCGAGTTTGGACAGCCTCTTTACAACCAGCTCCGAGATATTGGGAGAAAATGCTTCGGCGGATATCACCGGACTGATTGGGCAATATGCACACGGAAACGAGCCAAGTCACCACATGGCTTATTTATACAACTACACCAACGCAAAGTGGAAAACACAAAAATACCTCGACCACGTGTTGTACGATTTCTATCTGCCAGAACCTGCAGGAATAATTGGTAACGAAGATTGCGGACAGATGTCAGCGTGGTATGTATTAAACGCCATTGGTTTTTACCAGGTTTGCCCCGGCGACCCGACATATACAATTGGGCGTCCTGTCGTTGATAAAGCTTCGGTGAGAGTTCCTGGGGGTAGTTTTGAGATCCTTGCTCATAACAATTCAAAAGAAAATAAATACATCGACAAAGTTTTATTAAACGGAGAGACATTGAATGAGCCATTCTTTTCGCATGAAGACTTGATGAAAGGTGGCAAACTGGAATTTTTTATGTCAGCAGAACATTAGCCCACGCAACCTTTAATAAACATTGTTCATCTGTGTACTAAACAAAAGACAATGCGAACTAGTTATTTTTTCTTGTTAAGCCTGCTACTGCTGGCTTTTACTTCATGCACCGACAGTTCTGATGACGAACTTGAAATGCCGGAACGTAGTTATACCAAACTGATCGAACGTAATTCAGACAATACTTTTGAGGCCGAATTGATCACAAAAGGCGAATCGTATTACCCTCCACGCCAGGATGTTATTGACGCCACTGAATGGTCGGGCATGGAAGTACCTGAAACAGCTTATTGGTATTACAATCATTTTGATGGGGTACTGATTCCATACTGCATTACCACCGACGCCATTGATTATTATTCCGACTTAATCGATCAATACAATGCGAACAAAGACGATGTTTTCTTTCTTACCGCTGAATTCACCTATACGGCAAATGTTTCTTTTCATGATGTTTACACTTCACCCGACACCAATTCTGAAGGCCACAATGTTGAGCCGCAAAATTTTGAGTCGGTTTATGTGGTAACACTCGATTTATACTGGATGGACTACTGTGGACCTCTTTGTGCCATGTGGATTGAAAAACAACGAATTGTTGTTTTTGATGAATCGGGCGATTTACTTGAAGTCTTTATGGACGGAACGATATCAGTTCCGGTTTCCTAACCAATTCGAATATAAAAAGAGCCTTACGATCTTTTATCGATCTATGTAAGGCTCTTTTACTTTTTAAACTGTATCAGAAGAGTATAGCATCCAAGTATTGAATCAGATTACTGCCGATGATTGTACTGTCTGCCGGATCTACTTTTACATTTAAATGATAATAAGTGAGATCCCACCAAACTCTTTCCGGCGTAATGCTCCCGCGTAATGTATCCTGATGTGTAAAATTTGTTTTTTGTGCAGCTGCATTCAATACCAAAACAACCAACAATGCTGCAATAAATAATCTGTGTCTCATCAAACTACAATTTAGAAATCCGTGTTATTGAATTGCTTTATTGTATGCATCTGCTCCGCCAACAACCGGAATCTCAATGCTTGTTCCGTTCAAATCAACCGTTAATTCTGTTCCGGGCTTTGGATGAAGCGTAAAATCTTTATCACTTGAAAAAATCATCAAGCCAATCTGCTGCCCGGCTTTAATTACCTGATCATCGGGTTGCAGCTCGAAAGTTATTTCGTAAAACGTACCCGGTTTTAGTGGTTGGCTTTCACGCAGTGATTTATAATTCTGCAAATCGGCCCAGCCACGGGTGATAATATTATCGGTAATTTTAACACGGCGACCATTATTCCATGGCAACGACACCAGGTAAACTGAAAGATTGACGGCCGGTTTGCTGCTGGCAGCTTTAATCGTAATTTTTGATTTACCGGAAAGATGCAGTTCTTCTTTCAACTCGGGACTTACATACATTAAGCGGTGTTCTGTAATTTCAGCCTCTGCCAGTGCCTCTCCCGAAAACGAGTAATTATCAACCAGCGTTTCATTTGCTTGCTCTGAAGGCTGCACGGTAACAAGTGCACCATGAGCAGGTGCTCCTGAAGTAAGGAAAAACGTCACCGGACTGGCATCAGGGTTTGGATAATCTTTATACGGCGTAGGCTTGTCGCGTTCGTCATCTTCGCGAACGATCCAGGCTTTTGGATCGTTTTCCACACCATTTTCTACACCAAACAAATAGCGCGTAAACCAACGGTTCATCATACTAATTGGTGGTGGTCCACCGTGTCCGTTTTGGTGATAGTAAATCTGGGTGGGAATTCCTTTTGCTTTTGCAGCTTCGTAAATGCGATAACTGTGCTCGGGCATAACATTCCAATCGTTAAACCCGTGCGACATCAGCAAAGCTGCTTTCATCGGCTCCATATCATTCAGGTAATCACGTCCGGCCCAAAAGTCATTATAGTCGCCGGTAATTCGGTCCTGTCCGTTTTTCATTTCATCATCGCGAACTGTTTTTCGGGCAAATGCACGTTTATCCAAATCACCGCTGTGAATAAAATCGAAAAGCACATCTACATCTTCACCCAAATAACCTCCGGGAGACCGCACCAAACCATTCGAGCGGTAATAATGATAATAAGAAGTGTTTGGTGCCACAGGAATGATTGCTTCCAAACCTTCCACTCCTGTTGTTGCAGCTGCCAGTGGCAGTGTTCCGTTATACGAAGTTCCGGTCATTCCCACTTTCCCTGTACTCCAGTAGGCCTCAACTTCTTCGTCTCCTCTTCTGGTTTTGTAACCTTTTGCACGTCCGCAAAGCCAGTCGATAACTGCTTTTGGTGCCAGCGATTCGTTATCGCCACCAACTGTTGGTGAGCCATCAGACAATCCCGTTCCGGGCGATGAAGAATGAACAACAACATAACCACGAGGTACCCAGGTAGACACATGACCTTTTGAAATGATCGGCCTTTTTCCTCGTCGTTGAATTTCGGGTGGATGCACATGTTGGGTTGGTTTCTCGCCAATTTCGTGACGCACATCCCAAAAAAACTCGCGATTATTTCCTGCTGTACCGGCAAAATACGGGCTTGAATTATATACCACCGGAAGTTTTAATCCTTCGCTTTCGGTTTGTCGTGGACGCGTTACATCAACATGCATACGGTCCAAAAGACCATCGCCATCCGAGTCAAATTCGGTTTCCACCCAAAGGTCTTCGCGAATCCAGTAAGCCGGATCTTCAAACGCTTTTACAATTTGCGCCTCTCCATTTTCAAAAAAAGGCTTTGCCGGTTCTTTCTGTGCACGGCTATCAATAGGGCACAACTGAACAAGAACCAAACAAACAACACTTAAAATCAGTTTTTTACTACTCTTCATCCTAACAATTTTTTTGCAGCCCTTGATGGTAAAAACACAACCACAGACTGTTTTATTACAGTTTTTTTTATGATATGCCTACAAAAAACAGGGGGTAACAGGCTAATTTATTTGAAAAGTTAAATATAAACACACTCAGGATTAATTTGATGACGAATGACAGACTTTGTTAAATATTTGTAAGGAATTAAAGCATAATTCATCCTTTTCTTAATTTAAAGAGTTATTTGTATTTTATTTACATCAACTATTAATTCGACAGTTATGAGACAAATCGTTTGCCCAATATCGAAAGATAAAGTGGACGAAAAAATTACCCGAATAAACGCCCTAGTTGGAATTTTACTGGTTATAACAGCTTTTGTAATGAATTCGTCAATCTTTTTGATTGTGCTGATGGCCGACTTTTTTATGCGTGCTTTTACCCAGGTAAAGCACAGCCCGATTAGTTATGTTAGTCATCGTTTGTCGAATGCACTTAACTTAAAAGAGAAACCAATATCTAAAGCACCAAAAATATTTGCTGCCCGACTTGGTTTCGTAATGTCGCTTATAATTGTTGGCTTGTTTTTAACGCAGCTAAACACTGCAGCAATGATTGTTGCCAGCATGCTGGTATTTTTTGCATCGCTCGAATTTGCGTTGGGTATTTGTATGGGCTGCATTATATACACTTATATCGTACTACCATTTTATAAATAATTCTACTTAATACAATTTTTCGGTTTAAAGGCTTCTGTTTAATTACAGAGGCCTTTTTTATTTTCCATTTCCAACAAATCGAATTAAGAATGCCACCGTCACACAAATTGGTGAGTGTAAATTTCTTAGTCTTCATATTAAATTTTTGTCGACATTCGGATTGTTTACGAAGAAGTTTGTGGGCTAGCTTTTTAAATTTATTTAAAATTGCTTCACTTATTTATAAAAAATCGCACGGCTTTTTCGATTATCAACTTGTAACGGTAACAACCACTGATGGTAAAAACAAGAAACAACGTCACTAATCCTGCGCTGTGGGTTCCAACTGCCTATTTTGCAATGGGATTGCCTTTTATGGTACTGGCACAATCAACAGCTATCATGTATAAAAACATGGGGATCTCCGATTCGAAGATTGCGTTCTGGACCTCGCTGATTATGCTTCCGTGGACCTTAAAACCATTGTGGAGCCCGGTTTTAGAGATGTTTAAATCAAAGAAATTCTTTGTTGTAACCAGCCAATTTATTACGGCAATAACTTTTGCATTAATTGCTTTTGCGCTTCCCCTACCCAACTTTTTTGCATACACCATTGCCTTGCTTGGGGTTATTGGATTTAGCGGTGCCACCACCGATATTGCAACCGATGGCGTTTACCTCAGCGTTCTATCATTAAAAGATCAAGCAAAATACATTGGTTGGCAGGGGGCTTCATATAACGTTGGGAAATTTCTGGCCTATGGTGGATTTGTTACCATCGCCGGAATTCTTGAAAAACAAATGGGCGTGGTAAATGCCTGGGTAGCTGTTATGCTTGGAATTGGTGGCGTGATGGCTCTAGTAGGTCTTTATCACTCGCGCATGTTACCCGGCGGCGAAACTTCGACATCGGAAGTAAAAAGCCTGAAGGAAGGATTTACCACACTTTGGGATGTACTAAGAACATTTTTTCAGAAAAAATACATTTACTGTTACATTGCCTTTATTGTATTGTACCGTTTTGCCGAAGGATTTGCCATAAAAATTGCACCGCTGTTTTTTAAAGCTGCCGTTGCCGATGGCGGACTAGGGTTATCAACCACCGAAATTGGCGTGATTTACGGAACCTTCGGAACAGCTGCATTTGTAGCAGGTTCGATACTTGCAGGCTACTTTATTGCGCGCCGCGGATTAAAAAAAGCATTGTTAATTCTGGTTAGTACCTTTAATATTCCTTTTCTGGTGTATGCTTTGCTGGCCCATTATCAACCATCGAGCCTTTACCTGGTAGGCGGCGCAGTTGTTCTCGAATATTTTGGCTATGGTTTTGGTTTTGTTGGCCTAATGTTGTTTATGATGCAGCAGGTAGCTCCCGGAAAATACAAAATGGCACACTATGCTTTTGCCACCGGAATAATGAATCTTGGCTTTATGGTGCCATCGATGCTAAGTGGTTATATTAGCGACTGGCTGGGCTATAAAATGTTTTTTGCCTGGGTGTTGATAGCTACCATTCCAATATTTATTGCTGCACGATTTGTGCCTTTCGGACACTCCGATAATGAAGATGACGAAAAAATAGAAATAGAGAAAAATGGCTAATAAAGTAAACATACCTTTTGAAGAGCGCCCTAAAAATTGCACCGATGTTATGTGGCGCTATTCCCAAAATCCGGTAATTGGCCGGTACGAAATTCCTACATCAAACAGTATTTTCAACAGTGCTGTTGTGCCTTTTGAAGATGGTTTTGCCGGCGTTTTTCGCTGCGACAACAAAGCTGTTCAGATGAACATTTTTGATGGTTTTAGCAAAGACGGAATCAACTGGGACATCAATCATGAACCCATTGAAATGGTTGCCGGAAATACGGAGATGATCGAATCGGATTATAAATACGATCCGCGGGTTACCTGGATTGAAGACCGCTACTGGGTAACCTGGTGTAACGGTTACCACGGACCAACAATCGGCATTGCCTATACTTTTGATTTCAAAACCTTTCACCAGTGTGAGAATGCCTTTTTACCTTTTAACCGGAATGGTGTGCTTTTCCCTGAAAAAATTAACGGAAAATACGCCATGTTAAGTCGCCCAAGCGATAATGGTCATACACCTTTTGGCGATATTTACATCAGTTACAGCCCGGATATGAAATACTGGGGCGAACACCGCTGTGTAATGAAAGTTACTCCGTTTGAGCTGAGTGCCTGGCAGTGTACAAAAATTGGCGCCGGATCGGTTCCTATTAAAACTGAAGAAGGCTGGCTGGAGTTCTATCACGGTGTAATCAACACTTGTAATGGATTTCGTTACTCAATGGGAGCTGCCATTCTCGATCTGGAAGATCCAACAAAAGTGCTGTACCGCACACAGCCATATTTGCTGGCTCCTGCAGCGCCTTACGAACTGGCCGGCGATGTACCGAATGTAGTATTCCCTTGTGCCGCACTTAGCGATGGTGAAAAAATAGCCGTTTATTACGGTGCTGCCGATACGGTTGTGGGAATGGCTTTTGCTTACCAGCAGGAATTGATTGATTTTATTAAGGAAAATTCGATATAAAATAGTAGTTCACGCAAAGACGCGAAGGTTTCGCAAAGGGCGCAGAGAAAAATCTTCATGAACTTTGCGCTATTTATTTCTTTGCGTGAACCTTTTTATGCCTTTAGTAAATTCAGCACATCGTCCTTTCTCCGTCTGGATATTAAAATCCTATCGCCATTAGAAAGCTCTAGGGTTCCTCCATCGGTTTTCGAATATGCCACTACATGTTTTAAGTTTACCAGATGGGATTTATGCGTTCTTACAAAAGCATATTCCTTTAACAGGTCCTCAAACTCGACGAGTGTTTTCGCTACGAGCAAATGCTTTTTTTCTTGTAGATAAATATGTGTGTAATTGCTTTCTCCCTTGCAATGAACGATATTTTTCACTTCCACAAATTCAATCCGATCATTGGTTGGCAATCCAATACGCGGATTTTCAGGCTGCAAAATATTACGATTCAATTCACGAATTTGCCGGTTTTCTTCCTTCTTCTGAATGCGCTGAATCACCTTTTCAACAGCCGTTTTCAGCTCGTTGTAGTTTATGGGTTTAAGAATGTAATCGGCAGCCGAAAAGCGTATGGCTTTAATCGCGTAATTGTCGTAAGCTGTTACAAAAATTACCTCGAAGTTGATCTCAGCAAAATGCTCAAGCAGCTGAAAACCATTTTCCCCGGGCATTTCAATATCGAGAAAAACCAATTGCGGCTTTTCATTTTTAATAAGCTGGATAGCTGACTTCACTGAATTTGCTAGTCCCACCAACATTACATCCGGGCAATGTGACTCAAGCAGCCCAGCCAAATTTTCGCGGCCGTGTTTTTCGTCGTCAACTATAATTGATTTTATCTGCATTTTAAAAAGTTCTTGCAAAGTCACAAAGGTTTCGCAGAATTCGCCAAGTACATCTGCGAACTTTGCGTTTCTCCTTTTCTTTGCGTGAAACAGTATTACAAATTATTTACAATCCGATGGATCCCATCTTTTAGGACACTGGTGTTAAAATTAATCAAAAGTCCAAGTTTCAAACCCGACAACTTCAAATAGGTTAAAGTTTGAGCATAATGAACCGGAGCCAAAGTTTCAACAGATTTTACTTCAACCAGGATCTTGTTGTTAACGACTAAATCAATTCTGTAACCAACATCCTGCTTTACATACTTGTAAACAAATGGCATTGGGACTTGCTGTTTAACTTCAAAACCCATTTCTCTCAATTCAAAAGCTAATGCATTTTCATAAGCTGACTCTAAGAGCCCCGGGCCAACAACTTTATGTATTTCGATTGCGGCTCCGATTGTTTTGTAAGAAAGGTCGTTTTCATTCATTATTTGCGAGTTTACAATTTATGATGAACAATTTATGTAAAAATGCAGGTTCACGCAAAGAACACTAAGATTTCGCAAAGGGCACAAAGCAGGTCTTTTACAAACTCTGCGCTCCTTATTTACTTTGCGTGAACTCTTCTTTATTTTTCTTCAGGCAAAATAATTTGCACGCGCGTTCCTTCCTCCAAGTCGGTGGTGGTAAGCGCATATTTCTCACCTTGTTTTTGCTGAAGAATCTCTAACCGTTCTTTCATCAGTTTTGTGCCTTTCCCGTTCTTTTGTTGCTGTATTTCTTTTGCGGCAGTGCGGCCAATTCCGTTGTCGGTGATTGTGATTAATACAAATGCGTCTTTCTTCGTAACATCAATTTTTAGATGTTTCTCACCATTTTTATTCTGAAGGCCATGAAGAATGGCATTCTCCACAAAAGGTTGCATCAACATCGATGGAATCTGCGTATTGTGCGCATCAATTTTGTCATCAACACCAATTTCAAAATAGAAATTGAAACGCAGCTTTTCCAAATTCAAATATTGCTGAATCATTTCCAATTCTTCGGCCAGCGACACCTCTTCCTTCTCTGAATTATTCAGCACTTTTCGAATCAATCCGGCAAAATCGCTTAAATACAAATGGGCCTCGCGGCCCTTGTTTTGCTGAACCAGGTTTTGCACCGAATTCAAACTGTTAAAAAGAAAATGGGGGTTCATTTGACTCCGGATAGCCGTAAGCTCCAACTCCCGGAGTCGCCTTTTTTGCTCCTCCTTTCGGAATTGCTGCCGAACCCGCCATTTCCATAATAGTAAACCTATTATCAAAATGGTTAGGATGCTGAGTAATACTACTATTATAATTTGTAGTTGCGATTTATTCAGTTCTTTTTTTTTAGGCTGCAGACTTTGTTTGGCGTAATTTATTGCATCCTGTGGATCATAGGCAAATGCTAAACGTACTCCGTTATTGTCGTAAACAATTATATGGCGAGAGCCTGATTTGAAAATATCTTTTATACTAACATCTGTATTAAGAAGAAAAAGTTGGTTTGCAACCGGTTCTGCTCTTGACATATAGTCCATCCACTCCTGATAATTACTCCCTTCAACTACCATTACAAAGTTTATATCCGGATTCTTTTCCGCCAGTTCATCAAAACTATAGCGACCTGCTCCCCAGCGTTCCGTCACGTAAAAAATAGTTGGTTTTTCACCAAAAAAGTCTTTTAAATACTCTGCCTCTCCTTTTTCATTAAAGAATTTGGTGTCGGGTACATAATCCTTTTCGTTCCATTGAGATTGCGTGTGTATGATATTTTCAAGCGATTGAGTAAATTCAGGATCGTTGCACAATCGTAGAATCAAATCAAGGTATTTATCAACTTCATTTTGGCGAAAAATTGTAGCTTTTGATTCCTGTTTATCAATTGTAGTTTTTCCCTGAACCAACATTTCTGCAATTTGTCCGTAAAGTGCCGGACCTGCCAGTAAAGTTTTTGCTATTTCAATTTTATTCGGTAAGTCGCTATAAAATCTTAATTCAGTTGTCGCGGTTGTCATTGTTGCGTAGCCAAAATAACTTACATCGTATACCTTTTTTACGGTTTGAAAATAATTGGACAAATAACTGTTGGCAAACTGTCTGGAGAAAACGCCATATTCATTGTATATTTCATGAAGTGCAACTTTATTTAAAACCTTGTTTAAATAGTCTATGTCTACCAGATCCTCTTCTGGGAAATATACTCGTCCCCATTTCACTCGCTGCTTATATTCCCACGTAGAAAGAAATTCCAGGACACCACACATTAAGTTGGCTTTTAGCTCATTGGTAATAAAATCGAAAACATATTCGGGAATAACGTCTTTATAAGCCATCGTTTTAGCATCAAGATTATCAATTGCATCTTTTAAATTAGCGAATTTCATATTGGAGATCCACCACCAGTTTACGGCATTAAAATTCATTCTTTGTTTAAGCCAGTTATGCTCCTTGTTAAAATTATAAAGCAACTCCTGAGCCTCATTAAAATCCCCAGAAAACTCTACATCCCAAGGGAATTCTCCGTTTGCAGTTAAGTTAATATTGCTTCCCGGCTCAGCATAGAGTGGAATTGTAGGTAAATCGATTGTAGAGTTAGTTTGACCAAATAGCAGAAAAACCAAGCCAGGATGTTCAAGTTCCGTTTCAAAATGAAATGAATTGTTTTCATCCAGAAATGTTGTTTCCTGGTACAATTCTGTTCCATAAGAATTACGCAGTAATGCCAGCGTAACCTTTTTATTTACCAAGCCACGTAAAGTTCCGGAAACAGTTAAACGATTACTTGTCTTTGCCTTAATGCTTACCAGTTCGATGTTCTGCTCGCTATAAGATATACTATAATAATTTTCATCAATAAAGCTTGGTCGTTTAGTTGAGTCCTGCAAAATGATTTGATAATCCCTGAGAAACTTTTCCTGATTATCCACGGAATACTTTAGCGCATAAATTCCAGGCTTTTTTTCTAAACGTCGGTTCAAAACCGATAAAACATGATCCTTTGTGGCAATCTTAATATCATATTCCTGCGGATCAACCAACTCATTATTTACCTGATAAAGTAATTGAACATATTTGGTTATTTGAGGTATCGCCTTTGTGTTAAAAGCTTCTATTCGTCGGTCCTTTGAGACTTGATCAAATGCTTTTTTGTCTAACCTCTTTTTAGCAGCCAATAAAACTTCATCGCGGTTGTAAAGCTTAAGCTCACTGGTTTCTTCATTAAACTCATATTTAAAAAGTATATTACAAACCAAATTTTCATACGCATCAGTTCTCACTCTTCCGTAATACTCATTTTGAAACTCCGGATATTCGTAATCCCTGTATGCAAATGGAATTTCACCAGGCTTTTGGAGAGTGTTTTTGCTAACAGTTACAAATAGCAATTTTTTGTTATCTGGCTCGGTCGTTCTATATTCTATTTCCAAAATCTTGGTCCACAGAACTTCGTCCAGTTTTTTTTCATCTTTCGATAGATGATAAGTCGATTTATTAAACTGATAAATATATTTCTTACCAATTTCAGGATGCAAAAGAATAGTTTCGTTTTGAGCAAAAGAGGAACAGCAAACCAGAAGAAGTAACAACGTTATAGTTGGGATTGATTTCATAGCCATAAATTTAAAAATTATGTTATTCAAATTTGGCTGCTATTATTGAAATTTAAAAGGGCAACTTATCGAACGGTTGGATTGATTTATTTAACGGCACAAAAAAGGATAAAGGATTATTGACGAAGGATTAATTTCACGCAAAGAACGCTAAGGTTTAGCAAAGTTCGCTAAATGATTTCTTTGGGATCTTTGCGCGTCTCCGAAACTTTGCGTGAACGAATTTTTCTTTATTTTCCTTTTATTGCCTCCAAAACCAAAGGCGTTAGATCTTTACTTTCGGGCGAAATATAAGCCACGTTTCCTGCACTAACATCAAGCACATAGGTGAAATTTTGAGCTCCGGCCAGGTTGCTAATCTCTTGGTTAATTTGCTTGTATACCGGCTGAATAAGCTCCATATTCCGGTTTTGCAACTGCTGTTGTGCCGTTTGGTTGTAGGTTTGGATCTTTTGCGATTGTTCCAAAATATCGTTTTGCCGGGTTTCTTTCACAAAATCAGAATAACCTTCACTTTCTGCTTCAAACTTTTGAATGGCAGCTTCGTGTTCTGAAATCATTTCCTCGTAAATCTCTTGCATATCTTTTGCTTCCTGCTCAATTATGGTTTGAATACTATCCATTAACGGATGTTTTTGAACCAGTTCCTGAATATTAACGTGGCCAATTTTTAAGGTTTGTTGTGCATTAACTGTAGTGGCCAAAAACAGAACAACGATTGCGGATAAAAGGAATTTTATTTTCATTATTTATGTTTTTTAGATTTTTATCAAAGATGATTTAAATATTGCCCCACAACAGCTAAAAGAAGTTAAACTAACCGGGGTTAATAGTTAACAAACTAAAAGAATCTGAAAGTAAGTCTTAATTAGTGTTTCTAGTCTTAAAAAGTGTGCATTAAAAAAGGGCGGAAAACCGCCCTTTAAATTTTATATGTAGTAAAAATTATTTTGCAGGTTTTTCAAAAATAGTATCGTCAATTGGCTCATCAATTTTAATTTCTTCCATAACCACCGACTGTTTGCCCATTGGCATTTCAATTTCCATTTTACTGGCCATCTTAATTCCTTTTACGTCTTTGTACTCTACCATTTTAGTTACAATATCCATGGATTGTCCCATGGCTTCAGCTTTCGATTCAACTTTTGAGATCATATAGTCGTCAGCATTAATGTAATACGTTTGAACGGCGCCATCCTTATCCGTAAGTTTTAATTTGTAAGCTTCTGCTCCATCAGCATCAACTTTACCCAGCATTTCAATGTTACTGCCTTTTGCTTTGTAGTTGTAAAGGGCACCTTCCATATCGGCCTGCCCCATTGCTTGTTTTAACTGGGCGCCTTCAAGATCCTGAACACCGGCTCCCATCATTGGGTTAATCATCCATCCATTTTCGCCATCAAAAGCGCTTGTGGTTTTTTGTCCCATCATTTCCATATCCACCCTAAACTTGTCAGGGTTTTTCACTCTAATGTGCATGGGCATTTCCATTCCCATTACGCTAACTTTTGCTTCAATATCGAATGTTTTTACATCGGCAATTTTATCCAGGCCGTTGGCTTTGTAGTAACTATCCAATACTTTGTCGAGTGATTGTGCTTGTGTGCTGATTAATGCAAAAAGCATTAAGGCGGCTAATAAAAAGGTACGTTTCATGTGTTTATGAATTTAAGTTTTTAAAGGTAATTTTCTGAAACTTGCATAACAATACCACCCTTTTAAGATGTGTTTTGCATGCGTGTTTCATTTTGATTTTATTTTATAAAATTAAGTGCACAGAATTAGTATCACTAAAATACAAATATTACACTCCGAATCAAATAAGGGGACTAAAAATAAATTTCGGCAATAATATTTCCGTAATCCACACCTCTTTCAATCAGCATATCGCGCACTTCTACTACCATCAGCGCCTTTCCACACAGGTAATATTTTACATCGGGCAACTCTGTTAATCCCTCCAGATAGCTGGTAACCCGACCCGGAAAAACATCGCACGACTGTTCCTGCGAGCAGCAACGAACATAATTTTTTCCCATCGACCACTCCAACTCATCTTCAAAATAAAACTGGTTTAAATACCTCACTCCGTGTATTAGTGTTTTGTTCTCCGACATTCCCGACCGATACATGGCATAAAAAGGAGCGATCCCTGTTCCGGAGGCAATCCACCAGGCCGGTTCATTGGTACCCAAAAAACTTCCGTAGGGTTCCGATACATACAAAATATCGCCCGGAATCATACCAGCCATTTTAGGTGTTAAAAAACCATCGTCTTTAATGTTGAACAGAATTCGAATCTCGTCTTCCTGGTTGCCGCTGCAAATGCTGTAAATACGGGGAGGATTCTCGGTGTCAACTCCAATTTTCACCACCTGACCGGGCAAAAAATCAGAATCCCTGCGAAACGATATCACATGTACACCAGGCGAAATCTCTTCGTTATTGGTAACGACCTGCTCAATTAATGCGGGTTCTTTTTTTGTTCTTGCTGACATTTATATCGGAATAGAAAATTACAGCATCGTAACAAAACATACGGCTAATTGTTTCGGAAAGTGAAGGTTACCACAAGCTTGTCGTCAACACCGGTAAGCATATTTTTTACCTGGTAATAAACATTCAGGTTACCTGTATCTGCAATCTCATCAGAATTTCCACTTAAACTCAGAGCCGAAACATGATGCGCTTTCAGTGTAATACTTTCCGGAGCATCAAAACCTACGCCTGGCTGAACCAGCTCCAGTTCGTAATCTACATCTGAGTTATTGGTAATATTTACCACTTTTGATTCTTTATTTTTCAACTTCAAAGGTGTTTTACTGTATTCCAACGACTCGAAAAAAAGTGGCTCTAAAAATTCAGAACGACCGGCAATAATGTTGTCAAAATAAACGGCAGTTCGCCTGTTGAACAAGGCCTCTTTTATTCCGCTAATCGATCGGTTTTTTGCAAAAACAAGGGTAAGTGGGCGGTGTCCGTCACTTACATCCATTGGCCCGTGCACATCAGAATTCCCCAGCATGGTTAAGTTTTTTTCGTTAGCCCAGTCCATGGCTTCCGGGCAAAACTCCCAGTTATAAACCTCAATACCGTGTAACATATCATTCTCGAAAAAATAGGAATGTTCTTTCCACCACAATACCGAGTCGGGTTGCTGTGCATCCCAGCACGGGTGATTCCACATGATAAAAGCTCCCTGGTCGCGCGCTTCTTTTATTGCGGCCTGCACGTCTTCCAGTTCAAGCAAATTGGCATTTGTAATAAATAAAGCATTTAAATGGCCCGGCGGCATACTACGCGTAATTTCAGTTCCTTTAATCAATAAAATATCCGACTGATTGGCCAATGGTTTTGCCAAATCGTACGAACGGTTATGATCGGCTACAACATCAATCGAATGTGGACGGTATTCAATATGATCGGTAATGGAAATGGCATCCAATCCTTCTTTCCAGGCCTCTTCAACCCTAACAGTTGGCCAAACAGTACCATCAGAAAAAACGGTGTGCATGTGCAAATCGCATTTCAATGTTTTGTAACCATCAATATCCGGAATATTGATTATTCGTCGTGTCTGTGCGCTCAAAAACTCGCTGCATACAATTAGCAATACAATTATAAACCCTAATCTTTTTATCATACTGGATAATTTTAGCTGTTCAACCCTATTTTAAATCTCTCCGAAAATAGCCAACATTAAAACATTATCATATTAATTTTTTATGAATTGTAAATGAAACATTAAATTTAGGAAAATTACACGGTTCTTTTTAATTTTTTTAAAAAGAAGCTTGTTTCATATTTAAATTATTCTGATTTTTGCGAATACAGTTATGGAAAAACTATTTAAAACCACAGGAAATCAAAGTCAGGCAGTTGAGCAAAAGAAAATTGCCCAGAAAAAACAGATTCTTCGTTCAATTTATTTTAACGGCCCGCTTTCAAATTCTGATCTTGCCCGCCAAATTAAACTAAGTACACCAAAAATAAACAGCCTGCTACTCGAGCTAATTGAGGACCAATTGGTAACCGAGCTAGGACGAGGCGATTCGAGTGGTGGCCGGCGCCCGAATATTTACGGACTTGTTGAAAACGGTTTTTATGTAGTTGGAATAACCATAAATGTGGCCCGAACTATTATTTCCATTTTTAACAGCTGCAACGAGGAAGTTAGCGGCCCTCACTATTTCCCCATAAAAATGTCGTCAGACATTAACCTTTTTAACCAGGTTAATGCCGAGTTGGAGAAAGTTATCAAAGATAGTAATATCGACCGCGAAAAGATTTTAGTGGCCGGACTCGAATTACCGGGATTGATTAACCAAAAAGAAGGCATCAACCAAACCTATTTCCCTGAAGAAAAGAACCTGTTTTCGCAATTACAACAAATATTTGGTATACCGGTTTTTATCAACCACGATGCAAAATTGCGGACTTTTGCTGAACAGTATTTTGGTTTGGCGAAGGGTAAGAAAAACGTATTGATGTTGCAGGCCGACTGGGGCTTGGGACTAGGAATTATTGTTAACGGGAAGCTTTATACCGGGAAATCCGGCTATTCGGGAGAATTCGGGCACCTGCCACTGGCCGATAACGGAGTGCTTTGTGTTTGTGGAAAACAGGGCTGTTTGGAAACAATTGTTTCAGCCAACGCCATTGCACGGCAAGCCCGCGAAGGAATTCAACAGGGACATTCTTCGCTGATTAAGGACCTGGTTAAAGATGATTTAGACAAAATAGATATTTCAACAGTCATTCAGGCAGCCAATTCCGGCGACCAGTTTGCTATTTCTTTATTCTCCGAAGTAGGAAAATGGTTAGGAAGAGGAATGGCCTATCTAATCCAGATATTTAATCCTGAATTGATAATTATTGGTGGACAAGTTGCAGTGGCCAGTCAGTTTATTTTGGCGCCCATTCAACAAGCCATTCATACATTTAGCAACCGCGACATAAGCAACGAAACCAAAATCCTTTTTTCTGAATTGGGTACCAAAGCGGGAACCATGGGAGCCGCAGCTTATGCGCTGGAACGTATTTCAAAAAAATAAAATATGACAATCAATTTTACAAAGGTTGAAGAAGCATTTTTCGAAGAAACAAACTCAAAAGAAATTTCGACCAAAATTCCGTATATCACCACCGAAAGTTTTCCAAAACTGGGGTTGCTTTCAGCGTTAAGCTTTTTAGAGTGGGCAAGTATAAACCCGACTGGTGTAGTAAGTTTACCAACAGGAAAAACGGCACAATATTTTCTTGATTTTACACACCTTTTACTCAATAACTGGGACAACAAGAAAGGAAAAGACTTTTTGGAAAAATATGGTTTGGCCGATGTAAATAAGCCCGATCTGAGCGAACTCTCTTTTGTACAAATGGGCGAATTTTTCCCCATTAACCCGGAACAACATAACAGCCTTTACAACTATGCACAAAAACAATATATCGATGGTTTAGGCTTTAATAAAGATAAAGCTCTGCTCATCAATTCACAAGAAATTGAACTGGCAGAAGGCAAACACTATTCCGAGATTTTCCCTGATTTTAAGATCGACCTGTCCTTGCGTTATCGCGAAGCAAAAACGCACCAGGAGCAATTGCAAAAAGAGTCGATTTTCAAAATCGATAACTGGTGTACGGCCTACGAAAATAAGATCCGCGAAAAAGGAGGAATCGGCTTTTTCTTGAGCGGTATTGGCCCCGATGGACTGATCGCTTTTAATACCCGCGGATCTGATCATTTCTCATCAACACGTTTAACCGAAACGAACTTTGAAACGCAAGCCATAACCGCAGCTGATTTGGGTGGAATTGAGGTATCGAAAAACCGACTGGTAATTACTATTGGTTTGGGCACACTTACTTTCAATCCTGAAAATAAAGCAATTGTTTATGCTGCAGGAGAAGCCATTGCCGATACTATAAAAGCTTCGTTAGAAAGCGAACCGAGTGTGACTTATCCGGCGACAGCTCTTCATAAATTGAAGAATGCCCGTTTTTACCTTACAGAAGGTGCAGCGGTTGCACTTGAAGACAGCATTGAGAGCTATTACACTTGCACACCGTGGAACCACCAGAAAACAGAAAGAGCGGTAATTGAGCTCTGCAAAAAAATAAACAAATTTGGCTCTAAACTGGATTTGGAAGACCTAAAAGCTGATAAATACTGCAGTATGATTCCTGATTTGAACGAAAACACGGTTCAGTCGGTAATCGATTCCATTTTAGCAAAACTGCAAAAAGGGATGGAAAAAGAGGTGGACCAGGTGTATTACCATACCGGCCCGCACCACGACGATATTATGCTTGGCATTATGCCATCTACCAATCGCCAGTCGCGCGATGCCAGTAACGAGCTTCATTTTTCGGTAGCTACATCAGGTTTTACTGCGGTTACAAACACATTTCTATACGATCTTCTGGTTGATACGAAAGACCTGATGGACCAGGGGAAAATTGAGATGATTGACTTCCCCGACTTTTTTAAAGACGGGTATAAATACAAGTGGGACAAAGATATTTACCACTACCTCGACAACATTGCGGCGCAGGATGAAGAAGAAAAACGTCGCGGAGTTTGCCACCGCGTTATACGTGCATTGGTTTCCATTTGGGGAATTAACAACGAGGAAGAACTTCGTGAGACCATTTTTGAAATCCATACCAGTTTGAAAAATACCTATGACGGTGGAAAAAATCCATCAAAAATTCAGAAGCTGAAAGGTATGATCCGCGAGTTTGAAGAGGAACTGGTTTGGGCGCACTACGGCATTATGGTGAAAAATGTTCATCACTTGCGATTGGGCTTTTACTCGGGCGAATCGAACTACGAAAAAGACATCCTTCCAATTTTGGAAGACTTTAGAAAATACAAACCAACTGTAATTAGTCTGGCTATGGATCCGCAGGGAAGCGGCCCTGATACGCACTATAAAGTGTTGATGGCAATTGCAAAAGCCGTTGAGGACTGGAGCAAAGAAGAAGACCTGAGCGAACTGCGAATTGTTGGTTACCGTAATGTATGGTTTAAATACAACCCGTGGGATGTGGAGGTGATCGTTCCGGTTTCGCTTAACTCGCTGGCAACACTGGGCAAGTCGTTTTCGGAGTGTTACATTACTCAAGTCAATGCTTCGTTCCCGAGTTACCAGCTCGATGGAAAATTCAGCGATCTGACACAACGCGTTTGGTTCGATCAGCATAAACAAATACAGCTGCTGCTGGGTAAAAACTTTTTCTACCAAAACGATTCGCCGCTGTTACGCGCCACACATGGTGTAATTTACCACCGCGAATTAACTGTTGAGCAATTCCTTGAAGAAGCCCAGAAACTGGGAAAAGCAATGGAAAATATACTTTAAAAAAACCACATATAATGAAACTAGTTATTCATAACAACTACGACGAATTGAGCATTTGGGCTGCAAATCATATTGCCGAAAAAATTAATGATTTTAAGCCATCGGCAGAAAAACCGTTTGTGCTGGGGTTACCAACCGGATCAACACCACTTGGCACTTACAAAACACTGATCGACTTATACAACCAAGGGAAAGTATCATTTAAAAATGTGGTAACTTTTAACATGGACGAGTACGTAGGTATTGCCGAAGATCATCCGGAAAGCTACCACTGTTTTATGTTCGATAACTTTTTTAACCACATCGATATTCAGAAAGAAAATATCAATATTCTTGACGGAAATGCAGCCGACCTGGATGCAGAATGCGAGCGTTACGAAGCCAAAATAGAATCGTACGGTGGCATTGAATTGTTTATGGGTGGAATGGGTGCCGATGGTCACCTGGCTTTTAATATCCCGGGGTCATCGATTCAGTCGCGCACACGTTTGGTAGATCTTAATTACGATACGATTGTGGCCAACTCACGTTTCTTCGATAACGATTTGAACCAGGTACCTAAACAGGCTTTAACTGTTGGTGTACAAACTGTGCTCGACTCGAAAGAAGTGCTGGTTTTGGTAAACGGATATAAAAAAGCCCGCGCCCTGCAAAATGTAGTGGAAAACGGAATTAACCACATGTGGACATTATCGGCCATGCAAATGCACCCTAACGGAATTATAGTTTGCGACGAAGATGCCACAATGGAACTAAAAGTAGGAACTGTAAAGTATTTTAAAGAATCAGTTTAAACCAACTGAGTTTTAATAAAAAACTGCCCGCCTGAATCTTCAGAGCGGGCAGTTGTGTTAAATAATAATCCCGAATTGATTAGTGATTATCACATCCCGAAAATACATTTTCTTTTCAACTGAACCAAAGAAGAACTGCTTGATTCTACAATTTTTTAAACATGTTTTTTTTGTGAAGTAACTACCAAGATCCTTTATACTACTGACCTGCAGATCTTTTCTTCACTGGCTTAACAACCACCTCATTGTTGCACGATGGACAACTATAAATTTCGCATCCGGTGCAGGCAAAACAATTACTGCACGAACGTGGAACATCGAGATTTGAGAATTGAAAATTACAGTTTGGGCAGGTGTGTATTTTTTCCTTCTTCTGCGCAAACATCACACAAATGATTTTACCAACCTCAGTACACCAAAAATAACAACCAGCGTAAAAATTATTGCAGCGCCCGAAGGAATATTCAGGAAGTAAGAAATAAACAGTCCGGCAATTGTTCCCACAAAGGCAAACAACGATGAATAGACCAGCAAGCGTTTAAAATCGTTAGTGAATAAATTGGCTGATGCCTGCGGTATGGTGAGTAACGACAAAATAAGAATGATACCCACTACCCTAATGTTCAAAACAACGGTTAGCGCAATAAGTACGATAATGAGGTAGTTGAACAAGGCTACCGGCAAACCGGCAGTGCGGGCAAATTCTTCGTCGAAAGCTATGTAAAGGATTTTACGCAGGAATACGGCGAAGAAAACAACAATCAACAGATTAAGCGCAAACATCCACCAAAGCTCGGAAGTAGTGACAGTAAGAATATTTCCGAACAGGTAGCTCATTAGATTGGGTGTATATCCCGGAGTTAGGAAAACAAATATAATTCCCAATGCCATTCCCAGCGACCACCAAATTGCGATAGATGAATCCTCGCGGATTTCGGCTACTTTGGTAAAAAACTGAATACCCAAAGCTGATAAAACGGCAAAAAGCACTGCTCCCAGCAAAGGATTAAATCCGAGGAAAAAAGCAAGTCCTATTCCACCAAACGATGCATGAGTAATTCCGCCACTGATAAAAACAATACGCCGCGAAACAATGTAAGCACCAATTATCCCGCACGAAATACTGGCAAACACAGCGGCCAGAAATGCTTTCTGAAAAAAATCGTATGAAAATAATTCTATAATTGCATTCATATCAGTGGTTATGCTGCTTTAAAACGGTGTGTGGTATTTCGCCGTGCGATAAAATTTGTATCGGACAGTTGTAATTGGCCAGCTGTTCTTGCGAAATAATATTACTTGGATGATAATGCACGAAGGTATTAACACAAGCAATCGACTTTACATAACTGCTAATGGTTCCCAAATCATGCGAAACCAGAACAATGGCCAAGTCTTTATTCAGTTGTCGGAGTTTTTCGTAGAGTTCACCTTCAAAGCGGTTGTCAACAAAAGTATCCGGTTCATCCAGAATTAGCAGCTTGGGCTTACTAAGCAAAGCACGACATAAAAACACGCGTTGCATTTGCCCGCCAGAAAGTTCGCCAATGGCTTTGTTCCGAATTCCGGCAACACCCATTTCTACCAGTAAAGCTTCTGCCCTGTCTTTAGCTTCACTCTTTTCTTTTTGACGATTTTGCATAATTGCTCCCGAAAGTACCACATCAAAAACAGTGATCGGGAATTTCTGGTCGATATGTTTTACCTGCGGCAAATAACCAATTGGTTTTTTTCGGCCACTCATTTCTTTTGAAAAATGAATTTTTCCCGATTCCGGTTTCTTCAATCCCAAAATGGCTTTTAACAATGTTGTTTTGCCACCACCATTAGGGCCTATCAAACCCAGAAAATCCTTCTCAAAAATTTCAAGATCGACATTTTCCAGCACAGGCACTTTATCGTAAGCAACCGTCAGGTTTTCTATTTTTATTAATGGACTCATTAAAAATTATCAGTCAGAATTTCAGTGATGTGTCTCAGGTTTTCTTCCCATTCTGGGTTCAGAGGCCAAATCTGGATGATCTCGCCACCAATCTCATCGGCAAAAACACGTGCATGCTCCCGGTCAAATTCGCTTTGTATGTAAACGATTTTAATTCCTTCCGTTTTAGCCATATCAACAACATTGCGCAACAGCTGAGGTGTTGGTTCTTTTCCTCCGGTTTCAAGCGAGTGCTGGTCGAGACCATATTCGCGGGCATAATACGACAGGCTGGGGTGAAAAACAATAAACTTTCGTCCTGCGTAATCTTTAAGTTGATTTTTAAGATCGACATGAAGCTGATCGCATTCTTTAACAAAACGCAGATAATTGGTCTGGTACTCTGCTGCCTTTTCAGGTTTTAAGGTTGAAAGCTCGTCGAGAATTACCTTTGCCATTTGTTTTACCAAAACCGGCGACAACCAAACATGCGGATCAACACCATCGATATGTACATGATCACCATGTTGTTCCATTTTGTCGGCAATAAGGTCGAGGCCTTCCGAAATATTAACCACTTTCATATCTGAATTGGCTTGCGCTATTTTATCCGACCACGAATGCTCAAAACCTATGTAGCCAATTCGGAACCAAATAGCCGAACGCGTAATATCTTTCAGTTGCGAAGGTAAAAGCGTATAAGCTGCCGGACTCGATCCGGGAGGAATAAGCAGATTCACCTCAAAATCGTCGCCCGCTATTTTTTCAACAAATGTTTTTTGCGGTAAAATACTCACGGTAACAACATCTGCCGCAGCACTTTTTTCTTCTTTCTTTTGGTTTCCACATGCGGCAAACAAAGTTGCCATAACCAACAAAAGTATTATTCTCTTCATCAATGTATTTTTTAATGTCTCATCTTAACAATGTTCCACAAATTTAGTTTTATGTTTTGGAATAATTAAAAGGAATCGTTTTTAATAATCGGAATTCGATTTTAAGACAAACTCGGATTAAAACTTTTTTGCGCCGGGTTCTTTTGGCGGAACAGGGTCGTAACCATCAGTTCCCCACGGATGACATTTTGAAAGGCGCCTCACGGTCAACATAAATCCTTTAAACGGGCCATGTATCTTAATCGCCTGCACAGCATATTCCGAACACGTGGGGACATGCCGGCACGAGGCAGGAGTAAGTGGCGATATGGCGTATTTGTAGATATAAATGGGAATTAAAAGTATCCACCCTAAAAACTTCAAAATTACTTTTCCAACTGCTTTCATAATTTCAGGGAACAAATGTACGATTAAAATTTAGCGTTGTTTTGTGATTTGGATTTACGATTCGTCTTAACCTGAAAAATTCATAGAATTTTTCACACTATGTGTTGACGATTAAAAATCTGTAAAGTATACGTTTTTATTGAATCACATTTAAGATTTTCAATGTCAAGGTTAACCCGGACAAATAATTGTTTTCCAATTATTTCGTCCGCCCGCCGGGTGATTAATTTATTTCTAAATTAATCAGGTTAAAAAACGTTAAAGCTTAACTGAATTCAAAATAAATAGCCATAAACCACTGTGGGTTCCCATGTCAATTGCATAATATTTTTAATTTTGCTAACGCACTAAAAAAAACAGACAGAATCTAAATTAATTAAGCATAATAAAAATGAAGAAAGTAGCAATTGGAGTTGATATTGGCGGAACAAATACTGCCATTGGCGTTGTTGACGCTGAAGGAAATGTGATGGTAAAAGACAATATTTCTACACCATCGCATGGCAATATCGACCAATACATCTCAGATTTGGCAGCAGCCATTAAAGAATTGATCAAATCAGTTAAGTTATTGAATGAGAATTTAGAAGTTTTCGGTATAGGAATTGGCGCTCCAAACGGTAATTACTACAGCGGAACAATTGAATATGCTCCTAACTTGTCGTTTAAAGGAGTGGTGCGCTTAGTAGAACTGCTTCGCACACACTTCCCTGAAATGGAAACACTTGCACTGACAAATGATGCTAACGCAGCAGCCATTGGCGAAATGATTTACGGTGGAGCCAAAGACATGAAAAACTTTGTAATGTTTACATTGGGTACCGGCGTTGGTAGTGGTATTGTTGTTAATGGCGATCTGGTTTACGGTCACGATGGTTTTGCAGGCGAGTGCGGACATACAACGCTCATTCCCGGCGGACGTCTTTGCGGATGTACAGCACTGGGGCACCTTGAAGCTTACTGCTCGGCTCCCGGAATGAAACGTACTGCGTTTGAAATTATGGTGCAGAAAAATGCTACTGATAGTTTGCTTGCTGACAAATCGTTTAACGAGCTGGACTCGAAAATGATATACGATGCTGCCGAAAAAGGCGACAAAGTTGCATTAGAAGTATTTGAAAAAACGGGTGCATGGCTCGGACAAGGATTGGCTGACACAGTTCACCACCTGAGCCCCGAAGCAGTATTCCTGTTTGGCGGACCAACCGCTGCCGGCGATTACATTTTTGCGCCAACTAAAAAACACATGGAAAAACACTTGCTTCCTATTTTTAAAGAGAAGATCAAAATCCTTCCATCGGAATTGAAGCCCGGCGATGCTGCCATTGTTGGAGCGAGTGCATTGGCCTGGAAAGAATTGGAAAAATAACATTTATCAACATACTTTTTAAAAAACAGAAGCTCAATGAGTTTCTGTTTTTTTTTGACTTTAATCTAAAATTACTATAGGAATAATTTATCTTAGCAACTAAGAATCCGCTATAAAACAAATGCCAAAAGTTGCCAATATCAAATCAATCCTTTTTTTCATTTATAGCTTCATTTTTTGGCTTCTGCTAGTTCAAACAGCTCCTGCACATTCGCAGGAAGCTACCAAAGAGTTCAGCTATAAACACTACACCGTGCAGGATGGTTTGGCACAAATGCAGGTAATGTCTATGTTTATCGATAGCAAAGGGTATTTGTGGTGCACAACCAAAGCCGGACTAAGCCGTTTTGATGGTTACCGTTTTAAAAACTACCCGAAAGCAATTTTGCCGGGTTTTGATTTAACCTTGATTGGCGAAACCAGAGACCAACAACTGCTATTATTTGGCTCCCATTCTTTTGCCAATCTCGCAGGCGACAGCATTTTAACTCGCAACTACCCCGATGGGAAAAAAGTTCTTCTACGATGAAACAATCCCATCGTTTTAAACAAAAAATTATTTACGATTCTTCTCCTGATTCGGAGATGCTCCAACAGGTAATGGACTATTCAACTATTGATTCCATAAAGCTATATAACATCAATCCGGAATGGGGCTCCGTAATTTTTATGGAAGAAGGCAGCCAGAATTACATGTGGCAAATGAATGCCGACAGCATTTATATTTCGGATGTTACAACCGGTAATTTAATTCGCCAATTGTACACCTCAGAAAATATTATCAGTGTTGTTCAGTTTGGAAACGACTTTGCTGGATATAATAACCAACATGAGGTTTTTCTTATTCACAACGATAAAATTTCGCCTCTTTTTTCAATAGCAGAACCAGCCGGGTTTTTTAAACTAATTTCAAGCCCTGCAAACGATGCTTTAATTGTAAAAACAGATCAAAATCTGTACATCTATAAAAACAAATTAACAGTCATCAAAGAAGAACTGACACATATTCGCGACCTTGTTTACGATGTGGAAGACAACCTGTGGGTAGCTACTGAAGAAGGGTTGTACAATTTTTTCCAACTGAATTTCCAGAATTTCAAATTTAATATGGGAAACAAAGACTGGGTTTGGTCGGTGCAGGAAGATGAGAAACACAATTTTTGGTTTGCGTCGTACCAAAATGGACTGTGGAAATGGGATGGGGAAAACATTACTGATTATACAAATGTGGTTAATCGCCAGCTTCCGAAACACCTGAAACGCAGACCTGTTCCGAACTATTACGCCTACTACATGGGTGCAAGCCGACGCGGATCAACCCTGTTTTTCCCTACCGAATATAATGTACTAAAATACGAATCAGAAAAATTTTCTCCGGTTTTGGGCTTGCCGGAATTACCTTTTCAAATGACAAAAGTTTACCCCGATGGGAAACTTTATTGCAGCGGATATCCCGGACTATTTATTCTTGATGAAAACAATAAGGTAAAAAGCTGGACAAGAGAAGAACTGGGCGTTTCGAGTGTATTGAATTTTGAATTCGATAAAAATAACAACCTTGTGGTAATTGGAAGAAACGGCCTAAGCGTTATTAAAAACAACCGCATTATTCATTACGATAATGCACATCTCCTGCATAGCTATTCACTGGCAAAAGATCATCACAAAAATATCTGGGTAGCCGGCATCGAGCATGTGAATTTATTTAACGGCAACTCGGTAAAACAGATTGAATCGAGGGAAGGAGAAGCTTTTTATTCGATGATATTTGTTAAGCCCCACTTCCTTTTTCTGGGAGGAATAAAAGGATTATACATTGCCGATTTGCAAAAGTATTACGAAAGTGGCGTGTTTGAAACCATCTTGTTCAACCAAAGTAATGGTTTTACGGGTATTGAATGTGGCCAAAACGGGTTCCTCACCGACGCTGAAGGAATGCTTTGGATTCCAACGAGCGATTTGGTAACTCGCTTTGATCCAATGCAATTAATTCAGCAACAGATTATTCCACCGCGTATCTTTCTCAATGTCAACTCATCAGTGGATAATATTCAGTGGAATCCGGAAACCACTGTCAAAAGCACAACTTTTGATTACAAACACAACAACCTGAAATTTTCAATCGATGCGGTTTCATTCACTAATTCCGGTAATATTCGATACTATTATCGATTAAAGGGATTGCAGGAAAATTGGTCGGAAGCCACCGACAATAACGAAATAATATACTACAATCTGCGCCCTGGAAAGTATGAATTTGAGGTTAAAGCCGATGCCGGTGTTAGCCAGGCTACTTCCGAAACATTACACGCTACATTTACCATTAAACATCCGTTTTGGGAGAAATGGTGGTTTATTGTTATCGAGGTGGTGGTTCTTTCTGTTGCAGTATTTTTCTTAATTCAGTATTTCAGAAAACGGGAAAAAAAGAAAGCGGCCACCAAACAAAGACTCACCCAATTACGAAGCGAAGCACTAGCAGCACAACTTGATCCACATTTTGTAATGAACTGCCTGAATAACATTAGCGGGCTGGTTAATGCAGGTTATAAAAAACAAGCCAACCAATACATTGTAAGTTTTTCGAAATTATTGCGTGTAATTCTTCAAAATGTAAAAAAGGAATCCATCAGTTTGAACAGCGAAATTGAAATCGTGAGTAAATATATGGAACTGGAGCAATTTAGGTGTAATCATTGTTTTTCATTCAAAATTGTACTCCCGCAAAATCATTCAACCGAAAAAATACTGGTTCCTCCAATGATGCTGCAACCTCTTGTTGAGAATTCGATAAAACATGGTTTTAGTGGTGTAAAAATTAATAATGCTGAAATAGTAATCAATATTGAAGTCAGAAATCGGTTTTTATACATTTCGGTACTCGACAACGGCAAAGGATTTAAAGAACAATCAAACTCATTTGGCACCGGATTAGGAACCAAGATTACGCGAGAACGAATTGAATTACTTCAGAAACGACAAAATTTACAGTTTGAAATCAGCGACCGGAATCCGGGAGCAAATGTAAGTTTTCGGATACCGCTGGTACTTAAAGCTGATGATTTTTAAATGGCAAAGACGATAATTGAGATGTATAAAAGAGCTTAACGATATAAATATGAAAGCAGTAATTGTTGAAGATGAAAAACTTTCAGTACTGAATTTGGAAAAGATATTGCAGGAATACGCTCCTGACATTGAGATTGTTGATGTTTGTTATTCAGGCCGCGAAGCTATTGAAAAACTTCCCCTACTAACATTCGATCTTGTTTTTCTCGACATTCAGTTTAACGACGATTTTGATGCTTTTGAGATGTTGAAAGCATGGAAATGGGATAAACTGCAAATTATTTTTGTAACATCGTACAACGATTTTGCACTGAAAGCCTTTAAATTTAATGCAATCGACTACGTTACCAAACCCATCGACAAAGACGATTTGCTACGAGCCATTGAAAAGGCTAAAAGTAAAATATTCAGAAAAGAGGAACTGGAACAATTACTGCAAACCATTAACGCACTGCACAACAAACAACTGGTTATTAAGGGACAAAACAAAACTGTATTTTTACCGGCCTCACAGGTTTTGTATTTGAAAGCGGAAAAAGAATATTCTGCAATTCATTACCTCGATGAACAAAACCAAATCAAAGAGTTATTTACCTCGCGTCACCTCGGTTATTGGGAAAACGAATTCCGCGAATTTCCGTTTCTGAGAGTTCACAAATCGTTCCTCGTAAATATGGAACATATTGTGGCGTATGGCGGGCGCTTTATTAAACTGAGCCACGGAACGCGTCTTGAAGTTGCCCGCGACCGGCGTAAAGAGATTGAAATGAAAATTTTGACCTATAAAACACAGAGCTAAAAAAACACCTTTCAATTGCGATAGAAAATGGCTATACCCCTACACCGTTCTTATTCGGATTAATTCTGAATTAAACGGTTAATCGGCATATCAGTGCGGATGGTTGGTTGAAATCAACGGTACGTTGAATCGTTCTGAACGGCTATATGATAGCACACAAAATCAAAGTATTTTTATTCAAAATGATTCATTTCCCCTGATTGGGAAATTAAAATGTATGTACCAAAAGTTTAACTAACATTCCGCAATTGTGTGAGATTGAAAAGAACTGCTGCCTTGTAGCTTGGCTAAGAAACCAATGCATATCACAGTCATTTAATCCGGCTCTAACTTAAAAAAAGGCCGGTAATAATAACTTTTTTGATGGTGAAAATTTTTTACAATCCGCACAAGGGATCAAATTCTAAATGTAATAACCATGAAAAAGCTTTACTTTTTACCCTTACTGTTTTTGGCAATTACAACATTTGCCCAAAAACAATTTGTTGTGCAAAACGGCACAGCTCAAACTTTCGATGACCTTAATGTAGCAATCACTGCAGCATCAGTCGGAGATACTATTTATTTGCCGGGCGGAGGATTCTCCATCTCTACCGCAGTTGATAAAACCCTGCATTGGCGAGGTGTTGGACATTATCCCGATTCGACAGTTGCCACCGGCCACACACAAATTACAAATCAAGTCACCTTCTCTGGCAGTTGTGACAACAGCTCTTTTGAAGGTATCTTTTTTCAAAGCAATGTTATATTCGGATCAACAGATGATGATTGTACCGGTGTGGATATGAAACGTTGCCGAATAGGAGGAACGCTGTATTTGAGAAATACTACAGATATTGGCAGCGGCAATCCTGACCTTTCGTTTCATCTTACTGAATGTGTTACCCAGGGAATTGATGGTCGTTATGGGAAAAATGTCCGAGTCGAAAAAAATCTAATTTTCAGCACTTTAAACAATTTCTATCAATCATTCTTTAATCACAATTCTGTAAACGACTACGATTACAATAATCGTGTTATTGAGTATTGCGAGAACTGCCAGTTTACAAACAATGTATTTAGTTATTCATACGGACTTTATAACACCTACAATTGTAATTTCGAAAATAACCTCTTTCAGTCTTCTTTGCCTTATGATCCAACTACTTCTACTATGACGGGTTCCGGAAATATAACTGATGTTGGCTGGCAAAATATATACACCGATATTTCGAATAGCGCGAATATTTACACGTTTTCTTACGACAACGATTATCATTTAAAATCGGGTAGCCCGGGAATTAACACAGCAACCGACGGCACTAACATTGGAATTTATGGTACTTCTCTGCCATACAAAGAAGGAGCAGTTCCGTATCATCCACACATTCAAACCGCTGATATTGATAACGAAGCTGTTGGCGGAAACCTGGGTGTTCAAATTAGAGTAGCGGCTCAGGAACGCTAATAAGTTGTATTCATTCTCATTAAAAAATTGATAATCATGAAAAAAATAATCATACTTCCATTTCTATTTCTTGCACTTATTAGCTGGGGACAGGCACAATTTGTAGTGCAAAACGGAACCAAAACCGAAGTTTACAGCAACATTAATACCGCTATTACCAATGCCGTTGCAGGCGATACGCTTTATCTTCCGGGCGGGGGATTTACTATTACGACCAAAACCATTGATAAAACCCTGCATTGGGTGGGACACGGACATTACCCATCGGAAACTGGGGCAACCATGCAAACTCGAATTACTTCCGGCCTTACATTTACCGGTAATTCCGATAACAGTTCGTTTGAGGGAATTTTATTCACCAGCTATCTGAATTTTGGTAGCTCCGACGATGAGGTTGTTAATATCAAAATGAAAAGATGCAGAGTTATGAATACAGTAACTTTTCGCAACGTTGAAACAGGAAATCCCAACCTAAACTTCCAAATTTCAGAATGTGTATTGCAAAGTATTGATGCAAAATATGGAAGCAACTGTCTTGTAGAGAAGTCTCTTATATTTTCTTACATCGATAAATTCTACCAATCAAATTTTAACCACAATTCAATAAATGTAAACGGATCTTCATCTTACGGTAATTCATCAATAAGGTGGGCAAGCGGTTGCACATTTACAAATAATGTGTTCGGATTAAGGGGAGGACTATATAATTCAGAAAGTAATAACCTCTATAATAATGTTTTTGCAGAAGGTATTCCTTACGGCGGTACGAGTTCAAATGGAGGGGCTAACAATATTTATAATGTTGGGGATGCTGCAGCCTACACAACAATTAACGGAAACGTATATACATTTGAATATGATAATGACTACCATTTAAGCTCAGTAACCGGAACAGCAGAAAGCGATGGTGCAACCGTAAGTATCTTGCTGTCTGCCAACGATGGGACAAATCCTGGAATTTATGGATCACCAACGCCTTATAAGACTATTCCGTATTACCCGCACATTAATACGGCTGTTATTGCAACTAAAGCAACAAATGATCAACTGGGAGTTGATGTAAACGCACAGGCACAAAGCAGGTAAATCCGATTTTCAAACTAAAAAAAATGAAAAAGAAACGATTTATCTATCTGATAATTTGGCTGTTGCTACCTACATGGTTATCGGCGCAAACCAATATTTCGGCAGTGGAATACTGGTACGATGGCGATTATGGCACAGCTGTGCAGCAATCGGTAACACCGGGCACAAATGTCTCGTTCACCGATCTGCTCGACTTAAGTTCCCTTGAACCGGGTCTGCATACCTTTACCGTGCGCTTTAAAGACACACGTGGTATGTGGGGTTCGGTGCTCACTCAGTTTTTCACCTATTACCCGGGATCAGATGCAGGAGTGCACTTGGTTACCGATGCCGAATACTGGTACGACGGCGATTATTCATCAGCAATTGAAACGCCATTAACACCGAACAGCAGTGTTGACTTTAACACCTTGCTTGATGTAAGTTCGCTAATTGATGGTTTACATACCGTGACTGTTCGTTTTAAAGACGACCGTGGAATATGGAGTTCACCAATGGTCCGCTTTTTCAAGAAAGAAGGCACCAGTGGATTAACACAACTAATTGCGGCGGAATACTGGTTTAACGATGATTATTCGTCGAAACACGATTCATCATTTGCAGCCACCTCATCGCTCAATTTAACAGGTATGTTTGATGTTTCTACACTTCGTGAAGGATTTAATTTTGTAAGTTTACGCGTACAGAATGAAGCCGGAAAATGGGGACCGGTTGCATCGTGGTTTTTTACCAAAGAAAATCCGGAATCACTTCCTGAACTACATAAAATTACGGCGCGGGAATATTGGTTTGATGGCGATTATTCATCTGTTCATAATGATCCGGTTACCGATGCTACGATACTTTCCATAGATGAACAGATTGATGTTGCTAACTTAAGCGATGGACTTCATGCGGTAAGTAGCAGATATCGCGACGAAGCCGGAAACTGGAGCCCGGCATATTCCACTTTATTTGTGAAATACCCTCCGGATCCTGTACCCACATTACGTGAAGTTGTGAAAGTTGAGTACTGGATTGATGGTGATTATTCGCAGGTAAATACAGAAGCTGTTGTACCTGCCGAATTACTCGTTCTTGATGAAGAACTCGATGTTTCAATATTAAACAATGGATTACATACACTTACCTATCGCTTTGGCGACGAAGCCGGCAGTTGGAGTAGTGCGATAACGACATTCTTTAGCGTATACGAAGATGATGTATTAACTGCCGATAACAAAATAGTAAGATATCGTTACTGGATCGACAGCAATATTGAAGCAGCTACCGAAATAGATCTGACAGTTCCGGTGCAAACACTTGAACTCGATGAGATACTGGATGCCATAAATTTTGCAGGTGGAGAACACCTCATTAGCTTCCAGTTCCAGGATAGTCAAGGAAACTGGAGCAGTGCATTTAGTGATACGTACCAAAAAGAGATTAATCCGACACTTTCCATTTCTGCTTCAGTTTCAACAATTTGTGAGGGCTCAACAGTAAGCTTCACGTCTGATTATTCGGATGCAGATGTAATTGAATGGAACTTTGGCGACGGAACAACTTCGCTGGATTTTATGCCCGAACACACTTATACTAACGCCGGCACCTTTGAAGTTACTGCAATTGTTACTCACACCGACAGTGCAAAATCGGCATACGATACAATTGTTGGTGGGATAACTGTTAACCCATCACAAAACATTTGGATGGGAGATGTTGATACCATTTTCTTTAGTTCATTTGAAAATGATAATCTAAATGCTGCTCCGGCTGACTGGATTCAGAAGTACCACGGAACCGGCAGTGCAAATCAAATTGTTGTGGATGACCCGGTCAAGAACGGAACAAAATCATTTCAGATGGAAGGCTCCTCTGGCTATGCTTCAGAATTTTATCAACGGCCCCCGACAATGCCAACAGAAGCAACACTTGAAGCCTGGGTGAATTGCGAAAAAATCCTTTCAGGCTTAACGGGAAGTATTGGCGTTGGTAATTTTAATGTAGGAACGTGGGGAACACGTACATCACGTTTACAATTTTATGGTGGAAAAATCTCTGCTACATATTCGGGTGGCCCCGTCTACGAAATTATGGATTATACTCCTGGACAGTGGTACCACGTAAAAATGATCCATAACCTTGTTAACCGAACATATCGGGTTTTCATCAACAATACACTGGTAACAGGTACGAGCAGCACTGAGACAACGTCAGATTTTCCGATGCATCCAACTGTTGAAACAATTGATGTTATGCTTTGCGCCGGAAACAGTGGAACAACCAAACTATTTTTTGATGATATCCTTCTTACTGAAAAAGGCAATTTTGAAGTATGTGAAACGGATTTACCCTATCAGCTGGGAAGTCAACAAATAAGCACTGAAGGATTTTATTCGGAAACCTTTTCAAACAGTTATGGTTGCGATAGTGTAGTTTCTTTCAATCTTAAAATTAATCCGGTATATGAGGTAGAACTTGATTCGGTTGCGATTTGCCAGGGAGACAGCTATATTTTCGGGACAGAAACACTGACCACTCCGGGTAATTACACTGACACCCTGCAAACGGCAAATGGTTGCGACAGTATTCTAACACTAAAACTAATAGTACATCCAACCTACGAAATACCTCTTGCAGCAAGCATTTGCGAAGGCAACAGTTACCTATTTAACGGGAATGAACTGGTATCCGAAGGAATTTACAAAGACACTTTGCAAACCGTGAACGGCTGCGATAGCATATTAACTTTAACACTAACTGTTGACCCGGCAATTGAAACTCTACTTGAAGCCGACATCTGTGAAGGTGATACATACAATTTTGCAGGGGAAGAACTATATGCCGACGGGATTTACAGGGATACTTTACAAACGGTTTCCAACTGCGACAGTATTGTTGTATTAACACTAAACGTTCATCCGGTTTATGAAATCCCGATTGACTCTTCAATTTGTGAAGGAGAAAGTGTAAGTTTTGCAGGAGAAACATTAACAACATCCGGCAGTTATAGAGATACACTGCAATCAGCATTATTATGCGACAGCGTTATTGTGCTAAACCTGCAGGTAAATCCGGTATATAGCGACACGACTTTAGTTGCTATATGCGAAGACGACAGCTACTCTTTTGGCGGTACATCTTATAATACCACTGGAAAATATGTGCATACCTTGTCCTCTGTTTCCGGTTGCGATAGTGTAGTAACCCTTAGTCTTGTTGTAAACAGTACCTCTGTTATTGCCGATGCAGTAACAATATGTGAAAACGATTTGCCCTACACCTTTGGCGAATCCTCACTAACATCAAGTGGTATTTACACCGAAATATTTACCAATGTTAATGGCTGCGACAGCACGGTTACACTCACACTAACTGTTAATGATACTTCGTTAACAGAAGTAGAAATGTCGGTTTGTGAAAACGACCTGCCACTTATAATTGGTTTAGATACCTTTTATAATGAGGGTATTTACACAAAAAATCTAAACAATATTCGGGGTTGCGACAGTACTGTAATCCTGTCCCTAAATGTACTTGACACCTCGCTGGTAACTGAAGAATTTGAAATATGTGAGAATCTAATACCCTTCACTTTTGGTACACAAAGTCTCAGCACCAGCGGGGTTTATTCCGAAACTTTTACCAAGGAAAATGGTTGCGACAGTACTGTAGTTCTAACACTCATTGTGAGTGATACTTCTGTGGTGGCGAAAGAAGTTTCGGTTTGTGAATCCGAGTTGCCATATATTTTCGGGACACAATCTCTGTTGGCTGACGGAAGTTACACTGAACAATTTACTGCATCAACTGGCTGCGACAGCACCGTTTCTCTCATTTTATCAGTACTTGACTCATTTTTGACAGAACAAGAAGTTACGATATGCGAGAGTGAATTACCTTACAATTTTGGATTACAAAAGCTTGATTCAAGTGGTGTGTTTACTAATGTTTACACTGCTGAGAATGGTTGTGACAGCACCATTATTCTTACGCTAAATGTACTGGACACTGTTCTTCAAAATAAAGAAGTCGTTATTTGCGCCGGAGATGTGCCTTATTCATTTGGGACACAAACACTAACAGGCACTGGCACTTATACCGAAGCATTTACAGGAAGCAATGGTTGCGATAGTACGGTAATATTAAACCTGACGGTAAGCGATCCTTTCCGTATCTCCGATACCCTCACTGTTTGCGAAAATGAGTTACCTTTTACTTTCGGAACACAAACGTTGCTGGCTGAGGGAATCTACACCGAACAATTTACATCATCTTTTGGATGCGACAGTACTGTTGTTCTGGTTTTTGCAATCAACGATACTACTAACTCGTTTTATGCTGATACGATTTGTGAAAACGATTTGCCATACGCTTTCGGAACTCAGTCACTTACTGCAAGTGGTGTATTCTCCGAAACTTTTATAGCTGCTAATGGTTGCGATAGTCTGGTAACTCTTGATCTTACGGTTTATGAGAGTTATACAACTCACTTTTACGAAACAATCAGCCCATCGGAGCTGCCTTATATTTTTGGTTCTCAACAACTAACAAAAACCGGAACATTCTCAAATACCTATTCAACCATTTTAGGATGCGACAGTACAATTACCATGCATCTACAGGTGCGGGATGATATTGCTCCTGTAGCAAAATGTAACCCTATTGAAGTTGAACTCGATCAGAATGGATTCTATTCACTTAGCAATTTTGATTTGGTAGATATCGCACAGGGATCAAACGATGATATCAGTAAATTTGAAGATCTTGAGATCATTGTTTCTCCATCAACATTTACTTGCGAAAACATTGGCGAAAATACTGTTAGTGTTAAAGTAAAAGATGCTGTTGGAAATCAGGCAATCTGCGAAACTATAGTTACAGTTGCAGATCTGGTTTCGGATCCTAAAATTGACGACATTCCCGATCAAATAATAAACGAGGACACTACGCTTCAGCTTGTACTAAGCGGGATATCGGGAGGAACAGCTTGCGAAGTCTGGGATGTTGATCTTTCTGCAACAAACCAAAATACAGAGTTGATAAGTGCGCTTAAGATCAGTCATTCAGCATTTGACAGCACTGCAGTACTAGAGATCTTGCTACAAGAAAACCAACACGGTACCGACAGCATATTTGTTACCGTGCAAGATTCGCTAGGAAACACTTCTGAAATTAGCTTCCTTCTAACTGTAAATGCAGTAAACGATATTCCTGAAATTGTGCAGGAAATTGAAGATCAAATAATGACTGCCGGCGACTCTGTAACAATAACCGTGAGTAAGATACCAGGCGAGTATTTTAATGATACCGACGACACGACTCTTGTTTTCGGGTTAAGTCCAGGAGAACAGGGTATACCAGACTGGGTTGTTATTCAGGAAAAAGATGAGCAGTACATTTTAACCTTTATTCCAACTGAAACAGACACCGGATGTTTCAACTTAGTACTAACAATTGAGGATGAGACCGGAGCAACAACACGAGATACTTTCCGCGTTTGTATTGATCCGTTAGAGGTTGGAATCTCACAATTGGAAGCAAACAATTTCGAAATAAATCTTTATCCAAATCCAACCAGAGGCGAGGTAAATATTGATCTGTTTAATCCTCCAACAGGAGAAATTGAGCTGCTGGTAACAAACATTACCGGAAGCCAGGTTCTACGAAAAACATATCAAAGCGGAGAACGAATCACTTTTAACTTATCAGAAAATATTAGTGGCTCTTATCTGGTTATTCTACAAATGCACAACAAACGAATTGTCAGGAAATTAATTCTTGATAAAAAATAAGGGAACAAAAAAGCGGGCCAATACGGTTCGCTTTTTTTTGTGCATGTATTGGCAGCAAGCGCCTGCAATATTCTTTCAAAATCTTATGGTCTATCAGAATTAAGATTCATTCATCCGCTGTAGCAAACGATATTTCCAGAAAAACAAGTCAATAAAGTATTAACCGTTGTGTATACTACTTGGCTCAAGCCAATTAGCATGGCCGTCGGCAGGAAGAAACGACCATCGCCTATTACTTGTATGTACTAAGCGGTGCAGAACCGCATAGGGCATGAGAAACACATAACTTTACCGTTTAATCAGCCGCACCATACGCAACCCGGTATCCATAAAAACAATGCGCGGATTACCGTTCATGGAAATGTGTTTTATGGCCAGTTCAAATTCGTCGGCAAAAGCCACAATGTTGCGCTCGTTAATAAAAGGTGCGAACTTTTTGCCCCACTCTTTTTCGGCGCGGTTCATATACACAATTTCGCTGCGTTTCATGTTCGATACAAAATACTCGCGCACCAAACGCAAGGCAGCTGCAAAAAAGGCTTTTTGTTTGTCGCGGCCAATCTTTGCCATTTCATCAGCCCAGTCAATCAGTTCTTTCACCTCGCGCTTGTATGCAAATCGCATCATTTCCTGAAATTTCTGAAAATAAAACTGCTCGTCCTCCGATGGCGATAAAAAATTCAGTGCTTTCAAATAACTTCCCGAAGCCAGATGAACCGCATCAGGGATAATCTCCGGATTAACGCCCTCAATTTGCCGCATCGCATTTTGAATGGATTGATTATCGACAAAAGGAAATTTTACCAGTTGTGCCCGCGAACGAATGGTGCCAATAACACCTTCCTCGTTTTCGGTTACCAAAATAAATAGTGTTTTGCTTGGTGGCTCCTCAATCATTTTCAGGAGTTTGTTCGAGCAGGCGATGTTCATCTTCTCGGGCAACCAAATAATCATCACTTTAAACTCCGATTCAAACGATTTGAGGTTCAGTTTTCGCAGGATCGATTCGCTTTCGCGTTCGTAAATTTCGCCTTGGGCATTTCCGGCATCAATGTGGCCTAACCAGCCGCTTAATTCAAAATACGGATTTGCCAGTACCTTCTCGCGCCACTGCGGAAGAAAATCGTCGCTAACCGGTTTGTTAAACTGTTTGGCGTTAAAAATCGGAAACACAAAATGCAAATCGGGGTGTGCCAGTTTTTGGTATTTGTGGCACGACGGGCAGGTGCCGCACGAATCGGTTTTGCTACGGTTTTTACACGAAACATACTGCGCATAGGCCAAAGCCATGGCCAGCTTGCCAACTCCCGACGGACCGGAGAATAATTGTGCGTGACTGATTCGTTGTTCCTGAACCGACCGAATAAGGCGGCTTTTTATATTGTCTTGTCCTACTACATCTTTAAAAAACATAAGCCAAAAATAGCACTTAATTCTGAAAGTTGGCAATATGCAAAATACAGTTGGCAAAGTTTGGAGCCACGAGCCACTAGCTTCGAGCTAATCTTCTTTGTGGTAGAAATCTTTTAACACGAAGACGCAAAGACACAAAGAACTGAACCACAATAGACACATAAAAAACATTAGGATTTAAATACTTCAAGGTTTCAAAAACTATTGAAGGTTTATCTGTTTGCCTATTGCTATTTGCCTATTGCCAATTTATACCTTTTTAAATTATTCTGTTCTTAAATGATAAAACTGTAAACTTTCTTCCCACTTCTGCAATCTAAAATCGTTAATCTGCATTCGCAAATCAAATGCTCATCATTTCTAATTCCAATACTCCTCTATTCATCATTCTAATATTCTAATATCCAACCCTTCCAACACTCCACTAAATCTTACCGCAACATTAAATTATGAAAAGCCTGAAAAATCCACTGTTTTTTCGAGCTATTAATTTTTATCTTTGGTTGAATTTTTCAAAAAACACTAAAAAAATAAAATATCATGCAAACTATTAGCAGCTATGACTTTAAAGGAAAGAGAGCTCTTATCCGCGTTGATTTCAACGTGCCTTTAAACGAGAATTTTGAGATTACCGACGATACACGCATGCGTGCCGCGCTTCCTACAATTAAGAAAATTATAGAGGGTGGTGGTTCGCCAATCATTATGTCGCATCTTGGCCGTCCGAAAAACGGTCCGGAAGAAAAATTCTCGCTGAAACCATTGGTAAATCACCTGAGCGAGTTGCTTGATGGTGCTACGGTAAAAATTGCTCCTGATTGTATTGGCGACGAGGTAAAGGCAATGGCAGAGAATGTAAAACCGGGTGAAGTGCTGATTCTGGAAAACCTTCGTTTTTACAAAGAAGAAACAAAAGGCGACGAAGAATTTGCGGCTAAATTAGCCGAAAACGGCGACTGCTGGGTGAATGATGCTTTTGGTACTGCTCACCGTGCACACGCTTCAACAGCTGTTATTGCAAAGTTTTTCCCGAACGACAAAATGTTTGGCTACCTGATTGAGAGCGAAGTTAAAAGTTTGGATAAAGTAGTAAAAGAACCACAACGTCCGCTTACAGCAATTATGGGAGGAGCTAAAGTGTCGTCAAAAATCACCATCATCGAAAACCTGCTCGACAAAGTAGACAACCTGATTTTAGGTGGCGGAATGAAATTTACCTTTATTAAAGCACATGGCGGCAAAGTAGGTAGCTCAATTTGTGAAGATGACTTTTTGGAAACAGCGTTGAATATTGAGAAACTGGCGAAAGAAAAAGGCGTGAATTTATACATGGCCAGCGATGTTCTTGCTGCCGATGCTTTTAGCAACGATGCCAACACAAAAATTCTTCCGGTAGGCGAAATTCCTGACGGATGGATGGGATTAGATGCCGGCCCTGACAGCATTGAAAGCTTTAAAAAAGTAATTGAAAAGTCAGGAACGATTCTTTGGAATGGCCCAATTGGTGTTTTCGAAATGGAAGCTTTCGCTAAAGGCACAAAAGAGATTGGTGAAGCCGTTGTTGAAGCAACAAAAAATGGTGCATTCTCGCTTGTTGGTGGTGGCGACTCTGTAGCTGCTGTTAACCAGTTTGGTTTTGCCGATGGCGTTTCGTACATCTCTACTGCCGGTGGAGCACTACTGGAATACCTTGAAGGAAAAACACTTCCTGGGGTTGCTGCTGTTCGTGGCGAATAATAAGAAACTACAATACTTTTGAAAAGCCTGGTTCGTTTTCGGACCAGGTTTTTTTTTATGAATGTCAATTTGAACAAAATTCTTTACTCTACAAACCTTAGAATTGATCACGAGTCCTGAAAAGCTTTATAATTGTTTCAGACGGAAAATACTTTTTCCTATAGCTGAAAAAGTATTCAAAAAAGCCACCGCTGACGATAAAAAGCTAAAAATAAATTCCTTTCACTAAAATCAAGAAACTCCTCCTTTTAGCCCTTCATTCTTCAGGTCTAACGAGTGTCAAACAGACTTGATTTTTAACGCGCTCTCCATCTATTTTCTTAACACTTTTTCTCGAAGGCGGACTTTAGGGCATATCTGGTGCGGGCTCGTCAAAAATCCGCCATTCGGGCTAATCAGCCGCTTTGAAAAAACGCAAAGGTTTTTTTTAACAAGATTTTTGGTTCCTTTTCATCGAATGGAAAAAGAACTGCCCGTCTGGCATAAAGACAAAAGCTACTTATAACCACTAATTTTGATATTTTATCGACAGAATAACGAAATCTACAATTTTGAACATAAAGCCTCGATCAACTGTTTGATAACAAACTTTAAAACAGAAAAAATGAAATGTAACGTAGGATCAGTCGACAGGTTAATACGAATTATTGCAGGATTGATAATTGCCATTGTTGGCGTTATATTCGACAGCTGGTGGGGATTGATTGGTATTGTTCCTTTAGCTACCGGACTTTTTAAATTTTGTCCTTTGTATTTTCCTTTTAATATTTCAACAACCGGAAAAAACGAATAATTCGAATACCATACAACATTCATAAAAAACCCCTCCCTTCTGCATTACTAATTTGTCTGTAGCTATCGCTTATTATAAATTGGTACCACTTGTTTTAATTATTACTCCACATTTTCTTATTGTATTTAATACACATAGGTTCTCAGGAACGAGAATTTTGAATATATTTGGGGCTTATCTCTAGGTTATTCCTCGTGTTTTTATCAATTTTGAAAACTAATAAACTATAATACTATGAATGCAATTAGCCGTTGGCCACTTCTGGCCATTTTTGCGCTGCTCTTTTCGGTAGCTTGTACAACTAATGAATCCGACCCCAACCTTATGATACAAAAAGAACTAAACACCAACTGGACTTTCAACCAGGTGGGTGAGGACGAATGGTTGCCGGCCACAGTTCCGGGAACAGTACATACCGATCTGCTAGCCAACGAAAAGATTGAGGATCCTTTTTATCGTTTGAACGAACTGGATCAGCAGTGGATTGATAAAACGGATTGGGAATACAAAAGCACTTTTATGGTTGATAAATCATTCCTGAAGCGCGATAAAGTTGTTATCGATTTTGAAGGACTCGACACATACGCCGATGTTTTTGTGAACGGAGAGAAAGTTCTTTCCGCCGATAACATGTTTCGCGAATGGCAGATTGATGTAAAAAATCTGTTAAAAGAGGGCGAAAATGAGATGCACATTGTTTTTCGCTCGCCAATAAAGGAAGGATTGGAAAAATACAATGCCAACGAATTTGTGTATCCGGGAGCCGAGAACGACCAAGCGGAACGCGGAGAAGTGGAAGGCAACAAACGAGTAAGTATCTACACACGTAAAGCGGGTTATCATTATGGTTGGGACTGGGGCCCACGGTTGGTTACCAGCGGAATTTGGAAACCTGTTTACCTGAAAGCGTGGGACAATGCAACTATTGAAAACCTTCAAATAGTACAACACGAAGTTTCTGACGAGAAAGCAACATTTACAGCTGTTTTCGAGGTGGATGCGGTGAAAAAAGCAAAAGCTGCAATTACCATCAATAACGACGGTCAAAGTCTTGCATCAAGCGATATTAATCTTACTCCGGGGATAAATAAATATTCAGTTGATTTTGAAATTGCCAATCCACAACTATGGTGGACCAACGGTTTGGGAGAAGCACATTTATACAATCTTTCCGGAGTTTTGGATGTGAAAGGCCGCACGGTAGCTGAAGATACCCGAATCGGAATTCGCACCCTTGAACTGGTGCGCGAAAATGACGACGATGGTACTTCGTTCTATTTCAAATTGAACGGGCACCCGGTATTTATGAAAGGTGCCAACTACATCCCGAACGATATGTTCATTCCTCGAGTTACTGATGAAAATTACCGCACAGTGGTTGAAACAGCTAAAAACTCGAACAACAACATGCTGCGCGTTTGGGGTGGCGGAATTTACGAAAACGATATTTTTTACGAACTCTGCGATGAGAACGGAATTCTGGTTTGGCAAGACTTTATGTTTGCCTGCGCCATGTTCCCCAATAATCCGGAATTTCTTGAAAATATTAAACACGAAGCGATTGACAATGTAAAACGTTTACGCAATCATCCATCAATAGCTTTGTGGTGTGGAAACAACGAAATTCTTACCGCCTGGAACACTTGGGGGTGGAAAAAAATTGCTGCAGATCAGGGCGACGATGTACCAGAAAAAGTATGGCAGGCTTATGTTGATATTTTCCATAAAACCTTACCTGATGTGGTTGATGAATACGACCCTTCGCGCAGTTATTGGGGATCAAGTCCATCATCGGGTCTTGGCGTACAAGCCGACCTTGTTAATGGCGACGAACATTACTGGGGTGTTTGGTGGGGCAAAGAGCCGTTCAGCACTTACGCCACACACCTGGCGCGTTTTATGAGCGAATACGGATTCCAGAGTTTCCCAGAAATGGCGACAGTACGAAAATATGCTGAGCCCGAAGATTACGATATCTACTCGGAAGTGATGAAATCGCACCAGCGTTCATCAATCGGTAACGGAACCATTGAATATTACATGCTTCAGGAATATAAAAAGCCAAAAGATTTTGAATCGTTTCTGTATGTAAACCACGTGTTGCAAGCCGACGGAATTAAATTCGGTCTGGAAGGTCACCGCCGTGCAATGCCTTTCTGTATGGGAAGTTTGTATTGGCAGATCAACGATGTTTGGCCGGTGGCTTCGTGGAGTTCAACCGACTACTACCAAAACTGGAAGGCGTTGCAGTACTACGTGAAAAAAGGTTTTAGTCAGGTTCTGGCTAGTCCTTACGAAGAAGGAGTCAAATTTAAAGTAGGTATTGTTAACGACCGACTGGAGCCTATTGAAGCTGAGCTTCGCATGCAAATGGTAGATTTCGATGGACAGGTGATTTGGGAAGAAGCTCACCTGATTGATATTCCTGCCAATTCAAGCGACGACTATTTTGATGTCAATAAAAACGAGTGGCGATACAAATACAGAAGAAATCTGAAAAACGTTGTATTCACCACCGAGCTGGTTGAAAATGGCAAAGTACTTTCGAAAAACCATTATTACTTCCTGCCATTTAAAAACCTGAGCGTTAAAGCGCCGCAAGTTGAGTATGCCATTACAAAAGCCGACAACGGTTTTGACATTGTTTTAAAAACCGATAAGCTGGCTAAAAATCTTTACCTGCAAATGGGTGATGAAGAAGGTTTCTTCTCCGACAATTATTTTGATCTGCTACCGAACGAAAAGGTGTCGATCAATTTAAAAACTGATATTTCGGAAGAGAAGTTAAATGAAGTGTTGAGTATTCGCACTTTGGATGATGCTTTTTAAACGATGATATTTTGAAGGTCATTCTGAGCGAAGTCGAAGAATCTTAACAAACGAGATGTTTCGACTTCGCTCAACATGACTTCTCATCAATCGGTATTTAGGTTCGCGTTGTTGACATCCCACTGTTTAAAACAAATCCACACGCACATTCCTATTCAACTCCAATTTCCCCAACTTTAAGCTCAATATGAATTTATTTATTGCACTCTTTTTTACCATTTTCTCCATTTTTATTGGCAAACCGGCCGAAAATACTGAGGTGTACCTGGAAAAAGGAGGCCAGTTAATTGCTTTTCAGGCTACCGGCGAAAAAGGCAAGGTGAGCTTTAAACATCTCGACGAGGGCAGCTACAAGTTACTTTTGGTTTTTCCGCAACAGGAGGGGAAATACATCAAGGAAAAACCCAAACACCAAACGATGACCAAAGCCACCTACAACCCTAAAAACAAAAAGTACTACTACCAGGGAACCGAAGGATTTTTCTCTATAAAATTCAGGGGCATTTCAAAAATCAAAAACGAAAATTTCTCAGCGGTCTTTCGGGAGGAGCGGGATGGAGAAGATAAATACAATGCGATTGCTGAATTTGGGATTCACAATTCTGGCGGATCTATCGGGATATTTGTGGAAGCAATAACTGCTGCACAATTCAAAAAAGCAGCTGATAAAATTGGCCAGGATATTTCAACACAATCTATTCGGGGGATAAAATAGTTTTAAACCATTTCGCGGATGAGTTTAAACTGTATGTCATTTCGAACGAAGAGAGAAATCTGTCACTTGAAATCTCTGATGTAACAGATTTCTCAGTCGTTCCTCCTTCGAAATGAAATAGTTATTTAGATAATCCCCAATTCTTTTCCAACTTTAATAAAGGCTGCAACAGCCCGATCTATTTCCTCGGGTGAGTGTGCCGCTGAAAGCTGAACCCTGATCCTGGCCTTTCCGCGAGGCACAACCGGAAAACAGAATCCGATAACATAAACGCCTTCTTTTAACAGTTTGTCGGCAAATTTTATAGCCAGCGGCTCGTCGTAAACCATTACCGGAACAATGGCCGTATCGCCTTTTACCAGGTCGAAACCGGCGCCTTCCATTTTACTGCGGAAATGTTGTGCATTTTCTATCGTTTTGGCAGGTAGCTCGGCTCCTCCCGAAAGTATTTCAATTACTTTTAACGTTGCTCCAACTGTTGCCGGTGCTAAAGTATTCGAGAACAAATACGGACGCGAGCGCTGACGCAACATATCGATAATCTCGCGACGTCCCGAAGTACATCCTCCGTTTCCTCCACCCATGGCTTTTCCGAAAGTGGTTGTTATAATATCAATTTCGCCCAGTAAATCGTAATGCTCGGCAGTACCACGGCCGGTTTTTCCGATGTAGCCTGTTGCATGCGAATCGTCAACCATTACAAGTGCATCATACTTTTTGGCCAGCTTAACAATCTCGGGCAAGTTGGCAATATCTCCGTCCATTGAGAACACTCCGTCAGTTACAATCAGGCGGTATTTTGCACCCGAAGCATCTTTCAAACATTGCTCCAGCTCCGCCATATCAGAGTGTTTGTAACGAAAACGCTGTGCTTTACACAAACGCACTCCATCAATAATCGAGGCATGATTTAACTCATCCGAAATAATGGCAGAATCAGCACCTAAGAGTGGCTCAAAAACTCCACCGTTGGCATCAAAACAGGCACAGTATAAAATCGTGTCTTCAGTTCCCAAAAACTCAGAAACCTTTTCTTCCAAATACTTGTGAATGGATTGTGTTCCGCAAATAAAACGCACGGATGAAAGGCCAAATCCCCATTCGTTCATAATATCCTGAGCCGCTTTAACCACCTCTGGATTGTTAGCCAGTCCAAGGTAATTGTTGGCACAAAAATTCAGTACCGATTCTCCGGACGACACAGAAATTTCAGAGCTTTGCGAAGTGGTGATGATCCGTTCGCTTTTATATAGTCCCTGCTCTTTCAACTCTTCGAGGGTGTTTCGTAGATCGTTTTTTATTTTTCCGTACATGATTTCAATTGTTTTTAAACTTTACACAAAGTAATGGAAAGCTGCACGATTAAACATTGATAAAAGACAGAAATTTCAGGTTGACAATAATCGGTTCCTGTTTGCAGAACAAGCTCAAAAGTTACTTCAGTAAAACTGCTTACTGCCCCTGCCAACTGATCACTATTTTCTTCTATCTTTGCAGCGAATAAATAAACGACAGAATGAGCGACAAAAAAGTACGGGTACGATTTGCCCCAAGTCCAACCGGGCCATTGCATATGGGCGGTGTGCGAACAGCCTTATTTAATTACCTGTTTGCCAAAAAACATGGTGGCGAATTTATACTCCGAATTGAAGATACCGATCAAACCCGTTTTGTTCCGGGTGCCGAAGATTATATTATTGAAAGCCTGAACTGGTGCGGATTAACACCGGTTGAAGGACCAGGTATCGATGGTGATTTTGGCCCATATCGTCAGAGCGAGCGTAAAAAGTTGTATAAAAAATATGCCGATCAGCTGGTAGAAAGCGGCTGGGCTTATTATGCTTTTGATACCGCCGAAGAGATTGATGCTTTGCGCAAAGAGGCAGAAGCAAACAAGGAAACTTTCTCGTACGGAATTGCCACGCGCGACAACCTGAACAACTCGCTCAAATTATCGGAAGAAGAAGTTCAGCAAAAAATAGCTGCAGGCGAAGCTTATGTAATTCGTTTTAAAATGCCTGCAGATACCGACGTTTCAGAGGACGACCTGATTCGTGGCAACGTAACTTTTAACACCACAAAAAGTCTAGACGACAAGGTGCTTTTTAAATCGGATGGTATGCCAACATATCACCTTGCTAATGTGGTCGACGATCATTTGATGGAGATTTCGCACGTGATTCGTGGCGAAGAGTGGTTGCCATCGATGCCTCTTCACGTTTTATTGTACAAAGCCCTGGGTTGGGAGGCTACCAAACCACGATTTGCGCATCTCCCGCTAATCTTAAAACCTGTTGGAAAAGGCAAACTCAGCAAACGCGATGGCGACAAACTGGGATTCCCGGTATTTCCATTGTTGTGGACCGACCCTAAAACCGGCGATGTTTCGCGCGGATACCGCGAAGACGGTTATTTCCCTGAGGCATTTATCAACCTGCTGGCATTATTGGGCTGGAACCCGGGAACAGAGCAGGAATTTTTCTCGCTGGAAGAACTGGGAGAAATCTTTAGTTTGGAACGAGTAGTGAAATCGGGATCACGTTTTGATCCGGAAAAAGCCAAGTGGTTCAACAAACATTATTTCCAGGAAAAATCGGTTGATGAACTTGCTGAATTATTTATGCCGGTACTTGCTGAAAAAGGAATTGAAGCTTCAGACGAAAAAACAAAAGCGGTGGTTGCCGAAATTAAAGAGCGCTGCGAATTTGTTGCCGATCTTTGGGATCAGAGCAGTTACTTTTTTGAAGCGCCAACAGAGTACGATGCTAAAACAGTAAAAAAACGCTGGAAAGAAAATACGCCGAACCAATTGACTGAAATAGTAAACGTTTTTGAAACGGTTGACAACTGGAAAGCAGATGCAATAAAAGATGCTTTTTCAGCATTTATGAACGAAAAAGAATGGGGATTTGGCACTATTATGAATCCGCTGCGCCTGGCGCTGGTTGGAGGAAATATGGGGCCCGATCTGTTTGTAATTTGCGAACTGCTGGGAAAAGAAGAAAGCATTGCCCGCATAAAAACGGCAATTGAAAAAATTTAAGAGATAACGATTATACCATAAAAAAACCGGCCTTAACCAAGCCGGTTTTTTTTGTGATCAGATTTCTATCCTTAATTACTTTTTCTTTTTCTTCATAAAAAAGAAAACAGCCGCCGCAATAACTACAACTGCAACAACAATAATAATTACAGTTGTGTTTGAACCTGATGCCTGTTCAACTCCGGTAAGCGGAGCCTCTTCCAAATACGAACTGTCCTGAGCTCCCAAGTTATCAATATATGTTCCCTGGTCTTGCGCCATAAGCAACATCGTTGGTAAACTTATAATAAACAACCCGATCATTGCAATAACTCTCTTCATCTCTCTAAATTTTAATTATTGATATTACTTATTTAATTTCTCCTTCACTCTCTTCAATAGTGGTGCCGCATTTTTGTAGCGTGGATTCACCTCCATCAACTCCTCCAAAACAGTATAACTCTCTTCAAATTTTCCCTGATCAAAGAATTTTTGCGCTTCAAGCAAAAACAACGGCTCGTAATAAGGATGTATTGCTCTGCCATCTTCCAACAATTTGTCAAGCTCAGCATAATTGCGCTGCGCTAATTTTAAATTCGCCAAATTTACAAACATCCAAACATTATTTGGGTCGGTTTCCAGTTCCTTTTTTAATAAAATTTCGGCATCATCCCATTCTCTGTGTTTCAAAAGGTCGATCCCTTTATAATCATCCTTCGATTTCCTTTCTAACAGCACCACCAGCGGATTGCCTTTGTGGTAAAAAGTCTTTACAATTCGTGTCGACTGCCAGGTATCGTTTTTCAGCAAATACGGATGAATGTAATTCACCCCAAACAATGCGTAGTCCCAATCTGCCGAACTTCGTTCGAGGTAGCGCGAATATTGAAAATCGATATTCGCTATCTTTTCAAAATAATTCGGCAACTGACAATTCATCGCCACAACCGCTTCGTCATCACCAATTTCGGAGATCAAGAAATCAGTAGCCTCTTTTATTCCATGAAAATAATAATCGTACTCGTAATTACTCCATGCAGCTTTATTCCCGCCGGAAATAGCATTAAAATAAATATAATCGGCAGGAAAAGTTTTCGCCTGATGCTGAAAGGGTAAAATCATTAATACAAAAAACAGGGCTACTGCCGGAATTTTTATTCTCTTTCGGATGTCCAGATTTATTAGCTGAAATAAACCACTAACAGCCAAAACTACCATTACCGGAACAACAAACAACATTTGACGCAGTCCGCTATACAGATTCGATCCAATTAAAATTACATACACTACCGGGAAAAGCAGTGTAAAAAAGACGAACAACTCAATACTGAGTTGTTCGCTTCCAGGTTTAGAAAATTTATAGGTTAAAAAGGCTATAAAGTATAGTACCCCAAGCAATATAAACTCGGGTGTTGCTATCAAAATCCATTTTAGCAGGTAGTGCCACGGAAGCGATGAACTCCAGATTACCTCGCCTTCGAACAACTGTTTAATACTGATTTTGTAGTGCTCCATCACCGACAAACTTTCGAGCGGATGACGCACCACATCTTGCAAGGCATAGGGCCAGAATAATAGTCCAAGGAAATACCCTGAAAGGGCTATTACAAGCCACTGGCCCATTAACCTTACAAAACAAGATTTAGTTGAAACGATATATTTAAGTAAAAAAGGCTTCGAAAGAATTACGATCACAATTCCCACTCCCAAATAAACAAACAATATTAATCCGCCTATCCGTACTGAACAGGCAAAAGCAATAGCCAAGCCAAGGCCGATCACTGTTTTCCAGTTTACTTTCGGAAATTGTTTTAAATACTTTATGATGAAATATATGCCGGCAACATAACTGACTGCAAAAGGAATGTCTTTTAAATTGCCAAATGCCTGCCCAAACAAACGCGGTGTGAGCATCAGCGATAACACAACGGTTGCCGCCACCCAGTATGAGTTACTTATTTCTTTACCCAGTAAACCGGCAAACAATAAAAGCAAAAAGAAAAATACAGCTCCGGTAAAATGCCGGGTTAAAAATTCATTTTCGATGGAGAATACACGATTAATTAATGCAGTTAGATTATCAACCGACTGGCCATAATATTTTAAGTTGTGAACAGGAGTATTAAGGCAAGATGCATCTTCTCCACCAGTATAATACCAGTTTACCACACGCTTAGCATGTGGATAATGCAACATTTCGTCGACATTAACAGCCGCTTTTGGCGCTAACGACAGCAAGATCACAGCAGCTACAAACAAGCTGATGCGAAACACGTTGCGTGCCGTTAATATGTCAACTAATTTATTCATAAACCTCCTTCACCAGGTAAACAGGTCGCTTTTGCACCTCTTTGTAAATGCGGTAAACGTATTCGCCGATGAGCCCCAAAAAGGTAAGCTGCACCGAACCAAAAAAACTGATAGCTAAAAATGTGGATGACCAACCGAAGGGTGCCAGTCCTGCAAATTTTGAAACCAGCGCGTAAATAATTGCTAATAAAAACACCACCACGCCCAGCAAACCCAGGTATAAACATAGTTTTATGGGCCATTTCGAGAACGAATAAATGGCATCGGCCGCCAGTGAGAACAATTTTCTGCTGTTCATTTTGGCAATACCGTCAGCGCGCTCCGGGCGATCGTAAACAATTGTATCATGCTGAAAACCGATAAAATTCCGGATACCCGGAAAATAGCGGTTATGCTCTGTAAATTTCAGAATGGCAGAAACAGCTCTACGGCTCATGATACAAAAGTTACCCGCCTGCTCAATCTGCGCTTCTTCCGAAATATTCCGGAATATCTTATGAAAAACATTGATGTAAAAGCGTTTGCTAAACTTTTCGCCACGTTCCGATCGAACAGCCGAAACCACATCACCTTTTGTCTCTTGTATTTTTTGGAAAAGATCTTTTATCAGTTCCGGCGGATCCTGCAGATCGCCATCCATAACCACCACAAACTCGCCTTTGGTGTATTCCAATCCGGCAGCAATGGCAGGCTGTAAACCAAAATTTCTTGATAAGGCCACAACTTTCAATTCCGGCTTCTCACCTTTTAGCTGAAGAAGTTGCTGAAGCGTATCGTCTGAACTTCCGTCGTCAACACACACTACTTCGAAAGCTTCACCCAGCGCCACCAAACTTTGGTATACTTCGGCAATTAACCGCGATAACACGGCGCTTTCGTTAAATAATGGTATGACAACTGATAGTCTCATATTCTGATTTATGCTTTATGTTGCGTTCCTTGTTTTGGTACTGGGAATTCCATATCAACCGGGCCCATTTCGTACTTTTTGGGTCCGAGTTTTTCGTTCGAAGTCATCATTTCTTCCCAGGTTACTTTTTGCCCGGTGTAAGCGGCAGTTCGGCCCATTACGGCTGTAAGTGTAGACTCAGCAGTACGGTGCGCCTCAACCACCGGTTTATTTGTACGGATAGAAGTTACCAGGTGAATGTGTTCCTGCACATAAGGAGAAACGGCCACAACTCCGGTTGAACGCCCATCTTTATTTTTCGGATAATCATAAGTCCATTTTACCGAACCATCGTGATTAAAAATCGTGTTTTTACAGTTGGTATATCCTTCGGTTCCCATAATTACTTCGCCGAGTTGGTTGGCACAACCATCTATCTGGCGTGAGAAACTGTGCGACGATATACCTTTTCCAAAATCAAAGTCGATGCTGAAAAAATCGTACTGATCGCCGGTCAACCTTCGATGACGTCCACCAAAACCAACTGCTGATTCGGGTGTTCTTCCCATAAACCAGTTTACAATATCAATATTGTGCACGTGTGTATCCAGAATATGATCGCCACCTAACCAACAGAAACTGTTCCAGTTACGTAGCATGTATTCCATATCGCTCCATCCTTCTTCGCGGGTGCGAAACCAAACGTGCGACTGCAACCAATAAGCTTTTGCAGCTACCAAATCGCCAATAGCACCCGATGCTACCTGACGATAAGTTTCCACGTAATCGCGGCTGTGGCGACGCTGCGTGCCGGTAATAACCGACAAACCAATGTTCTCTGCTTTTTTTGCAGTGGCCATAATCTGGCGTGCTCCTACCGGATCAACACAAACGGGTTTTTCAAGAAATACATGTTTTTTTGCCTGTACGGCAGCATCAAAATGCATGGGGCGGAAATGCGGCGGAGTAGCTAAAATTACCACATCCAAATCCACATCCAGCAAACTTTTATAGGCATCAAACCCCCAGAAACAATTTTTCTCTGGCACTTCAACACGTTGTTTTAACAATTTATCGCGACAATCCCAAACCTTATCTTCAAACACATCGGCAAGTGCTACCAGGTGCAAACCGTGTCCGGCAGCCAAAAAGTTTAACGCGGCACCGGTTCCCCTGTTTCCGCAACCTACTAATCCTACTTTTAATTCTTTTCCGTCAGGAGCCTGATCAAGCAAGGGAGGAAACTCGTAATCAACCTCTTTTGTTGTGTTTTTACAAGAACTCAGTGCATTTAAACCAATTACTCCGGCAGCACCGATTAGTGCTGATTTCTCCAGAAAATTCCTGCGCGATAGTTGATCTTTATTCATTTTATTCTGATTTAATTTTTTCTGTTGTAATCATTTCTTCGTCGTACTCGCAAACCACTCTGAAACCAACACTTTTGGTATCAGAGTACCACCAAATACTTTTTGGTATTTGCGGATCGGTAACCAACCATGCTTCGGTTTTTGTAAAATCGCGTGCTGCCACACGTAAATCTTTTGGCGAGTTACGGAACGATCCTCCCCGAACCACGTGTTCCATTCCGTTACGCGGTCCTCTCGGATTTTTCACCACGCCTTTTGGATATTTACCATATACCTGCGGGTCGTAATAATCGAGGCAGAACTCAGCTACATTTCCCAACATATTTTTCAGGCCGTAAGGATTGGCCTCAACCACATCGGGTTGCTGCGTTTTATTCGGACTGTTTAAGTGAGAAACCACATACTTGTTAATTACCTCTTTGTTGCTACCAAATAATTTCTTTATAAAACCATCAGCTTCAAAATCCTTTGGCGATCCCTCGAAGAAATAAGGCATTTGTGTTCCTCCACGTGCTGCATATTCCCACTCTGCCTCGGTTGGCAAACGGTAGTTTCTTCCGGTTTCCTGGCTCAACCAGCGGCAATAAGTTTGTGCCGCATGGTGACTCATCGTAATGGCCGGACGTGTTCCTTTTCCCCATCCCTGATCGGGAGCTCCCCAAGGTGGTGTTGCCCCCGAAACGCCATCGGTTTCCTCATCAACTTCAACAGCTTCTTTCCTTCCCTGCGAGCCGGTAGCCGTAAAAAAAGCCAGGTATTCATTCCACGAAACCTCGATTTCGCCCATCCAGAAATTATTCACTTCTACATCACGTACCGGACCTTCATCCCTTTCGCGATAAGGTTCGTCTGCCGGGCTACCCATTTTAAACTGACCTCCCGGAATAGCGATCATTTTGAATGATACTGCCGTTCCGGGAATTTGCTCTTCGAAAGTTTCAAATGCTTTTACTTCAGCAGGTTCGGTGTATATCTCTGTTGGGTCAACAGTTTCTTCCAAACCAACCAGCAAGTTGGTTTCTCCACGGTAATGCCCCACATCGTGATGACACTGCATACATGAATTATTTTCCGGATCGCGAATATATTTTATATGTTGCTGGGAACCCTGCTCGTTTAGTGTTGACGGAAACATATTCGTATGACATTTTAAACAACCGTCTTCGTAAACAAAATGTTTTGATGCTTCAACAGATCGTTTTGCTGCCCAATCAATCTCTTCCGGATCCATTGTCAGGTAAGCATAAAAATCATGAAATCCGTGATAAGCTTTCCGGGTTAAAAAACGAGCGGTTTGATCCTCGGGTGGCAAGTGGCAATCGACACATTTAATTGAAACTCCACTGGGAGTATTATGATGAACGGAAAGTTTCCAACTGGTTTCGGCATGTGGATGAACATGACATGAATTACAAAATTCGTTCGTAGAAGTATAGTGAACTGTTTTATTAAATAACAGCAAAAAGAGTATTACACTCAGCCCTCCCGCAATAAACAGCATGTAATGCTTACGTTTAATCGTCTTATCGGTCATTCCTTTTCAATTTAAACCACAATTATACGCGCGCGAAATTAGTTTCACCTTAATATTCATGCTAAAAGTGTCTTAACGACGTCTTAATTTTATCTTAATTTATTTTGTAAGTTATTGATTAAAAAGGTTTTTACAAGTCGTTATTTTTATTGAAAAAAATATTGTTTTCGGTATATTTTAATATATTTGGGCTGAAAATAATATCAAATTAAGGACACTATCACAAAGATTAAAAGAACATATAAGCTGCTGCTTACAATAAGATTAAAGCTATTCTTATTGCTTTTTACAGGACTTGCTTTTTGTTTACAGAGCTATGCCAATGATTTTGCCGACAACTCATTTTTGATCGGACAATTAACACCGGCAGAATTCCGAAACAACCGGCTTTTAGACTTTATAAAAGACAATAACTGGACAGGGATTGAATTAACGGTTGATTCCGATACTAAAGGAATCAATTTAAAAGACAGCCGGATTCCGTTTTCTGCTATTCTTGAAAAGATAGAACTTCTGCTTCAAGAAGAAGAATCTAAGGTCATTCCGGTATTCATTAATTTTTCAGGTAATGCACATGTTCTTGATTCGGTAATAAATACCTCCAGCCTTTCCGATCAGATATTCTACTTGCCACAGGGCGAAAGGTGGCCATCGTTAGAATACCTGGTGCAGGCCAACCGCCGGGTAATATTTTTTGTTGAAGGCGAGTTACAAAATGAAAGCCGGATTTTGCACGAAACCTCCAACTATGCGCTTGAAATCGGAGCAAGCCAGATCACTCCAAATTCTGCCATTCTGAAACAGGAGTCGAATATCAATAAAGAGCTCTTCAATATCAGGAATTTTGATCGATTACCAACAGGTGTTTCTACATCGCTGGTAAACCGGAATCTGTATCCCGAGTACATTAACTTTCTGCTTGAAAGCTGGACGAAGTATGGCAAGAAACCCAATTTTATCTTTGTTGAAAACAGCATTTACAATTTTGGTTTCATTATAGAGCAACTGAATTCTTTTGAGGCAGTAAAAGGACAAGTAAGAACAGTAGGAAAAAACTTTGAACGTGTTTTCTGGAAAAATGCCGAGACATTAATTACCGGCGGAAAATTCAGTTTCCCCATTCGAGGTGGCGAAGAGATGATATTAACGCCCTTTGTTCCTGGGTTCAGTTTAAAACCCTCGCAACTTACTATTACCGCCGAGATGGTAAAACCCGAACAGTATTCAATACTGGCAACTCCACTGGATCTGAACCGAAGTTTGGTGGCCAGTTTTCATTTCGATAATGAGCTGTTGGATGTGGTTAATCCCGAGCGTACTTTTGACGGAAACGGATACACTTTTAGCCAGGACATTGACCAGGGAGCCGTGCTTCGTTTGCCGGAAAATTCCAATGTAAACCTTGGTCATCCTGAACTATACGGCTTACCGAACAGTAGTTTTACAATTAGTTGTTTTGTGAAATTTATCGATATTCTTGAGTTTGGCGACAATGCTATTCTGGGAAACGATGAACAGGGTTATCGACGGGGCCTTCACCTCGTTTTGCGGTCAGGGCATCCCTATTTTGGACTTTGGGCCAACGATTTTATGTCGGAAGAACTGCTTGAAAGCAATAAATGGTACCACCTCACGTGGCGCTATATTCTGGAAACCGGCCAACAAGCAATTTTTGTTAATGGCCAGTATGTTGGTGGTTCTGATGGTCACCCGCCCTATTCCGGCACCAACGACATTTTTATTGGCAGTGCTCTCTCTGGCGGAGCCAGCCTTAGAGGCTATATCGACAACCTGCACATCTGGAACCGCCCGCTGGGTTACGAGGAAATCAACCGACTGGCACTTGACGAAGAAATCAGTTATGAATCGAAGGAAACCTCATCGGCCTTACTTTCAACCAAAACGATTGTAATAATCTTAATCTCCATTGCATTTGTTTTCCTGGTTTTCATTTTTGTTCTACTACGAAAAATAACCGCCAGAAAACAGTCGATATTGGTAAACAAACCTGATACACCAACAAAGAATCAGATTCAACTTTTTGGCGAATTCAAGGCAATTAATAACAAAAACGAAGACGTTTCTGATCTTTTCACACCAAAAGTACGTGAACTATTTATTTACACCCTGATCCAAAGCCTGAAGAATGGAATCGGGGCGCCTATTCCCGATATTAACGAAACACTCTGGCATGGAATTGAACCTAAAAAAATAGCCAACAACCGAGCGGTTACACTCAATAAATTACGCAAGATTCTGGCACATTTCAACAAAGTAGAAATTACCTCTCAGAACGGTTATCTGCATTTAAATCTTTCGGAAGACTTTTTCTGCGACTATGTGGAAGCTTATAATCTTTGCAAGATACCTGAAGGAATGTCTCGGCAACAGTTGCAGTTGTTTTTCCATTTGGTAAAAAAAGGCCGGCTTTTAAAAGGCGCCGATTGGCCCTGGCTTGACGAGATCAGAGGTTTTACCGGCAACCAGGTGATTGACAACCTATTAAAACTGGCGTCTGATTACAAAAAAGAAAACAAACCCAAAGAAGTTGAAAAAGTATCGCAGCGAATTTTGGATTACGACGACCTGAACGAAGAAGCTCTTTACCTGCAAATTTGGGCTTTGCAAAAAGCAAATAACTTGCACCTGGCCAAATTCAATTTCGAATCATTCTGTTCAAAATATGAAAAAACGATGGGCGAATCCTTTTCAATGAAATTCAAAGAATTCACCCATTATTATTCCAATCAGCTTTAACGATCTTCCTTATTTATTCACGCCTCTTTCAGCATGTTCCAGCTCCACAGAAAAATGCCGCATAATTGGTGCTTCTTTTTTAATGCGGTAACCGTGATCAATACCTTCCCGGCGATCGAAAATATTTTTTAATGCCACCGCTACCACATCCATGTGATTATTGGTGTAGGTACGTCGTGGAATCGCCAAACGTAGCATTTCCAGTTTAGGGTAACGATTTTTACGTGTTTGCGGATCACGATCGGCAAGTAAAGTTCCTACTTCTACACCACGAACTCCTGCCTCAAGATACAGTTCAATGGCCAGGGTTTGTGCAATGTATTCCTCTTTGGGAACGTGCCCCAGAAACTTTTTGGCATCAACAAAAACAGCATGGCCACCAATGGGTTTTTGCACCGGAATGCCCCATTCTATGAATCGGTTACCCAAATATGCCACTTGCTGAATACGGTTTTCGAGGTAATAACCCGTTGTTACTTCATCCAAGCCAACAGCCAGCGCATTCATATCACGTCCGGCCATTCCGCCATAAGTGTTAAACCCTTCGAACATGATATTGTAAACCGAAGCATCTTTTAATAACTGTTCATCTTTCATGGCAATAAAACCGCCAATATTTACAATGCCGTCTTTTTTACTACTCATGGTCATCGCATCGGCAAACGAAAACATCTCGGCCACAATTTCTTTAATACTGCTGTTTCGATATTCATCCTCGCGTTGCTGAATAAACCAGGCGTTCTCTGCAAATCGCGCCGAGTCGAACACCAATTTTACACCGTACTTTCTCGACAATGCATGCACATCCCGTAAATTTTGCATCGACACGGGTTGCCCGCCCGAAGTGTTACAGGTAAGTGTAACAATAACCATAGGAATTTGCTCCACCGGATGCGTTGAATAAACAGCTTCCAGTTTTTCCAAATCTATGTTACCTTTAAACGGATGCAACGATTCCGTATCAAAAGCCTCGTCAATAGTGCAATCAACGGCCGATGCTTTCCGGTATTCAATGTGTCCTTTTGTGGTATCAAAATGACTGTTTCCGGGAACCACATTTCCTTCTTTTACCAGTACTGAGAACAAAACATTCTCAGCTGCCCGCCCCTGATGCGTAGGAAGAAAATAATCAAAACCGAGTATGTTCTTAATTGCATCTTTTAAATGGTAATACGACGATGATCCGGCATAACTTTCGTCGCCGGTCATAATTGCTGCCCACTGATTCTGGCTCATAGAGCCCGTTCCACTGTCGGTTAATAAGTCTATAAAAACCTGCTCGCTTCTTAAGTTAAAAAGGTTGAAGTTTGCTTTTCTTATCCACTCTTCGCGTTGTTCGCGCGTACTTTTATAGATGGGTTCCACCATCTTAATTTTATATGATTCTGCAAATGGCAATTCCATAATTCTTGTTTTTGATGGATAGATTTTCAGGTTAAAAGACAACAGAAATATTCTATCCGAAATTATATTAGAATGATATAGAACGTTATTCCGAACTTGTTCCGGAATCTCATCTCTAAGATGCTGAAACAATTTCAGCATGACGAATGCAAAGAATTATAGAATCGTGTAAGCGTCCCTGTTTTTGATATTCAGGAAACTTCTATTGTGGAGGTAGATAGCCATTAAAAATTTAATCATGACTTTTTAGTTTTACTACGCTACAAATTTAATGAGCTTGCGTTGATTTGCAACACGATAAATATCAGTTTTATACATTTTTAAAGTCTCGTGTGTAAGAAATGTCTTATTTTGCCTCAAATAAGAAAAATGAATAAAAAATGGGAAACTTAGCATTTGAAGCGGTTATTTTCGATATGGACGGTGTTATAACTAAAACCGCCATAACGCACGCTGCAGCATGGAAAAAGATGTTTGATGAATACCTGCTAAAACACGCTGAAGAAACAGGGGGAACGTTTAAAGAATTTACGCAGAGCGACTACCTTTCCTTTGTTGATGGTAAGCCACGCTATAAAGGAGTAGCATCGTTTTTAGAGTCACGAAAAATTATCATGGAACTTGGAGATCCTTCTGATGCGCCGCGCCTGGAAACCGTTTGTGGATTGGGCAACCGCAAAAATGAAGCATTTAATGAAGTTATTGATCGCGATGGGGTTGAAGTATACGATTCGACAGCTAAAATGCTAAATGATTTGAAGGAAGCAGGTATAAAACTGGGAGTGGCTTCCTCGAGTAAAAACTGCGCACCTGTTTTAGAAGCTGTAAACTTGCTAAAAATATTTGGTGCCCGTGTTGATGGCGTTGTTTCGGCAGAACTGGGATTACACGGCAAACCTGAACCGGATATTTTTACCACTGCATGCGATATGCTTGAATCGACTCCGGCAAAAGCCATTGTTGTTGAAGATGCTGTTTCGGGAGTTCAGGCAGGTGCTAAAGGCAAATTTGGCTTAACACTTGGTATTGCCAGCGAAAACAACGAAAGAGAGTTGGCTGCTGGTGGTGCTGATTTTGTGGTTACCGACCTTGAAGAAGTTGGAGGAATTTCAGGTTTAAACGAACTGTTTTTAAAGAATAAAAAATAGATACAATGTCACACACTAATCATAGCATGACTTGAAGTCATGCTATGATTCTAATAGTTCGGCAACATTCTTCTGCAAAAAATCGCGCGTATAATAATCGTCATCAACAACCTCTCCATTCCATACAACAATATCCAAATCGATACAACGAGGTCCGAATTTAGGCCCCGTCCGATTACGTCCCATCCGGTCTTCAATTTGTTTGAGTAGCTTTTTCAGATTAGCTCTATCCAATTCGGTGCTAATTTTAACAGCACCATTTGTAAAATCTGCTTGGTTTTCCATTCCAATGGGCTTGGTTTTTATCATGGACGAAATCTGAAGTACTTTCACCTCTTGGTTCAATATTTCAAGCATTGTGGCGATATTTTCATCGGCATTAATGTTTGAGCCTATGCCAACGATTACAATGTTGATGCTCTCACTCGAAGTGAGGGTATCAATCAGCTTTTCCCGACGTACCAATTCAAAATCTATCAGTTTTCCTTTCCTCATTCCTAAATAATCGAGCATTGATGAAAATTTCCAATCTTCAGCCCTTACCACCAATCCATCAATAACCGGATTTAGATGAACATATTCAACACAAGTTGCTAAATAGCTTTTACCTTCTGCACAATTGATTTCGGTTCCAAATTCAGTAATCCAATAAGAAGGGTCTATTTTAATCTCATCAACCAGAGGCTTAGCTTTTGTATGTTGCTGAAAAAGTGATCCAGTAATATTTTGTTGTTTTTGAATGGTTCGCGTATAAGAACGAAGTAGAATCCCAATTGAATAATTGAGTGAACGCTCCTTTGTCATACCATCACTCATAGTGATCGTATGACTATTACGATGAACAAAAACCACCCAATGAAAATGATTGGGCATTAAACACCAGGAAACAAAAGAGACATAAGGTTCCAATTGCTCCTTCATCTTTCTCAGGAAAAACACATAATTTTCTCTTGTATAAAAAATCTTTCGTGAACTATTTCCCCGGTTAAAAATGTGATAATATTGACCGCTTTCAAATTCCATTTTAAAATTAATTCATACTATGACTTTGGAGTCATAGCATGATTGGTTAACGGTGAGCCTCCATTTCCATCGATACCGATTCGGCAAAACGTAAGGCATGTGGTTTATCCACTTCAACACGAGCCCACTTTACTTTTTCGTCCTCCATTATCGTATCGAGAATACGCTTGGTAAGCACTTCCAATAATTTGAAACGCCCTTCCTGAACTAATGCAATTATTTTTTTGGTTATCACTTTGTAATTGAAAATATCTTCGGGTTCGTCTGATTCCAAAGCCGATTCCGGAATATCTGTTTCAATTTCAAGGTTGATTAGTACATCCTGTTTGTTTATCAGTTCATCGGGGTTGAACCCGATGTAAGTTCTGATTAGCAAATCTTTAACACGTATTTTAGCCATATATTTAAAGGTTTTTTCCAAGGTTTTCTCCTCCGTCGGCAAACAGCAATTGTCCGGTGAGATGATCGTTTTCCAAAATATAATTCAAACTTTTTAAAATTGGCTCTACTCCGCCAGGTTTTTTCATCGGAATGCCTTGCGCCAGCTTTTCCAGGTAGTCCTCATCCTCATCCTCGGGGGGTAAAGTTACACCCGGAGCAATGGCATTTATCCTTATGTCAGGAGCAAATTCCAAAGCTGCCATTTTTGTTAAGTCCCATAGTGCCTTTTTCGAGATGGAATAAGCTGCAAAATTCGATGCATTCGATGTTATCCGCGTATCGACAAAATTAATGATATTACCGGCTTTAAAATAATTGGCAAAGTCGCGGATAAGAAAAAACGGAGCTTTTAGGTTTACATCCAGCTGCAAGGCAAAAAGTTCGATTGATGTACTTTTTATATATCCCGATTAAATACCGAAGCATTATTTACCAAAAGATCAACCATAATATTCTCTGCTGCAAGTTTAGGTATTAACGCCACGACCTCATCAGTTTCGGCAAGATTGGCTTGCACGGCTTTGAAATTTTGGTCGGGATATTTTGATGATAGTTCTTCAACCAGTTCGATAGCGCCTTGTGCCGATGAGTTGTAATGCACCACCACATTCCAACCTTTTTCTGCCAGGTGTTCAGTTAACGATCGGCCAATACGTTTTGAGGCTCCGGTAATTAGTGCAGTTGTATTCATATGTAAAAGTTAGCAATTTTTTGTAATAAAAACAGGGCGACCAGACTTATGTTCACAAAACAAGACAGGAAAATTCGTTGCATTAGAAGCTATTAACCTGAGCTCAATTCTAAATATAAACCTCAGAAATACAGAAATGTGCAAGATTTGGATTAAAAATATGGCAAGAATAGCAGGCTATTTTAAGATATTTTTGGTTCAAAGATTGTGCACTTCTGTATTTTCTTTCGGGTTTTACTAATTTTTGCATAAATCGTTTCATATTTTCTTGAATTATCCCGATAGTCCTTCAAAAATCTGCAATAATTTCTGCTAAAAATTTCCAGAAACTGAGGCAAGATTTAGAGTCGAACTCAGGTTATTAATCAGAACGATAGTCGCCCGAAAGAAGGATAAAACCCGATCGTCAAAATGCATGTCGACAGCCGTCGAAGTGAAAAAAAACCATCAGAATGAATGTCGACACGCGTCGGCAACAAAAAAAACCGTTGAATTTGTTCCCGACAGCCGTCGGGGTGAAAATTGATCGTCAAAAAGCATGTCGACAGCTGTCGAGATGAAAAAAAACCATCAGAACGAATGCCGACGCGCGTCGGCAACAAAAAAAACGGTTGAATTTGTTCCCCACAGCCGTCGGGGTGAAAATTGACGGTCAAAAAGCATGTCGACAGCTGTCGAAATGATAACGATACAAAACAAAAACGGACCGTTTAAAAACACATTAAGATTTTTCTATTTGCTGTATGAATTTAATTTGCTCAGGTATTTCCCAATAATATCGAATTCAAGGTTAATAACCGTACCTTCTTTAAAGGTATGGAAATTAGTAACTTCTTGAGTAAAAGGAATGATAGCTACCTGAAAAGAATTGTCTTTCGAATTCACCACGGTAAGGCTAACACCGTTAACGGTTACCGACCCTTTTTCTACGGTCATATAACCTTGTTTGGCTTTCTCAATATCAAAGTCATATTCGAAAGTATAGTACCAGCTTCCGTCGGCTTCTTCAACTTTTGCACAAGTTGCTGTCTGATCAACATGCCCTTGAACAATGTGACCATCCAAACGGCCATTCATCATCATGCTGCGTTCCAGGTTCACTTTCGATCCCACTTCAAGTAAACCAAGATTCGACTTAATCAGCGTTTCTTTAATGGCTGTAACCTTGTATTTTTTTTCTGCTTTATCCACCCAAACAACAGTTAAACAAACTCCGTTGTGCGATAAACTCTGATCAACTTTCAGCTCGTCGGCAAACGAACAGGTTAGCGTAAAATGTACATTCTCCTGATCCTTTTCAACGGCTACTACAGTTCCGAATTCTTCAACTATTCCTGAAAACATATAAAGTCCCCTTTAATTCCCCCTCGGGGGAAGATTTTCTATATTAATTATTAATTGTCTCTCTAGGATTTGCTGTATCAACTGTTTAATAAAAATGCCTTCATATCCCTCCCCTAGGAAAGGTTAGGAGGGGCGTAAATTCCACTCTACACCGTCTTTGGTGTCTTTTAACTCAACGCCAATAGCATTCAATTCGTCACGAATTTTATCAGCAGTTCCCCAATCTTTATTGGTTTTTGCATCTTTCCTCAGGTTAATAAGTAATTCAACAGCACCACCCAGCACTTCGTTGTTTCCGCTGCCAGCCTCTCCTTCTTCTTTTAATCCAAGGACATCAAAAACCACCGCATTGTAAAAGACTTTCAAATCCTCGAGATCAGCAGCAGAGATTTTCTCGCTACCGGCTTTTATCGAGTTGATCATTTTAACGCCATCAAAAAGATGTGCAATAGCAATCGGGCTATTCAGATCGTCGCTCAGTGCGGCAAAACATTTTTCTTTTATGCTGTTCACATCAACAGTCGACGAATCAGAGGCAGTTAACTCAGCCAGCGTTTTTAATGCACTCATTAAACGCTCCAATCCTTTTTCTGATGCTTGCAGAGCTTCATTCGAAAAATCGATGGTACTGCGGTAATGTGCCTGCAAAATAAAAAAGCGGATGGTCATTGGCGAATACGACTGTTCAAGAATTTCATGACTGCCGGTAAATAATTCATCGAGCGTAATAAAATTACCCAGCGAGCGTGCCATTTTCTGTCCGTTAATGGTAATCATGTTATTGTGCATCCAGTAACGCACCGATTCTTGTCCGCGGCAAGCTGTATTTTGTGCAATTTCACATTCGTGGTGCGGGAAAGTCAAATCCATTCCACCACCATGAATATCAAACTGCTCGCCCAGGTATTTTGTGCTCATTGCCGAACACTCGAGGTGCCATCCCGGGAAACCATCGCTCCAGCGCGAAGGCCAGCGCATAATATGCTCGGGCGCCGCTTTCTTCCATAAAGCAAAATCAAAAGAGTTCTTCTTTTCATCCTGCCCATCGAGCTTGCGGGTGTTGGTTTTTATGTCATCCAGATTACGACCCGAGAGTTTTCCGTACTTGTAATCGTTGTTGTATTTATCTACATCAAAATAAACCGAACCGTTTGCCTCGTATGCGTATCCGTTTTTTAAAATACCTTCTATCACCTGAATTTGCTCGATGATATGGCCCGATGCACGTGGCTCAATACTGGGAGGAGTAACGTTCAGGTCGTCCATGTTTCGGTGAAAAGTGTTCATGTATTTCTGAACTACTTCCATAGGTTCCAACTGCTCCAAACGTGCCTTCTTCGCAATGCGGTCTTCGCCAACACCTTCCACCTCATCTTCGAGGTGACCCACGTCGGTAATATTGCGTACATAACGAACCTTGTTCCCAAGGAAAGTCAGGTAACGGTACAACAAATCGAAAGTGATAAACGGACGTGCGTGCCCCAAATGCGAATTACTGTAAACGGTTGGCCCGCAAACATATAAACCAACGCTACCTTCAACAAGTGGTTTAAATTCTTCTTTTTTACGGGTTAATGTATTGTAAATAAAAAGTTGATTACTCATGGTTATTTTAAAATCGTATGATTTTGCAAAGGTAAAACAAAATGAGTGATTTTGTGGCTGTTAGCAAATTGCTCTGCACAAAGGTAAATCGGACTTAACCTGAATCTGAAATGCTTATGCAGTTTGCTCAGCTTCTGTATTTTCATCCACGTTTTTGCTCTCATCAAGTTTGTTAAAATACTTGCGATAGAAAATTAAAATGGAGAAAATTCCAACGGTAATAGCTGAATCGGCGATATTAAAAACCGGACGGAAAAAGATAAACGGATTTCCTCCAATTCTGGGTATCCATTCCGGGTAACGACCTTCAATCAGCGGGAAATAAAACATATCAACCACTCTTCCATGAAGAAAACTGGAGTAACCACCTTCAGCCGGAAATAAGGTTGCCACCTGCCCATAGCTGTGATTAAATATTATTCCGTAAAAAAGGCTGTCGATGATATTGCCAATGGCACCGGCAAAAATTAGCGCAATACACGCAATAAAACCAAAAGGTACTTCTTTTTGTCTGGCCAGCTTAAACAGATACCAACCAATGGCAATTACCGCCACAATACGAAAAACACTCAAAAACATTTTTCCGTACTCTCCGGCAAACTCAAAGCCAAAGGCCATTCCGTTATTCTCAACAAAATGAAGAATAAACCAATCTTTAAAAACCACGATCTCATCGCCAATCGACAGGTTGGTTTTAATCCAAAACTTTAAAACCTGATCGACAATTAGAATGGAGAATATAATTATTAACGATTTTACGCTACGCGACATATGCTAACCCTTTATAACAGAATTGCCCTTCGAAATTTTAAATACATTTCCCGAAGAGCAATTCCAGTTTCTTTTTTCTTCTAACGATTATTTCCCGTTATTCTTCGCATCAATACTAAGTGTTGCATGTGGAACAGCACGCAATCTTTCTTTCGAAATTAATTTGCCGGTATCGCGACACACACCATAGGTTTTGTTTTCGATACGAATAAGAGCAGCTTGTAAGTGCTGAATAAATTTTAACTGGCGTTGTGCTAGTTTTCCAGCTTCCTCTTTAGAAAGGGTAGCAGCGCCCTCTTCCAATACTTTAAATGTGGGTGATGTATCTGAGATATCATTCCCATCACTTTGAGTTATTGAATTCTTGTACATCTTATAATCTTCCTGAGCCATCTCAAGCTTTTTACGAATAAGCGTTTTGAATTCCATTAACTCCTCGTCCGAATATCTGTTTTTGTCTCCCATAATTTTTGGGTTTTAATTTCTTCCCCATTTTTTTCAAAATAAGGCTCTAAAATAATAAAAAAGTCCATCATTCACAGACCTTGTTGACAAATAACTAGCTAAGCTTTTTTATCTCAATTTTAGCTGTTACATCTTTGTCAATCTCCACCTCGCTTGCCACTGTTAAATCAGCATTTTCAGCCAATTCAAGTGCATCGGCAAGCGTTTGTGCACAAATGTATTCCCTGTGGTTTTCAACAGCCACATTGTACGCTTCGTGCTTTGCAATACGCAACTTAATCCTGTCGGTTACCTCAAAATCATTATCCTTTCGTAAGTTCTGTATTTTATTGATAAACTCGCGGGCAATTCCTTCTTGTTTCAACTCTTCTGTCAGGTTGATATCCAGCGCAATAGTCATCTGCCCTTCCGTGGCAACTGTCCATCCCGGAATATCTTCGGTTTGAATCTCAACATCGTCCAGCGACAGCATAATTTTCTCATCTCCAACTACCAGTTCAAATTCGCCGGCACTTTCAAATGTCGAAATTGCATCCTGATTCAGTTGATTTACTGCCCCGGCAATTTGTTTCATCATTTTCCCGTATTTCGGCCCAAGCGCTTTAAAATTCGGTTTTATTTTCTTTTTAATCACCCCGGCCGTATCGGTTAAGAACTCCACTTCTTTAACGTTTACTTCTGCTAAAATTATATTTGAAACTGCCTCAAACTGCTCTTTAAAATGCGGATTTAACACCGGCACCATAATTTTGGCAAGCGGCTGGCGTACTTTCAGTTTCTCTTTACGGCGCAAAGCCAGGATCATGGAAGAAGCTTTTTGCGCAATAGCCATTTTTTCTTCCAGGTCGCTGTCGATCAACTCTTCAGTAAATCCCGGAAAATCTCCCAGGTGAACACTTCGATCGTCGACTCGGCCCGTTGCTTTATTGAGATCGTTGTACAGCATATCGGCATAAAACGGCGCTATTGGAGCCATCAACTGAGCCACAACTTCCAAACAAGTGTAAAGCGTTTGATAAGCTGAAACCTTATCTGTCGAGTATTCGCCACCCCAGTAACGTTTGCGGCTTAAACGCACAAACCAGTTACTCAGGTTTTCGGTTACAAATTCCGAAATAGCGCGGCCGGCACGTGTTGGCTCGTAATTTTCGTAGCTGTCGCCCACCTCTTTAATCAGTGAGTTTAGCAACGAAATAATCCAGCGATCGATCTCCGGGCGCTGCTCAACAGGAATTTCTTCTTCGGCATATTTAAAACCATCAACATTGGCATACAATGCAAAGAAATTGTAGGTATTATATAGCGTTCCGAAGAATTTACGTTTCACTTCTTCAACACCTTCGATATCAAATTTCAGGTTATCCCATGGCTGCGCATTGGTAATCATGTACCAGCGCAATGGATCGGAACCATACTTATCGATGGTTTCAAACGGATCGACAGCATTTCCCAGACGTTTCGACATTTTAACGCCTTTTTTATCCAGTACCAGTCCGTTTGATATAATATTTTTGAAAGCTACCGACTCATCGATCATTGTTGCAATGGCATGCAAGGTAAAGAACCATCCTCGGGTTTGATCAACACCCTCGGCAATAAAATCGGCCGGGAATACATCTTTAAAATTCTCTTTCCACTCGAAAGGATAATGGCGCTGTGCAAAAGGCATCGCTCCCGAATCGAACCAAACATCGATCAAATCCGTTTCGCGTTCCATTTTTTGTCCTGATGGTGAAACTAAAACGATATTATCGACATGCGATTTATGCAGATCGATCTTTTCGTAGTTGGCTTTTTCGTAATCGCCAACTTTAAATTTGGCGAACGGATTCTCTGTCATAAAACCAGCTTCAACAGCTTTATCTATTTCTGCCATCAGCTCTTCCATCGAGCCGATGCAAATCTCTTCCAAACTATCTTCTGTTCTCCAGATTGGCAGCGGTGTTCCCCAAAAACGCGAACGGCTCAGGTTCCAGTCCACCAAATTTTCCAGCCAGTTACCAAAACGTCCTGTACCGGTCGATTTCGGTTTCCAATTAATGGTGTTGTTCAACTCCACCATTTTGTCCTTAACCGCGGTTGATTTGATGAACCACGAATCAAGCGGATAATACAATACCGGTTTATCGGTACGCCAGCAGTGTGGGTAACTGTGTACGTGTTTTTCAATTTTAAAAGCTCTGTTCTGCTGTTTCAGCATTACAGAAATATCAATGTCGACAGTGGAAGCATCCTCTTCCAGTTTATCGTCGTATTCGTTTTTCACCGAACGACCGGCAAACTCGTGATACGATTCTGTGTTTACATATTTTTCAACGAACTTCGGATCGAGATCGATGGTCGGGTAAAAACGTCCTTTTCGGTCAACCAGTGCCTGACGTTTTCCTTCGGTATCAACCACCACAAGTGGCGAAATTCCATGTTGTTTCGCAACGCGGTCATCATCGGCACCAAAAGTTGGTGCAATGTGAACGATTCCGGTACCATCTTCAATGGTTACAAAATCGCCGGTAATTACTTCAAAAGCTTTTCCTTCGGGTTTCACCCAGTCGATCAGCTGCTCGTACTGAATGCCTTTCAGTTCCTCTCCGGTATATTCGGCCAGAACTTCGTACGGTATTTTTTTGTCGCCCGGTTTATACTCCTCCATTGCCAGTTCGGCATTTTTCGAATTGAAATAAACAGGAAACAGATCTTTTGCCAGAATCAAGGTAACCGGATCGCCGGTGTATGGATTAAACGAGCGAACTTTTACATAGTTGATATTCGGTCCCACACACAGTGCCGTGTTCGATGGCAACGTCCATGGTGTTGTTGTCCAGGCCAGGAAATACAGATCAGTTTCAACTCCTTCAAAAAGGAATTCCGATTTTTCGTTTCGTGTGGCTTTAAACTGGGCAATTGCGGTTGTATCTTTTACATCGCGGTAACAACCAGGTTGGTTTAGCTCGTGCGAGCTCAAACCTGTTCCGGCAGCCGGCGAGTAAGGCTGAATAGTGTAGCCTTTGTACAACAAGCCTTTGTTATAAATCTGTTTCAGCAACCACCAAACCGACTCAATGTATTGGTTATCGAAGGTAACATACGGATCGTCCATATTTACCCAATAACCCATTTTACGAGTAAGTTCTTCCCATTCGCGGGTATATTTCATCACCTCTTTTCGGCAGGCGTCGCTGTATTCTTCAACAGTAATTTTTTTACCAATATCGTCTTTGGTAATATTCAGTGCTTTTTCAACACTCAACTCCACCGGTAAACCATGTGTGTCCCATCCGGCTTTGCGGTGAACACGGAAACCTTTCATAGTTTTATAACGGCAAAAAATATCTTTTATGGCACGCGCCATCACGTGGTGAATCCCCGGCATTCCGTTTGCCGATGGCGGTCCTTCGTAAAATACAAATGTTTCATGCCCTTCGCGGGTTGAAATACTTTTATGAAAGGTATCGTCTTTCTCCCAACGCGCAAGCACATCCTTGTTTATCTGTGCTAAATCTAACTGCTTATATTCCTGAAATTTATTACTCATAAGAATACCTTATAATCCACTGATTTTAAAAAACATGCAAATATAGAAATTTTTTAGAGGCGAAGGGGATTCAATTTCTTTAAAATCCTTATAGTTATGGAGGTGAATCTTCAATGGTAAATGGAGCTTTTACGAAAAGAAGCGTTTAGATAATAACTGAATGCTCACAAACATCAATAGTTTATCGCTTCATTCCAGAATATAAATCGAAATTTCAACTATTTTTATTTCGCTTGAGATAAGTACGTTTTTTTTACTGTAAGAAAATCTACAATTTTAACCAATGAAAAACCTAATTTTAAGCCTTTCAATCCTTTTATTACTAGCTTGTTTTTCTGCATGTAAAATGGAGCAAGTGGCTCCTAAACAACCTAACATTTTATTTGCCATTGCCGACGATGCCTCGTGGAAACATTGGGGAGCCTATGGTTGCAAGTGGGTGGAAACACCAGGTTTCGACCGTGTAGCCCAAAACGGGATACTATTTACCCGAGCTTACACACCAAATGCCAAATGTGCCCCATCGCGTGCATGTATTTTAACCGGACGTAACAGCTGGCAACTGGAAGAAGCCGCAAATCACTCACCCTTTTTTCCTGCAAAATTTAAGACCTATGCTGAAGCACTGGGCGAGAACGGTTATTGGGTGGGCAGTGTTGCTAAAGGATGGGCCCCCGGTAGCCCTGGCATAATAGATGGAAAAATGCGCCAATTAACCGGACCTAAATTCGATGAATTTAAAACTACTCCGCCTGCAAAAGCAATTTCGAATAACGACTATGCCCGCAATTTTGAGGCTTTTTTGGAAGCACGCCCTGATGGGCAGCCGTTTTGTTTTTGGTATGGAAGCACCGAACCGCATCGTGCCTATGAATTTGAGGCAGGTATAAAGTATGGTGGTAAAAATTTAGATGAAGTGGATGAAGTTCCGGCCTTCTGGCCCGATGTTGATACTGTGCGAACAGATCTGCTTGATTATGCCTTTGAAATTGAATATTTTGACAGCCACCTTCAAAAAATGCTAAATAAACTGCATGAAATTGGCGAACTGGAAAATACAATTGTAATAGTAACCGCTGATAACGGAATGCCATTCCCAAGAATAAAAGGGCAGGCTTATGAATACTCCAACCACTTGCCATTGGCCATTATGTGGCCAATGGGAATTAAAAATCCGGGACGCATTGTTGATGATTTTGTAAATTTTATTGACTTTACTCCTACCTATCTCGAGGTAGCCGGAATTTCTTTAGAAAAAGCGGGGTTGCAGCCTATTACGGGAACCAGTTTAACGGATATATTTTATTCAGAAAAAGATGGAATTGTAAACCCGGAACGCGACTTTGTTTTGGTTGGAAAAGAACGCCATGATGTTGGACGCCCTAATGATGAGGGTTATCCGGTGCGTGGATTGATTAAAGAGGATTTCCTGTACATCCGCAATTTTAAACCAGAACGCTGGCCTTTGGGGAATCCTGAAACCGGATATCTGAATTGTGATGGAAGTCCGACAAAAACCTACGTTTTAAATACACGCCGACAAAAAGGACAACTGAAATACTGGCAGCACAATTTTGGGAAACGAGTTGCAGAAGAACTTTATAACATTAAAACCGATCCTTTTTGCTTGAACAACCTGGCAGACAATAGTGATTTTGATGCTATAAAAACTAAACTGATTGCAGAATTGAATTCAAAACTTACCGAACAAGGTGATCCTCGAATTTTAGGGAACGGCGATGTTTTTGATCATTACAACTATTCAGGAGCAGTACAAAACTATTACAACCGTTTTATGAGCGGTGAAAAAATTAAAGCCGGTTGGGTAAACGAAAGTGATTACGATTCGGATTTACAAGAAAAGTAACTATTCTGTTAAAAAACCAAACCGCTCTTTCGATAATCGAAAGAGCGGTTTTTATATCAAACTATTTTTATTGTTGCCGGAATTTGGAAACTCCGGGCTGAGTAATTTTTTTCAGCTTGTTTCGAACTTAAACCAGTGTTTATGTAACTTTATGGGAAATCAGGTGTGACATAACCACAAATTTAAAAGTCGAACGAAATGTTTTCCCATTCCGTATCAAACCGTTTTAAATATGATTAATTAGGTCCCCGGGGACGATGCTATCTCTTATAGTACAAGGGTTGAATTAAATTCACCCTCTACAATACCGTTTGGAGCCAGCTTATCTGCTTCACTTTCGTTTTCCCAAACTGAATTGTCGATTAAATATTTAAACTGGTACTCTTTACCTGTTTCAAGATTTAATGTTTGTGTAAAGTCGCCGTTTTTGAGCTTTTTCATTGGCTCAACATCTTTGTTCCAGTCGTTAAATTCACCAACAATTTTAATTGTATCTGCGTTTGGTACATCAGCTTTTGCTACTCTGAAAGATACTTTACACTCGGGTTTACTTTTTAAATATTGTTTTTTAATACTCATAACTCAATTTTTTTTATGAAACAGAAAAGTTCCGAAAATATGGGCTGAAAACATCATTCTGAATTCGCATCGGCGCCTGATGAAAACTCAAAAATCACCTCTCAACAATACAGATCCGATAAACTCTCTTGAATCGTTCTTGTTTTCAATTCTTAAATTCCGTTTTAGTTCTTATTGGTTTGGATTTGAACGTCTATTAGTTTACGGATCAAAAGTATGGCTTTCACATTGATAAACACCTAAACAAATAAAAATACATTCTGATATTTAACACTTAAATAAAATTAAAAATTTTTAGTATCTTCCTGTATATCAGCCGGGTTTAACGAATCTTTAATTCGAATTAAAACTGTGTCACAGAAACACAAAGGGCTAATTTAAAGGGCTATAATCAAGCAAATGTTAGTTACTGTTTCGCAAATCTTGTACCCGGACCATAAACGCCTGAACGCTTTGAAGTTCCACTTCGTTTTGCCAGTCGCCGTCATACTTAAAAGATGAACCCACAATATAGGCATCGGCATAAGGCCAATAATCGGCAATATTTTTCACAGTAATCCCCGAGCCAATTATTACTGGCAAGCGAACAGCCTCAACTACAGCCTGCACATCTTTTATCGATGCTTCCTCCCCCGTAGCATTTCCGGTTACAATTACACCATCGGCTAAAAAGAATTCGGCAGCTTTGGCCATATCGTCAATCGACACATCGGAAGAAATGGCGTGCGACGAATGTTTCTTTTTAATATCGGTATATATTTTTATGTGTTCGGCACCAATCAACTTTCGGTAGCGCAAAAGTTTTCCGGCATCGCTGTTCATCATTCCTTCGTCAGCCAGGTGGCCAAACACAAACCCTTCTTCCCTGATAAAATTAAAACCGGCAGCATGTGCAACGGCCAATGCCTGTTTGTTGGCTCCGGCTAATATCTGAATTCCCAAAGGACACGAAACAGCCTGACGAAGTTTTGTTGCAACGGCAGTCATTGCCGCAATAATTTCGGGGCCAACTTGGCGGTTTAAATACGGTCTATCGTGCATGTTCTCCATCATAATCGCATCCACACCTCCTTGTTCCAGTTTTTGTGCATCGCTTGTTGCTTGTTCCACAATTTCCGCAATCGACAAACAATTTCTTGGTGTGCCGGGTAAGGCTCCAACATGCACCATTCCAATTATCGATTTATTTATTTCCACGCTGTTTATTTTATTTCCATAAAGTTAGTTGAATTCGGGAACTTTTTACCTCGTTCAAAGACTACACAAACGAAAATGCTCAGAAAAATTATCTTTGTCAAAAATATTTCCGATGATGGCATTTACTGCATTCCGCGACATGAAACCCTTTTCGCAATTGATTTTCGCTGCATTTATTGTGGTGGTCAGTATTTTAGCCTTCTTCGTATTGTCGCTTGTTGTGGCTATTCCAATTTGGGGATTTGATACCGTTTTAAACCTTCCGGCAATTGGCTCCGATACGCCTCAAAATATTATCAGGCTCTATAAATTCATTCAGGTTACTCAGGCGATCGGCTTTTTTATTGTGCCACCGTTTATTTTAGGTTACCTGTTCCACGGAAAATCAAAGGAATACCTTTATCTTGATAAATCCTTCAACTCACAAAGTGCTATTCTGGTTATTGTAATGATGTTTTTTGCGGCTCCGCTTATTAACCTGATCGGAGAACTGAACAATAACATGAGTTTCCCGGATTGGCTATCGGGCATGGAAAACTGGATGCGAAATGCCGAAGAAAATGCAGCCGAAATTACTGATGCATTTTTAAATGTAAAAACCGTTGGCGGACTTGCCTTTAATATATTTATGATTGCACTGTTGCCGGCGGTTGGCGAGGAGCTTCTATTTCGTGGAGTTATCCAAAAGATCTTTTCGCAAATGACACACAATCACCATTGGGGAATCTGGATTTCGGCGATTCTTTTTAGTGCGCTGCACATGCAATTTTTTGGTTTTGTTCCACGGGTTCTGCTTGGTGCCTTGTTCGGTTATTTGCTGGTTTGGAGTGGCTCCATGTGGGTACCCATTATTGCCCATTTCCTGAATAATGCTATTGCTGTAATCGCCATGTACTTAATCAGTAACAATATGCTAAAACCAGAGTATGAAGAAATTGGTTCGACAGCTGACAGCTATTACATGGCCGGAATTAGCCTGGCACTTACATTGGTCTTCCTTCTGATGTATAAACGACATAATGCAGGGAAAGAAATTCCTGTATAAAAAATCCCGGATCAGTTTTCACCAACCCGGGATTTAAAATATCAATACAATAATTTTCGTTAAGCAAATTCAAAGAGCAAATCGGTTTGAATTTCTTCTGCCGACAGCTTTTTCTTTTCGTTTCTGCGAAATACATAAACAATACCATATTCCTGCGCCAGTTGCCTTTTCGCTTTTGGCGACTCCGCCTCAATACTTTCTTCTATTTCGGTCCACAACTTGCTAATAAAGTCATTGGTTATCTTACGTAGTTTCTGCATCTTATCGAACGAGCGTAAAGTATTTCGTTTTAGCGTTTGCTGAAATACCGAAGCATCGTGTAATTCTTCTACCTTAAAATTTACCAATGCAATTGATGGATTATAAATGGCACTTCCTCCATTTTGTTTCCTTTTTTGTTCGCCTTCCACCATAATTTTACCCCACTCAATTATATCTTCTTCAGTGTTCACTGGTGGCACTTTTCCATCAAACGAAGCCAAATTTCCGTAAAATTTTATTCCTCCGTTTATCTCCCCCCGCTCTGAAGCAAAAAGTAAAACCTGTATAAAATGCGAAACGTACATTTTAGCCCGATCAAAAGCCTCCTTGTATTCTTTTATATTTTCCGACTGAAGGCGTGTGTCCAATTCGTATTGAGTGAGGTGGTTCTCAAAAGTGTTCTTTACATTTTGAAGTTCTTCAACTGAATGGTTGGAGAATGCAAGTTTGTTTTCATTCTTAATCACCTTGGCCAGTGCTGCATTAAGTGCTCGTATTCTGGCTTTATCCGTCGTGGGCAAACGTCTGTATGGCATAATTTTCCTTTGTGTTTATGCGAAGTTATGGATTGTGCACGGAGAATACTTGTGTTCGCCCTTGCACTTATGCACATGTACTTGTTTATTATTGTGAAAAAGAGGAGGAGCTCTTTAGCGATTACCCTATTTTAATACCTTTCAGTCTCTATTTTTGCAAGAAGTTAACAGGTTTAGAAACAAAAAATAAAATCATAAGTGAACATTTAAAATGCAAGTACTGCATTATATTGGCTCCCCTTGCAAGGGGAGCTTCCGTCGGCTGACGGATGAGGGGTAGAGTTTGATAAATTATAAATAGTAGTCCTCTACCCTTTTGTCTGTAGACATTTTCCCTTACAAAGGGCAAACAGCTTGATCGATTGATAAATAAAATTGAAACGGCTAAGATTGTTAGAAACAAAAAAGCCTCCTCAGAAACTGAGAAGGCTTTTCAAAACTATAGCGTGAATTCTCTTATTCGCTAATTCGTGCTTTTAAGTATTCGCGGTTCAAACGTGCAATGTTTGTAATCGAGATACTTTTCGGACACTCGGCCTCGCAAGCTTGTGTATTGGTACATCCACCAAAACCAAGTTCGTCCATTTTACCCACCATGTTTTTAGCACGGCTTGCAGCTTCAACTTTACCTTGTGGCAATTTTGCCAGGTGCGAAACTTTTGCCGAAACAAACAACATCGCTGATGAGTTTTTACAAGCTGCAACGCAAGCACCACAACCGATACAAGCTGCTGCATCCATCGACTCTTCTGCATCGTCTTTATTAATAGGAATAGTGTTTGCATCGGGAACACCACCAGTATTTACCGAAACGAAACCACCAGCCTGAAGAATTTTCTCGAAAGCGGTACGGTCAACAACAAGGTCTTTAATTACCGGGAATGCACGTGCACGCCAGGGCTCAATAGTAATGGTTTCACCATCTTTGAACTTACGCATGTGCAACTGGCAGGTAGTAACCTCGGTGTCAGGTCCGTGCGGACGGCCGTTAATATACAGACTACAAGTACCGCAAATACCTTCGCGGCAATCGTGGTCGAAAGCAATTGGGTCGATTCCTTCTTCAATTAACTGGAAATTCAAGATATCCATCATTTCAAGAAAAGAAGACCCGGTTGAGATATTTTCGATTGTATAGGTTTCGAATTTACCTTTTGATTTGGCATTATTTTGACGCCAAACTTTTATTTTGAGTTTTTTAAGAATCTTATCAGCCATAATCTTACAGATTTATGATTTATACTTATTCGATTGATTATTTGTAAGAACGCTGCGTAAGCTTCACATTCTCAAACACCAAATCTTCTTTATGCATTACCGGCTCTTCACCTTCTCCTTTGTGCTCCCAGCATGAAACATACGTAAATTTTTCGTCGTTACGTTTTGCTTCACCTTCTTCGGTAGCCGACTCTTCACGGAAGTGCCCACCACACGATTCGTTTCTGTCGAGTGCATCGCGAGCCATCAACTCACCAATATCGAAGAAATCGGCAACACGTCCGGCTTTCTCCAACTCCGGATTAAGGTTATCCAATTCGCCGGGAATACGAACGTCTTTCCAGAATTCTGCGCGAATTTCCTTAATCATCTCGATGGCTTTTTCCAAACCTTCAGCATTACGGGCCATACCAACATAATCCCACATTACTTGTCCCAGTTTTTTGTGGAAATAGTCAACCGGTTTCGAACCTTTTATATTGTAAAGTTTCTCTATACGATCTGTTACTTCTTTTTCAACCGCAGCAAATTCAGGAGCATTTGTGTCGGCTTTTGGCGTCATAATTTCATCGGCCAGGTAATCACCAATTGTGTAAGGCAAAATGAAATATCCATCAGCTAATCCCTGCATCAATGCCGATGCTCCCAAACGGTTAGCACCATGATCGGAAAAGTTAGCTTCACCAATAGAATACAAACCGGGTACTGATGTCATCAGGTTGTAATCAACCCAGGTACCACCCATTGAGTAGTGAATAGCCGGGTAGATCATCATTGGCTCTTTATACGGATCGGTGTCGGTAATTTTTTCGTACATCTGGAAAAGGTTTCCATAACGCTGCTCAATAACATTTTTACCTAAACGATCGATCGAATATTTAAAATCAAGGAATACTGCTTTACCTTCACCATTTACACCAAAACCTTCGTCGCAACGTTCTTTTGCAGCACGCGACGCAACGTCACGAGGTACAAGGTTACCATACGAAGGATATCTTCTTTCCAGGTAAAAATCGCGGTCTTCATCAGGAATATCGTTCGGACCAATTTCTCCTTTTTGCAATTTTACTGCATCTTCTTTTTTCTTCGGAACCCAAACACGGCCATCGTTACGCAACGATTCCGACATCAGGGTCAGTTTCGACTGCTGGTCGCCATGAACAGGAATACACGTTGGGTGAATTTGTACAAAACAAGGGTTCGACATGTAGGCACCACGTTTGTAACACTGCCAAGCCGCCGATCCGTTACTGCCCATTGCATTAGTCGACAGGAAGAATACGTTTCCGTAACCTCCGCTTGCCACAACTACTGCATGTGCCCCAAAACGTTTTATATCGCCACTAACCATATCGCGGGCAATAATACCACGGGCTTTCCCTTCGATTTTTACCACATCCAACATCTCGTGTCGGTTGTACATTTCTACATTACCTTTTGCAATCTGACGGTTTAATGCCTGGTAAGCACCAATTAACAACTGCTGACCGGTTTGCCCACGTGCGTAGAACGTACGGCTAACCAACACACCACCAAACGAACGGTTGTCTAACAAACCTCCGTATTCGCGGCCAAATGGTACACCTTGTGCCACACACTGGTCGATAATATTTGGTGAAACCTCCGCTAAACGGTAAACGTTAGCTTCGCGTGCACGGTAGTCGCCACCTTTAATTGTATCGTAAAACAACCGGAAAACCGAGTCGTTATCGTTCTGATAATTTTTTGCAGCATTAATACCACCCTGTGCAGCAATGGAGTGCGCACGACGCGGGCTGTCCTGGTAACAAAATGCTTTAACTTTATATCCTAATTCTGCCAATGAAGCAGCTGCAGAGGCACCACCTAAACCGGTTCCAACCACAATTATTTCTAATTTACGCTTGTTGGCAGGGCTAACCACTTTAATAGCCGACTTGTGATTATTCCACTTTTCAGCTAATGGTCCTTCTGGAATCTTACTATCTAATATGCTCATAATTCTTTCCTTTCTTAGTTATACATTCCTAACATAAAATAAAGTGGAATAACGGCGAAACCCACAGCAACAAGAATTGCGTAAATCTGACCAATCGCTTTCCAGCGTTTTAGCCAGTACTTGTTGTTCAAACCTAAGGTCTGAAAAGCCGACCAGAAACCATGCGACAAGTGAATTCCAAGTAAAATACCACCAAGAATGTAAAAAATACCCAGGGCAGTGCTATTAATGAAAGCCGTAGAAACCAAAGCGTACGCATTGTGCATGTGTTCACCATTGATAACAACCTCATCAAGTAGCGGATCACCGGTAAACTTCATCTTAATAAAAAAGTTAATGATGTGGATGATAAGGAAAACCAATACCAGTCCGCCTAAAACCAACATGTTACGTGATGCCCACGAGCTTGCTCCGCTCATGTTCTTTTTGGCATACTTAACCGGGCGTGCTTTCCAGTTTTGATATTCAAGAAAGAATGACCAAACAATGTGAATGATAAAACCCAATCCAAGGATTGGTTCCATAATCTTAATCAGAGGGTTAGTAGCCATAAAGTGAGCTCCCTGATTAAACAAATCACCGCTGTTGTCAAAGATCAGTAATAAGTTGATGCCCAAGTGGACTGCAATAAATACTACCAGGAATAATCCCGACAGACTCATTACAAATTTTCTTCCAATTGAGGCTGTTAAAAATCTGCTCATAATCTATTATTTATTTTTGGTTGATTCCGAATTTTGCGTTAAGCGCCACAAATGTAGACGAACGCAAATATTCCTGCAAAAAAGGCGTTCCAAATTAGCTAATTTATAACGATTCTACAACTGATTTAATTTTGGCTTTAGATTGAATAAATTTCCGCACAGTTTTAAGGGTGCTAAAAGTGCTGTTCCCCCTGCTTATTTAACGGATAGCGCGTAACTATCTTGCACCGCAAATACTGGTGATTCATTTTTGCTTAGCATTTCATAATGCTACAAACTATTATTTTGGTAATACAACTACCAAGATGAAACTTTTTTAAGGCTATCATCAAGACCATACAGCTACCGGATCGTGGAAAGAATAAATCATAACCGAATTTAACAGAATGGAAAAAGAGTTCTGTTATTGACTTGGTAACGTCCTCTCATATATCTATATTTAATTCCAATTATCAAAACAAAGTATGAAAGCACTGGTGTTGGAAAATTACAATGAATTGGTTTATAAAGATGTTGCTGATCCTGTTCCGGCAAAAAATGAAGTACTCGTGAAGGTAAAAGCCTGCGGAATTTGCGGCTCGGATGTGCATGGAATGGACGGAAGTACAGGAAGGAGAAAACCACCGCTTATTATGGGGCACGAGGCATCGGGTATTATTACATCTCTTGGCAGCGAAGTTTCGGGGTGGAATATTGGCGACAGGGTAACATTCGACTCCACGATATATCCGTTAAACGATTGGTTTACTTTGAATGGCCATTACAATTTAAGCGAAAACAGGCGAGTGCTTGGCGTGTCGCCCGGTAATTATAAAAAGAATGGTGCTTTTGCCGAATATGTAACAGTGCCCGAGCATATTTTATACAAACTGCCTGATAACGTTACGTTTGAACAGGCTGCGATGGTTGAACCCGCTGCCGTTGCGCTTCATGCCATTAACCAATCGGGATTCCAATTGGGCGAAAGTGCTGCAGTAATAGGTACCGGAATGATCGGCTTGTTCCTTGTACAACTCTTATCGCTTTCCAATGCCTCGCCACTTTTTGCTATTGATATTGAAAGTTCAAAGCTTGAAATGGCAAAAGAATTTGGTGCTGAAATTGGCTTGAATCCTAACAAAAATGATCTGCTAAAAGAAGTTTTAGCCCGAACAAATAAGCGCGGCATCAACCATGTTTTTGAGGCTGTCGGCACTGAGTCCACAGTTAATAACGCTATTGAAATCGTGAGAAAGGGTGGGAAAGTAGTGCTGGTCGGGAACCTTTCTGCGGATATTCGTTTTCCGCTGCAAAGTGTAGTTACCCGCGAAATAAAAGTATTGGGGAGTTGCGCCATCAGGGGAGAATATGAAAAAGTGCTTCAACTCATCAATTCCGGTAAAATTAAGGTGAATGATATGATCTCGGCCGTAGCACCTCTTTCAGCCGGTGCCGATTGGTTCAGGCGATTGTATAACAAAGAACCCGGTTTGAAAAAAGTTATTCTTGTTCCATAATGCTATCTCTCTGATCTCGAAAATGCCAAAATCAACAAAAACCATAAAACCTGAATTATCTTGAAAAAAAATCTGTTCAATATTGCCATTCTTGGTTGCGGCAAGGTAGCTCATCTTCATGCCAAAGCCATCCGAAATATACCCAATGCTCAATTGTCAGGGGTTTGGAGCAGGACTAATGAAACAGCCAAAAGCTTCGCCTCAGAATACAACGTGGAAGCCTTTACCGATATTTCAAAACTGGTTTCCGAAAAGGAAATCGATCTGGTCATTGTCTGCACGCCTCATCCTTTTCACTTGGGGCCAACCCTGGAAGCTGCCAGAGCCGGAGCAAATGTGTTGGTTGAAAAACCGCTGGCATCAACGCTTAATGATTCTGACGAAATGATACGCATTTGTAAAATGCAAGGTGTAAAACTAGGAGTTATCAGTCAGCGGCGTTGGTACGAACCCGTAAAAAGAATAAAAACTGCAATAGACGAAGGTAAAATCGGAAAGCCTGTTTTTGGAACCGTAAATATACTTGGCTGGCGCGACAAAGCGTATTATGACACAGATGCCTGGCGGGGAACCTGGAAAATGGAAGGCGGCGGTGTTTTGGTCAATCAGGCTCCGCATCAACTGGACATTCTATTGTGGTATATGGGCGAAATTGAAGAAGTTTACGGCATTTGGAAAAACCTGAATCATCCCTATATAGAAGTGGAAGATACGGCAGTGGCGATTATAAAATTCAAAAATGGTGGCATTGGTAACATCATCGTAAGCAATTCAACTAAGCCCGGAATTTACGGAAAAGTGCATGTACATGGCGAAAATGGAGCTTCGGTGGGGGTTCAAACCGATGGCGGAGCCATGTTTATAGCCGGAATGTCGGGAATTCTTGAGCCTCCTGTAAACGACATTTGGACGGTTCCCGGCGAAGAGCAATACCTCGATCAATGGGAAAAAGAAGACGCTGCATTTTTTCAATCGCATGATCCAATGGTTTACTACATGCAAAAACAGATTGAAGATTTTTTGGCGGCTTTAAGCAATAATACCGATCCGTTGGTAAGCGGCGAAGAAGGACGAAAAACAGTTGAGTTGTATACGGCCATTTATCGTTCAACGCGCGACAACCAGCCGGTGAAATTTCCACTTCAACCTGAAACAGGGCGAAATAATATGGATGGCAGACTGGTATAACTGATTTTACGCAAACTAAACCTAAAAACTATGTCAACATTATTTATTTTTTTCCTGGTTACTTCGGCAGTTGGGCTTCTGCTATTTATGGTACTCAAATTAAAAATCAGTGCTTTTATTTCATTACTAATCATTTCTATTTACGTTGGAATCCTGACCGGAATGCCACTGACAAATATCCTTCAAAGTATTCAGGACGGAATGGGAAGCACTCTGGGTTTTGTAGCTACGGTGGTTGGACTGGGAGCCATCTTCGGACAAATGCTTGAAAGTTCAGGAGGTGCCCTTTCGCTGGCCCATTCTTTAGTGAAAAAGTTCGGAAAAGAAAAGGCATCCTGGGCGATGGTGATCACTGGATTTATTGTCGCTATCCCCGTCTTTCTCGATGTTGGTTTTATAATTTTGGTGCCTATAATTTATGCCTTATCTAAAGATACCCAAAAGTCGCTGCTTTATTACGGCATCCCGCTCTTAGCCGGACTTGCTGTTACCCACAGTTTTATACCACCAACACCCGGCCCGGTTGCTGTCGCTGATATTTTGAATGCACAGTTGGGCTGGGTAATATTTTTTGGTATTATCCTTGGGTTTCCAACGGCCGTAATTGCGGGCCCTTTATGGGGGAAATACATTTCAAAGAAAATACATATTTTACCTCCCACCGAGTTTTTTAATTCTTCCGAAGAAGAAAAAGAAGACAAAAACCTTCCTTCGTTTCGCACTGTGGCGCTGATTATTTCAATACCGTTGGTATTAATTTTACTGAATACTTTATCGTCTCTTCTTGTTGAAAAAGGAGTACTGGAGAAATCAATGCTGACAGATGGTGTTGAATTTATCGGGCATCCTTTTTCAGCACTGATAATTGCTACCTTAATTGCTACTTATGTGTTGTGTGCGAAGCGGGGAATGTCGAAACAGACCATTCTCGACCTGAGCACCAAGGCACTTGGACCGGCGGGTATTATCATTTTAATAACCGGAGCAGGAGGCGTGCTCAAACAAATATTAGTTGATTCGGGGATTGGGAAAATGATGGCTGAATCGATGGCCAATTCAGCAATGCCACCTATTGTTTTGGCGTGGTTACTCTCCGCCGTTGTACGTGTTACGCAAGGCTCGGCAACCGTTGCCATGATTACTGCTGCGGGAATAATTGCCCCTATTCTTAGCGAATTTCAGTTAAACGATCCGCATCGTGCTTTGGTCGTTTTAGCCATTGCTTCTGGTGCCACACTTTTATCGCATGTAAACGACAGTGGATTTTGGTTGGTTGGTAAATATTTTGGTATGAACGAAAAACAAACGCTGCAATCCTGGACAGTTATGGAATCGATAATTGCGGTTTGCGGATTGGCATTTACCATGTTGGCCAGTTTGTTTTTTTAATTCTTTAAATCTATATCCTTTTGTCTATCGACATTTTCCCTTAAAAGGGAAAACAGCAATATGAATGGCTGGCAGAGTCCCCAAACAGCAGGCTCCCTTGAAAAGGGGAGCTCCCGACAGGGTTAGGGGTAAAGAAGTTCCTTTCCCAATTTCGTGACCGCTAATTCCATACACCAGCCAAAAGTCGCCTTCGGGGATTTAGGGGTCAGAAGAATAATCAAAAATTACTATTATTGCACCACAAATCGCTTTGCGCCCGGCGCTTTGCTCCATGCTGTTATTATGACTTTTAAATTCAAACATTTCACAGAACTCTCAACTTCCGAACTTTACGACATCTTACAACTTCGGGCAGAAATTTTTGTGGTTGAGCAAGACTGCGTTTACAACGATTTGGATGGGCTGGATAAAGATGCCGTTCACCAGTTCCTGGAAAAAGATGGAGAAATTGTGGCCTACTCGCGTTTACTAAAACCAGGCACACGTTTTAACCATTACTCTATTGGCCGCGTTGTGGTTAAAGAAACCAAACGCGGAACAGGGCTGGGAATCCGGATGATGGAAGAAGCCAAAACCTACATTCTAAATAACTGGAAACCTGGAAAAATAAAAATAAGTGCCCAAAAATACCTACGTAAATTTTACGAAGACCTGGGATTTAAAGTTGTTACCGATGAATACCTTGAAGATGGCATCCCACATTACGGAATGTTATTTGAGAACAAAGCCGATTAATTGATGCGAAAAATTGTAATTCTATTATTTCTTTTTCTGGGCAGTCAGGGTTTTGCCTCCCCGCAGGATAGCCTTGTTGAAAGCATTTTTAACGAAATGTACAACCAGCATTATTCCAAAGCAGAAGAAATGCTTCGCACCAAAAAAAACGATATCGACTCTGTTCTTTTCGCCGTTTTTTCGGTTGACATGAGTTACTGGAAAAATGTTACCGGCACCGACACTCCGGATTATCCAGCCTTTGAAAATGATTTGCAACTGCTTTCGCCAACTAATCCCACATCATCAACTCAACAGGCGATTCGGCTGGTTACTTTGTCGTATCAATTGCGATACGAACTCAAACGTTTTAAGCTCATTAAAGCTATTTCGACCCGGCAGGAAACAAAAGCGCTCTTCACTTCGCTAAACACTAACGAAGCATTACCGCCCGAACAGCAGGAACTGTACGAGTTGTATTCCGCTTTATTTCAATATTTCGACAATTATTTAAAGCCGTTTTTTGTTTCGGACAAAACAGAAAACTGCAGCAAAGCATTAAAAACCATGACCGGTTTGTACCAGTCGGAAAGCCGGATTACAAAAACGCTGGTTGCCTATTTCCTGGGGAAAACATGGCTGAAATACGAGAACGATCCGTCAAATGCGGTCGGTTATTTTCAATGGCTGACCAAAAACTTCCCTGGAAATATTAAGTTTAAAGAGCTGCTGGATGAATGCAATAAGCAGTTGAATTAGGTTTTCAAACATTTTGCGCAATTTTCTGTTTCTCACGCAAGTTTTGATCAAAGAAACTTTTTACTTTACACAAAATTTTTGAGATGATTCAACGGGTATTTTTTTCAATTTTTTTGGTGTGCTTTAGCCTGTCGACCTGGGCAAATAATGCAAACAACGACAGCATTGCCAATCGGATATTCACCTTAATTTATCAGCAAAACCTTACCGAAGCTGAAAAGACCTATACAAACGGCAAGGACGAGCTGAGCGAATTTTACCGTACTTTTTTGAACCTCGATCTGCACTGGTGGAAATACCGCACCACCTATTCAAAAGAAAACTCGGAACAGCTTGATGAACTGATAGACGCATCATTATTGCCCGAAACCGATACTTACGAGAAAAAGATGCTACAGATTATTGTTCGCTCCTACCAGCTGCGCTACGAAAAGAAGAAATTCAACATATTCGGAATGCTTTCGGCACGATCAGACATCAGAGACCTGATTGCAGCTATAGAAAAGGAAGACCCGCCTTTTACCGGTGATGAACAGAAGCTTTTCGAAAGTTATGTGATCATGTATCAATACATCGAGAACATTAACTTTTTTGCCAACGCAAAAAAATCGGAAGCCCGCGAAAAAAAACTGAAGCGAATGGAAAAATTTGCTTCCGAAAATAATGTGATCTTAAATACAGTGGCTGATTTTTTCCTGGCGCGTATGTACCAGAAAATTGAGGACAAACCCGAAGTTGGACTGCAGTATTTTAAAATTCTCACAAATAAATACCCTACCAACAAAACCTTTGCTGAATACCAGACAGAGTGCGAAGAAAAAATTTAAGGAAAAAGCTCGTGCTGTGCATAATCGCGATGAAAAGTACGCTGTCTGCAGCGCGGACAAATTGCCCTTTTTAAACGATGAATATTTGTAAGTTTCAGTCGGGCTTTACAGTCCCTGCAACGGAATTCGCTTTTATGTACCGCCTCTTCATTCTCAAAAACTGTGACTTCAATTTTGTCATACAACGTTTTACAATGCGGGCATTTATATACCTGAAAACCGGCTTTCAAGTGTAAATTCTCGGATGTCTTTGCCATCTTCCGAAGCAAATCGTGTGTTTTGTAATGAAAGATGCGGGTACGTTGTTTCAGGTATTCGCTAACCGGCTGCGAATGAACCAGAAAACCATGCCCCTGGTTAAAGCTTTCGGTAAAACCACAATGATCGCAACAGTATGAATAAGCATGTCCCATCTGTTAAAATTAATTATTTTCAAGCGACAATTAAATGTTGTAAAGTATAGTTTACCAAAAAATCCTTCTGCCTGAAACATTTTTTAAACTCATCTGTATTAAATACATACATAAAAATATTCAAAATGAGGTTAATTATATTTACAGCACTCGTATTAAGCATATCGTTCAGCAGTTTTTCTCAAGAATTAAATGTTGGCGATAAAGCACCTTCGTTTTCTACCGTAGCCGACGATGGCTCAACATGGAATGTAAACGATTATTTGGGCGACAAATTTATTGTGGTTTATTTTTATCCGGCAGCAATGACAGGTGGTTGTACAAAACAAGCCTGTGCCTACCGCGACATGAAAACTGAGATTGATAAAGCCAATGCTGTTGTGGTTGGAATTAGCGGCGATAATGTTGAAGGTCTTCAGCTTTTTAAAAAGGCCAACGACCTTAATTTCCCTTTATTATCGGACGAAAATGGTGAAATTGCCAAAAAATTTGGAGTCCCTTTACGTGATGGAGGAAAGATTACCCGCGAAATTGAGGGACAGAATTTTGAGTTGGTTCGGGGAGCTACTGCTTCGCGCTGGACATTCATAATCGACAAAAAAGGCAATATTGTTTATAAAAATACAGACGTTGACGCAAGTAAAGACTCTGCCGAAATATTGGATTTTCTAAAAAACAATGCTTAAATTGCAACAATTACAAACCCATAATTTAAGTGAAGATGATAAAATTAAGAGCAATTTTAATTGTTGGGCTACTGTGTTTTTTACTCCCTGTGAAAAACAGTAGTGCCCAGGCAGAAGTTTTTAAAAACGGCGACTCCTACGTTTTTGTGTACAACGAGATTGGGGCAGATGATGACACCACTCGCTGGGAAACAAGCAACTATGCTTCTAAAAGCACAATTTCAGCATCGGGAAATATTGTAAAAACACTTTATTATCAGCTCCAGAACGACCACCCTTTTATGGGATACTCTTTTGTTTTTGGTGCTAGTATTAATGTTGGTGATGCGAAATTGGTTGATGAGAGAGTCTTTTTGAAAAAAGACGGAAGCTTTAAAGTTACTATTCACAGTAACGGTGCAGGAACTCGTCTTCCCATCGGGTGGATAATCGAAGATTAAAATAATTTTTACATTCATTTTTACCACTCAACAGGCTTAAAAACTATCTTTGCGCAAAACTCAGGTTTTGGAAACAACCACGTTTCTAAAATATTTCGAGGGGCATAGTGCTATTGCCAAGGTGGTAAAAAAAGCCGATGTCCCCCCGGGTGAATTGATTCACCTGCATGGGCTTATTGGGTCTTCTAAAACCGTTTTACTCGCCAAGGTATTTCAGGAAATTCAAAAAAACTGTGTTGTACTATTAAACGACCGCGAAGAAGCTGCCTATTTTTACGACGATCTGAATAACCTGGGACTATCCGAGAATACACTTTTTCTGCCCTCTTCCTACAAACGATCGGTGCAGTACGACAGCCCGGAGCAGGAAAATATTGTGCAGCGCACTGAAGTGTTGAACCTGCTTTCAGCAGCAGAAAAACCCTACTTTGTTATTTCGTATCCCGAGGCTATTATCGAGAAAGTAATTTCTAACGATAGCCTCGAAAGCAATACACTGCAAGTAAGAAGTGGCGATAAAATATCCATCGATTTCATCAACGAATTTTTATACGAATACGGATTCGAGCGGGTAGACTTTGTTTATGAGCCCGGCCAGTTTTCGGTGCGCGGAAGTATTGTCGACATCTTTTCGTTTTCGCACGAAGATCCGTTTCGCCTCGATTTTTTTGGTGATGAAGTTGACTCTATCCGTAGTTTCGATATCGAGAATCAACTTTCGAAAGATCGTTTAAACCACATCACCATCGTTCCGAATATTCAAAACAGTTCGGTGGAAGGCGAGCGAGTTTCGTTTATCGATTTTCGGAATAAAGAATGCCTGTGGTTTGGCAACAACCTCAACCAGTTTATCGACCGGATTGCAGAACTGCACCGCCAAACAATTGTTTCGCGCGAGGATGAAGATATTGTTGATCTGTTGCTCACTTCCGGCGAGCTGGAAAAACAGCTAAAAACAAAAACACTATTTGATTTTGGTAACGACCTGGCTTTTTCTCCCGATGATAAAATTGAATTCTCAAATTCAAGTCAGCCTGTTTTTAACAAGAATTTTGAACTGCTGGGAACGAACCTGACAGAACACCGCCAAAATGGGTACGAAATTTTTATTCTCTCCAGCCAGGAAAAACAGATCGAGCGCCTACAATCTATTTTTAAAGATACGGATGTTAAAGTCTCCTTCAATCCGGTGAATTTTGTGCTGCACGAAGGATTTATTGATCACGAGTTAAAAGCCTGTTTTTACACCGACCACCAGATTTTTGAGCGCTACCACCGTTTTAAACTAAAAAACCGAAAAGCACAACGCGAAGCTATTTCATTGAAAGAGCTAAATAAGTTACACCCTGGCGATTATGTGGTTCACATCGATCATGGGATTGGAAAATTTGCCGGACTGGCACGTACCGAAGTGAACGGAAAAATGCAGGAAGCCATTCGTTTGGTTTATAAAGATAACGACTCACTTTTAGTGAGTATCCACTCCTTGCATCGCATTTCGAAATACAAAGGCAAAGATGGTGGCGAACCCAAAATCAACAAACTGGGTACCGGTGCGTGGCAAAAAATGAAAAGCCGCACCAAGTCGAAAGTAAAGGATATTGCCAAAGAACTAATTGCGCTGTACGCCAAACGACGTGCTGAAAAAGGTTTTGCTTTTTCGCACGATTCGTACCTGCAAAACGAGCTGGAAGCATCGTTTATATACGAAGATACACCCGACCAGGAAAAGTCTACAACAGCCGTGAAAGAAGACATGGAAAAAACCATGCCGATGGATCGCTTGGTATGTGGCGATGTAGGTTTTGGGAAAACAGAAATTGCCATTCGTGCAGCTTTTAAAGCCGTTACCGACAGCAAACAAGTGGCCGTTTTGGTGCCGACAACCATCCTGGCCTTTCAACATTTTAAAACTTTTACCGAGCGCCTGGAAGATTTCCCGGTAAAAATAGATTACGTAAGTCGTTTAAAATCTACCGCCCAGGTAAAAGCTGCCTTAAAAGATGTCGCCGATGGAAAAACCGACATTATTATAGGTACACATCGATTGGTAAGTAAAGACGTAAAGTTTAAAAACATTGGCTTGCTGATTATCGATGAAGAGCAAAAATTTGGTGTTTCGGTAAAAGAAAAGTTAAAGCAGTTCAAAGTAAATGTTGATACCTTAACGTTAACTGCAACGCCAATTCCACGTACTTTGCAATTCTCGCTGATGGGTGCGCGCGATTTGTCAATTATTCAAACGCCGCCACCCAACCGTTACCCAATTGTAACTGAAGTTCATGGCTTTAACGAGCAAATGATAAAAGAAGCCATCCTTTACGAAACGGACAGAAACGGGCAGGTTTTCTTTATCCATAACCGTGTACAGAATATAAATGAGGTGGAAGCGACCATTAAACGTATTGTTCCGGGAGTAAAAACGGCGGTTGGCCACGGACAAATGGAAGGCCCAAAGCTGGAAAAGGTGATGCTGGATTTTATTAACGGGAAGTTTGATGTGCTAATTGCAACAACCATTATCGAATCGGGACTAGACATTCCGAATGCCAACACCATTATTATCAACCATGCACAGAATTTTGGATTAAGCGACCTGCATCAACTGCGGGGTCGCGTTGGCCGCTCAAACAAAAAAGCATTTTGTTACCTCATTGCACCGCCACTTTCAACGGTTAGTGCCGAAGCGCGACGGCGGTTACAGGCCATCGAACAGTTTTCGGAACTGGGTAGTGGTTTTAACATTGCCATGCAAGATCTCGACATTCGTGGTGCCGGAAATATGTTGGGTGCCGAACAAAGTGGTTTTATTGCCGACATTGGTTTTGAAACCTACCACCGCATCTTGAATGAAGCCATTCAGGAATTGAAACAGGATGAGTTTAAAGATCTTTTTGCTGAAGAAGACAAAGAACAATCGCAGGCTTTCCTGAATATAAAATATGTAAACGACTGCACCATCGACACCGATATGGAACTGCTTTTCCCAAGCGATTATATTCCCGGAAACTCGGAGCGCATGATGCTTTACCGCGAGTTGGATAGTATCGAAAGTCAGGAAGCACTGGACAATTTCACCAAAGGACTGCAAGACCGTTTTGGGGAACTTCCGCGCGAAAGTCGCGAACTAATAGACATTCTTCCCCTACGTTGGAAAGCAATCAATTTGAGTATGGAAAAAATCATTCTGAAGAACAAAAAAATGATCTGTTATTTTGTGTCAGATCAGAAATCGTCCTTCTACCAATCGGCCGACTTTATTAAAATTGTACAGTACATCCAAAACGGAAAGACGAAAGGTCGGATGAAAGAAACAAAAGGAAAATTAACGCTCAGTTTTTCGAATGTGCCCAATGTTGAAACCGCTGATTATATCCTTCGTGAGATTATTGATGAAGCAAAAAGTTAATCGCCCATTCACAAAAAACGCAATTTATCGGGAAGCTTAACGTTTTACAATGCACTCAATTTGATGCATTTAGTAGATGTTGTTTAAAAAAAATTCACGATATTGGCACTCAGAGACAACCAAATCAGGAGAAATAACATCAATTAAATAGTACAATTCAGAAAATCTTTTAAAAATTAGAAATATGGACACAATGATGAAAATTGGAAAAACACTGACTTTCTTTTTAATCGTTGCAGGATTCTTTGCCTGTAACGACGACGACAACTCAGTACCGTTCGAGGTAATTGGCGATGTATTTGTGATAAAGCGAACAGTTGACAATGAAGAAAAATTCGCCCATTCATATGTTGCATGGGGTAACCAGCCAATGAGCCACGCAGAGGTTACAACTCCCGGTGGAGCAAATATAACTTTAGACCCGGCTAACGAAATTTTGAATACGTACGCGAAAGAGCCAAGCCTAAACGAATACAGCACCTCAGCTCCCGTTGAAGGCAACTACCAGTTTTTAGTGATAAACGAGGATATTACTCACCAGTCTGTCGATCTGCTCGATTTTGATAATATTGCATTTACTACCATCACATCGGCCGAAGTTAGCAACCAACAACTTGCTGTGCACTGGGAAACCAACGACAATGCGGAAGCTTATTTGATAAGACTAATAAATGAAGCTGGCGAAATAGCTTTTATTAGCCAAACTCTTCCCGTGCAAATGACAAGTTTGCAGGAAATTGGTGTAGGAACCGCTTCAGGCTCTTGGCAGGAAACTCCTGAAATTGGTAATGTTTACAATGTTGAATTATTATCGGTAAGATTTGAAGATGATGCGGTTAGCAACGATGCTGCTTATCACATTCAGGAAATTGCTGTTACTGAACAAGAAGTTACATGGCAATAAAATAAATGCATTACATATATCAACCGTCTGAATTTCAGGCGGTTTTTTTATGTCTATTTCACCTCTTACTATTTATATAGTAGTTTTTCTATTAAAATAGTTTTATTTCTAAATAAATAGTACTATGTTTGTAGTAGAAAATAATTTTAGTACGATAATTGTAGCAACTCATAAAATGAAGACATTAACAAAAGCAGAAGAACAAGTAATGCATATTCTCTGGGATTTAAAAGAAGGAGTTGTAAAGCAGGTAGTTGACGGTTTTGGCGATGACAAACCAGCCTACACCACCGTAGCAACTGTTTTAAATGTTCTGGAGAAAAAAGGATTTGTTACGCACAAAAAAATTGGTAACACGAATCTTTTTTCGCCTGCAGTTAGTAAATCAGAGTATAAAAAAGTTCAGTTTTCGTCTTTATTGAAAAACTATTTTAACGGCTCGTTTCCTAAAATGGCCACCTTTTTTGCCAAAGAAAACAATCTGGGCATGGAAGAATTGGAGGAGTTGTTAAAACTTATCGAAAACGAATTAAATAAGAAAAAGGAAGATTAGCCATGGAAACTGCACTGAACTATTTATTAAACGCATCGGGAGGAATTGTACTCTTTTTCCTGGTTTATTGGTTGTTTCTTCGTAACGAAACTTTTCATGTGGCCAACCGGTGGTTTCTGGTTGCATCGTTGTGTATGGCAACCATTTTACCTTTAATTCCCGTGCAATACGAGGTTTTGGTTGAGGCCGCCGATGGTGCAAAAACCGGAGCACATACCATTGCCGATACCTTTAAAAACATTCCGGTTTTCAATAATACTGACGAAAGCACCACTCATTTTGGCTGGCAACAAGCAGTTTTATTGATTTACCTTACCGGAGCAGCGATTTTCCTGCTTCGATTGCTTACTCAAACTTTTATCCTTATTCATTTAATGATAAAACACCGCGTAACTTCGCTTAACGGAATGCGCGTTGTAGAAAACCAAAAATACGGACTCCCCTTCTCATTTTTTAATATTGTTTTTATCAATCCGAAATTTCATACACAGGACGACCTGCCGGAAATTCTGGCTCACGAAAAAGTGCACATTCGTGAGAATCACTGGTTCGACCTGCTTTTTATAGAACTGTTAACAGTCATCTTTTGGTTCAACCCATTTATTTGGTTGTTTGAACGAGCAATTAAACAAAACCATGAGTACCTGGCCGACAAAGGTGTTCTTGCGCAGGGACACACTGTGGGCCGCTACCAGGCTTTATTAGTAAACCAGCTGATGGGCATGCAAATTATTGGAATTACCAATAACCTGAATTTTGCCCTTAGCACAAATCGATTAAAAATGATGACGAAAAAGAAAACATCGGCCCGCCGGCTGATACGATTTACATGGGCACTGCCCGCACTTGCGCTGTTGTTGTTCGCTTTTGCCGAGCCGCAGTATCATTATACTATATCGAAAACTGACATAGTTGAGCGTGAGATTACTGGAACATCCGGAAAAGAAGCTGTTAAAATAAGTGGTTTGGTTGTAGATGAAGATGGAAAACCGATGTCAGGAGTGTCGGTAGTAATACGTGGAACAACAGTTGGAACCGTAAGCGATATCGATGGATCTTTTAAATTGGAAGTTCCTGAAAACGCGTCGATAATTATTTCGTTTGTAGGTAAAAGAACATTAGCTGACACTTACAGCAGAATTATTACAGGAAATAAAAAAGATGAGTTTTTTAACCGGAAATATACAATGGAAGATGAGGTGATTTACGCTAGTGCTTGCTTTGATATGCCTACACCGCCGCCGCCACCTCAGGCAAAAACAAAAAGTTTGGCACCACCACCACCACCACCAGCCCCTCCAATTGGGACTGTAGAAAAAACAAAACTTAAAGACTTCGAAAAAGAAAAAGAAGTATTCTTTGTTGTTGATGATTTACCAGAATTTCCTGGAGGATCTAATGCCCTTACCAAGTTTGTCCAAAATAAAACAGAAAAATATAATTTGATTGGAAAAGCAAAAATTGCTTTCACCGTAAATCCTAAAGGTAAAGTAACCGACGTTAAAATTGTAGAAACTGATAACGACAAATTGGGCAAAGCCGCTGCTGAAATTATTTCCCAGCTACCAACCTGGGAACCGGGGAAACAACGTGGTAAACCTGTTCCAGTGAAATATTTAATTGCAGTTGAGTTTAAATAACAGAAAACTAGAATAACCATTTTGACACCCGTTGGCTTTTAGTCATCGGGTGTTTTTTATTGCTTGCTGTTCTGAAAACCAAAGTGATACAGAAAAAGTATAGACGATGAATGTTACATGCGAAGATTCACACCGCGAAATGACCGGAGTCTTTGGCCGGAACCAAACAAAAAACGTGTTGCTGGCGAACAAGAGAAATTAGGGTTGAAATAGAATGGCTATAAAAAACGAAAGGCCGGTTCAATAACCAGCCCTTTCTCAATCAACCTAAACCTAAACTAAACCAAAAACCAAACCATCTTTTATGGTATGTAAATCTTTATGAAAAAGATTTGTAACACTAAAACACCAGTTGGTTAAAAAGGTTTACCGAATTGTGATATTTTTGTTGGAATGCAAAATTTTCTCGCAGATTATGCTAAAATCCGCAGAATTATTGCTGTGCTATTCTACAAGATCTGCAAGCAAATCCATTTTTAAAATAAACGATTCCAGCCCTGTTAATGCTATTTCAACCTTACCCTTTCCATTTTTCACCTCCAGTACAAATTCATTTTCATTTGTCAATTGGTCAGTCAGTTTATATAAACCGTCTGTTATATTCAAGGCCTTAACTGTTCCCTCATCCAGTTTCAGTTGAAATTTGTGCGAAGCTTCTTCGAAATTACTCACTACAATTAAACGGTTATCTCCATTCCAACGCACAAACGAGAAAATTTTATCCGAATATCCGGCTGTGTTTTGGCGGTTATACGAATGAATTTCTTTGTAGTCGCCCATCAATGCCGCAGATTGTGCCGAGAAACTCAGCAGGTTTCTGTAAAAAGCATTTAGTTCCTTCTCTGCATCAGAAAGCTCGCCACCATCAAATTTTCCATTATTCATCCAACGTTGATGAGCTGGCACACCACAGTAATCAAAAATCGATGTTCGTGTTTCATCGCCAAACCCCATGTCGCCATCGCCGGGTTCGCCAACGTTTTGCCCAAAATAAATCATAGTTGGCGAAGTACTTAAACAGGTTGAAACCACCATTGCAGGTTTTCCTTTTTCAGCACTTCCGGCAAATCCGGCACTGGCAATACGCTGCTCATCGTGATTTTCCAAAAAGTGCAACATATGGTGCTCAATATCTTCCAATCCATCGTAAATCGCCGGAAGATTATCAGTGCTTCCGTGCCCCTGCATAATGTGTTTTAGCGTATCGTACAGTTCCACTTTGTCGTACAGGTAATCCATTTTCCCTTTATGAATATAGTCGCGATAAAGAGCTGGATTATAAACTTCAGCCAACAGAAAAGCATCCGGATTTTTCATTTTCAAAGCTGAGTTCATATAACTCCAGAATTCCACAGGAACCATTTCTGCCATATCGTAACGAAAACCATCTACCCCTTTTTCCATCCAATACAAAGCAATATTTTTAAACTTCTCCCACGAATCGGGCACATCTTTATCTTGCCAGAACTCGAAATGTGCTTTGTAATCTTCCCTGTTGAAACCTTCGGGAAGCAAATCAAAATCATAGGTTCCATCTGGCTTCACACCGTAATTTACTTTTACCGTTTCGTACCAGTCATAAAATCCGGGTTGTGCTAAGCGCGCTCCGTTGCCCGTCCATTTTGCAGGATTCTCATCAAATTTTCCATCAGCCAGCGGATTGTTGTCGCCTCCCAACGGTTGGTAACCATTCAAAAATTCCGGCACCTGAAATGCCTCGCCGGGAATGTAATAGAAGTTATTATCTCGTTTGTATTCCACTGAAGTATCGTCGTTCTCGCCAAAATCAGCAACTCCTTCAGGTTTCGAAATCGACTGGTAATTTCGGGCAACATGATTGGGAACAATGTCAATGATCACTTTCATGCCATGCTGGTGAGTTCGCTCGATCAATGCTTCAAATTCTGCCAGTCGGTTTGCCGGATCAACAGCCAGATCGGGATCTACATTATAATAATCTTTCACCGCATAAGGCGAACCGGCGCGGCCTTTTACCACATCGGGGTCGTCGTTTGAAATGCCATATTCGGTATAATCGGTTATCACATCATGATGCGGAACACCAGTGTACCAAATATGCGTAACACCCATCGATTTAATTTCATCCAGTGCGCGATCGGTAAAATCGTTGAATTTCCCAACGCCATTTTCCTCGATTGTTCCCCACGGTTTGTTGGTGGTGTTTGTGTTTCCAAACAGACGGGTAAAAACCTGGTAAACTACGAATTTACCCTGAGCAGGTTTTTGTTGAATTATCTCTTGTTTTTTACTGGATTGACAAGCACATATACACATAATGATGAATAAGCCTACTAGTTTTTTCATAACTACTTAAATTAAAAACTGTCATTTCGATACTGAGATACAAGGGAGAGAAATATGTTAATCACGGAGATTTCTCAGTCGTTCCTCCTTCGAAATGACAGCAATTTTGAGAAGTTTACTTCGCTAACTCAACAATAAACGCTGATTTTGCGGGAACTGTAACTTCCGAAATATCTGAAATTGTAGCCCCCGAAATAATTTCTTTACCTGACTTATAACCATTAGTCACTTCGTTAAAACGATCGGTTTTAATGGTTTTTGCTTCAGCGTTTTTATTCAGAATAACCATCACAGCTTCATCATCAGAATAGCGGAAATAAATATAAGTACCATCTTCAGGAACAAAGTGCATCAATTTCCCATCGTGAATTACATCGGCATTTTTACGCCAGTTCTGGATTTTAGAAACATATTCCTGCATGTCCTTCGCAGCATCACTCATTCCTTCGCCGGTAAAAGCATTTACTTTATCGCCTTTCCAGCCACCGGGGTAATCAGCGCGAATATCACCGTGTTCACTCCCATCGTGACGCATTAAAATCTCAGTACCGTAATAGATTTGGGGAATTCCTCGGGTAGTTAAAAAGAAAGTCACACCCATTTTCAGCAGATCAACATCTTCGCCGACCTGAACATAGAAGCGCGACATATCATGGTTATCCGGGAAAATGGTCAGTTTGTATGGATCAGGATATAAGAAATCGTTGGCCAATGCATTATAAATCTGAATCAATCCAAAGTCGAAACTTTCTTCGTTGCGTAATCCTTCAGAAACCGCACTCTGCAATGGAAAATCCATCATACTCGGGGCATAATTCTTATAACCGTCCTGGTTGAGTTTTCCTTTTTGCCAGTACGAAACAATGGCCGGATTGGTGGTCCACTCTTCTCCAACCACATTAAAATCCGGGTATTCTTCCAACAATTGTTTTGTCCAATCGCTCATCATATTTTTATCTGGATAAGGCCACGTATCTTGTCTGATTCCTTCCAAGCCAACATATTCAACCCACCAAATACTGTTTTGAATAAGGTATTTTGCCAGGAAGGGATTTTTCTGATTCATGTCGGGCATTGCTGAAACAAACCAACCGTCAACCATTGCTTTTTTATCCGCTTCCGAAGCGTGCGGATCTTCGTTTACCGTACGGCGGTGACTGGTAATCTTCATTTCGGGATAATTGTTAATCCAGTCTTTCATAGGCATATCGTGCATCCACCAGTGTTCTGATCCGCAGTGGTTAAAGATCAAATCCATTATCAGTTTCATGCCACGTTTATCCAGCTCTTCATTCAGTTCCTGGTACTCTTCATTCGAACCATAACGGCGGTCAACCTGGTAAAAATCGGTGCAGGCATATCCGTGGTACGATGCTTCGGGCATGTCATTTTCCAACACCGGATTTAACCAAACGGCAGTAAATCCCATGTCTTGCAAATAATCCAATGAATTTATGATTCCGCGGATATCGCCTCCATGTCGGCCATAGTTATAATCACGATCGAGGCCTTCTTTCATTCCTTCAACCTCGTCGTTGCTGGTATCACCATTCACAAAACGGTCGGGCGTGATCAAATAAATTACATCTGATGAATTGAAACCTTCTCGGTTGGTTGAACCCTGTTCACGATCCCACAATTCGAAATTGTAGCTGTCTACAACTTTATCGCCTTGTTTAAACTGAATTTCGAATTCGCCGGGTTGTACATCTTTTGCCATTTTCAGATCGACAAACAGGTAGTTTGGATTTTCCACTTTTGTAGTTGCCTCCAAAGTCACTCCCGGATAATCAATTACCACATCGGTTTTTGAAATATTCTCGCCGTAGATCAATAATTGGAGATCAGGATTTTTCATTTTGGTCCACCAGTTTGGCGGCTCAACGCGTGCCACTTCCTGCCCCACAACATTTAGGGTAAGCAGGATGATAAACAAAGTGATTAGTTTCTTCATTATGAATTGGTTTTAATATTTTACATTTCCTTTACCCCTTACCCTGTCGGGAGTTCCCCTAAAAAGGGGAACAAGCATCAACCAAATTTTCCAGGTTGTTTCAAAGCTCCAACTTTGCTTAAAACTGTTTCCCCTCGCGAGGAGAAATACCGACAGACAATAGGGTAAATATCGTATTCTTTTACTTTTTAATTTCAAGGGTTGAGTTTCCGGCAATTTTGTGTTCGGTTCCCCAAACTGTTGCAGAAACAACAACATCTGAATGATTTACTATTAAGAACAACTCACGCTGTTTCTTCACCTCCAAATGTGCCCCACCAAAGTCGATTCGGAAACCATACGATTTCCACGATTCGGGCAGGAATGGATTAAATGTCAGCTTATTATTTACCACACGCATTCCGCCAAATGCCATTACAAACGACATCCATGTTCCACCCATGCTGGTAATGTGCAGACCGTCATCGGTGTCGTTATTGTAATCATCCAAATCGAGGCGCGAAGTGCGCAAATACATTTCGTAGGCTTTGTCCTGGTAACCGATTTTTGCAGCCAGAATTGAGTGAACACATGGCGACAACGACGATTCGTGAACAGTTAATGGCTCATAAAAATCAAAATGCCGTTTCAATTCTTCTATGGAAAAGTTTTCCTGAAAAAGGTATAAACTCTGTAAAGTATCGGCCTGTTTAATATATGGAGCACGTAGAATTTTATCCCACGACCAGTTCTGGTTAATTGGCAAGTCCTCTGCCGGAAGTTCTGCAACCGGCGTTAAATCTTTGTCCAGAAAACCATCCTGCTGCAAGTATATTCCCCGCTTCTCATCTCTCGGATAATACATTTTATCAATGATGTCCGTCCAGCGTGCTGTTTCCTGTAATTCGTTGAATTTCCATTTTTTCACCAATTCTTCAAACAAGAACGGTATTTCCTTTTTCAGGTATTCAATTACTTCAAGCGTATATTTTAATGTCCACACAGCCATGTAACTGGTATGGAAATTATTGTTTACGTTATTCTCGTATTCGTTTGGCCCGGTAACACCCAGCATGACATACTTTTCTTTGTTGGCCGACCAGTTTACGCGCTGGCTCCAGAAACGACTAATGCCCAGCAACACCTCAAAGCCCATCGGCGCCAGATATTCCTTATCGCCGGTGTAATTCACATAATCGTAAATGGCATAGGCAATGGCACCATTTCGGTGAATTTCTTCAAAAGTAATTTCCCACTCGTTGTGGCATTCTTCGCCATTAATGGTTACCATCGGGTACAATGCTGCACCATTTTTAAAGCCAAGTTTTTCTGCATTTTCAATGGCTTTTTCCAAATGTTTACGACGGTAAATCAAAAGGTTCCGCGAAACTTTTTGCGGTGCTGTACTCAGGTAAAAAGGCAAACAATAAGCCTCGGTATCCCAATAGGTTACACCGCCATATTTTTCGCCGGTAAATCCTTTAGGCCCGATATTCAGCCGCTCATCTTCGCCCGAGTAGGTTTGATTGAGCTGAAAGATATTGAAGCGAATTCCCTGCTGGGCCGCAACATCGCCTTCAATTTTTATATCGCTGGTTTCCCATTTCTGTAACCAACAGTTTTTATGATTTTCAAATAGGGCATCGAAACCGGCTTCAACAGCTAGGTCAACTGCTTCTTTGGCTTTTTGGGGTAAATCTTCTTTGGCATAATTAAGGGAAGAAACAGTTGAAGAGAATTTCTCAACAACTATTTCATCACCTCTCTCTACCGAGACATTTTGAGATGCCTCGACATACTTCTCCCTTTCCCCGTTCGTGATATCTGTGTTTACTTTTTTTCCATTTTTTAACAGTTGAAACCACATTCCGGTACTTAGCTGAAAGCCGGTTTTTAAGGTTTCAACGGTGAGATACCCTCCTGTCCGCCAACGGCGTGGGCAACTTCTACCCAGAATTTTTCGTCGTAATTCGAATCTTCATTCTCCACATCACCATCGAGGTAAGGTGTTACGCTCAGCTCACCGTCAAAGTTCAGCGCTTTTACCGTGTAACGGATGGCACCAATTTCGGTGGCAACAATACTTACAAAACGGTGCGAACAAACCTCAACCTGATTTCCGTTTTGCAACTCGGCAACAAAACAACGTGTTAACAAACCGTGTTGCATGTCGAGCTCGCGTTTAAACGAAAGTACTTTTGCTTTTGCCAGATCGAGCTCTTCGTTGTTTACAGTAACTCCAATTCCAATCCAGTTGGTCGAATTAATGATCTTCGCAAAATATTCAGGATAGCCGTTTTTCCACCATCCCACGCGGGTTTTGTCGGGGTAATAAATCCCGGCAACATAGGTTCCGTTTAGCGTGTCGCCTGAATACTTTTCCTCGAAATTGGCACGCTGGCCCATTTTCCCATTTCCGATACTAAAAATACTCTCAGAAATTCGGTTATGTTCCGGAACAAAACCCTCTTCAACTATTTTCCAGTCGTGATGAATGATATAATTCTTCATCTCAGTGCTTTTAATTTTTTAATTTTCTGTTGCAACGTCTTTCACAAAAAGTACGAGCACAGCTGCTATTACCATTGAAACTCCACCAAAAACGAGTGCTATAATCGACTCTCCACCAAACAGATCTTTTACCATGAACCCAAGAATTGTAGCCGCCAGAATTTGCGGTATTACAATAAAGAAATTGAAAATGCCCATGTAAACGCCCATTTTGTTCGATGGCAACGATCCGGTAAGAATGGCATAAGGCATAGAAAGGATACTTGCCCAGGCAATGCCAACACCGATCATTGGAAGTATCAGCCAGGTTGGATCGTTAAACAGGTAAATAGAAGCCAGCCCTACACCACCGATTATTAAACTAATGAAGTGTGTGAATTTTCGATTGGTATATTTTGCAACAACCGGTAAAGCAAATGCCATTAGCGCAGCAACTCCGTTATAAACGCCAAAAAGAATGGTAACCCAGTCGGCACCGTCGTTGTATAATTGCGATTGCGGATTGGTGGTGCCGTATATGTGACTGGTAATTCCCGACACGGAATAAATCCACAGCGAGAATAAACCAACCCAGGTAAAAAACTGCACCAGTGCCAGTTGTTTCATGGTGACTGGCATACGTAACAAATCGCTAAATATTTCAACCAAGGCATTCTTATCCTTTCTTTGTGATTTTAGCCATGCAGCCATCATCATCAACAAAAAGAAAAGAAAAAGAATACCTCCAAGAATGTACAGTTCTTTTTCCAACTCCATCAGCCGTGTAACTACTACGATCAGTAAACCGAGCAAACCGAGTATTCCTCCAGTTTTGGCAAAGCGGTTGCTTACCACTTCTTCTTCATTTAGTACTTCCTCCTTGTTGGTTGTTTGTCTTTCGCTTTCTTCAAACTCGTTCAATTCTTCGGGCTTATATTCTTTGGTTGTAATAATGGTCCAGAGAATAGCCAGAAAGAAGATGACACCACCAATGTAAAAAGACCATTGCACGGATGGAGGAATCACTCCCTCGGGGGCAGTATTTGCAATGTTCAACCAGTTGGTCATTGCATACGGCAGTACAGATCCTACAACAGCCCCGGTACCAATAAAAAAGCTTTGCATGGCAAAACCCATGGTACGTTGTTCGTTGGGCAACATGTCGCCAACAAAAGCACGAAACGGCTCCATTGAAACGTTAATGGAAGCATCCATGATCCAGAGTGTACCGGCAGCCACCCACAAGGCAGGCGAGTTTGGCATTAGGAAGAGTGCAAGCGAAGCGAAAATCGCTCCAAACAAAAAATAGGGCCTTCTTCGTCCGAGTCGGTTCCAGGTTTTATCGCTCATGTGACCGATAATAGGCTGAATAATTAAGCCCGTAACAGGAGCAGCGATCCACAAAATCGGAATGTCCTCGACATTGGCCCCAAGTGTTTCGAAAATCCGGCTTACATTGGCATTCTGCAAGGCAAATCCAAACTGGATACCCAGAAAACCAAAACTCATATTCCAGATCTGCCAAAAACTTAACCTAGGTTTTTTGCGCATAATATTAGTTTTAATTTGTAGCTAAGCCGTATGTATAATTATACCACAGCAAAAGAACTTTTGCTGCTAAACACGAAGTATGTGTAAGTTGAAATTGCCTGCACAAATATAAGTCACAATTCGACTTAAATCCAAATAGCTTGTCTTCTGAACACTTGAAAATTAGGGGATTTTAACCAAAATTGATCATTTCAAACGTTTGCGGAAAGTGAAAATATATTCTATAACATGTTTTGCCTGACACCGGAAATCGGCCAATAATTACAAAAAAGCAATAAAATACAAATAGGATATTATATTATGGATGATCCACGAATAATCAAATCGGCATTCAGCACTTTGGTTTCAGCCGGATATTCATCATCTTCTGATGTTATTCGCCGAAGTAGCATTTCGGTAGCCATAGTTCCCATTTCGTAACCATGTTGATCGACAGAAGTTAGCGTTGGAACAGTAATTCCGGAGAAACGTCCATCGGAAAAGCCAACAATCGCAATCTCATCAGGTATTTTGTAGCCTTTTTTCTGAATGGTTTGCATGGCTCCAATGGCGGTCAAATCGTTGGTAGCAAACACACCATCAAATTTTTTCTTTTGATTAATGAGCTTCATTATGGCCATTCGGGCTTTTTCAAACGAGTCGGCTTCAATAATCAAATCTTCATCAACAGGAATTCCGGCATCGTTTAACGCTTTTAGGTAACCTTCTTTTCTTCTTTGCCCAATTATAAGCGCCATTGGCCCCCAAGGTGTGCAATTCGAGTTCGCCCGCTATCAATTAAATGACAGGTTGCTTTGTACGCCGCATCAAAATCGTCGATAATAACCTGGTCGGCAGCAATGCCGGGAACAACGCGATCGTAAAATACCATGGGTACTTCGTTGCGGTTGAAATTATATAAATGTTTGTAATCTGTGGTTTCTTTCGAAATGGATATCAAAACACCATCTACCCGGCTCGATAATAAAGTTTTTGCATTGGCTACCTCGCGCTCGTACCGCTCGTTACTCTGACAAATAATTACATTAAAACCTGCATCGTAGGCAACATCTTCAATTCCGCTAATAACCGATGAAAAGAAATAGTGTACAATTTCGGGAATAATAACACCAATGGTATTGCTGCGCCGTTGTTTTAAACTAAGTGCCACTGCATTGGGCTGGTAGTTCAGCTTTTGGGCCAATTCCTGCACCGCACGCTTGGTTTCTTTGCTGATATCGGGGTGGTCTTTTAACGCGCGCGACACTGTCGACGGCGAAATATTAAGTTCACGAGCCAAGTCTTTTATGGTTACTAGTCCGCTTTTCATCTTCTCAAAATTCCCTCAGTATTGATTATTGATACTATTAAATCCTTGATTCAGGCTTTACACAAATGTAATCATTTAGCCAAAACTACACATAAATTCTTCGCAGCAAAACAGCACAACCAGTAACCACCTGTTTTATAACATGTTGAATGCAAACGACACCGCAAACGTTTGCGGAACCGGAAGTGTTAAAAAACGTAATTTTTTCTTCGCAATTGTTATACATTAGCTATTGAATTTTAGCATTTGTTGAACACGAAGTCTCTGTAACAAATTGATCTATTGCCTACTAAAACAAGTTAAGAGAGATTTTAACAAACAATAAATTCATAAACTAATAACATGTAAAATGAGGATTATTCGTAAAAACCTTAAAGTAGTCTTGTTTTTATTTGCTATGCTAAGCGTTAGTCTTGGTTATGCGCAGGTAAAAACAGTTACAGGTACTGTTAGCGATGCCGGTAGTGGCGAGCCTTTACCTGGTGTTACCATTGTAGTTAAAGGAACTACACAAGGAACAATTACTGATTTTGACGGAAATTACAGCATTGATGTTGAGGAAGCACAAACAATTGTGTTTTCATACATTGGCTATAATGAACAAGAAGTAACAATTGGAGCCTCAAACCAAGTAAATGTTCAGTTGGAACAATCGATGGAAAACCTCGATGAGGTTGTTGTAATCGGTTATGGTCAGGTAAAAAAAGAAGATGCTACCGGTTCGGTATCGGCAGTAAGTTCTGAAGACTTTAACCAGGGAGCAATTACTTCTCCACAAGAGTTGGTAACCGGTAAAATTGCCGGTGTACAAATTACCAATAGCGGTGGTGCTCCGGGAGAAGGTTCTACAATTCGTATCCGCGGGGTTCTTCACTATCAGCAAGTAACGACCCATTAATTGTAATCGATGGTGTTCCTATTTCAAGCGAAGGAGTTTCCGGAATGCGGAACCCGCTGAATATGATTCACCCAAGCGATATTGAAACCATGACGGTTTTAAAAGATGCATCGGCAACTGCTATTTACGGTTCGCGCGCGTCAAACGGTGTTATTTTAATAACCACTAAAAAAGGCCGCAAAGGTGCCGGTTTAAAACTGAGCTACAACGGCTTTAGTTCGTACAGCACACCATCCGGAAAGGTTGATATTCTGTCAACGGACGATTTCAGACAAACAATTATCGACCAAAACGGAGCAGGCTCTAACGCAGCCAGCCTTATGGGTGGTTCTGATACCGACTGGCAAGATGTTGTTTTTGATCCGGCAGTTAGCCACGACCACAATTTTAGTGTTACCGGTAATATTAAAGATATTCCATTCCGTGCTTCGGTTGGTTATTCCGACCAAAACGGTATTCTGAAAAAATCGAGCATGGAACGCTGGACCGGAACGGTTGGTTTTAACCCCAGCTTTTTCGATGATCATTTAAAAATGAACCTGAATTTTAAAGGAATGTTGATCGACAACGATTTCTCAAATCAGGGCGCCATTGGAACAGCAGTAAGTTTCGATCCAACTCAATCGATTTATGTGAACAGCAACCGTTACGGTGGTTATTTCACGTGGTTGCAACCAAACGGAAATCCAAATACGCTGGCACCAACCAACCCGCTCGCAATGATTATGATGCACGACGACACTTCTACTGCAAAAAGAGCGGTTACCAACGCACAATTCGATTATAATTTCCACTTTCTGCCCGAATTAAAAGCTACACTAAACCTGGGTTACGAGTATACCGACTCGGAAGGAACAACCATCGACGACGACGATGCTCCGTGGACAATTGGTAACGGTGGCGGTTATTACGGAGAGTACTCACAGGAAAAGAAAAATAAATTGCTTGATTTTTACCTCACTTACGACAAAGAACTTGAGTCGATTGAAAGCAACATTAGCCTTATGGGTGGTTACTCGTGGCAACATTTTTGGAGCGAAAACTACAACTTCGCCAGAAGTGGAATTACCAACGAAACAATCGATCCTCAAAACTGGGATCCAACAGAATATTACCTGGTATCGTTCTTCGGTCGTATGAACTATTCATTTAAAAACCGCTATTTACTAACGTTAACTGTTCGTCAGGACGGAACTTCACGATTCTCACCTGATACTCGCTGGGGACTTTTCCCATCGGCAGCTTTTGCATGGCGAATTAAACAAGAAGAGTTTTTGAAAAACAGCACTGTAGTTTCTGATCTTAAATTACGTTTGGGTTACGGTATTACCGGTCAACAAAACATTGGTAGTGGCGATTACCCCTATTTAGCGCGCTATACTTACAGTCAGGAAAATGCCCGTTACCAGTTTGGCGATCAGTATTACACTACAATTCGCCCTGAAGGTTACGACTCTGAAATTAAGTGGGAAGAAACCACTACCTATAACATTGGTTTAGATTATGGTTTTATGGATGACCGTATCACCGGTACACTCGATGTGTACAAACGCGTTACCGACGACTTGCTGAACTTTATTCCTGTTCCGGCTGGTACCAACCTAACTAATATGTTGCTAACTAACGTTGGCGACCTTGAAAACCGAGGTGTTGAGTTCTCAATTCTGGGACGTATCATTTCGAAACAAGACCTTTCGTGGGAAGTTGGTTTTAACGCCACTTACAACGAAAACGAAATTACCAAACTTACTGCAACACAAATGTCTCTGGAAGACTATCCGGGTGTAGAAACAGGAGGTATATCCGGTGCTGTTGGTAACAACATTCAAATCCACTCGGTAGGTTATCCTTCTAACTCGTTCTATGTATACGAACAGGTGTACGACGAAAGCGGAAAACCAATTCAAGGACTTTATGTTGACAGAAATGATGACGGACAAATTACCAGCGAAGACAAGTACCGTTACGAAAAATCGGCTCCGGACTGGTTTATGGGCTTCAACTCTAAACTATACTATAAAAACTGGGACTTCGGATTTTCCGGACGTGTCAGTCTGGGCAACTATGTTTACAACAATGTTTGGTCATCAAGCGGTTCGTTAAATAACTTGTACTGGTCGTCGAATTATCTGTTAAATGTAAACCAAAATGCACTTACAACAGGATTCGAAAATCCTGAATATTTTTCTGATTACTACGTTAAAAATGCGTCGTTCCTGCGTTTAGATAATATTTCGCTGGGACACACATTTAAAAATCTGAATGACGACAAAATGAGCCTTCGTTTATACGGTTCGGTTCAAAACGTATTTGTAGTTTCAGATTACGAAGGTCTTGATCCAGAGGTTGGTAATGGAATTGACAACAACATTTATCCACGTCCACGCGTGTTTATGATGGGCTTAAGCATTGATTATTAATCTCTAAAAAATGATAACCATGATAATAAAGAAATTTAAATATATAAGCATCATCGTACTTGCAGCAATGTTTGCAATTACGTCATGTACCAACGATTTGGACACCGTGCCGATCGATGAAGATGTGGTTACCTCGGAAAGCGTTTACGAAAATCCGGCGAACTACATCAATGTTCTTTCAAAACTTTATGCAGGTTTGGCAGTTAGTGGCCAGCAAGGACCAAGCGGAAACAACGACCTTAGTGGTTTGGATGAAGGTTTCGGTCAGTACCTGCGTGCCTACTGGTATGCACAGGAACTTCCAACCGATGAAGCAGTTATTGGATGGAACGATGCAACTCTGAGAGACTTCCACGATATAGACTGGTCGGCCGACGACGGTTTTATTACCAACCTGTATTACCGAATTTTTTACCAGGTATCGTTGTGTAACGAGTTTATTCGCGAAACAACTGCCGACAAACTGGACGGACGTGGAATTGACGGTTCTATCCGTACTGATATTGAATTGTATCGCGCAGAGGCTCGTTTTCTGCGTGCATTAAGTTACTACCACGCTGTTGACTTATTTGGCAGTGTACCTTTTGTTACTGAAGAAGACAATGTTGGCGCATTCTTCCCGGAACAAATTTCAAGAACTGAACTGTTTAGCTATGTTGAGTCGGAATTATTGGCTGTTGAAAGCGAACTTGCGGCAGCAGGAAGTGCAGAATACGGAAGAGCCGACCAGGCAACTGTTTGGATGGTTTTGGCAAAAATGTACCTTAATGCTGAAGTTTATACCGGAACAGCAAGATACAGCGATGCACTCGACTACTCAGAAAAAGTAATTAATGCAGGCTATTCTATTGATCCTGATTATACACACATGTTCCTTGCCGATAACCACACATCAAACGAAACAATATTCCCGATCATTCAGGATGGAACCAACATTCGTACCTGGGGTGGAACAACTTTCCTTGTTCATGCTCCTGTTGGCGGAACGATGGATCCTGCCGCATTTGGAATCGATGGTGGATGGAGTGGTTTAAGAACTACAAAGGAGTTTGTTGGAAAATTCTTAGATCTTGAAACTTTGGCACCAAAATTAAAAAGTGCAAATGCAACAGCTGATTATCCGGTAATTTATGTTCCGGGTGGTTACCAGGTTGCAGCAGGTTATAGCGAAGGCGACTGGTCGCCAGATGTAGCTCCAACACTTGGCTCGATTAATTCGGATGATAACTACGAAGGCTACATATATTTTGCCGATGCAGCAGAATTTAAATTCACTGCCGGACCAAACTGGGATCTAAACTGGGGAGACGACGGTGCTGATGGTTCATTGGAACCAAACGGTGCAAACCTTTCGGTTGCTGAGGCTGGTTACTACAAAATTAACGTAAATACAGTCGACCTGACTTACTCAATAATGAAAACCGACTGGGGAATTATTGGATCGGCAACTGCCGGTGGTTGGGATTCGGACCAAAACATGGAATTTGATGCCGAAACCAAAACATGGAATGCAGAGATAGATTTGGCAGCAGGTGAAATTAAATTCCGTGCCAACGATGGTTGGGATCTGAACTATGGTGATGACGATGTCGATGGTATTTTAGAAGCCGGAGCAAGCAATATTGCAATCGCAGAAGGTGGTAGCTACAAAATTTCCATGAAACTGGAATCACCGGATTATACTTACACCGTTGAGAAATTCAGTTCTGATGGTCGTGCCTTATTCTTCACCGACGGGCAAAACCTGGAAATCAACAATTTGTTTGAATTTACAGATGGTTATGCAATTACAAAATGGCGTAACATCACTTCAACAGGCGAAACCGGATCAGACTTAACACATCCTGATACTGATTTCCCAATGTTCCGTTTGGCTGATGCTTACCTGATGTATGCCGAGGCAGTTGTACGCGGCGGTGGCGGAAGTATGAGCACTGCGCTGTCGTATGTCAACGAACTACGCGAAAGAGCTTATGGCGACGACTATGGTAACATGACTGAAGCCGACCTTACGCTTGACTTTATTTTAGATGAACGTGCACGTGAATTGTACTGGGAAGGACACCGCAGAACCGATTTGATTCGATTTGGCAAATTCACCGGCTCAGATTACGTTTGGGCATGGAAAGGTGCTGAAAAAGATGGTATTGGTGTTGATGAAAAATACAAGCTGTTCCCGCTTCCTTCTTCAGATGTGAGTGCCAATCCAAATCTTACTCAAACAACAGGATATTAATCACTTGCAAAAATTAATGAACATGAAAAAGATAAATTATATATTAAGTATTCTGGCTGTTTTGCTGGTGTTTGTTTCTTGCGAAGAAGAAACTTTCGACCCGGTAGTTGGCGTATATACTCCGCCAACACTTGAAGACGTATCGGGCACTTATGTTTTTACAGAAGACATGAGCGATGATGTATTCAAAACATTTAGCTGGACCGATGCCGATTTTGGTTTTCAATCGGCAACTACCTATACTGTGCAGCTTGATTTTGCTGGCAATGAATTTGCAGAAGCAGTTGACCTGCTAAATACCTCTGGCCTGTCAGCAAGTATTACTGTTGGTGAATTAAACCAAAAGTTACTTGCCAAAGGAGCCAAAACCAACGTTCCTTCAGATTTTGAAGTACGCGTTACCGCCTCGGTGAACGACAATGTTCAAACCCTGGCTTCAAATGCTCCGGTATTGAATATTCATCCGTTCGAGGTAGTAATTAGCTACCCATCGTTGTATCTTCCTGGTAGTTACCAGGCGGCCAGCGGATATGGTTCCGACTGGAGTCCTGATCAGGCGCAGCAGATATACTCAGTTGCACAGGATGAAAAATATGAAGGCTACGTAAATATGTCCGGAGATGATATTCAGTTTAAATTTACTGATGAACCTAACTGGGATCTAAACTGGGGTGATACTGACGCCGACGGTACTTTAGATGATGGCGGCGACAACATTGTTATTCCTGAAGCAGGTTATTACCGCATTAATGCTGATATCAATGCACTTACCTATTCTGTAATGAAAACAGATTGGGGATTGATTGGCGATGCAACACCCGACGGATGGGATGCCGACCAGAATATGACTTACAGTACCGAAACCAAAACGTGGTCGATTACACTCGATCTGGTTGCTGGTACAGTTAAATTCCGTGCAAACGATGATTGGGCATTGGATTACGGAGACACCGGATTCGATGGAAGCCTAGATCAAGGTGGCGACAATATTCCAATTGACGAAGCCGGAAACTATACAATTGTTCTTAATCTTGAAGTGGCAGGATACGCCTACGAGATTATTAAAAATTAGATCTTAACAAGATAAGGAATGGGTTGCCGGTCGAATGAGACAGGTAGCCCTTTCCTTTTTTAAAACGCAGAAAACATGTTTCAGAAATTATCTTTTGCCTTCCTTTTAAGTGTGCTTATTTATAGTACACAAGCACAGGTAATTACTACCAGTCCCGAACTTCCGGTAGCCTCGCAAGCCGTTACAATAACTTTTAACTCGGCCGAATCAACCGGTTTGGGTTACTATACAGGCGATTTATATGCGCACACCGGAGTAACAATTGAGGAGGACCGATGGCAATATGTAATTGAATCCTGGGGAGACAACACGACTCAACCACAGCTAAATTATCTGGGCGATGGTATTTACGAACTGGAAATCACTCCAGACATAAACAGCTTTTACAGTGTTGATGCAGGAGATAAAGTAACCGAACTCTGTCTTGTTTTTCGTTCGGCAGATGCAACCAGTCAAACTACCGACCTTTTTGTAACTGTTTTTGAAGACGGACTGGTGGTAAATATTACCGAACCTTCCGGCTCTTCTATTCTTGAGATGAACCAGGAAGCAACTTTTTCTGCACAAGCATCAGTAGAAGCCAATTTAAAGCTAAGCCTCAACGAAACAATATTAACCGAAACTACAGGCACCGAAATTACAACTACCCACACCTTTACCGAGGGCGGAAACTACTGGCTGATTGCCGAAGCCACGGCCGAAGGCGAAACCATTTTCGATTCGCTGAATATTTTTGTAGGCAGCGAAGTGGTTAACGAACCACTTCCTACCGGATACAAAAAAGGAATCAACTACATCGACGATAATACTGCAGCTTTGGTACTTTGGGCACCACTAAAAGAATTTGTATATGTACAGGGCGATTTCAACAACTGGCAACTTTCTGATGAATACCTGATGAAAAAAGACGGCGATTATTTCTGGCTCGAATTAACAGGTTTGGAGGCCGGAACAGAATATGCCTACCAATACCTCATCGATGGGAATATCAGAATTGCAGACCCATACACCGAAAAAATATTAGACCCCTGGAACGACAGCTACATTGACGAAGCAACCTACCCCAATTTAAAAGCTTATCCTGAAGGGAAAACCGAAGGAATTGTTTCAGTTTTGCAAACCGCCCAAACGGAATATAACTGGAAAGTTGAAAACTTCGATGTTCCTGAAAAAGAAAAACTGGTTATTTACGAGTTACTTGTTCGTGATTTTATGACCGAGCACACCTACCAGGCAGTTATCGACCAATTGGATTACCTGGAAGATTTGCGCATAAATGTGCTGGAACTAATGCCCGTTAACGAGTTTGAAGGAAACAGCAGCTGGGGATATAATCCGTCGTTTTACTTTGCACCCGACAAATATTATGGCCCAAAAGAGAAGCTAAAAGAATTGATTGACGAATGCCACCAGCGCGGAATTGCTGTGGTAATCGACATGGTTTTAAACCACAGTTACGGGCAAAGTCCGTTTGTGCAAATGTACATGGACAACTGGACGGTTACTGCCGATAATCCATGGTACAACCAGCAAAGTAATTTCCAGAATACAGCAGCACAATGGGGTTACGATTTTAACCACGAAAGCACTGCCACACGCGAGTTGGTGGACAGTGTATCGGCGTTTTGGATGAACGAATACAAAGTAGACGGTTTCCGTTTTGATTTTACAAAAGGATTCTCGAATACAACTTACGGACCATCAAGCTGGGGCAGCGATTACGATCCAGACCGCATTGCCAACCTTAAACGTATAAGCAACGAAATTTGGACACGTAACCCGGATGCACTGGTAATTTTTGAGCACCTTTCCGATAACTCGGAAGAAACAGAGCTGGCCAACCACGGCATTTTGCTTTGGGGAAATATGCACGGTAGTTACTTAAATGCAGCTGCCGGCCAAACAAGCAGTTCCGATATTAGCTGGGCACTTTACACCGAAAGAGGTTGGGATCAGCCGAACCTGGTTTCGTATCCTGAAAGCCACGACGAAGAGCGTATTATGTACACCATAAAAAATACAGGCTTGTCGACCGACGATTACAACATCAGAAACCAAACGACTGCGCTGCAACGAATTGAAATGAATGCGTTGTTTCATATTCTACTTCCCGGACCAAAAATGATATGGCAATTTGGCGAGCGCGGTTACGACCTGTCGATAAACCGTTGCACCGACGGATCGATTAGCAACGACTGCCGCCTCTCGGAAAAACCTCCGTATTGGCAGTACCTGAACAATACCGACCGTACCGATCTGTTCCAGGTTTTTGCCAAACTAAACGAGCTAAAACAAACCTACAATGAGTTCTCACCCGAAACGTTTACACACAATCTTTCGGGTGCCACAAAATGGTTTGTTTCAAGCCATACCGGTAATCACGCGGTTGCGCTCGGCAACTTTGGCATCACCGAAAGCGATGTTACCATAGATTTCCCCGAAACAGGAAAATACTACGAGTTTTTTAGCGGTGATTCTATTGAAGTAACAAGCACAAATCAAACATTTAGTTTTGCTCCTGGCGAATACCGCCTTTATTCAACACAACAGTTTGAAGAGCCGAGCATTGTAACCGATATCAACGAAATAGAAAACAGTACTGATAATTTGCAAGTTTATCCTAATCCGGTTTCAAGTAAACTAACTGTAGCTTCGGATAAAACCATTTCTGCCATTCAGGTGTATTCAATTTCCGGAACTTTGCAATATCAAAGAACCGACTTACGCAAAAACAAGGTTGAAATTGATGTGTACGATTATACTCCGGGTGTTTATTTAATTCGTGTTGTACAAGATGGAAACAGCACCACTCAAAAGGTTTTGGTAAAATAAATGTAAGAAATAATACTATGAATAGGCCGGGGTAATACCCGGCTTTTTTGTTCCACTTCAATCCTCAGTTGTTTTTCAAAAAAATGCCAATTATCGCATGCGATAGAGGGTATTTTCGCGTCAATCTATTGCCTTTGGCAGTTATCGGAGGGCATTTTTGTGAAAATCCATTGCCTTTCAGGTGCGATAACATACATTTTCGGAAGCAATTTTTTGATTGCCAAAGGGCCTGCGGGTTACTTATTAGCTGTTTCCTCGCGGTTACGGTTAAAAAGGTCGAGATCGTAGCTGAACATGATTTCGTGTGTACCGCTGTTAAAGGCACTTAATTCTGAAATTGTAATATCATATGAATAACCGATGGTCATTCGTGGCGAAGGTTTAAATTGAGTAAGCAAGCCGTAAGCATCACCAAAACGATACATGCCACCCACATAGAATTTATCTCTGAAACCACCCATTATAGTCATATCTACCGAAACTGGAGCACCACTAACCCAGCGAACCATTCCGTTTGTTTTTAACTGAAAATCTTCGCTGACAACAAACCGATGACCTGCAATAAAGTAGAGGTGCATGAGTTGTTTATTGATATAATCGACGGTAACATCTTCGTGTGTAATTGTATTCTCAATAAGCTTTGGCACCGACAACCCAAAATAGGTATCTTCTGAAAATAAAAACATTCCCACACCCACATTAGGCAGAAAGTTTTCGTAAATGTCGCGACTAAATATTGGGTCGGAATCAACCGTCTCCAATGCAACAAGATTGGCACGGTAAAAACTTACCCCACCTTTTAGTCCAAGTCCCAGTTTAAATTTTTCCGAAACCCTTAGGAAGTACGAATAATCGGCATAAAATCCTGTTTGTTTAAGCGGCCCGATTCTATCCGACATCAGCGAAAAACCAACACCCACATTTTTATCCTCAGCGCCAATATTATAGGTAAACGAGCGCGTTGCCGGAGCTCCATCAAACTCCACCCACTGACTGCGTGCTACCATTAAAACATTACCAACATTATTCGAACCGGCATACCCCGGATTTATTATCTGCATGTTATCCATATACTGGGTGTACATGGGATCTTGCTGGGCACAGGCGTCTTTCCCTTGTAGAAAAACCACAACGGTAAGAATGAAAAATGCTGCTATTTTTTTAATTGTTTTCCCCATTTATCTGTCGATATATACCGAGCCGGCAATTGCTTGTTCTCCGTTTCCTAAATCCAAAACATAAAAATAAGTTCCTGATGGCAGATCGTTATTGCCACCACCCTGATTAGATTTACCATCCCAAAACTGCGGAGTGGTAGAAATACCATATCCCTGCGCTTTGTATACAGTTTTTCCCCAACGGTTTATAATCGTTATTGAGTTCTGTTCAAACAGGTCGATTCCCTTAATTTCAAAATAATCGTTTACATTATCGCCATTTGGTGTAAAAGCCTCGGGAATAAAGAAATCGGCAGCCGTTATATACACATAAACATTGGCGTTGTCGCACTTTTCGTAGTAATTACAAATGCTGTATTGAAACACATCGCCACCCAAAAAGCCATAGTTTGGTGTGTAAGTTACCGTTCCGTCGCCATTATTATCAACCATTCCATTTTCGGGATATTGCAAAACCTGTAACGACATTGGATCGAGCTCTCCCTGCGGATCTTCATCGTTGTCAAGCAGATCGATCGTTACTGCGGTTTGATAATCGGTAGTATCGTAATCATCATTGGCAATTGGTGCCGAAATAAAACGACTAACCAAAACTGAGTCGGTTGAGCTACAACTATAACCATCGGTAACAGTTAAGTAGTATGTTCCCGGACTGCTTATTTCAGGCGTTGCTGTTTGCTCACCACTAACAAACGCCCCATTTTCTGTTGTCCAATTATATTGAAGCTGCTCCCCAAAACTTGCCATTCCGTTCAAAAGGGCAATCGATTCATTTTCAAGCATAAAATCTTCGCCGGCATTGGCTTCCAAATCCGCTACACTAATTGTTACCGTATCGCTAGCTGTAACCCCAAAGGCAAGCTAACTGTTAACACATAAGTGCGTGTTTCTTCCGGCGTAAACACCGGGTTTGCAATTGTTGGGTCGTTTAATCCTGTTGCCGGCTCCCATAAGTATGTAAATGTATCTGCAATTGGAAACACATCGGTAAAAACGTAAGGTTCGCAAGCTCCAACAGTTGTGTCTGGTCCGGCATAAATAGAAATTTTTGGTGGTTCAATAACTGTTGTGTCAGGATTGAACACTTCAACCATCGTTTCAATTGTATCGGCCAAACAGCTATTTTCATCGGTTGCCCAGGCGTTAAGAGAATATACTCCAATTGCTCCATCCCAGCGAATGGTAGCTGCTTCTGAGTTTATGGCGCTCACGTCGGTAGTTGTTCCTAAAGGTGGATCGACAAACCAATGATAAGTGGCATTACCCAGAATCTCATTTGTAAACTGAACTTCGTATTGTCCAGCATTATCTTGATAAACCGAGTCATCGACGTAAACAAACTCCAGCATTGGAATTGCGTCAATGGTTCGGCTGTGTGTATTGCTACCGGAAAGAACAGGAATATCATATCCCTGCTGATCTCGTGAAGCAACCAACTGAACTGTTACTAACGACTCCTGAGCCGGATCTGCAGTAAACCATGCCTCATCAATACTCAAAATCTGTTGTGTATAACTTACCAACTGCGAATGAATTGTTCCGTTAACAGAAAAATTTACATTTATCGGAAAATCTGCCTCATCCAAAGCAACTCCTCCATCGCCAAGCGTTTGAATTGGCAGGTCGAATCCATTTCCGGAAAAGCTGTAACATGCGGTACTTTGAGACGAGTTGAATACAATACCACGGTTATTGGCATTTACCCGAACCGCTATAGCTTTTCGGTTGATACAGCCTGTAATATCGGTTTCTACAACATCGAGGTAGTACAAACCTGCTTGGTTCCAGCGAACGCTGATCTCATTGGAATTAGCTGAAGAAATAAAAGTATAATCATTTGCAACGGCCTCAGTGTCGGGATTAAAACTGGTCAACACTTTCCAGGAATAATCACTCCCGGGATGATCGTCGACAAAATAATTTTGCTCGGCACCCTCAAAAACGACATAGTTCTGCTGGGCTGCCCCATTTAGGGCAGCCAGCAGGATTGTTATCATTATGAAAAATGCCTTTGCTTTCAATTAGTTGGGGTTAGTTTGTTCCTATGCCAGTTGTATGTGGTCTTGACACAAAAGTATTATCGTTATAAGCAGATGAAGCACCATTATCAGAAATTCCATTGCTTGTTTTACCACTAGAAATTGTCGCGGTTGCAGTAAAATCAGCGGCAGTTCCATCAGCATCAGTAACATTAGTAAACGTTGTTTGATTGTCAATAACGTAGGTTACTATTACCTCATTATTATCTTCAACTGATACATTACCACTATTGTCAATTGTGGCATTTGAAGAAACACTTACATCTGAATCATCAAGAGTACCGGAGTATGAGTTGAAATCAATACCAATGCTGAAATCGTAACCATTATATGAAGAACTTAATCCTGAAGGAGCAACACTAAATGAGATTGTTGCACTACCATGATCGTAGTTAATTACACCTGCATCTGTCCCATCAATTGAAGCAGTTACTGCTCCGTTGTAGCATGCATTTTCACTTCCTGAAATTGTAAGATAGAATGGATTTGCGATTATTTGAACTGGCAACACTTTTTCGTTTGAACAAAGTGTATTATCATCAGTTTCAATAACATGAACATAATACCAATCATTTTCCTGAACTGTTGTTGCCCATGTAATATCCGTGGTGTCCAATGTACTTGCAGAAATTGTTACATCGTTAGTAATGTTCGCAGAATCTAAAGATCCTTTAGTAACATACCAACTAACCGAGGTATTCGGATTATCGGCAATAAAATAACTGTGAGTTGCACCCGGAGCAGGATTTTCTCCTGAACTTTGAGCAAAAACACCCGAACTAAATGCGGTAACTAAAACTGCGGCTAAAAGAAAGACTAGTTTTTTCATAGTGATAAATTTTTATTGTGTGATTTTTAATTTTTTAATCTGTTGCTATATCTGTGGTATTGGGTATTTTATAAATAGTACTGGGAACTGCCGACCAGCCTCCTGTACTTGAAGCAGGAGTATTGTAATCTAATTCTTTCGCAGCTGTAATTTCTATATTAGATACTACGTCCTCAAACGAATACCCTTTAACTTCAACTGCAATTGAAGTTGTGCCACCTCCTATATCGGCAATAGTATATGAACTTCCTCCTAAATCATTTAAGGTTCCTGATGCTCCTGTTGCCAATTCAACGGAGGGAATTCTTGCATTTCCACTGCCAATTGACACATTAAAAGTTACCTGCCAATTTGGATTCCATGAAGTAGCCCCTTTTTCCATTACAAATGGAATGGTTACTACCGATGTTGCACTGTCGCCAGGACTAACTGAACCTGAATTATTATTACAGGCATCTGTTAGTGTGCCAATATTTACATCGAAAGCATTATTAATTGGATTAACAGAAAGTTGCTTCACTGTAGAACAGCTTGCTGGCGCAGGTGTGGTTTCAGTAAATGACAATGTAAAACTCTTACCTACAGCGGAGCTGTTCCAGGTAATACTAATAGAATCCCCATCCAACGCGGTGTTAATAGTATAATCGGAGGCAGTTCCCCCTGAAATCTCCCAAAGCAAATCGTTGGATTGATCTCCCGGATTTACTTTGTATTCATGCGTTGAGCCAGCCATCGGACTTGCTCCGCCCTGTGCCATTGCAGCTACACTGATAATCAGAAGTACTGCGGTAGCGATTAAATAAGTTAATGTCTTTTTCATCTTTTTGTTTGTTTATCTTTTTATTCTTCTAATCTGGTATTATTTCGCCAGTGGCTGGTAGTGGATTTACTATCATTGTAATTGTATTAGAAGTAGCCGGATTATTGCTAACACCACTCAGATTGCTCGTCATAACACAGCTAATCTCTTGGGCATTGTTTAATGATGAGATTACAAAAGTTGCCGAATTGACTCCTGAAACATTTTCACTATCAATTTGCCATTGAAAAGAAGGAGAAGAACCTCCGTTGAGTGGCGTAGCAGTAAAAGTAACTTCCTCGCCCTGACATATTGTAGTGTTTGAAACAGTAATACTCACACTGGCTATAGTATTTGCTTCTGCAATGGTTATAGAAACCGGATAGGCAATACTTTCGCACTCAACAGGAGTAAATATTTTTACAGCTAATACGCCATTATAGGTTCCAGTTGCAATTCCCTCGCCTCCATTAGGAATATATACAGCTAGAGAATGTGCAGTTAATGCATAATCAATTTGGTCACTAAATCCTGCGGCTTCTGCACTTGCATCAAAATCAATAGTATAGTTGGTCGGATTTCCTGTTGTTGAAGAATAAGGAATAGATGCAGTGCCTATTTCTGTTTCAATTTCAGGCATTACACCTAGTGTAATCGTTGGGGGTTGTTTAACTGTTACTGTAACCGACATACAATTGGCCGATTCGCATCCTGTTAAAGGATTATAAGCGCGAGCAAAGTATGTTGTTGTTGTATCGGGCCCCACGCTTAACTGGCTACCTGTTCCAACCAAAACTCCCGAACTACAATTACCGACATACCAATTTATATTATGAGTTGCACTTGCTCCTATGTTGGCTGTACCGCCCAGGCAAATAATACCACCATCATTATTCCATGCCGAATAAATGGATGGAAGTGAACCGACAACTACTTTCGCACGATGAGAATCAAAAGTCTCACCCCCATTTGTTATTTTCACAAAATACTCTCCGGGCTGATCAGTTGTAAAAGTGTAGCCCGTTTCTCCAGAAATATTAACTCCACTCGAATCACACCATTGATATGTAGTTCCGACCTCTTGGTAAAGTGCTGATATAACTGCTGCATCTCCTTGGCAAAGCTCTGAATACACTGGAGTTACTCCCTTATTTCCATCACCCGAAACAAACAGATCGTAGATCCCGGTGCTATCATTTTCATTGTCTTCTAATGAAATAATATCGCCATAATTACAATTTGTATCACCGGGAGGATCATAACTAGAAGTATTGCCGCAATTAAAATCATCGCTATTGTCTGATACAGTACCTAAAATATAAAATGCAGCCGATGGCGCAACCTCCACGTCTACTTTGCCACTACCTGAAGGAGCATCCAAATTTCCTCCAACAATGAGATGAGCCCCAATACTCAGATTTACTTTATTCTTAACTATTAAATTGCCATATATTATGCAAACAGCATTTGTCTTGATAGTCAAAACTGCATCATTTTTCAATTCTAAGGTTCCGGTAATTATTAAAGTGTCGTTCTCTGCAACAACCAAAGTTTTGTTTGTCGCAATAATAGTATCTCCCTCAACTACAGTCTTTGACTGAGCAGAAGACCCAAAACATTGAAGAAGGAAAAATATAAACAGGAGAAATATCAGCGCTGATCGATATCCAGTACCTAAAAGGTCTAAGATATTCATCCTCACAGTATGGACATGGGGAATAGTCAATATGTCCTTAAAACACACTCTTAGCACAATTCTTTTACTCCTATTTTCTATCTTTTTTCAACCCTTGCTAATCCCCGCACATGAGAATAACAACCTCGTCGGCTAATCAGTAAAATGTTAGGTTTCCCTTTGTGGACTTTTTACATAAACCACCAACATGTTTTTCAAATTATTGAAACAATATTTACCAACACATATCAATCGTTCCAAATATAACAATTACAACTTGTTACCTATTAGCCGCCAAAAATAAAGAATTAACATTAAGGTGTGAATCTAACTACCCCCATTTTAGGGCTTTGTTTCATTTTGGGACAAGAATTCACATGGAATTGTTTTTATAAATACAAATTGAACCAAAAAAAAGGTCGTTATAAACACAATTGCTTATAACGACCTTCGATAAAATCACTTTTTTAAAACTTTATTCCGACATATTTTGTCCCTGAGACTTTAGTTTTTCGATATCGTTGACATTAAAATCGCCAAAGAATGACACAACAAAACAGTTGCCTTCCGAATTTTCACTGGTGATAAAAACATGACACTCGGAATATTTCTTCTTTCCTCCCAGTAAATAAATCTCCGCATCCGAATCGTCGTCATCATCGCTTTCGTATTTTTTATATTTGCCGGGAAGAATAGCTATAGCTTTTTTAGTAAACTCGCTATTTTTTAAGCTCCCCTTTTCAGGATTGTACGACATAAACCGAACCCGATGCAAATCGCCGGTAACGTTTTGCTCATCATCATTATCGCCAAGATCGATATCAATGGCATCAATCATATCTCTTGAGAAGGAAAAACTTGTTACGCCATCTTTACTGGCAAAGGTATCGTACATTTTGTCCGACTTGCTTTGTCCTGAAGCCAGTAATCCGGCCAATAAAAGCCCTAAGGCAAAAAGTAATGTTGTAATTGTTTTCATTGCTTGTTATTTTTTAGACTCTAAGACACAATTTTTTTTCTGAAACTTTTCTTCATGCCTCTAAGTCTTTGTGTTTTATTTACTTGCTTTCTCTGTCAGGCCTTCTGGTTTCATTTCCCAGTATTTACCCAGCATGTCACCATCCCAGGTATTCGATGTATTTTCAATATCGTGAATGATTTCATCCATATCGTTGCCAAGAAATATGGCTTTTCCTTCGGGTACTTTCACTTTAATATCCACTTCCTGGCCTCTCCATTTTGAATCATCGCCAATAAAAAAGTAGGGATCAAAATAAAGGGTAGAGTCCGATCTTTCAAAAGTATAAACCATTTCCTCGCACCACTCTTTGGCATCTTCACGGGTTTTTCCTCTTGATGAACTTCGAACAGTAACAACAAAATCATCACCCGACGACCGCACAACATCCAGTTTCGGATAACCAACTACTATTTCACGTCCATCAATCATCGCTACTTTAAACCCTTCAACATCCCAGTCAATTTCTGCATAATCATCCAGTTTATCGTCGGCTAAATGTAAATACAAGGTTTGACACGAGTCGCACGAAATGCTTTCGCTTTTTGTTATGGATGAGCTTTGTTTATAGTTTCCAACCTGCCCAACAGATACGATCAACAGGGCAAAGAGCGATACTAACCAAACACCGGCCATCGACAGGGCCACTGCTGCATTGTTCGATTTATACCTAAAAACCAACTTTGTACCAATATAAATAAGCGCAAGCAGCGGGATACCCAGAATCAACCCAACCAATATCAATCCCCAGGTAACCGTACCGGGCTCAACAAAGTGGTTCAACATATTAGGCACATGAATTTCGGGACCCCAAAGCAGCGGCATTCCATCGACAAACGACTGGCCAATAATCATTGAAGAAACCAATCCAAGTATGCCGAAAAAACCGGAAATGACAAGAAACACTCCAAACACAATTACAAATACTTTCAGAATCACCTTGAAAATATTATAAACCACATCGCCGGCCCCCTCCATCGATCGCTTTCCTTTCGAATAGGTATCCGATTCTTTAAATTTCTTGTAACTCTCTTTTACTTCCTTTACTTCATCTTTTATCGATTTCTCGATATTCTTCACAGTAGCTTCCTGCCCTCGCATTTCAAGACGCTGAGCGGTACTAACTGCTTTTGGAACTGCAATCCACAAAATCAGATATGCTAAACCTGCCGCACCTGACGTTACAAAAAAGAGGATCACAAGAATTATCCGCAAGATTACCGGATCCATATTAAAATAGGCACCCAAACCTCCGCAAATTCCTCCTAACACACGATGATCGGGATCGCGGTACAACCGGCGTTTGCGCTTGGCTTCCGATGCTATAGAAACATCTTCTTCCTCACCTTCTTCCTCGGCAAAATCTTCCGGCGTTCCCATTATTTCAACCATGTCGTTTACCCACTCAACGGTGATAACCTTTTTCTCTTCCGCACTTTTCGAGCTGAAAATCTCGGCAATACGTGCCTCAATATCAGCAATAATCTCTTTTCCTTCTTCGTCAATCCCGAAATGGTTTTTCAGATTGATCAGATATCTTTGCAGCACCTCATAGGCATCCTCTTCAATGTGAAATATTGTGCCGCTTATATTTATTGTGAATGTCTTTTTCATCTTGTTTTTTGTTTGAATTTATTAGGATGGTCTAAGCTTTATTCTCTCTGATTTTCGCTACAGCACTAACCAATTCGCCCCACGAGCCTTCAAGTTCAATTAAAAAGGTCTGCCCGGTTTCGGTAAGCTCATAATACTTACGAGGTGGCCCTTGTGTTGATTCTTCCCAGCGGTAAGCCAGCAACCCTGCGTTTTTCAGTCGGGTTAACAATGGATACAGGGTTCCCTCTACCACTATCATTTTTGCTTCTTTCAACGATTGAATAATATCGCTGGCATAAAGTGGTTTTCCGTTGAGAACGAGCAGGATACAGTATTCCAGTACTCCCTTTCTCATTTGTGCTTTTGTGTTTTCTATCTTCATTTTATGTCCCTTTCTATCTGTTAGTTCTCTACATTCCTCACTGTTGGTATTTTCAACCTACCATTAAATACCCCAGGTATTTTCCGCAACCATCCAGGCTTCCAACTCCAGCGCTTCTTCCTCTTCTAACACTGGCTGAAAAAATGTTTCATTCATCATCCAGTCTTCAAGTTCAAGGCTTGTTTCTGTTGCCTCGTTGTATACAAACTGGCTGGTAGTAAATCTTGAATAATCAATCATCCATGCTTCAATCTCCATGGCAGGCTCAACGTCGTTGACGAAATAATAGCTTGTTTCTGCCGATGCAGGAATTCCTGCTACATCTTCGCTTTCAGCCGGAGATGCCATTGCAATGGCAATATCGCGAAAACCTGTATTCTCCAATAATCGTTTCCAAAAAGTTTGTGCGCTTACTGTAAAACTAATAAGGACAAAACTTACTACTACTGCTGCTGAACGTAAAATTGCTTTCTGAACATTGTTTTTTGTTTTCATGGCTTTTTGTTTTTGTTTCTGTTTTCTGATTGTTTGTTTTCTTGACTTTGAGTTTTGCTTTGTATTTTGTTTCTACGATTTTTTCTGAACTTCGCTTTTCGTTTTCTGCTTTCTAATTGTTTTCTGTTTCCGCCCTTAAGACGATTGTTTTTTGTTTCCGTTACAAGCTGCAAAGAACTTTTTTTAGGATTGTACCGTTTTTTGCATTGTTATTTGCATTACAAATATATGTCATTAATCTAGTACTTTGCAACACATAGTACCATATTTTTTAAATATAACACTGCCACAAACAACTTTAAACTTTGTATATCTGGGTGTTACACCTATTAATATTTTTTGAAAAAAATTTTATCAAATCGAAAGAGCCCTTTCTTATTTAACAATAAACATGTATTTTGGATTTGGGAAGTATTTTTAGAATCGTTAAAATGTGAATAAAAATGTTAATAACTCGAACAAATTATTTAACAACTTAATTCATGTTGGTTTGTTTTTACTCTGCATTAATGGGAATTTTATCGTGTTGGAAATAAGTGTAAAAGTTAAGGCATTGTACACAATAAGATAACATCTTTTTAACAATAACAATCAAAAGAAAAGTTTCCTTTGCTGCACAAGTTCAGGAAATTGGGGGTATTTGATTTTACGGTCAATAAAACTGCACACAAATAAAATGAAAGCCACATTAGAATATACAAGACAACATGTTCTATTAAACCATGCGCAATCTACTATTGAAGTGAGCCTCAAGCACATACATTCCACTCAGCAATTGATTTAAATTCAATATTTATATTTTAATCCAAATTAATAATTCTATGAAAAAAGCAATTTTTTCGATTGTATTACTGGCTGTTTTAAGCCTGTATTCTTTTGCAGCTAAAGCACAGGGTACTATTACCGGCGTGGTTGTAGATGCAGAAACCAATGAAGCACTCATTGGTGCAAACGTTGTTGTTGAAGGAACAACAAAAGGTACTATCGCCGATATCGATGGTAATTTTTCATTGCCTGTAGAATCTGGCGAAGTGAACCTTATTATTACCTATATTGGGTATACGAATGAAAAGGTTATTGTATCGGTATCAAATGGCCAGACAAGAGACCTGGGAACTATTGCGTTAAATTCAGATGCAATAGGTATTAATGAAGTTATGGTACTGGCTTCGGTGGCGATAAGCCGCGAAACACCGGTTGCCGTTTCAAACATTCCTGCCGAGATGATCCAAACAAAACTGGGAACACAAGAGTTTCCTGAGATTTTGAAATCAACTCCCGGTGTTTATGCAACAAAATCAGGTGGTGGTTTTGGTGACGGCCGTGTAAACCTCCGTGGTTTTAATTCGGAAAACGTTGCGGTAATGATCAACGGTGTTCCGGTAAACGACATGGAAAATGGCCGTGTATACTGGAGTAACTGGGCTGGTCTTTCTGATGTTACCCGCACTATGCAGGTACAGCGTGGTTTAGGAGCTTCCAAAGTTGCTGTTCCATCTATTGGTGGTACTATTAACATTGTTACCAAAACAACCGACATGGAACAAGGTGGTAACTTTATCTCAGGTTTTGGTAACGACGGCTACAAGAAATTTGCCGGTACACTTTCAACTGGTTTAATGGAAAACGGGTTTGCTGCCACGGCATCGTTTGCCAGCATTTCTGGTAATGGTTATATTGATGGAACCGAATTTAAAGGACACAATTACTTTGTAAACGTTTCGAAAAAAATTGGGGAGAACCACCGCATCTCGTTCACTTCATTCGGTGCTCCTCAGCGTCACGGACAGCGCCAGAACAGAAGTTTGATTTCTGCCTACAGAGAAGCAGAGAGTGACAGAAAATACAACCCTGACTGGGGGATTATGAATGGCAAAGTTACGCACGTTGAAGATAACTTCTATCATAAATCTCAAAACTCTTTCAACCATTATTGGTCAATTACACCAAATACAACACTGTCTACTTCGGTTTACGCATCGTGGGGTACCGGCGGTGGCGGTGGTAGAGGTGGCGAAAGCAGCCTTTTCAACCAGCGCTTAGGTGATTTCGATCAACCAATGGATTTGGATGCAATTGTTGATGCGAACCGTGCAAATGGTGCAAACGGTGCAATTTCGTGGTTAAGGGCATCGCACAACGACCACAGCTGGTACGGAGCACTGTCTTCATTAAACACAAAACTTACCGACAATTTAACTTTTGTTGGAGGTATTGATTTAAGAACATATACCGGACACCACTTCTACGAAGTTACCGACTTAATGGGAGGTGAATACGCTTTAAGCGACGACGACATTAACGAACCAAACAAAGCGCTGAAAGTTGGCGACAAATACAATTACTATAACGACGGTGTTGTAGGCTGGCAAGGTCTTTTTGGTCAGCTTGAGTACTCGAACGATGTATTGTCAGGATTTGTTTCTGCTTCGGTTTCAAACACTTCTTACAAACGTATCGACTATTTCAACTACCTGGATTCAGATCCACTGCAGGAAACTGATCGTTACAATTTTGTCGGTTTCATGCTCAAAGGTGGGGCAAACTATAACATTAACCAAAACCACAACGTGTTTGCCAACATTGGTTATTTTGAAAAAGCGGCCGGTTTTGATGCTGTTTTCCTGAACTACGACAACGAACACATTAACGAAGACGCTGAAAACCAAAAAATATTTAGTGTTGAATTAGGTTACGGTTACCGAACCAAAAACTTTAACGCCAACATTAACGTTTACCGCACAGCATGGAACGACCGTACGTTTACGGATGTTTTATACGGACCAGATGGCGAAGAGTTTTTTCTAAACCTGTTGGGTGTTAATGCACTTCACCAGGGGCTTGAGGTAGACGTAAAATGGGATCTTGCTACAAACCTGAGCCTTACCGGTATGTTATCGTTAGGCGACTGGAAATGGAACAATAACGTAGAGAATGTTCAGGTATATGACGATCAGCAAAATCCGATTGGTGATCCGATTAATTTATACATCGACGGCCTTAAAGTTTCAGATGCTGCACAAACAACAGCGGCTCTCGGTATAGAGTACCAGTTATTAAGTAAATCATACATTACTGTTGACTACTTCTACTTTGCCGACTATTATGCCGATTTCGAACCAACTAACGTTACCAGCGAAGGAGCTCCACAACCATGGAAAGCACCCGACTACGGAACTTTCGATGTAGGTCTGCGTCATGGATTCAAAATTGGAGAATTCGATGCTACGCTAATCGGTTCGATGAATAACGTATTTGATACTGAATACATTGCTGACGCAATTAACGGATCAGGCAACAATGCCGAAACAGCACTGGTATGGTACGGATTTGGAAGAACTTTTAGTGCCAGTTTAAAAATTGATTTTTAATTAAAAAGACATTAATACGATGAAAAAGATAACATTCATATTCGCAATACTTGCATTGATTTTTGCGACAGCATGTAACTCGCTGGATGATATACATGAGGATATCGATGCAATGGACAATCCAATCGTTGGAGATGCTGAATATACGCTGACCGATGAAGATTACGACGAACTGGAACTAAGCTACGGAAACTTCAGCAGCGAAGACGATGCCAAATCAATACTTCCCGGTTTCTTATCAGAAAAATACCCGGTTTGGGGAAATGGTTCTTCTGTACTGCTTGGCTACAAATTATATGTTGGTTCGGCACCTGGTGTTAGCGATTATACTTATGCCGATGCATACAGCGTAGCTAACGATGAATATCCTCAGGGATCACTTGGAGCTGTTGGTTTCTTCCCTGATGAAGCCCCTGCAGACTATATTGCAGATATCCTTAATGACAATGTGAGCAACGCGGAAGAAGGAGACAACCTTTTGGTGCAGTACAAACAATACACCTCCGAGCCTGTTGCCGGATATTCAAATTTTTACGAAGTTGATTTCACCGATGGCAGTTTAAATTCGTACGAAGCTTTCAGCGTTGTTGGCGACCAAGTTTGGGAAGCAACAAACTACGGTGCAAAAATGTCGGGATATGCAGGTGGTAGCCAAGACAATGAAGACTGGTTGGTTTCTCCAGCAATTGACTTAAGCGACGCATCTAATTTATTGTTTCAGGTGAGCCAGATCATCAACTATTCAAGCGAGCTTGATCTGCTTAATATTATGGTCTCAACGGATTATACAACAGGCGAAGCACCATCTACCGCAACATGGACTGCTTTAACAATAGAAACAAAACCTGACGGAAGCAACTGGGATCCGGTAGAATCAGAATTAATTGATTTCTCGGCTTACGAAGGCGAAACTATTCACGTTGCATTCAAATACGAATCAACTACTGAAACCTCGGCTACATGGGAAATAGAAAACTTTGTAATTAAAGCTGCCGGTGTTGAAGGCGAAACAGTATCAAAAGAAATCTTCTACACATACGATGGTGAAGAATGGGAAGCAGCAGAAGGCGCATACTTCTTAAGCGATGCCGATTTCGATGCAATGGGTGAAGAGTATGGTCGTCCGGGCTACTACAATAATTTCAGCAGCTCAATCTCCCCTGGTGATTACCTGTCAACGTTCATGGCAACCAATTATGCATACGGGCAGGAAGAAGATGAGATGATTATCGTTTACGATTATTACTCAAGCTCGAGCGGTGCACAGTGGCGTGGTACATTATTCAACTACACCGGCGGCGAATGGGTAGAATACGAATCAGTACAAGATGTGACCTTGCAATTTGCACACGACGGTAATGCCTGGGTACCCGACAATACGATTAAATATGCTTTCACAGGTGATGACTACGCATATGTTGTTGATCAGCTGGGTTCGACATATCCATCAGAAACAGGTAACCTGTCAAACTACGGTAACTTTAACAAATTCTCGTGGACAGATGAAATGCTCCTTGAATCAGTAACTTTAGTTATCGAAAACAACTTCCCATCAGCAGAAGAAGGTCAGAAGTTCGCAGTGACTTACACTGTATACGATGGTTCAACTCACGACGAAACAATGAACATCATTTTAGAAGGTGGTGTTTACGTACTTCAGTAAGAAATTTATTATTAACTCAATATAAAGAAAGCCGCTTTTATGCGGCTTTTTTTATGCTTCAAAACCAAACATTTAACCGATATCACTGTTTTTTATACAGGAATTTATATTTTTGCGCCCTGTTTATTCAGAATCTTAAAGATGGAACAGCTTCAGATAAATAAAATGTTGGACGAAAAGGGTTATATTGAAGAAACAATTGATCCGAGCCTTAAATTGGTTGAAGAAATTACACGCCTGAAAAAGGAAAAGAACGCTGTAATACTCAGCCACTTCTACGTTGAGGGCGAATTACAGGACATCGCCGATTACGTTGGCGACAGCCTTGGGTTAGCCCAGGCGGCGGCCAGCACCGATGCTGAGATGATTGTTTTTGTGGGCGTGCATTTTATGGCCGAAACAGCCAAAATCATCAATCCCGATAAAAAAGTGATCCTTCCCGACCTGAAAGCAAGTTGTTCGCTGGCAGAGTCGGCACCGGCTGATAAATTTGCTGAATTCAAAGCCCAATATCCCGACCATAAGGTAATTACCTATGTAAATGCAACGGCCGCATTAAAAACCATGTCCGACATTGTTTGTACATCGGCCAATGCCGAAAAAATTGTCGACAGTTTCCCTGAAGATGAGAAGCTGATTTTTGCTCCGGATAAAAACCTTGGAAACTACATTAACAGCATAACCGGCCGCAGCATGGTGTTGTGGAACGGAGCCTGCATGGTTCACGAGCAATATTCGGTTGAAAAGATTATTGACCTGATGGACAAAAATCCTGATGCTGAATTTATCGCACATCCCGAATGCGAAAAACCGGTATTACTACTGGCTAAACATATCGGCTCAACTACTGCCCTGCTAAACTACGTGCAAAGCAGCGATGCAAAGAAATTTATTGTAGCCACCGAAAGTGGTATTCTGCACCAGATGACCAAAGCGTGTCCGGATAAGGTATTTATTCCGGCGCCATCAAACGACTCAACATGCGCCTGCAACGATTGCGAATACATGAAACTAAACAGCCTGCAAAAACTTTACATCTGTTTAAAACATGAGCAGCCGGAGGTTACACTTCCTGAAGATGTAATTGAGAAAGCCCGCATCCCAATTCAACGGATGTTGGAGATATCAAAATAATAAACATAAATAAGCCTGGTAAAATTACAAATTACCAGGCTTATTTTTTATATCACGACTGTTAGTTTATCCCAACCACCGAATCGGTAGCCACCACATTTTCAACCATCAGATTTTGCTGCGATACCTCAATGGCGCGCAACAATGTTTTATCAATCTGTTTGATGATGGGATAAAAACCTTCTTCGCCCATAATATTACGGGCCACATAGGCTTTTATTTGGGTGCTAATAACCCGTCCCGAAGCTTTTAAACCTTCAGCATCCTTTTCCACACCCTTTTCTTTGGCATAAGCCACAAACTCGTTAAATGCATTGTACTTATCCATGTAATTTTCAAACTCATCAGCACTCGATAATTTTGACAGCTCATCGCGGTGCGAATCGGCATAAGCATATGCAAACGAGTAGATCAATCCCTTGCGGTAAATCTGGTTGAAATATTCCGAATTTCCAGTGGTATCAACCGGAACAAAAAATCGGGCATTATACCGCCACCGCCATAAACAACACGTCCGCCTTTGGTTTCGTAGCGCAGCGAGTCATCAAAATGAATACTGTCGGCTACCAACTGCTCCATGTTATGAAAACGCTCGTAAATATGGTTGTAATATTCTTCGTTACCATCATCGTAGGAGCTTTGAATACAACGTCCGCTGGGTGTATAAAAACGTGCTACAGTAAGGCGTAGTGCCGAGCCGTCCATCAGTGGAATTTGCTCCTGTACCAATCCTTTTCCAAACGAGCGACGTCCGATTACAAACCCGCGATCATTATCCTGCATAGCGCCGGCAAAAATTTCGCTTGCCGATGCCGAAAACTCGTCAATCATCACATAAACATCGATATCCGAGAAAGTAGCTTTTGCTGAGGCATTGTAAGTTTTTCGGGGTTGATTAATCCCTTCGGTATACAGAATGGGTTCTCCTTTTTTCAGAAATTCGTCAACCATTTGCAACACGCCTACCAGCGATCCACCGGGGTTACTGCGTAAATCGATAATCACTTTCTGTGCTCCGGAATCCTTTAGTTTCAGCATTCCTTCCACAAACTCGCGGTAGGTGGTATTGGCAAAACGGCTCACTTTAATAAAGCCGGTTTCGTTGTCAATCATATACGCCACGTCAACACTGTAAAGCGGAATATCGCCACGGGTGATTTCAAAATCCAGCTCACCATCGTAGCCCGAGCGCATCACGCCAACACTCACTTTCGAATTCTTTTCACCGCGCAACAACGACATCACTGTATTATTCCGAACATCTACTCCGGCAATTACTGAGTCGTTTACACTCACAATGCGGTCGCCAGGTAATACGCCCACCTGGCTCGACGGGCCCCCGGAAATTACTTCTATCACCCGAACCGTATCTTCCTGAATGGAGAACTGAACGCCGATACCCGAAAAGTTACCGCTCATTTCTTCCTGCACTTCGAGCATATCTTTTGCAGGAATATAGTTGGTGTGCGGATCCAGTTTTTTCAGAATCTCAGGAATCGTCTCCTCAACAATTTCGCTGGTATTAACACTGTCGACATATCCTTTATTGATTAAATCGAGAATGGTGGAAATTTTATTGGGTTGAGAAAATCCCATGCCATGAAAAGCCGGAGTAGTGGCATTTCGACTCAGCATATTCCCGATCAGAATTCCTGCTGCAACGGCTATTGCAATCAGTACTGGTAAAAGTATTGTTGTTTTCTTGTTCATAGCTTTCTTTTATGGCCAGTGCTCCAGGTTACCGGGCCTGTCCTCTCATTACTTGTTGTCATCGGCAATTTGCCGCTCTAAATATCAACCTGCTTTACCTCAATATCGGCACGTTTTAACAGGTTTATTCCATCTTCCAGTCGGTAACTTTCGGTAAACACCACACGTTTAATTCCTGCCTGAATGATGAGTTTTGAACACTCCAAACATGGCGAGGAAGTTACGTACAGAGTGGCTCCGTCGCTACTGTTTCCCGACTTGGCAACCTTTGTAATTGCATTGGCTTCGGCATGCAGCACATAAGGTTTTGTTATGTTTTCGTCGTCTTCACAAATATTTTCAAAACCCGACGGTGTCCCGTTGTATCCGTCAGAAATGATCATTTTATCTTTTACAATTAACGCGCCTACCTGGCGGCGTTTGCAATATGAATTCTGCGACCAGATATCGGCCATTTTCAGGTAGCGCTGATCAAGTAATATTTGTTTTTTGTCTTTGCTCATACAATGTTTTCCTTAATTGAATGGGTATAGTTTTTTTGTACCGATTACAAATGTAATACTGATTTCCAATAAATTCTGAAATTATAACACGTATAAACCCTTTGTTGTTGATTTTAATAATTTTTAAAGGTTGAATTGTTAAGAATTCAAAATCATCTTGTTTTTGCACCGTGGCTTCAGCCCGTTGATAAAATCCTAGCCACTGCAATAGGCTTTAGCCAATAATGCCAATTCGTTAAATGCGAAAGCAATTCTTTCTATTCTCAAAAGTCACCGCCCTAAAGGACCGTGCATAAGAAAAGTCCGCCAACAAAAAACGCCGCAAAAGCGGCGTCTTCAAATCAATTTGAAATATTGTTTATCCTTTAATTAAAAGCCATACGTCAGAGTATTTCGGGAAAGCATTACGAACTTGTGCTACTCGGCCTCGTGCTTCGGTTTCGCTCTTATACGAATTTACACAAACACGGTAATAGCCGGTTTCGCTGTGCAAAATAATTGGCGTAAAACCTTCGTCGATAAGCGTTGTACGGTAATTTTTTGCATTGTCTAACTGGCTAAACGATCCGAGAATAACAAAAAATGTATTTGCCTCATTTGCGCTCTGGTCGGTTTCATTGGTAAAAGAAACCTGCTCTTTACGCATAGCAATTGGTTTCTCGTCAACTACAGGTTCGGGTTTTGTAACCGCAGTTGGCTGCGTATTAGTTTCGCTACCCGGAACGGTAAACACTTTTGTGGGTGCTGTGGTGTCGGTCGTATATTGCGACTCGGCCTGACCCGACGATTTTTGGAATATTTTACAAGAAGATGCAGTAATTGCAAGAACTGCCAAAAGAATAACTATCCTGTTCATCTGTTTAAATTTTTATTTCTGTTTTCTGTTTAAAACTACACACGAAGATACGCATTACACCTTCGATGATTTTTCTAAACAAACGCAAGTTTTGCACAGCATGTTGTTCGCAACTACAAAATATATTAATTCGCGGGTTATTTTTTGCATTTAGTGCCGGCACCACCTCCGCCAAAAAATAGCATTACACCAATTAAATAACCAAAATTATACCACCCTCCGGCATTGGGGAAAGCATAAATTTCGTAATCGGTAAAAAGACTGGCTATAAAACTGAACAGCAAAATAAAACCGTGAAAAACACCTTTTATAAATCCCGGAGGATCGCCAATGTTTTGGAACGATTGTGTTGCACATCCGGCAAAAAGGAGTGCTGCAGCCAGAACTACTGTCAGTAAAATAAATGTACGTTTCATTTCAACATTTTTTTGATTTATAAAATTGAAGAATTCTTATCCACCAGAACAAGTTATGGTTTATTTGATTAAAAGAAAAGCTAAAGGAATAAACTACTCTTGAATTATTTGTTGCATAAAAGCAACAAATTCGGGGTATTGAGCCTTTCATTAAGCATTATAAAGTATGGATTAATAAGATCGGCTTTGTTGTAAGCCATGGTTTCAAAATTATCCTGACGAAAAACAGTGCCGCCAAATTCTTCCACCATCAATTGGCCGGGTGCGGTATCCCACTCCGAGCATGGTCCTGCTTTCAGGTACATATCGGCATTTCCTTTTATGATCTCAATTTGCTTTTTTGAACTGCCGCAATGAAGGATTTCCAGCTCAAAATTGCGTTTCATTTTTTTGATCAATTCGGCTTCGCGGGGCTTAAAAAACGAACGACTGGTAGCCACTCTGATTTTTCCATTATAAGCTCCCGGTTTCTCAATTTTTACGAAATTACCGGTATTGTCGAACTCAAATACTCCGTCTCCTTTTCCACAGTACCAGCCTTTTTCTTTTAGCGGTTCATAAATCCATCCGTTTACCGGCGCAGTTTTATTAATCAGGGCTATGTTAATACAGAATTCGCCGTTTCGTTTTATAAACTCCTTGGTGCCATCCAACGGATCGACCAAAAAATAGTTTTCCCAGGTTTTTCGGATTGTGTATTCCGGGAAATTTATTTCTTCGTCTAAAACAGGATTATCAGGGAAAATTTCTGCGAGGCCTTCATTAATAATTTTACTCGATGCTTTGTCGGCCCGGGTAACCGCGGTATTATCCGATTTACGCTGTTCATCAAAGTCGTTGCTTTCGTACACTTCAATAATCGCTTTTCCGGCTTTGGCCAGCACATCAATAACACTATATACCTTGTTTAAGTCCATTTGGCTTTAGTATTCTTGTAAATTTACGTTATCTGTTCAACCAAAAAAATCGCTGCTACAAAAACAGATGGTATTTAAATGTTTCTTTACAAACAGCCCCACAAACCCAATTTATTGATTTTCGTAATAGAATTATTATCTTTTAGCTGAAAGTAAGCCTATGATATTCAATAAAAGTAATAACAGGGAGCCGGCGGTGGCCGGACAATTTTACCCTTCTTCGGCAAACACCTTACGAAATGAATTGGAAGAATTTTTCAGCCAGGCCACTGATGTAAAGACATCACAACCGCTTCGTGCAATCGTTTCGCCGCATGCAGGTTACATTTTTAGCGGAGAGGTTGCTGCTGCCGCGTTCAATCAAATTCCGGCAAATAAAAGCTATAAGAATGTATTTGTTCTTGCATCGAGCCACCGTTATTCCTTTGGCGGCGCGTCGGTTTATACCGATGGAAATTACGAAACACCGCTGGGCGAAATTACTGTGAATAAGAAGACCGGGAAACAACTTATGGCCTCATCGTCGGTATTTGCCGACCATACCGAGTCGCACTATCACGAACACAGCCTTGAAGTTCAACTACCGTTTTTGCAATATCGTTTGGCTAATAATTTTAAACTTGTCCCAATTATTCTTGGAACCAACTCGCCCAGTACCTGCAAGAAGTTGGCAAAAGCACTGCAACCTTATTTTACAGCCAACAATTTATTTGTTGTCAGCACCGATTTTTCGCATTTTCCAACTTATGAAAATGCAAAGTTAGTAGACCAGTTAACGGCTGATGCCATTTGCAAAAACCACCCAAAAAAATTGTTGAAAACACTCGAAAAGAATAAAAACAAACCAATTGAAAATTTGGCCACCTCGTTGTGCGGCTGGACTTCGGTATTAACGCTGTTGTACCTTACCAAAAACAAAAATTTTGAATTTAAGCAACTGACCTATAAAAACTCGGGCGACAGCCAGCTTTATGGTGGAAAAGACCGCGTTGTTGGCTATTGGGCGCTGGGTGTTTACGAGAAAGCTGTTTTTGAAATCAGCGCTTCAGAAAAACAGGAAATTTTACAACTGGCCCGAAATTCAATTGCCCGGTTTTTGGGAACAGACGTGAAAGAAAATACGCACAAAAAGTACGATGACAGCATATTGGATAAGAAAGCCGGAGCTTTTATCAGCATTTATATCGACAATGATTTGCGTGGCTGCATTGGCGGGTTTGCCGGTGAAAAAACCTTACGCGAAATGATCAAACGTTTTGCCGTTTCGGCTACAAACGACCAACGTTTTGATCCGGTTGAAGCTTCTGAACTGGATAGAATGACGCTGGAAGTTTCGGTTTTAACACCTTTGAAAAAAATTAAATCGATTGATGAAATTGAGCTGGGCAAACACGGCATTTATATTAAAAGCGGGTTTAACTCGGGCACTTTTCTGCCACAGGTTGTTGAAAAAACAGGGTGGAGCAAAAAGGAATTTTTGGGAAGATGCTCGAAAAACAAAGCCGGAATTGGATGGAACGGTTGGAAAACGGCCGAACTTTATACCTACGAGGTAGTGATTGTAAAAGATAATCAGGAAAAAACCTCCTGAAGCACTTTTAACGATTTTATTTCGCCCAGCGTATCAAAATGCAAGCGGTAATAATCAATCAATTTTTCAATCAGCGAATCGCGCATGCTGCGTTTCATTTTCAAACTATTTAATTCGTTTAGCTTCAACAAAGCCAGTTTTACCAGAATTGCTGTTGCTTCCTTGTTCGCAAACATTGGGTGCGATGGCTCGAAAGGCACCACTGCTCCTTTTTGCAGATCGAGCCAGCCCTGAAAACCAACTTGTGTTGTATCGGGCATAAATCCGAGGTACTCGGTTAAATGAAAGAGAAAATACAAATGAAAATTTGTCTTGCCCTCATCCATCAGATCGAGATAAAGCAAAGCGTTTTTTATAAACTCAAACAATTCCGGGTAACTTTCCTGTTCGTGGATGGTTTTATACAACACCTCGGCCAGAAAGATAGCCTGTGTAGACTTTACAATGTCAAAAGGAATTTCCTGGTAAGTGTTCAGGTTTTTCAGCGTTCTAATTCGCTGCAGATCGCGGTTTTGCTTCTGGTAGGCTTCCAGTTCAACCATAAATAAGGGCTGCAATAAACCCGCTTTATTTTTTGATTTTCGGCTCCGGGCAGCATTGATCAGATAACTTTGCCGGCCAAATTCTTTGGTAAAAACAGTGGTGATAACACTGCTTTCGCCATATTTTATCGTGTGTAAAACAATGCCTTCCGTAGCCGTTATCATATATCAGTTAAGCTTCTGTTGAATCTGGATCAATGGATAAACAATATTTTTGTGATGTGGGTTTCTTCGCCATTTTCATCATTACAAAATACCAGGTAAACACCGGTTTTTACACGGTTGCCGTTCAGGTTATTCCCGTCCCAAACTGCCTGGCCACCAAACGATGTGGTTTTGTATACCAAATTACCGGTGATGTCGGTAATTTTTACATCGGTATTTTCAATTAACCCGGCAATCGTTACCGGACCATCGTAAGTTTCTCTAACCGGATTTGGATAAACGTACACATCGCTGTACGTATCTGCTCCACCTGTTGCTTCACCCTGATAGGAAATTAACCCTTTGTCGGTTCCTAAAAATACCTCTCCGTTTTTCTCATTTATGGCAATTGACAGAATATTATTTGAAAGTAAGGGACTGTTTTCGGTTGTAAAATGTTCAACTTCTGCCTCGCCTGTTTCCGACACTAAAAATACTCCTGAGTTTTTAGTTCCCAGCCATTTTCGGTTAGCGCCGTCAACGGCAATAGCAGTAACAGTTTCGGTTTCCAACAGTGGATGATAGATACCATCATTTAAATCGAGCCCCGGTTGAGTAGCATAAAAAGTTTCCGAATTCCATATTCTCGACGGGTTACTATACACTGCCACTCCTTTTGAACTCCCAATCCAAATGGCACCCTCCTGATCTTCAGCAATAGCAAACACATCATTCATTCGCGTAGTAATCTCATCGGTACCGTTGCTAAAATAGGTGGTTACAAACAATCTTCTCTTCTGATCACCGTTTCTGTTCACCACGTAGGCATCGTGCCCCGGAACCAACATCCACTTGTCCTCATTTTCATTCACAATGATAGTGGTAACATTTCGGCTATTGGCAATCTCGGGCAATTCAAACGATTCCCAATCGCCGGTTGGCGATAACTTATGCAAATTATGCGCGCATTCAGCGTTGGTAATCCATAAGTTCCCCTCCGAATCGAAACTCATTCCTCCTACTCGTGTATACGGCTCATTGGGCTGCTCCGGCAATGCCGTTTCCAGCGGGCTATTCAGATTATAATACCGTTCCACCAATTCATCATTGCGGTACTCTAACAAGCCACCACCCCAGCTGGCAGCAAAAAAGTGATTTGGATCGCGGGGATCCACTTCTATAGCCAAAATGTTATGAAATCCCTCCAACTCAGGATGTGTTTCTTCGGTAAAATAAGTCCATCCATTGTTATTATAACGCTGGAAAAGGGGCCTGATAAACCCTGTAGTACTACCCGGAGTCATCCAAATTTCTGAATTAAATGCTCCAACAAAAAACATGTCGTTATTTATTGGCCCTGGAGGTAAGGTTTGCTCAAAGCTTTCGTTGTAATAGCGTACCAACACTTCATTATTATCAGCAATCCAAACCGAACCGTCGGCAGAAATGCCCGCACTTCGTGGATTGACGTCTTCTTCCGTCCCATTATTAAATGCGTAGTTATCGATCCGTCCGATTTGCGAATGATTGTTATCGATAATAAATACAGCACTGCGACTGGCAATGGTTAAATATTCACCATTACTTTGTATATCAAAAGCATAGCGAATAGACGAATTGTAAGCCTCCCAGGTACTGTTAGTAAGAATATACATTTCATCCAGGTACCACTCGCCCGCTGCATAATTGGCAATTATGTTCCCCGCATGATTAACCAGATGATTAAAAACATCATCAGCGCGCGGAATATCATCTACATGAATCCAGTTGGCAAAATTGGCCAGATTGGGTTCATTTTTATCTGCCCGGTAAATTCCCTGATTGGTAGCAGCAAAAATCGAATTGTTATCTGTTTCAACATCATTCACTACCAGGGAAGATCCACCGTCGCCGATATAGTAGGTGTCTTTTACTTCCTGCCTTTCAAGGTTCAGCACTACAATTCCAAAACCACAGGCCAAATAAGCTTCATTTCCGGAGAAACAAATGTTGTTGATGACCTTGTTTCCAACAATGGTTTTCCGCTTTATATCCGACAGGTTAACAACCTCTCCATTATCATAAAGCAGATCGATATTGCTGTTTTCGTATGCAATCACCAGCACCTCATTCTGATCGTTGTAAGCGATGGTTTTTACTCCAAAATCCGACAACTGAATGGCATCGCCAAACTTATTTACACTGTTGTCTTCCAGATCGTAATAAAACAAACCACCCTCGGTTAAACAGTAAACTTTATTGGGCGAAACAGCAATTTTACTGGCATTATTATACGAAAGATAATCATGCCACGATCCCTGTTCGCGTTGTGCCTGCGAAACAAAAAACGGAAGTAAAATAATTGCAGAAAGTATAAATCGTTTTATCATTTAATCCAGCTTTTTTAAATAATCGACCAGTTTTTGTACGGCTCTTCCCCGGTGACTGATCTTGTTTTTATCTTCGAGGCCCATTTCAGCAAACGATTGATCAAAGCCTTCAGGTTTAAAAATAGGGTCGTAACCAAATCCCGAATCGCCACATTTCTCCTTCAGTATTTCACCGTTTACAATTCCTTCAAACTGCTTCTCTTCACCATCAATCACCAGCGAAATTACAGTTCTAAAACGTGCTTTCCGTTCATTTATTTTAGCCAGTTTTTGCAATACCTTATTCATATTCGCCTCCGAATTTTTGTCTTCGCCGGCATAACGAGCCGAAAAAACTCCGGGTTCAGCATTCAGCGCTTCAATTTCCAAACCGGTGTCGTCGGCAAAACAATTCATGCCGTATTTGTCGTAGACGTAATAAGCTTTTTCGCTGGCATTGCCTTCAAGAGTAGGCTGTTCCTCCGGGATTTCATCGAAACATTCAATATCTTTTAAACTCAAAAGGGTGAATTCATCACCCAGAATAGCTTGCAGTTCTTCTAATTTATGTTTGTTGTTTGTCGCAAAAACGAGCTTCATAATATGTAATTTTAGCCTGAAAAATTCATGCAATTTTTCACACAATGTGTTGACGATTGAAAATCTGCAAGATATACGTTTTAAATGAATCAAGCTAAAGATTATCAATGTCAAGGTTAACCCTGACAAATAATTGTTTTTCAATTATTTCGTCAGTCCTTCGGATAATTAATTCATCTTAATGAATTAATTAGGTTAGGTAAAAATAAGAAAATGCCTCTACTTTGAAGGTACATTAAGGAATAGCTTTTTAAGGCACAAAAAAACCGCATGATCTAAATCAGCGGTTTCTACTATCGTAATAATTTTTTTTAATCGCAGGTGCAGGTTTCCATGCAATCAACAATCTGACTCAAGATGTTGTATTTCAGGTAATAATAAGTATTCTTTCCTTCTCGTTTCGAGCACAAAACCCTTTATCGCGCAATATGCCTAAATGATGAGATGTGGTTGACTGCTCGATCTTAAGCAGTTCGTGTATCTCGGTAACTGTTAATTTCTTTCCTCCCTCCAGATGCTTCAAAATAGCAATCCGCATCGGATGTGCCATTGCTTTCAGCATACTGGCAGCAACCTCCAAGCGTTCAACATTTATCTCCTTGATATCTACCATGGTTATACCTTTAAAAATGCAAATATATAAATATTTAAGATTTGTTTACTCCTTTTTTGTTTGCTGATAGCTAACATTTGTACAAAATGGATAATTTTTAGATTTTTTAAATAAAAAGCCTGTTTTTATTTAAAATTATTCTATGTTCGTTCATCGAAAGCGAAGTTGGAAAAAGCAATGACGACGATTAAGAAAATAAAGGCCCCAATACAACAGGAACTGCATGATTTTGAGCCCTATTTTAAAAATTCATTGCAAAGCGATATTCCCTTGCTGGCAACCATTTTAAATTTCCTTTATCGTACAAAAGGTAAGCAGCTGCGCCCCATGTTTGTATTCTTATCGGCAAAACTGCACGGCGGAACCAACGAATCTTCAAAACTGGCTGCCTGCTCGGTGGAATTATTGCACACCGCCACATTGGTACACGACGATGTGGTTGACGAGTCGTACGAACGCCGCGGATCATTTTCGGTTAAAGCGCTTTGGAAAAACAAACTGGCCGTTTTGGTGGGCGATTATATTTTAGCCCGCGGACTGCTGCTGCAACTCGAAAGCAAAAAATACAATTTCCTTCATCTTATTTCACGTGCGGTTCAGGATATGGCCGAGGGAGAAATTCTGCAGATGAAAAAAAGCCGCAAACTCGACATCGATGATGAAACGTATTTCGAGATCATCCGCAAAAAAACAGCTTCGTTGATTGCAACCAGCATGGCCATTGGCGCTGCATCGGCAGTTGATGACGAGGCGATAATTGAAAAAATGTACAGCATTGGGCAAGATGCCGGAATCGCCTTCCAGATAAAAGATGATATTTTCGATTACCAGTCGAAAGGCCTGCTGGGCAAACCAACGGGTAACGACATAAAGGAAAAGAAAATTACCCTGCCGCTGCTTCATGTGTTAAACGAGGCCGACAGAAGTGAACGCAAACGTATTTTAAGGCTGATAAAGCGCAAAAATAACAGTTCTACCGTAGTTGAAGAATTAATTCAGTTGGTAACCGAAAAAGGTGGCCTTGAATACGCCGAGCAAAAAATGAATGAGTTTAAAGATAAAGCGATTTCGGGCTTAAAAGAATTTCCGGAATGCGAAGCGCGCGAATCGCTTATCGAGCTGATGAACTACATTGCTACCCGCAAAAAATAACCATTGTGCTTTCTGATATTTAAAACGCGGCTATCGTCGAAGATTAAATATTGCCCTTTTATTCCGGCCAATGTTCCTGTAATTTCAGGGAGCTTATCAAAACCAACACTTTTAATTTTCACCGGAAACTGCTCCACCGGATAATTTATTTCAGTAACCTCATTTTCAACATCAATATATTTTTGCAGTTCCAGTGGCAGCAAATTTGTAATTCGTTCTTTTTCAGCTGCCAGATCAAAATCTTTTAATATCTCGTTTTTTAACATCGACCGCCAGTTGGTTTTATCGCTAAAATGATTTTTTAGAAACACCTCGATAACACCGGCAATATGGCGGTTTGGCGTTTTTGCAATTTTAATGGCGTAACTCGCTCCCTGATCGATCCACCGCGTAGGAATTTGATGACCGCGTGTAACACCAACTTTTAAAGCACTTGCCACTGCCAGGTAAACAAAATGATCAATCATATCGTGTTTTTCGGCCCATTCCATATCGCGGGCAATTCCAAAATGTGCTTTCGACAACTCGGGGCGAAGAATCGACTCGCTGGCTTCGGGAGCGGTTTGAAGACAGTTGTAACAAAATCCCTGGCTAAACGATGTTTTCGTTTTCTTCCCACACGAAATGCAATTAATTTGTCCGTCAAATTGCATCGAAATTTCTTTCCCAATCAACGCATTCATATCAATTTGTTCGCCGCCAATAGGTAGCATATATTTTACCGGAGCATTAAGCTCAGTAAGCATTTTTCTTATGTTGCCTTCAAATTCCATAATCATCATTTTCTGACGTGAAAATAATACAGATGCCTGAGGATGCAAGCTTTGTTTGGAAATTAATCATCAAAGCCCGGTCGTTTAAATTCCATCACTCCGGGAAATGTTTTTAGCATCTGCTTTTTTATTTGCGTCAGCTCGAGTAAAAACTGCAGGATTTCATCTTCCATTTCACTGAAACCGTTATAAAACAACGAAAGCGCATCCATCGAACGATTTATGGCAATTATGGCAATCTTCGCCGATCCCAGATTATCAGCATATAAACCGTATTCATCGTCGGGGTCGTTTTGTCGTTGCTCCAGCTCCAAATGTGCACGATGAACTTTTGCCCCAATAAAAGCACTGTACCATTGAATAACTTCTGCCGCATCACGGTATTTAAACATCGACTCATCATCATCGATCATTACCAGTTTTTCTGCTTTGGCCGAAAAAAGTACCTTATGCTTATTCATCCATTTGTGAATGTTTATTCCGTAATTGCGGGCTTGTACTTCCAGTGGTGTTTCAATGTGTTCGGGCAATTCAATCTCTTCCACATCGTCCAGGTCAATTCCTTCGTGGTCGGCATCTTCTTCAATCATTTCCATGGTTACTTCCCAGGCCAATCGAATTTGTTCCCAAAAGTTTTTATTCTCTTCATCGGGATTTTGCGAATCACCCTCTGCTTTTGTTTCCTGTTCATGTAAATAGGTCAAACATTTCTGCGTCATGGTACACCGTTCGCACCAGCGGTCGCAATAATTGTAAATTCCAGGAACAAGATCCTCCCTTTTTGCCAGATCGAGCAACGTTTGCTTGAAGTGTTCTTTTTTCGATTTCATAAGTGCCAGACAAGTAGTATTAGCACAGTAACAAGGTAAATCGATAAAAAGTTGATAGTATCTTTAGCGCAGCTAAAGATTAGTGTCGTTTGCCACGCCCAAAATGCCGAGGTAGAGCAGTTTTGCAGCATCTTCCATAATCTCGGGAGTTAACACATTTGTTTTGTCGGCGGGCATGTGGTAATGCACCGGGTATACCGAATTACGTGTCCACAGGCCAAATGTTTTAATTCCAACATTTTCAAAATTTGATGCATCGGAACGTGGCCGGCCATAATTCTTTCGAACTGCTGAAGCCCCCATTTCGCGGTGGATATAGTTATTGTTGGCCCGTTCAAAATGACTAAACAATGCCGAATGCGTTTTTCCGCCCGACACAAAAAATCCGGTTCCGTTTCCAACCATATCCAGGTTCATCATCATTTTTGTTTTTTCTATCGGGAATAATGGATTTTTGCAGTAATATTTCGAGCCATACAAACCACATTCCTCACCACCTAAAAGAATAAAAAGTATTGAACGTTTTGGTTTTACTTCGGAGTTTGCTAATGCTTTTGCAGCCCCAGAATATCACTGATTCCGGATGCGTTATCGAGGGCGCTGGAGAATATCACATCACCCATTTTCCCCTGTCCGTCGAGGTGACCACCAATAATTATTACTTCATCTTTCAAATCAGGATCAGCACCTTCAATCATCCCAACAACATTACAAGCCTGTGCCTCCGGAAAATATTTTGTTTCGGCGCGGATAAACACTTTTTGTTCTGCCGGCAACGCAAACGAAGGTGTTTCCATATTCTTTAGCTGCGTACGTACCTGCTGATAATCTTTTCCGGCATCGGCCATCATTTGTGTAACAACTTTTGGATCGACATGTGCATAAATAAACCCTTCGAGATTTACCGTATTCGGATTGGCCACTTTACTGGCATAGATCATTCCGGCAGCACCATGTTTTACCGCATTTCTGAACTTATAGCGGTGATAAGCATAAGGTGTCCATTTTTCCAGTGTTTCATCGTTTTTGGTGTATGGCGTCCCACTTTCAAGGATAATGATTTTCCCTTTTACATCCACGTTTTTATAGTCATCGTAATCCAGTTCCGGGGCAGTAATTCCATGACCAACATACACCAGTTCGGCATGAACGGTGCCGCTTGCCGAGTTGGAGCCGGGTAAATAATCTTCAGGAAAATCGAGGTACGTTTTTTCATTTCCGTTGAAATAAACTACCGATCCCAGCGAGTTTACCGATGAATATTCGTTTGAAAAATACTGAAAATAACTGCCGTTGTTGGCAGGCTGAACACCCCACGCTTTAAATTTTGATGCACACCACTTGGCAGCTTCCAAATATTCCGGAGATCCCGACAAGCGCCCTGCATATTTATCAGCACTTAATTCGGTTGCAAACTCCATTAATTCGTTGCTCGAAATGGAATGTAAAGTAGTTAAATCCACTTCTTTCTGCGCACACAAAGTGCCTGTCAACAATACATTCAGTAGAACAATTAAAACCTGTTTCTTCATTTCTGATCACATTAAAAATGCTAAAATACAATTTTATGCTCTAATGACTGAAGACATTACAGCCGGAGGATTTATTTTATCTATGACTATTTAACTGGTGTGGCAACCAGGGTGCATATTGTATCCCGAACGGCGCAATTCCCTTATGCCTGATTCCCGAAAATTTAAACAATGAGGATAGGATTTTTTAATCCAATTCTTTAATCATGATGTTTTTAAACGCTATGCCCTGACCTTCTGCCTGCAGACCAATATATCCACTGGTAAGTGGAGTGCCATCAATTTTAAGTGCAGGGTCGTAACCATTGGCTACACCACCACCTATTTGTGGCTTGCTGTATTCCAGCACTTTTTTGCCATTTACCTTATGTATAATTAGAGAATCTCTATAAACGATGAGTTCTCCTTGCACCCACTCATCCCATTGATAGGTTTTAGAGGATGAGCTAATACAATGACGCGGATCTTTTTCGTTGTTAAAAATTACATCAGTACCGGGAGAGCACATATTTCCGGTTGGCCGAGGCTCGCCATCGCCTGCATCTGCCAGAATTTGATATTCAATGGAAATTGGCCAATCCTGCTCTTTTAATATGGTTTTAGGAGCCTGAGAATGGAACATAATTCCACTGTTTCTGTAGGTATAAGATTCAGCATCGGTAAGCCATTGGTCGGTAAATTTGTATTCAAATTTAAGGTGGTAGGAAGAGAATGGCTCCTCATAAAATAAGTGTCCATAACGATCATCAAATGTTGTATAGTCATCATAATTAACTTGTAAAGTACCATTATCGACCCTAAAAGTATTGGCGTAATTATCGCCTAATTTATGATGATGAAATTTAGCCACCCATCCCGTGAGGTCTTTACCATTAAATAAGCTACGCCATTCATTTTTGTTGCTTTTGGGTTTTTTGTGCGTGCAAGAAACAGATGCAATTATAAGAATAGCTACCAGGTAAGTTTTTAATGTATTCATTGTAAGTTGTATGTTAGAACATGTTTCCTTTTATTATTCAATCAAATTATAAACCAGAAATTAGCTGCCGGCAAATATAAACGTAGTGCGAGATTGCAAAGCCTATAGTTTTAATTTTGTCGATATGTTAAAATAGTTCATCATTTCAAATTTAGCAATATTGCCCGTTTTACGCTTATAAAATGTTAACGACTGGCTTTATTCAATTTCTTTCTAAGAATTCCATAACAGCCTTATGCACTGCCTCTGGGTTCTCGAAATATAGTCAGCTAGAGGAATTTTCGATAAGAACCAATTCACTATTTGGTAAGAGCTGCCAAAAAAAGTTGGAGAACGGTCTCTATAAAGCAATAAAACCGGAACATCCAACGCTTTGATTTTTTCCTCATTAAAAGACACAAAACTTTCCTTGATGTTTTCACCCCAAATCTTCAATCACAGTTTTCCTCAGCAGCCGTAAGTCCTGTTTCAACCTGATTTTCGATAGCAGATCATTGAGTTATACATGCAAGTCCCACCAACAAGAATAGAATGTAAAACCATTTTTCATTATCTGTTTCTTTAAAATACAGCGTTCAAGTTCTGATATTAGGTAATGAGCAGGTTCAAGTTGCTTGTTGTACGTTCGTACTTTTATTCATTTTAATTTTTGTGCTACTTATTTTTTTCGAAGTCTTTGGAGGCTTTCTATTTCAGCCAAACTGGTGTTGTGTCCGATTCGTGATTTTTGCCAATTATGTCCTTGTACAGTTCGGGTCGTCTTGCATTCTTATATCTCCAACCACCCGACAGTTTGATTTTGTCTTTTGTAATTTTTGAAATCGTAATATCATCATCAAATGATTTTACTTCGGATAAAACCTCTCCAAATGGGTCAATTATCATTGAATTGCCATTTTTAAGATGCTCTCCGTCATAACCAATCGGGTTTGTAAAAGCATAGTAAACTCCATTGTCGTATGCTCTGGCAGGCAACCAACGCATTAACCAACGTCTACCTTTCGGTCCGTCAAATTCCATTCTCAACGAAACGGGGTCATTTTCACGGTTCTGCCAATATTTGTCGTCGACATAATCTCGATGTGGCATTGCCGATGGTGTACAACCTGTAACGTGGGGTGCAAATATTAATTCTGCTCCCAAAAGGCTCGTTGCACGAACGTTTTCTATTACGTTATTGTCATAGCAAATCAAAATTCCACATTTCCAACCGAGTAAGTCGAATACGCAATACTCGTTTCCAGCAGACATATGTTTGTTTATAAAAGGATGAATTTTTCTATACTTCGCTACTAGTCCTTCTCTCGTAACACAGATATACGTATTGTAAATTTTTCCGTGTGATTTTTCAACTAATCCTGCCAAAATCGGAATATTCAATTCTTTGGAAATCGCAATCAATTCCTGCGTACTTTTTCCGTTTGGAACTTCCTCCGCTAAGTCCGTTATCTGTTGTAAATCCAAGTCCTTGGTAAAAGTGTAAGCAGTAATAGACATTTCGTGAAAGCTAATTAAATCCGCTCCATTCAATTTGGCTTTTCCCGCAAGTTTTCGGATTATCGATAAATTGTATGTTTTATCTCCGTCTTTCGGCTGAAATTGAGCTACTGATATGTTCATATTTTGATTCATTTAGTTTTGTTGGATTTATTGAATGGGGGCGTCTTTTTGCTTGCCCATAACGGCGGTCTGTCTAAAAAGTAAAATACAGCCGTTGAGATTTCAATATTTCATTCTTTTTAAAGCCAGCTATCCAAATATTTCTTTCACGGAAAGAGGTTTTTAGACAGTCTGACGGTAAATTGTATGAGTAGTGGCAGATTGCTTGGTACTTTCCTGTCAAACCGCTGCGCACTTTGAGCGGGCTATAAACCTTAAAACTTAGCACTTTCCCTGCCATTACTTATACAAAATGTTGTGCTTAGTTTTTTTAATTTTTTTTACTTTTATATTAATCACTGTCAAGTTTCTCGATGGTTATTTGCATCAAACAAAAGAGCAAATCTCTTTATCTATTTTTTATTCTGGTAAGTGTCCAAATTTATTTATTTCTTCCAACGAATCATCCCAACTTGCTTTGTTTGAGATAAAAATATGTGCATCAGGTCGTTTTTCTAGATTTGTATCTAAACATCCTGCTGGAACTACTAAAAGTTTACCATCCATTTGTAAATTAGGCAGAGCTGAACCACAATTTGTACAAAAAGCTTTCACATGATTACTCTTATGTGGTTGATATGTTTTAATTTCAGTTTCTGTTTTTATCCATTCTAGTTTAGCTGTTGTAGAAAATAAATTTGCAGCATGTGCAGACCCTGTATCTTTCCTACAATATCTGCAATGACATAAATAAAAACTCTCAAAGTCACCTATAACTTTAAATTTAATTCCTTTGCATAAACAAGAACCCAAGTATTCCATTTGATAAGTCCTTTCTTAAAATTATGATTTTAGTGAAATCCATTTTCTGTTATTTTCTATTTTTTTCTCACTTACACTACCCAATCTTTTCTTTAAGCAGTAAGGGTATCTCTGTTAAATTAAGCACAACGGCAGTCTGTCTAAAAATTAAAATTCAGCCGTTGAGATTTCAATATTTCATTCTTTTTAAAGCCAGCTATCCAAATAATTCTTTCACGGAAAGAGGTTTTTAGACAGTCTGACGGTTTGGCTATGTGGAGTGTGGGACTTTGAAATGCTTCACAGTAAGGCTGCCACTGAGCCAATTCGTTTATTCATGTTTTTTTTCTAGCCAAGTCGTCAAAGACGAATTGGCATTGTTGCTACGAAGAACTGCGGTTGAATTACCCACTGTACCCCACATTACATATAGCTTTTGTTAGCGGCTGGGCTTTATTATTTTCTTGATTCAATGGCCGTTTCAATCCAATCTTCAACGTTATTTTTTATATCATTATAAGTGTCTGAAGAACTTGGATTATAGCATTTGACTTTCGTGGATAGTTTCGTACCATCTTTAAAAGTAAACTGGTCAAATGGATTAACTCCTTTAGAACACTTTCCTGTTTTGGGGTCTTTTAGATTATGAATGTATATACCCAAAAGTCCTTTTCCATCTTCCCATGCTTTTTTTATCTCGTATTTAACCCAAGGTCTATTATGGGTATCTTCGCCAATTAAAACAATTACACAACTTTTGAACTTCATATTATCTTCAATCCAAGTCTCAATTGCTTTTTTCCCAGCTTTTTTAATTGTCTCCCAAGCATTTACTGTTACAGGTGTGTTTCCTTCTAATGCACCTATATTTCTAATCTGTTGTACTCTAAAAACATCATTGTCAAAATGAAAACTGTAAAAAACTTTGCGTTTAGCCATAACATTTATTTTTTTATAAGTTTTGAAATAAATTCTATAATAAGTTCAATTAGTTTTTCTGGAGCTAAATTCTCGTCTCCAAGAGCTTTATATAATTTGATATTGTCTTCAGAGCCAAAATAGGAAGAATAGTCTGCTAACATTTCTTCCCAAATTTGTTTAGCCATATATCCTGTTGCGCCAATTGGTAGAGCTATTGCTCCCTGTTCTATTGTAATCTCAAATTCACTTCTCACTCCATTTGCAAGTTTCAGTTGACCATCTTCTAATTTGTTTCCAAATAAGAAAATTGAAACACCTGCATAAGAAATCATGTCTTTCCGGTAATCCGTCCATTGTACTTTTCCCTTTTCTCCTTGTGGAAAAGGTCTTAACAATAGCTGGTTTTTTAAATTTTCTTTTTTATTTAAATATACCTCTTCCAAAACGCCATTAATAACAGAACTTCCTACACCCAGTCCAAAACCAGAAACTATTTTAAAATTATTTTTTATTAATTCTTGACTTAATTTTGATATAAATTCTTCAGCTTTAGCAGGAGTCATTGAACCGTATTCGTGAGCACTTCCTGAAATATATACTGTTTGCCGTTTAAATCTATTTTCGATTTCTTTTAATATGTCTGTAATTTCAGAATACTCTTTAACTAGTATGACATGAATATTAAATCTCAACAAGTCACTAATCATTAATTCTTGTTTTATCTTTCTATACTCAAAGTCATCTGACGATTCATCTTTTCTTTTGCTTACATCCCGAAAAAAACAATAATGTTTCCTTTGGTTGTTTTGATAGGTTACTCTTATACGACTTAAAATGTAATCCAAATTTGGGTCTGTAAAGCTAAAACCAATAAATAGAAACGTCTTTGAGACTAAGTCACCGCTTAATGTATTTATAAAAGCACCATGAGTATGATAATATTTCTCATATTGGTCTTTTGAAATTATTGCATCATCAGGATGCTCAACATCTCCGTGCATTTTATAAATAATAGCATCCCTCCCATGAATTGTATTTGCTAAATGCTTAGTTGTATACTTTACATCAATGATTTTTCCTTTATCCTGCAATGATTTCTCTATGAGTCTATCATAATTTGTTGTCCAAAATGTTTTAATTGGTAGTCGAGCTAGAATCTCATGATTTAGATTCGGATTTTTACCATGATGAAATTCATTAGCAATTTTTTGATTTAACTCGTGCCGATTATTTGCATTCTTATTCAAGTGATATTGGGCTAAAGAAATTAAATCATTCTCTTTCTCAATATCAAGGTGAAGTTCTTCCGCAAAGTCTTTTAATAGTCCTTTCCAGTCAACGTGACCAGAAGCTGCAGAAAGTCCAGCACCTGCAAAAATTGCAGCATTATTTTCTTTAATTTCTTTAAGGAAATCGTTTATGAAATGTTGAATTTTTCTTTTCATGTATTTATAGTTTTCTCAACCAATTCTCAATTGTTTCCCAAGTATTATCAGGATACCAAACATAATATCCTTCTCCTCCAGACTCTCTTGGATTTTTTTCAATTCGTGGATAAATCTGCAAGTATTCATTTCCGTCCCAACTACCACTATTATTTGCTAATGGTAGAATTGCAAACTTTTTTTTTGGCAATTTGAATGGGTCCGCAATACCAACTTCCCAATTACACCATTTAGAATTGACAGCATTATTGGTAGCAAGAAGAACAAATTTATCATTGACTGAAATAATTTGGTTTTTAATTTTATTTGCTGTAGTCCCATTTGTTCTTTCTGGCATAGTTTCATCTGCCCAATCAACATAAATGCTTATGCCTAAATTTTCAAAGAATATTTTCGCTTGTTCAACCACATCTTTGTCATAATGAGAGTGTGAAAGAAAAATACTTGTTGTAGCTGCAGATTTGGAATATGTTCTATTTTCATTTACATATCCAGTTAAGCCTCTATAGCCAGACTTACTTTCTGCAATCGACCGGAATTGTCCTCTTGTTAAAATTGCCATTATTTATTGTTTAAAGATTAGTTCATTGTCTCGTCAGCCTTGCCGCTAACTACTGTGCATCAACATTGTTGTTACATCGCTAATAGTAGCTAAAAAAGTGATGTTACACCCCCAAAACCGGGTGATAACAACACCTATTATGTTTATTGTAATTTTTTCTGCTGCTATTTCAGGGTGCGTATTCAACGGTTTCGGTTTTATTGTGGTTTAAAGTTAGCATTCCTGTTAAACAAAACAATATGGGATTAATAAATTTGAACCAAACCCCCTAACTAGCTGAATAAAAGCCTCCCCCAGGTGGCCGAAGTTGGTTTTAAACGCGTTTTTTTACGCCTGCAGGTGACAGAAGTTCGTTTCAAGTCTGTTTTTTTTCATCCTCAGGGCCTGGGGAAGCTTTCAAACGTATTTTTTTGCGCCCCCAGGTAATCGAAGTTGGTTTCAAACGTATTTTTTTGGGCCCCCACGAGGCAATTGTTGGTTTCAAACACGTTTTATCTCAGCACCACAGCATAGTTGTTGGCTTCAAATGGGTTTTGCACAGGCATCAACTACGTGTAATAGGGATCCGATACGTTTCGATGACGTAAATACAGATCGGATCCATTCTTTTTACAATAAAGCTTGACTCTTTCATTGGCAGCTGAAATCTTCGCGTTTTTGAGTCTTCGTGTTAAACCATCCTTATCCCCCACAGCCTCAATACCATATTTCTCGAATCTCACCAAAGCCCTGTGAGATAGGGATCCGATCCGTTTCGATGACGTAAATACAGATCAGTTCCATTCTTTTTATACAATAAAGCTTGACTCTTTCATTGGCAGCTGAAATCGTCGCGTCTTTGAGTCGTTGTGTTAAACCATCCTTATCCGCCAATCTCCACCTCAATACCAAATTTTTCGAATATCGCCAGTGCCCGGTTCTGTTCCTCTTCGGTGGGTTCTTCCATATTCAATTCCTCGTACTTCGATCCAAGTTTGTTGTATTTATTCGCCGCAATATTGTGGTAGAGCAATAGATTCACCACGGGCCTTTTACCGGGCAAACTGGCAATAAATTCAGCCATCTCGGCAACTGCGTTATGGTCGGCATTTACATTTCGGATAAAGGGAATACGGATATTAATGTTGGCACCACTTTCGGCCAGAACTTGCAGATTTGCCAGGATGAGTTTGTTGCTTACACCGGTCCATTTTTTATGTTTGGCCTCATCCATCAGTTTTAGGTCGAACAGAAAAAGCTCGGTTTTTTTAGCTACTTTCATCAAGGTATCGGGGTCGGCAAATCCGCAGGTGTCGACAGTTCGATGCAGTTTGTTTTTGCCACAGGCCTCCAATAGCTGCAGCAGAAAATCGGAGTGCATCAACGGCTCACCACCCGAAAAAGTAACGCCACCACCCGACTGATCGATGTGGATACGCTCGCGCTCGATGATCTGCATCAGTTCGTCAACCTCGTATGTCCGCCCCGACATTTCGATGGCTTTCGTGGGGCATACATCGGCACAAATACCACATAGGGTACAGGCCTGGTAGTCGGTAACAATTCCTTTTGGCGTAAGTGTAAGCGCATCTTCGGGGCACACTTTTATACATTCCTGCGCACCAATACATTTCGATTCGGTGTATAGTTTTTGTACACCCGGCGACTGACTTTCGGGATTATGGCACCATTTGCACGATAAAGGGCAGCCTTTCATAAAAAGGGTTATCCGAATGCCCGGTCCATCGTTAATGGCGTATCGTTTTATATCGAATAGAAGTGGTTGATTCATCTTTTTGTTAGCATTTCGTACTGAGCCATTTTCTGTCATTTCGACGAGTATGCGAGGAGAAATCTTTTACATTGAAAGAGATTTCTCAGTCGTTCCTCCTTCGAAATGACAGCTTATAGCACCTCATTCTGCGTACGGTCAATAACTTCCTGTTGCAGGTCGGCATTCATATCGTTAAAATAATCGCTGTATCCGGCCATACGCACCAGCAGGTCTTTGTAATCCTCAGGACAAGCCTGCGCTGCCAAAAGTGTTGCCGTGTCAACAATATTAAACTGAATGTGGTGACCTCCCAGCGAGAAGTAACTGCGGATCAAGTGCCCCAGTTTTTCCACGTCTTTGTCGCGTTTCAGCAAACTCGGCACAAAACGCAGGTTCAGCAATGTTCCTCCCGATTTTGACTGGTCGAGTTTCCCCAGCGAGCGAATCACATTTGTTGGTCCGTGTGTATCGCAACCATGCGATGGCGAGGTACCGTCGGAAATCGATTTACCCGCAAAACGTCCGTTTGGTGTGGCTCCCAGCACCAGTCCAAAATACACGTGGCAGGTGGTTGAAAGCATATTTAAATGAAAAACTTCGCCTTTGGTATTTGGTTTCCCTTCAATGGCATCCAGCAGATCGTTGTATACCTGCACGGCAATGGTATCGGCATATTCATCGTCGTTGCCAAAAAACGGTGTACGGTTCAGAATCCGCTGACGCAACACTTCTTCACCCTCAAAATTTTTGGCCACAGCACCAAGAATGGTTTCCATCGGGAAAGTCTTGTCCTCAAAAACATGCTTTTTCAATACCGAAAGACTATCGGTTACCGTTGCCAAACCGGTGCACTGAATATAGTTGGTGTTGTAGCGCGGACCACCATTGTAGTAGTCCTTTCCTTTCGAAATACAATCTTCGATTACCACTGAAAGGAATGGTGCCGGAGCATATTTGGCAAACATCTGATCGATGTAGTTGCTTACGCGTATTTTCTGGTCGACCACAAAATTCAGTTGCTTTAGGAACGCTTCGTACAACTCATCGAAACTTTTAAAGCTGAGTGGATCGCCTGTTTCAATACCGGCCACTTTCCCGGTTAACGGATCGATACCGTTATTCAGCGTAATTTCCAGAACTTTCGGAACATTCAGATAACCGGTCAGCAAATAGGCTTCCTTACCAAACGCTCCCACTTCGATACAGCCACTGCAGCCGCCTTCGCGGGCATCCTGCAGGGTTTTTCCCTGGTTCACCATTTCCTGAATATACATATCGGGGTTAAACACCGAAGGGTAACCATGTCCCTGGCGGATGAGTTTACCGGCGGCCTGTAAAAAGGCATCGGGAGTAACTTTGGCAATGTGCACCGAGTTACCAGGCTGCAAAATGTGCAGCTCTTCAATAACTTCCAGCATCATATACGACACTTCGCTAACGCCGTTGGTTCCGTCAGGTTTTACACCACCAATATTGATGTTGGTAAAATCGTTGAAGGTACCACTTTCGCGCGCTGTAATTCCTACTTTTGGTGGCGCGGGGTGGTTGTTTACTTTTATCCAGAAACAGCTGATCAGTTCCTTTGCCTCATCGCGGGTCAAAGTTCCTTCGGCCAGTTCTTTCTCGAAGAACGGAGTAAGGTGCTGATCGAAATGCCCGGGATTCATGGCATCCCAGCCGTTTAATTCGGTAACGGTTCCGAGGTGCACAAACCAGTACATTTGTATGGCTTCCCACACATTTCGTGGCGCGTTGGCAGGTACCCAACGACACACTTCAGCAATACGCTCCAGCTCGGCAACACGTTTCGGATCGTTTTCGGTTTGTGCCATCTCTTCAGCCAGATCGGCATGGCGCTCAGCAAAAACAATGGCTGCATCGCACGATACATCCATGGCTTTTAATTCCTCCAGCTTTTCGGTGGCTTCCGGGTCATTTAAAAAGTCGAGCCGATTGATATGATCGTTGATCTCCTTTTTATAATCGAGCATCCCCTTTTTGTAGATCGCCCCGTCGAGCGCGGTATGACCGGGAGCGCGTTGCTCCATAAACTCGGTAAACACTCCGGCTTCGTAGGCACGTTTCCATTCGTTTGGCACGTGACTAAAAATACGCTCGCGCATGGTGCGGCCTTCCCAATATGGAATTACTTCGCGTTCGTAAGTATCAATATCTTTCTGCGAAATAGTGTACTGTTGCTGATCGCGCGTGTTCAACACATGAAAATCCTCTACACTATGGCAGGTAAGCTCCGGAAAGGTAGGAACCGATTTTGGAACCGGACCACGTTCGGCAACAATCAACTCATCGTCGCCAATATAGATGGTTTTTTGCTTACAAATTTCAAGAAAGTTGAGGGCACGCATCATTGGTTCCGAATACTTGCCGTAGTTTTCCTTATAAAACTTTGTGGTGATCAGGGCGCGCTCAATCGACAGCGACTCCTGTGTTTCAAAACTTAGTTTTCGCAAACGCTGAATGCGTTCGTTCATGCCGGGACCAATAGCATCAGGGTGCGGCGTGTAAAAATTACCTTCCGCGCCAGCCGGACGCTCGGGTGTCTTTATGGTTGGTTCATCTGCAAAAGACATGACTTCAAAAAATTAAATGATACAATAAATAAAGAAACAGGGTTAACCGGTCAGGGAGATTCTAGGCATACAAGATCCAGCACTCGAACAAGCACCGGTAGCTTACCAGAAGATTTGATATTTTCAATTTCGATATCACTCGACAAATGTAATTTAATGCTGTAAATTTAGTCAAAAGTTAATTACAATATCACGATAATACACAATAGAGCAAACAATTTCTACAAAAAGTCACCAGATAGAAAATAGAATTAAAAATCATTGTTGTCCGGTAAAAAGGAATTACAAACAAACAGATTGCTTCATAACTGCATTGTCAGCGAATTAGATTTGCAGGAATTCGATCGTTTACATTAATGACGAAGGAATTGACGCCGAAGCATCGCTCCTATTCACCTGTAATCCTCCCGGCTCTTATTCTGCAAATATTTCTTTAAAATCATCTTTCATACTCACCACATGCCATCCTTTTTCGGCGGCATCAGCAATTGCCATTTCGCTTCCGTGCATGTAATCGAATTCGCGAGCTTCATCGTTGTGGTGCACCAATATCGCCATTGATGGTTTATCACCTGACAGCGTGTACTCCATCATTTGGTAATCGCCATCGCTATTGCCCGCAGCAAAAATGGGTTTCCGGCCAATGTGCAATTCAATATTGGTTGGTTTTACTGCTTTATTGTTGTTTGAATTCATTTCGGCTGTTCGTACCAGATACGCTCCATTTTCATCTGAAACATATTCCAGTAATACGCTAGTTCCCACAACATTTTCTTTAGGTATATCGTAAATCTCCTCGGAAATGGTACGCACCGAAGTGATTTCGCCACCGGTTACTATATATACCGAAAAGTTGTTATTCTGAAGGTAATGAACCAACTGTACCATTGGCGAGTAGGTCATTTCTTTTAACGGACGGTTGAACTTTCGATGTTTTACCTGCGACAAAGTCTTATAAACAAAATCTTTATAATCTTCTTCTTTCATACCTTGTTGAGCATCAAATATTTTGTTAATAATTTCTTCGGTACTGTAATCCTCCAAAACCGAAAGGTTGTCGCCAGCCAACCCGCTGAAGAATTTATTCTGTTCCCATTCAGGCCGTTTCGGATATTCGCGTTTTACGTAGGCTAACTCCAGTTCAACAGGAATGCAAACCGGTTTCTCGCACCAAAGTGTACCATCGTTATCAAAAACAGCAATTCGGTCTGTAACAGCCACGAAATCGGCCGAAGTTGTATCCGTAACATTCGAAACAAATTCGGTTATTGCCGTTTTTACAGCGCCATCATTCCACAGCGGTAATACCTCTGTTTTTGATGATTCCTTCGTTGTAATAGTACACTGTGTTAAAAGCAATGCCAGAAGAAGAAACAAATTTCGGTGCATCATTTTAGTTTATTTAAATATTTAACATCTAATTATCGATTTTTTTAAGGCTTCTATGTTCTGCAAATTAGAAGAACTTTAGACTCAAAAGTTCGGAATATTTCCGCAAACACACGAATATATTTTTTGCTTTTTCGCTAAAAAAAATCGTATTCTCATATTGCAGCTATTAGTTTCTCAACAGAGACTTGGAGATCATTTCATTGAATTCGTCAGGCTAAAGAAGTTGAAAATGTTAAATAAAAACGTCTCGGAGCAAAACAAAATCACCATTAAACTACTTATAAATAAAGCACATATCAATTAATAAAAGATTATGGCAAAAAAAGTAAATGCTCCTCACGAAGGGGAAGCTCACCTGGTAAGCAACAAAAAATATTTTGATGTAGATGGTCCTGTTTTTTGGCCGGCAGCAATACTTATCGTACTCTTCATCGCGATTACATTAATTGTTGGGCAACCCATGAACAAAGTTTTCGCCACCATTCAAACCTCAATTTCAAATTATGGCGGATGGTTTTTTGTGGTGTCTGTAAATATATTCCTCTTTTTTGTTGTGTTTATAGCCTTTAGCAAGTTTGGCAAAATTAGGTTGGGAGGCAGTAAAGCCAAACCAGAATTCTCGAAAACGGCGTGGTTTGCCATGCTCTTTAGTGCAGGTATGGGAATTGGTATTTTATTTTGGAGTGTGGGAGAACCCATCAACCACTTTATCCATCCACCGGGAGGCGAACCACGAACTATTGAAGCCGCCCGAATATCGATGGAAATAACCTTTTTACACTGGGGCCTGCATGCCTGGGGAATATACGCGTTGGTAGGAATGGCGCTGGCATTTTTTACTTTCAACAAGAAACTGCCGCTTACCATTAGTTCTATTTTTTATCCGCTGTTAGGTAAAAAAATCTATGGCCCCTGGGGAAAAGCAATTAATGTACTGGCTGTTGTTGCTACACTTTTTGGCTTGGCAACATCGCTGGGTATGGGAGTACAACAGGTTAGCGCCGGTTTGGCTCACCTTTTTAACATGCCCGACACCATTACCTCACAAGTTATACTGATTACCCTTATTACGCTTGCCGCAACAGGGTCGGTAGTAGCCGGACTAAGCGGTGGTGTAAAACGATTAAGTGAATTAAATATGTTTATTGGGGCAGTCTTTTTGCTTTTTATGATCGTTGTAGGACCGACATTATTCATATTCGATTCGTTTATCCAGAATATTGGAGGATATGTTCAGAACTTTTTTGAATTGTCGACATGGACAGAAACCTACCAGCAATCGGACTGGCAAAACGACTGGACCGTTTTCTACTGGGCCTGGTGGATTAGCTGGTCGCCATTTGTTGGTATGTTTATCGCCCGTATTTCAAGGGGACGAACATTAAAAGAATTTGTTTTGGGGGTATTAATTGTACCAACACTCCTTACTTTTTTATGGTTATCAACATTTGGTGGAAGCGCCATGTTTCTCGAACTCAATTCGATGGCCGATGTCGCAGGAGCAGTAACCGAAAATATTGCCACCTCGCTTTATGTGTTGTTGGAACAATTTCCAATTTCAGTCGTAACTTCTACGGTTGGAGTGATTTTGGTAACCAGCTTTTTTATTACCTCATCCGACTCGGGTTCGTTGGTGGTAGACTCATTAACAGCTGGCGGGAAATTAGATGCACCGGTTCCTCAACGTATTTTTTGGGCTTTAACCGAGGGTGCCGTTGCAGCAGTGCTATTAGTTGGCGGTGGACTGGGAGCTTTGCAAACAGCTGCAATTTCAACCGGTTTACCATTTGCCATTCTTCTACTTTTTTTGGTTTGGAGCCTTTTAAAAGGATTGCGCGAAGAACACCGCGATTTAATGGAAGTGAAACGCGAGAAAGAACATAAAGAATACCTGGATACCATTACCAGAATGTTGCAAAAACGCGGAAAAACGCAAGCCACTACAGAACCCCAAGGAAATAAAAACAATTCATAACTCTTTAAAAAGTATAAAAATGTATCAATTAAATCATATTCTGGTGTGCCTCGACCTAAGCGAGATGGATGATTCCCTTATTCGTTATGCCGATTTTCTGATTAATAAAATAAAACCGGAAAGTATTACTTTTCTACATGTTATGAAATCTTACGATATTCCCAAAGAATTAATGGATGCTTTTCCGGAATTGGACGAACCTGTTCCTGAAATTATTCGGGAAGAGTTACAGGAAAAAATTAACGAGCAATGCAGCTCGTGTGCCGATGTTAAAATTAAGGTGGTAGTGAAGGACAGTTACCCTATGGAAACCATTGTTAAGTACACTCAGGAAAACCACATTACACTTACTTTAATGGGTAAAAAAATGGGATACGAAGGAAACGGAAGTATTGCCCGAAAAGTTATTGGTATTATTCCTTCTTCGGTATTGTTGGTTAGCGAATCTGTATATGAGCGCATTGATAACCTGTTGGTACGAATGGATTTCTCAAAAGCCAGCGAAATGGCCTTGCAAATGGCTTTTCGGATAAAAGAGTTAACAGGAGCAAATGTGGCTTGTCACCATACCCACAAATTGCCTGTAGGGTATTTTCCGCAGATAGATCCTGATCAGGATGAAAAACTACAGAAATATGTGGAGAAAGTAAGCATTAAAGAGTTTAATAAATTCAACAAACATTACAAACACAATACCGATGAGGTTTCATTTTCGTACACTGTTGATGCCGAAAATGAAGAAGATCAGATTTTGTACAGAAAGGCGCTCAACACTGGTGCAGACATGATTATAATTGGCTCTTCCATGAAATCAGGACTGGCAGATATCCTTATTGATTCTACATCTGAAAAGTTGGCAGAATCCGATAAAAATATACCGGTTCTTATTGTGAATGACAGAAGCAAAGCAATCGTATTTCTAAAAAGATTATTCCAATAAACTATAAAGAAAATGATACAATATTTTTCAAAAACTAAAGTAACAGTACTGATCATCTTGCTCGCGTTTTTTTCGTCGTGTAATACGGGCACTGAAACGGAAGATGAGCGTTCGTTAAAGATTGTTTATACCGATTGGTCGGAAAGTGTTGCCATCACCTATTTATCGTATGTTTTGCTCGAAGAACACATGGATTACAAGGTTATTTTGAAGCTAACAGATGTTGAAACAGCTTACCGTGAAGTGGCCAACAACGAGGCTGATATTTTTACTGATGCGTGGTTGCCCGAAACGCACAAACAATATTTTGATGAACACCAAGATAAGCTGGAAATGCTCGGCATTACTTATCCCGAAGCACGTACAGGGCTTGTTGTTCCGGCTTACAGCGAACTGAAATCAGTAGCAGATCTGGAAAACTATCCTCACCCGATTGTTGGAATTGATCCTGGTGCAGGAGTGATGCAAAAAGCGCAGGCTGCCATCGATAAATATTCCCCGGGAAATACGTTACTGGCACTTTCAGAAGAAGAAATGGTTGAACAGCTGGGCGATTCCATTAAACGACGCTTAGATATTGTGGTAACCGGTTGGGAACCGCATTGGATATTTGCACGCTACGATGTTCGTTTTTTAGATGATCCGGATAATATTTTTGGTCAGAAAGAAAACATTTACACCATTGCCAGGACAGGCCTCGAAGAAGAACATCCGAATGCCGTTCGTTTTTTCGAGCGTATGCAACTTACTGAAATGCAATTAAACAACCTTGTTTATGAAATAAGGGTGAGCAAAGATCCTGTAGAAGGCGTGAATAAATGGATGGAGCAAAATGAATATGTTGTCAATCAGTGGATGAAAAACCTGACAAAAGAGCGCTTAAAAATCATGTAAAATTTTTCGGCCCCCGACTTACTTGTCATCTTTTACACACCTGAAACCGGTGTGATTCATCCCGGTGTTAATTTCACCGGGCATTCGGGCAGCTACCCGATAACTTGAGCAATAACTATCGTTGCAAAGAAATGATCCTCCGCGAATGGTTTTTCGTTTGTCGTATGGATTTCGTGCATCGTTACTTTTTGCAGGTCCTTTCGGGTCAACTGTAACTTTATCGCTTGGTAAACTTGTGTAATAATTCATATCGTACCAATCGGCCGTCCATTCCCAAACATTACCGGCCATATCGTAAAGTTTATAAGGATTTGGCATGTACGATTTAACAGGAGCGGTGCTATAAAAACCATCTTTTTGAGTGTTTAGGTTCGGGAAATTACCATTCCACGAATTGGCTTTGGGTGTACCAGCTTCAATGTGATCGTTTCCCCACGGATAAATATTATTTTCCAGTCCGCCGCGTGCTGCGTATTCCCATTCGGCTTCAGTAGGCAAACGTTTTCCAGCCCATTTGCAGTAAGCCACGGCATCGTTCCAGCAAATATGCACTACCGGATAATTTTCACGACCTTCAGTCGAGCTCTCGGGTCCTTCGGGGTGTTGCCAGTTGGCACCAACCACCCACGACCACCACTGCGAATAATCATTCAGCGGAACAGTTTGCGAAGGTGGGTTAAAAACCATTGATCCGGCTTTTAGCATTTCTTCCGAAGGTTTTGGAGTACCCGGCAGAACCTGCATTTTCATCATTTCCCAATCTATATCTTTTTCAGCCTCGGTAATATAGCCGGTTTCATCCACAAATTCTTTGAATTGTGCATTGGTAACTTCATGTTCATCCATCCAAAAACTGTTTACTTTAACCGGGTGTTTTGGATATTCGTCGGGCCGCGCCTGGTTGTTATCAGCACCCATTTCAAAAGTACCGCCTTCAATAAAAATCATTCCCGCTGTTCCGGTAGCTTGCGGAACTATTTCTGACGAATCGGATTGTACTAAAAACCGCGATTTGGAATTTATATTACAACAGGAGAGCTCCTCCGCATTGGCAACGACTTTTGTTTTTGATTCTTTTTTGGTTTTACAACTCAGAAAAACAACAAGAAATAAACATAACAAGGGAAATCGATACATATTGTCAGGTTAAATTTCTATGTATAACCTGATATCTAAAAAAAGGTTTAGAGAACCTTTATTCATGGTAAAGGCCGGTTATCACCGGCCTTTTATGAATGTGTTGCTCTTAATGTTTGCTAAAATCTATATACAGCACACTAAGTTTAACTTTTGCAAGGTACAACAAATTAGTATAATCAGGAATGAAAAACCGCATTATTTTCACCCTAAACCACTACAAGTCATGGTTTTAATAATAACTATCTTATTAAAAAGAAAAAGAAAAAATCACAATCGATGGAGAAATTCAGGGGTATTTTAAACGAAGAAAGGGCAGTTCAACAACTGCCCTTTTACTAATGTTAACCCCCAAACACACGTCGTGCTGAACGCACGACTATACAAATGAACGAAAAAGAATTTAGTTATCAAAACATCGAGAATTATTTTTCAGTTTTTTTAGACTTTTTCACCGTTTTTATGCTTCGTTATTTTTTTTGCAGGTGTTTAAGGTCTTATCTATTAAAATATATTGGTTGTAAGCCGGCTTTTTATATCCTTCAGAAAAATTGTAGTTTTGATAGATATTCGAATAATTAAAACCAATCAAATGAATACAGTTATTTCTGAAATAAAAGACTTTGGTAAAGATTTCCCGGCCGACTACACTATTCCCAAACGAAAATTAGGGAAAACCAACGAAGAACTTTCCATAATAGGATTTGGAGGCATAATGTTAAACGACAATCCACAGAAATTTGCCAACGAGTTGGTTGCTAAAGCTTTTGACTTGGGAGTAAATTATTTCGATGTTGCACCAAAATACGGAAATGCCGAAGATCGTTTGGGCCCGGCACTAAAACCTTACCGAAAAAATGTTTTTCTTGCCTGCAAAACCCGGCAACGTGATGCCACCGGAGCTCAAAAGGATTTGGAAAGTTCGTTGCGAAAACTACAAACAGATCACTTCGATTTATACCAGTTGCATGAATTAGCTACTGATGAAGATATCCAAACAGTTTTTGGAAAAAACGGAGCGCTGGAAACACTGGTAAAAGCAAAAAAGGATGGAAAAATAAAACATATTGGTTTTTCGGCACATTCGGTTAAGGCAGCTTTATTTGCGCTCAAAAACTTCGATTTCGACTCCATACTTTTCCCCATTAATTTCGCTTGTTGGAATGCGGGCGATTTTGGGCCACAGGTTTATGCCGAAGCAGAAAAACAGGGCATTGGGATTCTGGCTTTAAAAGCCATGGCACTTACCACATTCCGGGAGAAGGAAGACCTGATCTTTAAAAATTGCTGGTACAAACCCATCGACGATGAACGTATTATGAAACTTGCGCTTCGCTATACCTTGTCGAAAGGAGTAACCGCAGCAATTCCACCGGGAGAATACACGCTGTTTTTGAAAGCTTTGGAATTTATGCAGGATTTTAACCCGATTGAGGAAGAAGAGACAAAAGAACTGCTGGCTCTGGCACGAACCACCAAGCCGGTATTTATGCATGGTTGATAAAAACAAAAGGCCGCTGAGTTTCAGCGACCTTTGGAGCCCCTCAGGTATTTACTCAGCCACTTTCACACACAACATCCGGCTTTGATCGCGGATTAGCAACTTTCCATCTGCCAATGCCAGCGGTGCCCAGTTTTGGGTGCCAAATCTGGATGCCATCCCTTCGGCTGCTTGTTCTGTAAGCAGTTCGGACGAAGCCAGCGGTTTGAATCCTGCCGGATCAGGTTCGATTAGATAGAGTTTCTTCGCTCCATCACTTGCCAATAGCAGGCCATCGGCATAAATCATACTTCCTTTATTGAAATCGGGATCACGTTTCGTCTTCCACATTATTTCACCATCCATGTTCATACAGGTGAGTCCGTCGCGGCGGTTGTTTGTTCCGTACTGAGCATAGAAATACCCGTCGATTAGAAGTGGAGGTTTGGTTTGGTCGCCAAATTCAACAGTGGTAAAAAGTTCTTTTGTTGTAAATGTGCCATCACTGTTTTTTTCTACCTGTATCATTGTAGCACCACGCTCATATCCACCCGTTGCCAGAATTTTGTTATTGCCTGCATCAACAGCACTCGGCACTGTAATATGGCATTCCCATCCTTCAAATTCCCATAAAATCTCACCGTTCGCAGGATCAATTCCTACAATGCTTCCCATGGTTTGTGGTGCATCGCGGCGCCCTATTGGATTAGTGGATGAGATAACCATAACAATTTGGTCTTCACCATGTATTTTTATAACTGTCGGGCTTACATAATTCTCATTCCCCAGGTTAGGCGTTTTCCAAACCAGCTCACCCGTATTCTTGTTGTAAGCAACAACTCCAGCTTCAGGAGCCTGCGATGCCAACACCAGTAAATCGCCATAAATCATCGGATTTTGAGAAATCGCCCAGATCGGAAAATTTCCGCGAGCTGCAAAACCGCCCGCTCCTCCGTCCGTTTCATCTGAAGGCGGATTTCCAACATCTCCTCCAAAATCTGTCCATATATTTACATTCCACAAAGGCTTATGGCTTTCTAAATCAATGCAGTATAAATCACCATATGGCCCGCAAGAATATACATGTTTATCATCAACAACCGGAACACTTCGGGAGCCGGGGAACATTACCGAACCCGCAGCAGCGTATTCAAATTTCCAGAGTTCTTCACCTGAATCCAGATCAAAACAACACATTTTGTCGCCTTCTTCATCGTTACGATCAAGAATATACACTTTGCCGTCTTTAACAACTGGGCCGCCATAACCGATGCCCAAAGGAACGGTCCAGAGCACTTCCGGGCCGGACTCAGGCCACTCACGAAGCAGATTTTTTTGAGGTGAGGTACTGTTTCTTTCAGGACCAAGAAATTGTGGCCAATCCTGTGAAAAAACGTTAGTTGAAAGCAACATCAGCAGAACTGCCGATAAAAAGATAATTTGCTTCTTCATTTTGGTCATTTTTAGTTGATATTGGTTGTATTAAATGTAATAGTTCTATTTGTTTACCGCTTGTTCGTATTCTTCATCGCTTACTGGTTCTATCCACACAGCGCCTCCTTCATCACTGTTCAGGCTGATGGCAATGTGTGCAAATTCACTATCATCGGCTGCACCATGCCAGTGAACTACATTTCGTGGTATTTCAACAACATCGCCTTTTTGCAATGCTCGTGCAGGCTGTCCTTTTGCCTGGTAAAATCCCTTTCCTTCGGTGATAAAAAGAACCTGACCTCCCGGATGCGAGTGCCAGTTGGTTCGGGCTTTGGCCTCAAAAGTTACATTGCCAAAGCGGGCATACAAAGTGCTGTCCTGGGCTCCCATCATTTGCAGCCACACCGTGCCTGTAAAATTAGGGCTGTCTAATAATTTTCCCTTCGGAAATACAGATTCAACTTGTTTGCTTGTTTCGCTGGTATTTTCCTGCGTATTGCATGCTGCAATTACAATTACAAAAAACAGCAGACTAATTTTTATTCTTCTCTTCATTACTAATTTTTTAATGTTACTCCCTGTTGTCAAGCACTTCGTTTAAAACAGCCAGAGCTGCTTTAGCTTCTTTCTTTCCAACAGTTGATTTTATGATCCCGACAAATTCGTTTAACTGCTCAGGAGAATAGCCAACATTCAGGCAAATTGCTAAATGACTGCGAAGCATAGGTTCGGCTTTGCCAATTGCACATATCACCGAAACTGTTACCAACTCGCGTTCTGCGTAGCTTAGAACATCGCGGTCGAAAATATCGGAGAACAGGTGCTCTTTTAGAAATATTTCAATTACCGGAGCAAAAGCGGCATAAGCTCTTTGTGGTCCATCTAATGTTCGCCCGATAAGTTCTTCCAGATTCGCTTTGCCACGATCATATTTGCTTCGTTCATCATTAATTGCTGAAGCATCAGAACCCGTTTCATCAGTAATTCCTTTTGCTTTGCGTTCATCCAGTACTTCCATAAAAGTTTGCAAGCCACGTATGCTTCGCGGAAATCCACAGTAGGCATAAAGGTGTACCATTATTTCTTTTATTTCATTAATGGTCAGGCCTGCTTCTAAACCGGCGTTCAGTGCCGGTTTTAATTGCTCCAGCTCGCCTTTGGCAGTAAGTGCTGCAATGGGGACAATACTTTGTTGTTTTTCGCTTAAAGTCGTATTCGTTTCCATCGTATTCTGAGCCGAAAGGGTACCATAAAAACAACAAATTACAGCGATTAAAATTAGTGCCAGCTTTCCTATTTCTTTCATCCGTTTAAAATTTTCAAGTTTCCAATAAATTACTTTAAAATTTGAGAACGGATGTAACCGCTCCGCTCTCAAATAAACTTTTTTAATCATGCTTGTTTGTGAATTTATGATTTAAAAAGTTCATGTTCGTTTCATCTCATTAAAATTGCATATTTTACTTGTATTCGATGTAACTCTCGATGAATTTTAATTCTTCTTGTTTGTGAATTTGAAGAATAAAAATTCATGTTCGTTTCATAACAGTTAATTCAAAGTATAATGATAATTCAATTTTTAAGCTCGCTTAAATACCACCGCGTGTCTGTACCTTGTCCCGAAACTTAAATGCCTTTTCTACTGCATCCAGCCTTGCTTTCCTTGGATCAGGTTTTCCAAGTACTTTAGCATCTAAATCAATATCCAGGATCTTTTCATTTTTTGTGTTATAGAGCGGCCATACAGGAAGTCCTTCCCCATTCGGATTGCCGGTTTTTGCAAAGTTTGTCCAATAGGCATTCATTATTTTCGCTAACTTTTCTTCTTCGGGAGTAGCTTCGGTTGCACCCCAACGGGAATTGAGCGTGCCAAACACAAACGATACTTCCGATCCGTGACCGGCGCCATAACGAGCCCGCTCGCGCATTGCAGGAGGAACATAACCAAAATGGTAAACGTAGGCCGGCTGTCCACTGGCAACGAAGGCTCTTGCTGTAAACCTGGCCGGTTCACCCCAAACCCAATCGGTGTTAAATTTTGTTTGCACCTCAGCAAATTCTTTATTTCCCTCAGGATCAAAAGCTGCTTTAGCTTCTTCTTCCAGGTCTCCAAACGAAGAAAACAATTCTTCCTTTGTAGTGCTGTTACTCACGAATCCTCCCCCAATTTCGGCACTGCAATTTCCAATCATAAGCGGAACTTTTGCCTGGCTTCCCGTATTGTAGGCGCTTTCTGAAGTTTCTACTACAAATTTACCATCGAGAATGGGGCCTGAGTAAGTTCGCGGGCCTCCCTGACCATCCGTTTCCTGTCCCCCGTCAACAATTTCTTCAACACTTAAAGCACGCAACTTTGCCAGGGCAGCTGCACCTGTTCCTTCTATTCCATGCTTTTTTGCAAAATTTATCCCAATGGTTTCTGCTGAAACAGGATAAAGCGGATCGGCATTTTCTTTACGAATTGGGCGGCCTGTTAGAACACCGTCGCGGCCACCACTTGATTCGCCAATTGCTTTATGAAACAGACCTTTTGCATCAGGAATAGTAAGTAGTGCGTGCACCGATACGCCACCGGCAGAGAATCCAAAAATGGTGACATTGTTCGGATCACCTCCAAAAGCAGCAATATTATCCTGTACCCATTCGAGTGCGGCAATCTGATCCATAAAAGCGTAACTTCCTTTAGCTTCTTCAGGATGCTCCTTACTTAAGGCAGGAAAGGCAAAATGACCAAGGCGCCCCAGACGATAGTTTATTGTAACCAGGATTACATCTTTATCGGTAAACTGATCTCCGTAATTTTCCGGGCCTGATCCTGAACCACCAGTGAATCCGCCACCGTGTAACCACACCATAACCGGCATTTTATCTCCCCGTTTAAATGCTGCTGGTGTCCATAAATTCAGATAAAGGCAATCTTCCGACGATCCTTCGGCAATAGTTCCGGGAGCAGTTCCCCATCCTCCCTGTGCGCAGTTAGGGCCATACTCTTTTGCATCGCGTACACCTTGCCACGGTTTTACAGGCTGTGGCGGGCGCCAGCGAAATTCGCCAACCGGCGGAGCAGCAAAAGGAATTCCTTTAAAACTGGAAACATCCCCCTTAGTGACTCCTTCAACGACACCTGACTTGGTTTCAACCTCGGGGCCTGAAGTTTGTGCATTTATTGAAAATGCAATAAATACGAGTATAAATCCTGCTACTATTTTTTTCATTTTGATTGTTTTAATTATTACTAACGATCACCGGGTGTCATCAAGCGGGTAAATGATAATAAACCTAACTTCCAGATACCACCTTGTTTGATATACACTTCAGTAACCTCAAACGGATTGGTGACTTCGTTTCCACCTACTTCTGCCAGCAGATCAATTCTGTTCAGAAGAATTGCGGTGTTATCAATGATGTTTACCGACACTTCATGAATATCGGCTTTCTTGTACCAAATCCCGCCACTTTTAATAATTCCAAGTTCCTGCTCTGTTCCCCAGTGTCCGCCCATGTGAACAAACTCGGCTTTTGCGTGAAAAAGTTTGCTGAGCTCATCTACATTTTTATCCGACATCCACTGCCATTTGTCTTTCGACAAATCGACTATTTCCTGTTCTGCCTCAGTGAAGTTTTGAGGTGCCCGGTTTGCACCTGGCTGGCTGTACAACAATTGAGCACTCATAACCATTAGAAACAGACCGATAATTATTGTTTTCATTTTTTTCGTTTTATAATTCTATACTACGTTTAATTTCTCATTTATTAGTGTTCTATTGTATGTGTATCGCGCACACTGCTAAATGTAAGATCAAGTAATTTCCAGTCGTTTCCTTGTTTTTGATAGACTTCGGTTACTGTAAACTCATTCGATACATCATTTCCACGAACATGTGCCACAAGTGTAATACGGTTCCAAAGAATGGCAGTATTGTCAAACGTTTTTACCACCACATCGTGCACGTCTGCCTGCTTGTACCAAATACTTCCGCTTTTAATGATTTCAAGTTCCCTTTCTTTTCCCCAGGTTCCGCTCATATGGATAAATCGTGAATCATCATGAAAAAGTTCAGCAAGTTTGTCCACATCTTTGTCAGCCATCAATTGCCATTTCTCTTTCGACAGTTGAATAATTTCCTGTTCCATTTCTGAATTCTGTGCAAAGGACCATTGTGCACAAATTAGGATGATAAATAGTCCGATAAGTTTTGTTTTCATTTGATTCATTTTTACCGATTACTAATGCCTTACAAATTCTCACCAAAGAACTCCTTCAGTTTATTTGTTGCCTGTTCAACATATTGGGGCACATAATAGGTTTGTATGTGTGTGGCTCCCGGAATCAGAAATAATTCTTTATCGTTTGTACCGGTTGCAAGGTTAAATGCCCTGTCAGTCATATAATACGTGTCGGCTTTGCTTCCCGCAATCATCAACAAAGGCTGGTCAATCAGGTACATGTTGGTGGCTGCATCAAAAGCCATTAAATCGATTAAACTACTCATTGTATACCTGAATGTAGAATTAGGATGAGCATGCGTTCTGTGGTAATAATAATGCCCTTCACGATACAGATCATAAGGAAAACTGTCAGCCATTTCATCAGTCCAGTCGAGATCAGCAGCATAAAGAATCTCACCACCTGCCGCTTCCTGTGCGCGGGCTTCAGATGCCTGTTTTAATCGTTCCCGAATGGTTTCAAGCTGTGAACTCATAAACCCATTTCGGCGTACTACCCCCGAATTAAACATACTTAGCGTTGCCACCGCCTTAAAACGCTTGTCGGTTTGGGCTGCAGCCAAAGAATAACCGCCGCCACCGCAAACGCCCAACACTCCGAGACGATCAGCATCTACACCTTCATACTGAGTGATAAAATCAGCCATTCCGCGAATGTCCTCAATGCGATTAGCCGATTTATCCACATTACGTGGTTCGCCGCCACTGGCTCCCTGATACGATGCGTCGGCCGCAATGGTAATATAACCCAATTCTGCTAAATGCTGTGCATATAAACCTGCTACCTGCTCCTTCACACCACCATTGGGATGTGCAACCACAACCGCCGGATATTTCTTCGAAGCATTGTAATTTGCCGGAGTATAAACATTTGCAGCTATAGCAATGCCATTTAATTTATAGTCGACAGAATGAATATTCACTTCTCCCGGTACATTTTCGGTTACCGCACCGTTGTATACCAGTCCAAAAGGATTTTTGGTTTTACTTTGACTAAAAGCGATTGTGCTCGTTGTCATGATTATAACTACTAATAAAATGTTGCTAATTTTTTGTTTCATCCGTTTAAAATTTTCAAGTTTCCAAGAAATTACTTTAAAATTTAAGAACGGATGTAACCGCTCCGCTCTCACATAAACTTTTTTAATCATGCTTGTTTGTGAATCTATGATTTAAAAAGTTCATGTTCGTTTCATGTTATTTATCCAATCCTTTTTCGTTCAGCCATTCCGACATTAAACCGGCTATTTTCACATTGTTTAAATCCGAGAAGGGAAAATGTGTATTTCCTTTAATTCCGATTTCGGGCAAATGAACTACTGTTACATCACCACCGTGTTTATTAACGGCATCGCGCCATAAGCGAGCCATTTCAAGTCGGGCACGCCAGCCATCAGTTCCCGGATTTGGATCGGGAGTTTCCGGAATAAAATCGCCGTAATAAATAATGATCGGGATTTTTGTGAGCTTCATAAAATCTTCCATCGGAATTCCTGTGGCAACCAGTGCTCCGGCAGAATTTTCAATCGGTGCAGGAACCTCGCCTTCAGGAAAAAGAAAGCCGCTACCCGGCTCGTACGAAACAATGGCTTTTATATTGTCATTCTCGACCGCTGTTAACCAACCCATTCCGCCTGAATGAGAATGCGTAACCAGAATCCCTTCTCCTATTTTATCAAAAAGAGCAGAAACAGCATCCACATTCACCGCAATATCTATTGGCCCAATATCAGGCACCATTTGTCTGAAATATTGATTAAGCGCCTCGGGATCCTTTGAGAATTGTACGCCCGGAAAAAAAACGGGCCACTCGCCAACCCTGAATGTATTAAACCAAAATGCTTCGTCGGGGGTAGGCGTAAATGTACCTTCTGCCATACTACGACCAGCATTTCCACGACGTGGCTGATCGATTACATAAACCGGAAAACGCCGGCGTAAAAACAGCGTTTGAAAACCTTCTCTTCCGTCGGGCGTGGTTTCCCACGTTTTTGAAAATTGTCCGAAACCGTGCCACATCACCAACGGATACTGACGTGCATCAGCTGGTATCTGGTAGAAAACATAAGCGTGGTCGCCATGATAAGTCTGGCCTTCGGGGCCGCGCGTTATGGTGTTAAATGTTCCCGGATTTTCTTTTACGGTACCACCAACGGCAAAACTGCCCTGTTCACGAATTATCAGGTTATTTTCGTTGGCTGAGTTTTCAGAAGATTGAGTACAGGACAACAATCCGGTAAAGAGTAAGCATAAAAACAATGCTTTTCTTATATCGATATGCTTCAAACCAGCAAATGAAAACCTATTTTGATCTAGTATATTATTCATAAATCAATTATTTAATATTATTCAGTAAATCTGCTACTACAAATATAAGGCACTGTAATATAGTATTTTGTATATAGAATACGGATTACACTACCATTTTTACTGAAATGACTTCAATACGCATAAAAGCTTGTTGAGATTGTTTAAATTTGATTGAATAAAAAGAGAATGAAATGGAAAAGATGAACAGGTTTGAGACGGTAACAGAATATAATATTTTCAATAATCACGAAACTTTGCACCCGCTGGTAAGTATCATTGATTTTTCAAAGGCTGATCCACGACGCTTAATCAAAACCTATTTTGGCTTCTATTTGGTGTTGCTAAAAGATGTGAATTGCGGCGATCTCAGGTATGGAAAAAACACCTACGATTACCAGGAAGGCACCCTGATTTTTATAGCACCGGGGCAGATACTTGATATGAAACCAAGCGTAGAATTGTATCAGCCCAAGGGGCACGGAGTAATTTTTCACCCTGATTTAATTGCCGGAACATCATTGGGGCGTCATATCGATAAATATTCCTTTTTTAGTTACAAAACCAATGAAGCACTGCACATATCGGAGCGTGAGCGCCAGATGATAATGGACAGTTTTGGAAAAATAGAATACGAGCTGGAACATGCCGTAGATAAACACAGTAAAGAACTGATTTCTTCGAATATTGAATTGTTATTGAAATATTGCGAACGTTTTTACGACCGCCAGTTTATTACACGCGACAACGTCAACAAAGGTATTTTGGAGAGGTTTGAGCAACTTTTAAATAGCTATTACTCTACCGATAATCCGCAGAAATTTGGGTTACCATCGGTAGCTTATTTTGCCGACGAACTAAATCTTTCAGCTAATTATTTTGGTGATTTGATGAAAAAAGAAACCGGAAAATCAGCAAAGGAATACATACAGATTAAAATAATTGAAATAGCCAAAAACAAGATATTCGACGAAAACAGAACGGTGAGTGAAATTGCGCACGAGTTAGGATTTAAATATTCTCAGCACTTTAACCGCATGTTTAAGAATGAGACAGGTTATACTCCGAATGAATACCGGAATTTGAATTAATATCGCAGCTTTTTAACGGCTGAATAAGAATGGCAATTGAACGGAGTGGGTTGCCGGTTATTGATCAAGCATCGCGAGCCGTCCTGCAAGTGGAACGAGGGTCTCACAAAAAATAGTTTGAAGCATGAAATCGGTTTGTGTGATATGTGTGCAGTGACATAGGAACGGAATAGACAAAACCGCCAGGCTATCACTTAAAACAATCCCGGTTGAAGCCCGAAGCGACACGCAGGCGAGCCCAAAATGGGCAACGGTTGGATTTTAAGTCTTGCATCAAGGGACGACTGCATGTGCTTAAAATACAGAGAAAGCAATTTATTTGCACCTTCTATATGGTCAGGATGAACCTTATCCCGTGCACTTTTCCCTACTAATTCATCCACATCCCAACCAAACAGTCTTTTTACATTTGGGCTTTTATAGCGGTTTAATCCATTTTTATCGATAATTACAATTACATCGCCAATATTTGCAACCAACTATCGTTGAATAGATTCCCCTTTTTTTAACTCATTTTCTGCATTTTTCTTTTCAGTAATATTTTGAGTTAAGCCAATGACAGAAATGGCTTTTCCATTTTTATCGAATTTTATGTCAGCTTTTTCCCTTAGCCATTTTACTTTTCCATTTTCAATAATCCTATGCTCAATGTTATAAGGTTTCCCTTCCATTGCTGCTTGTCATTCCCGATTCACATAATCCCTGTCATCAGGGTGAATACAGTTCAAAAACACTTCGTAATTTAGTGAAGTCTTGTGGCTTAAACCAAAGTTTTTATAATTCTGTTTTGTCCAGTACAGTTTATTGTTCAAAATATCCAATTCCCATGTACCAATTTTTCCAATTTCCTGTGCCTTTGATAAATAAAATTGATTTTTAATCAAAGCATCCTCAACTCGTTTTTGTTCGGTAATATCTTTAAAAACACAATAAGTCTGTTTAAAACTTCCATCCGGATGAGTGCCAATATATCCTTCTAATGAGATATCTATGAAATGACCTTTCTTATGTTTTATTTTAAACTGAACATCGCTAACGTATCCTCTTCGTTTAAATTCAGCAAAGTTTTTTTCAAAAATGCTCTTCCAATCCGAATGCAAAAAATCAGCATAATTTTTACCGATAACTTCTTCCCAACTATAACCTAGCGTTGAAAGCCATGCTGGATTTATATCGATAAAATACCCTTCTACATCTAAAGATTGATATGAAAGCGGTGCATTTTCGTACAATGCCCGGTATTTGGCTTCTCTATGCGACAGTATAGATCCAGACTTTTTCAATATTTTTTGTATTTCCTGAATCTGATGTTTTAATTGGCGGTTCTGCTCTAAAAGTTCATCGTAAGACAACTTAGAATTGGAATTTTTAATAATCTCCAAACTATCGGTAATTAAAGATTTCTGGTTTTCGAGTTCTTCAAATTTATCAAATAATCTGAATGAAAGAAGAATTAATACATTGTATTTCAACTACAAACAACTTGAAACATGACAGAACATTAAAGGAAAACAAAAAATTGAAGTATTACCAGTCTAATCATCTGATATATTGCAATATATACACTTGCGTATTTCAACTATTAGTATTTTTGTTTTGATGGTATAACACCTCTAACACCGCCTGTAGGGTCATCCATGTCACCATCATATCTTGGTATTATGTGAATATGGCAATGAGAAATTGTTTGACCTGCTGCTTTGCCTATATTAATTCCAATATTAAATCCACCTTGTAAGTATTTCATTTTCTGGTAATTAATAATCGTATTAGTTAATTTTTCAATATCCAATTTTTCTTCATTTGTTAGGTTAAGATAATTGGGTTCATGTCTTTTCGGAATAATTAAAGCATGACCAATACTTATTGGAAACTTATCAAAAAATGCAAGTGATCAATTACTTTTTTCAATTATTCGGGTTGGTTCAATATTGCGAAATGGACATTCAGGCATTGGGGCATTAATATGCCACTAATTTACAGAAATCAACTAATTGAATGAGTTTTTATCGCGTTGAATTATTCCAAATAGAAAAGGGAAGTACAACATTCACTATTGCATGTAAGACTGCTAATCACAATCCAAGAGTTTGTATTGCATATGCACGTTATGGAATTATTATTTAGTGGAAAATACTTGGGTATAATTTTTTAGGAATATCTAGTTGCATCGTAGATTAATTAATCGCTCAAGTTTTTTGCATATCCACCCTAAATTTAAGAGAGCGAAAATTCAATTGGTATGTGCTGCGATTTAATATCGTACCTTCGTACTCTATTTTAGGGAAATTATATGAGACAGCTAAAGATTACGAAGTCAATCACTAACCGTGAAAGTGCTTCGTTAGATAAGTATTTACAGGAAATTGGTAAAGAAGAACTGATTACTGTTGAGGAAGAAGTAGAATTAGCACAACGGATTAAAAAGGGCGACCAAGCTGCTTTAGAGAAATTAACAAAGGCAAACCTGCGTTTTGTCGTTTCTGTTGCAAAACAGTACCAAAATAAGGGACTTAGCTTACCTGATTTAATAAACGAAGGAAACCTTGGGTTGATTAGAGCAGGTCAGAAGTTTGATGAAACACGAGGGTTTAAATTTATTTCCTATGCGGTATGGTGGATTCGGCAATCAATTATGCAAGCAGTTGCAGAACAATCACGTATTATTCGTTTGCCATTAAATCAAGTAGGTTCGTTGAATAAAATTAATAGAGCATTTGCAAAATTTGAGCAAGAAAATGAACGAAAGCCATCGCCAGAAGAATTAGCGGAAATCTTGGAGATACCTGCCGACAAAGTTGCCGATACTCTCAGAGTATCAGGAAGGCATGTTTCTGTTGACGCCCCATTCGTGGATGGTGAAAACAATAGTCTTTTGGATGTTTTGGTAAATAACGATTCACCTAACGCTGACCGTGCCCTTATGATGGAATCACTTGGGGAAGAGATAAGCCGTGCATTAGCAACATTGACAGAGCGTGAAACCAAAGTTATTAGATTGTTTTTCGGTATAGGATGTATGGAAATGACACTGGAAGAAATCGGAGAACAATTTGGATTAACCCGTGAAAGGGTGCGTCAGATAAAAGAAAAGGCTATCAGACGTTTGCGACATACATCACGAAGTACAATATTGAAAACATATTTGGGGTAATTAAACGTTTACGATTTATTCAAATTCATTATAAACTACAGGGTGGAACTGCATCGTTTTTGTACCTTAAAAATGGTGTCCTCATATTAAAATAGGATGGGCAACTCAAAAATTCAGTAACTTCAATATCCTTTCCAAATTCTTGAAGTCAAAAAAAATGGGTGATCGTTAAGGCCTTTCAGAATATTCAATTGTTGTATCACGGCGACGCAATATATTTCGAAGGAACGTTTAAGATAAAACAGTTATAAGTTGACTTATTTCGGGATGGCTGACTGCATGCTGAGTAAAACAACAAAAGAGAACCATTAAAGCTCTCTTTTGCAATTTTTTATCTCGATAGATAGTAGTCCCGACCGGAATTATTTATGCAAAATAGATTAAAACCAAACAAAGTAAAGACCTTACTCATACCCTTGAATTTAAAGGCTTATAGAAGTTTTAATGAAAGGTATATTATAAATAGTTATAAAGCATTATAAGTTTTTAGGTAAAGCCTATTTCAAAGTAAACACAACGACAGAAGGCTCTCATAGAGATGTAACGATTAGGATCAGAATTAAGCATGGTAAAGTAGATCAGGCAACAACCACCGAGGAACAAGTAAAGTTACAACATTTTCAGAGAAGGCTACATAAGGGGGAAGGCTACAGCGGAAGTTGTATGTTGTGGAGAAGCCATAAATTTTCATGTGATTTAAATTGATGTGGCATGAATAAAGAAAATTCTTAAAGTTGACTATCCCCGTGGCAAAGCCAAGGGGTATTACGCCAACTTTATTTCAGCTAAATCGCTGAAACTCGAATTTTCTTTATTTCACCCCTCTGTCAGCCATAAAGGCTGACATCTCCCTCAAACGGGGAGAAAAAGCGGAACCCCATGGCGAAGCCAAGGGGAATTATTAGATTAAATGCGAAAGCAATCGCAGATCAATAATTTGGCACCGAGAAATAAAAGGCAGCTCCCTTTCCAATTTCACTTTCCGCCCAGATTTTTCCTTTGTGCATTTCCACAAATTCCTTGCTTAGAATAAGCCCCAGTCCGGTTCCTTTTTCGCCTGATGTGCCTCTTTGCGTGGAATTTTCTTCCAGATCGAATAGAGTGGCTACCTTTTGTGGTGTAATGCCGATGCCTTCGTCTTTTATGCTAAAAATAACCTCATCGCTTTTTATTTCAGCATCAATCCACACTTTGTTTCCCGGATTGCTGAATTTTACCGCGTTGGTCAAAAGATTTCTGAAAACCAGCGATAGCATATTTTTGTCGGCCATTAAAGGAATGTCTTTCCCGCTCACATGGTTGACAATTTCAATGTTTTTCTTTTTGGCAATTGATGTTACTTCGGGCATAATACTTCCGGTAATTTCCCGCGCAGTGGTTTTAATTGGCGAAAAATCGATAGTGCCCCTTTGTGCGCTCGACCAGTTGAGAAGGTTTTCAAGCAAATTAAAAGCATTCTCACCCGATTCCTTCAAATCGCTGAGTACATTGTTCATTGTGTCTTCATCAAACGATTTATATTGCTCTTTCAGCACATCGGCATATCCGAGAATAACATTGAAAGGACTTCGCAAATCATGCGAAATAATCGAAAACAGTTTGTCTTTTGTGGCATTCAGTTTTGCCAATTCGCGGGTTCTTTCCTCCACCCTTTTTTCAAGAATGTGTTTTTGTCTTTCCAGGCTTTTAATCCGCACATAAAAAATGGAAAGAACAGTAAACCCAATTGCCAGAACCAGTAAAGTTTTAAACCACCAGGTTTGCCACCATGGCGGTTTAACAACAACAATCAGCGAAGCACCTTCTTCGTTCCAAACTCCGTCGTTATTGGCGCCTTTCACCCTAAAAATGTATTCCCCGGGGTCGAGGTTGGTATAGGTTGCCTGACGTTCGTTTTCTGAGTAGGTCCAATCACTGTCGAAGTTTTCAAGCATGTAGGCGTGTTCATTTTTGTTTGGGCTGGTAAAATCGAGCACAGCAAAATGGAATGTCAGCACCGACTGGTCGTAATTCAGTACTATTTTGTCGGTTTCGGGAATGATTTTATCCAATGGCGAGTTGGGATCACCTGGTTTTACGACCATGTGAAAAATATCGAAACCCGTAAACTGTACTTTCGGTACATGATTGTTTCTAACTATTTTTTGTGGATTGATGATATTGAATCCGTTGATTCCTCCAAAATAGAGGTAGCCTTCCGAATCGACAAGTGCACTGCGCGGGCGGAATTCGTTGCTTTGCATTCCGTCATTTTTATTAAAAACAGTGATGGATGAATTTCCCGGTTTAAACCGGCAAATTCCGTTTGATGTTGTTACCCATAAAACTCCCGAATTGTCATTTATAATGGCATTTATAATGTCGCCCGGCAATCCGTCGGCAGTAGTAAACCGCCTGGTTTTATTTGTTTCCGGATTAAAATGAAACATCCCCATGAGTGTTCCCACCCAAATGCTGGTGTCGTTTTCAACATTAACATCGTTAATTTCCAGGTTCCCGATATCAAGCCTGGCTGAATCTCCTTCAATTTTTTCTACCCTTTTATCTGATGGGTTATAAATAACCAATCCTTTTGTGGTTCCAACATATAGATTTCCTTTGCTGTCAGGCTTGACAACATTCACCGTATTTTCACCCAGATCATTGCTGATTTTATTGATGGAAGTAAAGCGGTTTTCGGAAGGTTCGAAAAGAATTAATCCTCCGTAATGGCTACCCAGCCATATTTTGTTGTTTTCGCCTTTTGCAACCGTATAAATTTTATTGCCCGGAATAGCGCTGTTTTCGGTGGTGAAAGATGTGAATGTTTCATTTTCAGGATTGAACCTGATTAATCCGCCGTCCCACGATGCCAGCCACAGGTTCTGGTTGTCGTCTTCAATCATCGATAAAATATAGTCATTTCCAAGGCCGGAGTTTTGGGTGCTGAAGTTTTTGAATTTACGTGTTGATTTGTTGAATTTTAAAATGCCGTTTCCATCCGTACCAATCCAGATATTTGCCCGGCTGTCCTCCAAAAATGCATTGACCAAAGTGCTGGTGTAGGTTTGGTTTTCAGCCACAATATCCTGAAATAATGAAATGGCATAACTGTTTTTTGTAATAGTGAGCACGCCGTGCCCGTAGGTTCCTATCCATAAATTACCTGCATTATCCTGGAAGATGGCATTCACCGAAATGTCCTGAAGATTTTGAACGCTGCGGCCATTCGAAACGACGACATCAAAATTCTGTTTGGTACGGTTAAACAGATAGAGCCCGCTGTTTTCAGCGCCAATCCATAAATTGTTTTCCTGGTCGACATAAATGGCCGAAAGCATATTTTCCGAAATGGAATTCGGATCATCCGGGGTGGGTGCAAAATGCTGCAATTTTTCTGCTGAATTTTCCGCTAATTTTATTCTGAATAAGCCGTCTTCGCTGTTTATCCAAAGATTTTTATTCTGATCCTCTGTCATTTCACGGAATACGTAATCTGAATAATCGTTCCCGTTTACTCCCTCGCTGACTAATTTGAAGGACTTGTTTTCAGAATTAAAAAGATTGATTCCTTTCTGGGTGCTTATCCACAAACGATTAAAACTGTCGATATGAAGTCCTGTGCAAAATGAATTGCTGATACTTTCCTGATTGGAAGAATCATGGGTAAATAATTCACAATTATTTTCAGCACGATTAAACTTTACCAGTCCAACATTCGAAGCAATCCATATATTTCCTTTGTCGTCGGATGTTATTTTATTAGCCTGGAAATTCAGGCTGTAAAGGCATGAAGAAGTATCCTGACTGAAATTGATAAACTGATCGGTTTTTTTATCATAAAGACTTATTCCAGTGTTTGTACCAACAAACATATTGTTTTTATTGTCGACGTAAAGCGAGCGAATCAGGTTGTCGGCCAGACTGTTGGGTTGATTGTTTCGGTTCTGGTAAATTTTCAGCTCTTTGCTGTCGTATCGATGCAATCCATCATACGTTCCAATCCAAATAAAACCATGTTGGTCTTGAGTTATGCTGAGAATATTGGATGAAACCAGGCCGTCATCGGTTGTAATTCCATTAAACAAGAGTTGTTTCTGCCCTGCGTAACCGCTAAAACTCATGGCAAGAAAAAGAAGGAGTGTTCCGAAATTGATTAACTTTTTTATACGCCCCATTTAAATTTATTAAATGTAAAATAACCTTCAAATTGAATGGCAAAAGATACGAAATTCAAAGCTGTTGACAAACGAGGTTTGTTAGATTGTTAAAATGGAGGTTCTGCTTAGAAAGTTTTGCATTTTGAAAAGAGTTTCATGACTATCTATAAACCCCGGACAGTAAATATCTTTAATCGTTTTCCGCAACTGCCAGACGCAGGTTGGGATTACGCAGACAAACGCTGATTATATAAATCTCTGCGAAAATCAGCGCAATATTTTCTTTTTTGGTTGGTATAGAAAGTATTCATTAAATTTTTTCATGAGTGTCCGGTAAAACGATAAGATTGCTTCGCGATGCTGCCAATGACAGATTTTAATAAGTCGTTAAATATGAGTAAAATACCACTTTATGCATTATTGTCATTTCGACGAAGAATGAGGAGAAATCTTTCACAAAAGGAACAGATTTAGCTCCGCTGATTTTCAATTCTCATTCGTTTCCCTCATTCGAAATGACACCCCTGCATAATCTGGCATTACCTCATTATGGCAAAAACAAAATTTTGGTGGACTCTCGCAATGACGCCTTATTCAAGGGGTTTTACACAGGGAGGGGTTGGATGGCGGCAACGCAATACATTACAAAGATAGGATTAAGATAATACAGTTGAAAATTGACTTATTTCGGGATTGTTGACTACATGCTGACTAAAACCACAAAAGAGAACCGGGAAGGCCCTCTCTCATAGCTTTTTATAATACACAAAAGTAGTCCCGACGGGAATAATTTACTATTTCACCACCTTTTGTACGATTGTGTAATATTACTGACAATCTGTTCTTTACAGTACTTTTGTTTATTTAGTTTTTGTAGGGTTTTGTGAAATTTATTATAAAAAGAGCTACCAAAATGCTACCAGAATTGTAAATTTATGGCATAGAAACAAAATCAAACTATGCCAAATATAAGCTTTTACCTCAATACTTCATCAAAAGGAAAGAAGGGAACGTCGCCGGTGATGGCAAAGGTTATTTATAATAAGAAACGCTATTATAAATCGATCGCAAGGGTGAACATTGACGACTGGGACGATGAAAAGCAAAGAATAAAAAGCTCATACAAACAATACAAGGCAAAAAACGCCACAATACAACACCTCAAGTCGTTAATGCTTACATTCGACAACTACTGCCAGCTGAACAAATACCCGGATATCGAAAACGCGATAAAAATGATATTAAGCGGCATCGATCCCATTCAAGGCAAACGTTCACCAAATATTCCTGAAATAAAAGTATTGGACGCATTTTCAGAATTTGTGGAATACTCCAAAAATAATTTCGAGAATAATACCTACCGCCGCCGCAACACTGTGTACAATTTTGTACAAGCTTTTAGTGAAAAAACAAAGTATAACATCACCTTCCAAAATATCGATGTGCAGCTCTTCGATAAAATGAAAGAGTACTCTGCCAAGAAAAAGCACTCGAACAACACTTTCGCCCAAACCGTAAAAGTTTTTAAACGATTTCTGAGCTGGAGCCAGGAAAGAAATTACTTTGATGGATCGATTCCAAAATACAAGGCTACCGAAAAAGATATCACACCAATAATACTTACCATTGACGAATTTAAAACACTCTACGATTTTGAATTCACAGATAAAAAGTTGGCCCGGGTGCGAGATATTTTCTGTTTTGGATGTCTCACCGGATTAAGGTTCTCAGATCTGCAACGGGCACGACGCGACTGGATAGTTAACGACCAGCTGGTAATTACAATGAAAAAAGTAAAAGAGCCGGTAAGAATCCCTTTAGTTGATCGATCAAAGAAAATAGTTGAAAGATATAAGCATCAACCAGTTTGGATCCTCCCCAGGATAAGCAACCAAAAGTTTAACGACTACATTAAAAAAGCCTGCAAAGCTGCAGAAATAAAAGCACCGGTTACTATTTCAACGCATTCAGGTAATAAATTCACTGAAAAAACCTTTCTCAAACACGAGGTAATTACTGCCCACGTATCTAGAAAGACATTCATAAGCATGAGCCTCTACCTGGGAATGACACAAAAAGTTGTGCAGGAAATAACCGGCATACGCGAAGAAAAAACACTCCGGAAATACATTTCCATTGTTGATGAAATGAAGACCAAGGAAATGAACAATACCTGGGGCAAACTATAAGTTACACAGATGGACAATTAAAAGGCCGAATATGAACACATATACTTATTCATCATCCTTCGGATCATAATCAAGAGCAGCCTTAAGATCCTCATTAAATCCTGACAAATTAGTTTTTCCTAAAGCTTCTTTTATACTTGGCATTTTTGGAGGTGATGGCAATTTTCCTGTTGTTTTTATCTGCTCCACAGCTTTATCGAAATCAGAAACATACTCCCTATCCTGAATCACCCTAAATTTTTTATACTCCCTTTCTGCGAACTGATCGGCAACCGCTTTCCTTATTTTACCCGAATCTTTTAAAAGGTCGTATTCATTGAAGGTGAGAAATGTATCCAGCTTTACGACCCAGTCCGACATTTTCATTGTATTATTCCTTTTGGCCTGCAACTCAGCATAATCAAGGTACATGTTTACAATATGATTCAGTTCACTAATCTCCTCATGACTAAGATAATTCTTTGCAACTGTAACATCAGATTTCAGGATTTTCCCACCCTTCTTATCATTTTTCCAGCTTGTTAGGCCCATGTTAGGCCTACCTGCATTTGCCCGTAATTTAATAATCTCCGGTGCCGTATGATGAGTAATAGCATATTCCAATTTATTTTGCACGGTCGCAAAAAACTTCCGGGATATAGGTGCTTTGGCATCATAATCAATACTACACTGAGCGTATATATCGGTAATCTTCTGATAAAACCTTCTCTCTGAAGCGCGTATTTCCCTGATACGCTCCAATAATTCATCAAAGTAATCCTTCCCAAACAAGCTCTTTCCCTGCTTTAACCTATCATCATCTAAGGCAAAACCTTTTGTCAGGTATTCTTTTAAAACATCTGTTGCCCAGATCCTAAATTGAGTAGCTTTATAAGAATTCACTCTATAGCCAACCGATATTATTACGTTTAAATTGTAATAGTGAACTGGCTTAGCAGAATTAGCAATGTGCAATTTTTGCACATTGCTATCTTCATCTAATTCTTGACTTTCGAAAATATTTTTAATGTGCTTAGTTATTCCACTCACATCAATATCAAAAATTTCAGCCATAGCCCTCTGCGTCACCCAGATAGTATCATTATCCTGATCAACTATAACTTGTATTTTTATAATTCCATCACCTGACTGATAAAACAGAAAATCTGATTGGTTGTCAATTTTATTCATATTAGTTTTTTATCAAATTTAATTCTCTAAATATAACACTAACTCGCTTACATACTGAATAATACACTTAAATATTGTTATTAAAACAATGCTGTATTCTCAGTAACATAAGTCGTGCAGTCTTATTTGAAACCCCAATTTTACGGGACAACTCGGTTGGTGAAATCTCGGATCCCTGATTAACCACTAACCAAATAACTAAAAACCACTTTTGAAGACCTACCTTTGTATTATCAAATAATGTTCCTGTTCTAACATTGAAATACTTCCCGGTATTTCGACATCGATACCTATTATTCTTACACTCATATACTTTCGATGTAGGATCAAAAGGAGAAACAACATTACCATGCCACCTAAGTTTTGTCAAATGATCAATACACGTTTGTTCATCCGGGAAAGCCTCAAGTAGTTCTGAAATTGTATTAAAATCTTTATTTATCATCATCAATAAATTGTGTCAGCACACAAATATAATACCTATTTACACAAGATGTTTTATTTTTGTGTAAATATATATTCACTATTTTTTTAGAGTTATTAACCAAAAATCATCAACGGAACAAATCAATGATCAAATCGGTGGGGAGGGGTTGGCAAGATGTGTGTTTGTATATACAAACACTTCCGCCCAGTGGCGGCTTGACTATAAAATTTTCAGGTAATTTTCTTTTCAAACACCCTCCCCTTTTTAGTGTTTACGAGGGATATTTGAAAAGAAAATATTTATGATCTAAGCCATGGAGGTTATTTTTCAAAGCTATCTTTATTCCTTAGCCTTTCAGTGGCCAATAACCTCGCTCTGCTCCACTTTAGTTTTTTATCCCATTTTTTATTATACCAAACAAGAAACTGCTCAACTTTCGAAGGAGATATATCCATATATTCACTCCAATAGTTAGCTAATTCTTTTGGATCACCTTCTTTATCACCGATAATAAGAGCCAATTTGGGATCATTTTGATAAAGTATTTCAAGTATCTCAAATTCTGAAAAAATTTCTTCTCTGAACAAAGTAGAAATCGTATCACTTAAATATTCCTTTTCAGATTGTAGCTGTTTTTCAAATTTGATTTTCTGTTCTCTGGAGTCAAATGTTTCTATTGATTCATATATCTCAAACAACAATTCCATATATTCAGTAAACTCACGTTCGATTTTCTCAAGATAGAGATCTTTGTATTTCTCCTTACGCAAAGTTGCGAGCTCTTCGTTCTTCTTTGACTCTTTATTTAGCTTTTGCAACTTAGTTTCCAAGTCATCAATTTGTTCGGTAAAATTTTTAAGCTGCAGATGTTTAGACTCAATTTCAAATAATTCATTAAAAGGAATATCCAACTCACTTGATATCTTGCGAGCTACTCCCAGCGGAATTAAATCCGTTTCACCTCTTTCAAACTTTATTAACGAAGGCTGCGAAACACCTATTAGCTGAGCAAAATCTTTTTGATTAATTCTTTTCGCCTTTCGTCCCTGGACGATCTTATCTGAAATTGAATTCATGTATCAAATGTAGATTTTCGATTTTTTACTTCAAAATATTTACCATTTAAAAAACAATATTTTGTTTTTCAGTCAACATTATTTTGTTTTATAGTAATTTATTTTTAGTATTGTGCTAAATAATATTTACTAAAGCTTCAAATAATCATGGGAAAAATCAAAAATGTTGTTCAAAAGAAAGAAAGCAGATGTTTTTTCTTTCATCCACAAAAACAGTTTTACAATGCAGTAGGCATTAATCAAAAACGCTGGGGCCAGATCTACCGGGGCGAAATTGATCCCACTATCTCAGAGGCAAAAGCCATTGCCGAATATTTTGAAGTTGATGTTACTGAACTCATTTAAAACCGCAACACATGAGCAAAGAAAATGAACGAGTAATGATTCTGAGCACTCCTGAGCAAATTGCTGAAGGGTTGGAATTATTCATGAAAAAGAGGGAGGCAAAGAACGTTCGGGCTGATTTTAAAAATGATCGGATTACCACTACACAAGCCTTAAAATTAGCTGGTGTTTCTCAACCAACATTCACTAAATGGGTTAAGGCTGGTCTCATTAAAAGGCACGGATCAGGCAACAAACATTTTTATTTCAAATCAGAATTGATTGATAGTTTAAGGAAAATGGCCAATGAAAAAGGGAATGAAATCGATTAAAGGAAAAACTATGAACTCGGATAACATTGAAAAGGCCAACCAGTTGCTTTCCGAATCGCAAAAACTTTATAAAAAAGGGATCGATGCATTAAACGCCGGCGAAGATCCGAAAGAAGTTAGAAAAAAGTATGCCGACGAAGCCGGCGAAAAGCTGGATAGAGGAATGGAGCTACTGTGGGGCTAATTTTTTGTCCTTTAAAAAGATGTGCATTTACACAACATTTGCAGTCATAACGCAATGCAAATTCAAATTACAATGAAAAAAGAAAAATTTCGGATACCCGAAAAACATCGCAAAACTTCAAATTTTACTGTTCGTTTTTCGGAGAGCGAGCGAATAAAACTGGATAAGTTTTGCAAGGAGAAGAACACCACTCTCACCGAATTAATAAGGTTTAGTTTGAGAACGATAATTGAACGAGCAAAATGATAAGAACGGCTAACCAAAGAATAGAAGCCGGCCTTAAATTGCCGGATATAAATTCTCTTATGGGAGATATTTGGCAAAGTGGGGAATTGATTTTCTTTTTCGGAGGAACAGGAACAGGCAAAAGTATACTAGCAGTACAAGTGGGAGACGGATTAAGTAAAGGGGAAAAAGTGTTGGACATACTTGATAATGAATGCGGTCCTCAAACGGTACTATTTCTTGATTTCGAATTATCAGACAAACAGTTCCAGGTTCGATACACCAATAAAAAAAACAATTCTACATATAATTTCTCTGACCGATTTTTAATTGTCAATATTCCATTTGGGGAAATATACGAACCAGGTAAAAAATTGACTGAGAAAATTTTCCGGATTATAGATGGATTTCTTAGAGAATCAAATGCAACAGTTCTGATCGTTGATAACATAACTGCACTCAGCGGAGAAGATAGCAAAGACGGAAATGTAGCGATGGAGCTAATGTCATATTTAGATCGAATTAAGCGTGAAAAAGGATTAAGTATTATGATCCTTGGACACACACCCAAAAAATTCGACTATACCCCACTAACTAATTCAGACTTGGCAGGTAGCTCAAAACTAATTCAGTTTGCGGATTCCGCTTTCGCTATAGGGAAAAGCAGAATTGATACAGACTTTCGATATCTTATCCAAACCAAATTTTCACGAACAAAAAGAGAAGCATACAGCAAAGACAATGTGATCACCATAAGGAAAGTATTTGATAACAACTGTTTGAGATTTCAGCAAGAAGGTACCGGCAAAGAAAGTGAACACATTTCTGATGATGGAGACGACACGAAACTTCAGGCCATTGCTTTAAGAAATCAAGGATTAACAGTTCGGGCTGTTGCTGAGAAAATAGGTGTTTCAATTGGAACGGTATCTAACTGGACAAAGAACACCAGGGGACTTGAACCATTCAGACATTGAACAGATTGAACACTTTGAACATACTGAACAGATAGCACTATTTATGAACAGATTGAACGCTTTGAACAGTTTTTACAAAATATACAAACTAAACAATGTTCAGTGATTTGTGTGCTACTTTATGGCAAATGAACAAGAATGAACACATATATACCTCTATTACTGATACTTACACTTTGCTCGTTCAGTAGAGTGTTTAATTTGTTCAGTTTCCTATAAATTAAACAATACCATCTCATAGCAATGTTCAATTTATAAGGATTAGACAGAGGCTGTTCAAATCTGTTCAATAAAATTACAGTGAAAAAAGAAAGAAAATGAATATCTCAGAAGCGAAACAAATACCCATTGAAACCTACCTTAACCGAATAGGTGTAAATCCTGAACGCCGGGACAAGCATAAGCAATGGTTGTGGTATTGCTCACCTATTCGCGGCGAAAAGGTTCCAAGTTTTAAAGTTGATCAGCGCCTTAACCTTTGGTACGATCACGGAGCCGGAACCGGTGGCTCAATACTGGATCTTGTTATCGCAATTAATGACACGGATATAACCGGGGCAGTTAATATTCTATCTGGAGAAAACATCCCCAGGCGAATCGATCCTTCTTCTTTTCATCGTTCCGGATTTCGCGCTGAGTCAAATTTGAAAATCAACAATGTACGAATGTTGCAAAACCTGGCGTTGATTGGTTATCTTAAAAGCCGCGGCATAATGTACAGGCATTGCGAAAAGTATGTAAAAGAAGCCTATTACTCTGTTAATGGCAAAAATTATTTTGCCGTGGCATTTCCAAATGATAAAGGAGGTTTTGAACTTCGCAACAAATTATGGAAAGGATCCTCAAGCCCTAAGGCAATTACAACGATTAAAGGAAACCAAACAATAAATCTTTGGGAAGGTTTTATGGATTTCCTTTCAGGTATGGCATATTACAATGTCCGGGAGGCTGCAACAACGAATATAATTTTAAACAGCGTCGCCAATCTAAAACATGTAATTTCTACACTCGACGAATACAAAGCAATAAATACATTTTTTGACAACGACGAAGCCGGTAGAAATGCGAATAATGAAATCCTGAAAAGATATCCTGAAAATACGACTGACTACTCTCAAATCATTTTCAAAAACTATAAAGATTTTAATGAATATCTAATTGCAAAAAAATAATCATGTCTCTATCAAATAAGTATTTCGTGAAAGTTTTTACAATATGCGGCGACGGATCACCAGCCCGACAACAAGTATTGCCAACATTTGCAAACGATGAAGTTTCAGCAGAAGAAAACATCGATGATATTATTGCTTGTTGGCCAGAGGTTTCCTCCTACTGGATTATGCGAGTTTCAGACCAACCAATAAAACTAAAGAAATACCGAATTGAAATTTTGGTTACACACCCAACCCGAACCAGAACAATGAGTCTTATTGTAAACATGGAAGAACCAGGTGAAGCGAAAGATATATTCGAGGCATTCTCCGAGGACTGGAAATACATTAAAAGTTTCGAAATATTAAAAGTAACACTAATATAAAATGCGAATTATGAATGAAATTGAATTCCACAAAAAGAGAATAGAACTAACTCGAGGTATTATTGCTGGATACAAAAAGGATAAGGAGCTGGCGATCCTGGACTCCCAGAGGAAAGGGAAGCGTGCTGACACATATTTTGAGCAACTGCTTGAGTTTAAAATAGCAATCGACAAACGTATTGCCATGTGCTCTGAAGATTTCAAAGAGAGCGAAGTGTTTTTAAATGCACGAGGAATAAATCCCTACCCTATGACCACAGAAGAAAAGAAACAATTTAAAAAAGAATACCCAGATCCTTACCGTTGGCGTTGGCCTGCATGGTTACGAGAGCCTATAAAAAAACTTTTTACAAAAAATAAAGGCGACTCAACAGCCGCCTTATAATTGCTTGAACAGTAGTAAAATTAATATTTAATACTATCACTCTAAAATTACACTATTATGGAAACAAATCAAATTATTGAAGAACAAAACATTACAGCATCAAAAGAAAGTGCAACATCTTTTCGAACCGAGTTTGAACAAATTGTAGAGGATAAAAACTCTGGAACTATTGACACCTCGACAGCTATATCGAAGATGAAACAACTTAGAGACAACGTCAATAATTCTCTGTTCACAGAAGAGAATATACAACTCTTTAGTCAGCTTGGCCTAACATTGCATAAAGGTCACCTATTCGTTTAAGACATAACGTTCAGGCCGTTATCGATCCAGTGCGATAACCGGTCATACTTGGCTAGCCCGCAGCTATAACAGTTGCGGGCTTTTTATTTGCCTCCGTTTTATATTGTTGAAATCATTGACTTCAATGTGTCCTTTGTATTCATCACTCTGCATTCTACATTTGGTTTCGTAACTATAAACAAAGTTGAAATGATTGAAAATGGAATTATGAGAAGTGAATCTCTTCGTGGTATCGTTTCTGCCAGGATCCCAAAGGATGTAGAGAATGCAATTAAGGAAAAGGCAGAAAGCGAGGACAGACCAGTTGCCTATATAGTAAGGAATACTTTGATCAATCATTTTGGGCAGAAAATGCATGAAAATAAATAAATCTTTCTCTCATATATCCTGCAATACTGCCCATTATTCTGCATCCTTAAATAGGGCAGGCTCGGCAAGGGTAGAGACTAAAATAACGTAGTTTGGAGAAAATCGAAGTTTTTGAAAAGCTGAAACGCCATGATATCAACACTTACCGAAAGAATTGAAAAATTATTGTTGAGAATTAAAAATGGAAAAAACAACGTTTCAGAAAGGAGATATCGTGTTTAAAACAGATGATTTGAAAAAGGTTAATCCAATCAAAATTTCATCTGTAAAACCAGAAAACGGCGAAAATGTATGTCGCGGTTGCCATGCCAACGCAAAAGGAAAAATGGTTTATACAAAGTATAGAGAATCAGAATTAATTGCAGCAAAATGAGTGTGTCAGAATTAAAAAAATTGGAAATAGCCGCTTTCAAACCAAAGCTAACAAAGTTTAACCTTGGCGACCTGGTTACTGAAAAAAAAGCCGATCGTCCTGAATTAATGGTGGTTAGTGATTTATGCCCTATTGGCGATATACACGATGAAAACGCAGATTATTGCTGCAGCTGGATTACCCTCCGAGGCAAAATCAAAGAAAAGCCATTTAAACAAAATGAATTAAAACTTTCGGAATTATGAGCTTACGTGAATTGAAAAAAATAGAAGTAGAAAACTCGGAGCACGATTTTAAATATCAGCTGGGCGACGTAGTATATATGAAAAACGATTTAGAGTTTAAGTTCCCAATGATTATCCAAGATTTCATACCGGACGAATCGTGTTGTTCTGATTACGAGGTGTCTTGGATGGACAAACAAGGATCGCAAAAATATACAGGCATGCCTGAGGAATGTTTAATCATAAAACCTGAATAACATGGCAAACACTTACAATCGTCGGATAAACCTCTACATCAACGGCAAAGAGGTTAAAAACAATATAAAATCTATAAAGCAAGAATTTTATAAGGCAACTGCTCAGCTTAACAAAATGACTGTTGGCAGTGAAGAGTACAACCGACAATTAATGAAAGTTGGTAAGCTAAAAGGTATTATGGACGATCATAATGCTTCCGTGCGTCAGGCTGGGAAAGAATGGAGCAATACCGGCAACCAATTGAAGAAACAAAACGGAGTTATTGGTAAATTGGTAGGATCTGCAAAAGGATTACTCCCAGCGTTTGGGTGGGCTGCAGTTATCGCCGGAGCAGTAAAAGGAGCCAAAGCCCTATTTAACCTATATACAGAAACAGCCAAAGCACGACGCGAAGCGGAGCGCCTTACTGGTCTAAGCGGTCAACCCCTGGCAGATTTTACTGCCTCCGTACAAGCAACAGCCGACACCTTCAATGAAGATTTTAGCGAGGTTTTAATTTCAACAAACAATTTTGCAAAAACTATGGGGATTTCTGCAGAAGAAGCCCTTAGTAAAATTAATGATGGATTCATCACCGGAGCCGACAGCTCGGGAGAGTTTTTGGACATACTCAAGGAATATGGCAGCCAGTTTAAAGCAGCTGGATTATCTGCAGACGAATCTATTGCCCTAATTACGCAGCAAGTTACATCTGGTGTTTATTCGGATAAAGGCATAGATGCAATCAAAGAAGCAACTATTAGTCTCCGGGAAATGACACCGGCCACAAAAGCTGCAATCGACAATATCGGAATTAGCTCAAACGAACTGCAGGCTAAACTCCGAGATGGATCCATTTCTGCTTTTGATGCAATTCAGATGATTAGCAATCGACTGGCAGAACTACCACCACAAAGCACTGAGGTAGGTACGGCCATTGCCGATATTTTCCGTGGAGCCGGTGAAGATGCTGGTCTGGAATACATCGCAATGCTGGGACAGGCAGAATTGAGTTTAGAGAAAGTAAAAGAAGGAGTTGGTGAAAATGCAATAGTTCAAGAAATACTATTGGAGGCTAACACCAAACTAAAACAAGCCTGGGGAGAATTAATGGGAACCGGAACCGGAACCTTTACTGCCATTAAAGCCACCGCAACCGAATTAATGGCCAACGGAATAGTTTCTCTTTCAAGAGGTATTAAAAATGTTCGCGACTGGTTTATTGAACTTTACAATGGTAGCTTGCCTGTTCGTGCAGGATTTCAATATATGATTTCCAGCTGGATTACAGGTTTTAATATCGTAAAGACAGCTGTTCAGGCATTATGGGAAAACCTTAAGTTAGGAGGAAAACTTATAAAAGCCGTTTTAACTTTTGATCTTGATGGAATCAAAACTGCCTTTCAGGAATACAGCGACAACACTAAGGCCGCTGTTGTTGCCAATGCTCAAAAAGTGGCGAGTACCTGGAAGAGTGCATATGAAAATACAATTAATGGAAAAATTGAAGTTGGTGGCAATATTACTACAGATCCCACTGTTCAAACAAATGAACTGCCTGTTCCAATTGAAACAACGACAAATGATCCTTCTTCCCTGATCGGAAGAAATACAGAATCGATGGAACAGCTAGACTCTATCGATCCCCGAATAGAAACGGAGGAATCTCTTACAGATACTGTTTTAGAACAAACAAAGCTAAGACAAAAAGCCCTGGATAATGAGCAAAAAGCGGCAGAAGAAAGAGCAGCTATTGATGCTCAACTTCAGGAACAAAAGAAAGCAGCTTATTTATCAACACTTGATACAATTATCGGTGTGTTTGGCGAAGAAAGCAGAATTGGGCAGGCAGCATTAATGGCTAAGCAAGCCTGGGCAATTGCCGAAACAATCATCAATATTGCCAAAGGAACGGGTGAAACTGCAGCCAGTGTTCCTTTTCCGGCAAACATACCTTTAATAGCTGGATATGTGGCCCAAGTGGCAGGTCTAATTGGAACGATAAAAAAAGCTACCGGGAAAACTAAAGGATTCTCGCTGGGAGGCTACACCGGCGACGGCGCAACGCTTGAACCAGCCGGCATTGTACACAAAGGCGAATATGTAGTTCCTAACTACCTCATGAGAACACCAGCAATCGCCGATATGGTTTCAGCCATTGAAACAATGCGCACTAACCCGGTATCGGTTAACTCTTCACTGTCTAGAATGTATTCAGATGGTGGCTATACTAGTATTGATAACAGTGCAATAGATAGCTTAAATCCAGAACCTGAAAACTCAGATATCCAAAGACTACAAGACTCCGTAGGGAAACTACACAGTTCTGTTGAAAGATTAAGCAAACAGAAATATTATGTATCAGTGGAACTGATAAAAAAACACCTTGACCTTTGGAATGACATTCAAATGCAAAGCGGCCTACTCCTATTGATTACATTATCGATCTGTTTATAATTTCAAAATATAATATTATGGAAGCAACAACACAAAGCACCAGGGTGGCTGCAGCAGCTGCACCGGAAACACAAGAGTTTGAACCTAAACTGATCGGAGATCCTGATTTTAAAAGGCTTGATGAAATCAATAGGGCATATGAAAAACTGTTTGGGCTTACCGAGCAATTAAAGAGAGAACTGGAAGAATGTCTAAAGAGAGAAAAACCATTCTCTTTTACTGAATTTCTTGATTTTCTTACAAGCGATACTCAAAAGTGGATCTATACAAAACATATTGAGTACAACAATTTGAATTATCCGGGAATAAATCTTGAGAAGTTAATAGAGCTTGAAGCTATTACAATTGAGGGAATAAACGATGTTTTAAACTCAAAGGCAGAGTTTGACAAACTGAAAGATACAGTTAAGAAACTAAGATTCAACTACCCTTTAATTAAGCTCTGGAACGAAGAAGATCAGCGATTTGCAGAAAATCAAGATTTCTGGGAAGCTGTTGATAAATTTTGCTCAAGAATTACCAAGTCAGAAGAACAAAATAGGATCCTCAAGAAGATGGAAAATCTTCGCGATGCTTTAAATGATTTGGTTGAAGAAGGGATAATCAGGCCAAATAATGGAATTCCTGAACTTGATCACTTAAAACATTGGCTACTTCTACCAAACAGATCAAATCTAACCGGATTTTCAGTTGATCGCACATTATTCCAAAGTTTCAGGATGAGTAAATACGAAATTAAAGGAATCCCTCAACATTGGAACACAAACCCGAATCTTCTTCTTTCAAACGAATAAACAACACACAAGATTTTAATGATTACAATTATGAGACAATTTAAACATGTAAACAAAGCACTCGGAGTAGAGCGTCTTGAATTAGTAAATGGAACCGCCAGTTTGCATATTGATCAAATTGATTCGCTTAACCGGACAATTGAAAAATTGGATGCTAAGGGCGAAAGAAAAATTACCCAAATAGAATCGGAAACGGCAACAGTTCAAAACGAGACTGCAAAATTCAAAGCAAAATCACTACGTTTTGGAGAAGCCCTGGATAGCATCGATCCGCTGGTAAAAGCTCAGAGCACTGTTGAAAAGAAAATTGCGGCGGTTAGGGCTATTCTTTCAGCAAAACCAGGTGTAAAACTGGATATGGATTTGAATGATAAACAACCGGGTTCAAAAGAAGAACAGCTGCTTGCGAAAGATCTAAAATCCGTTGATTGGGAAACCATTGACGCACTGGAGCACAACAAAAGAGCTGATGACATTAAGAGAAATTAGCTTTGTTTCATTATATGGATTGAGTATTTTTTGAGGTGTGGCTTTGCTGCACCTTTTTTTTCACGGTAACAATAGATCTTCAAAAGGGAAATGTTCTCTGAGAAATTTGATATTATCTTCAACAACATTACCAGCGGTCACCCGGCTAGAAAGATCCCGATCATCCATTTTATGAAAATTAATATTATACAGAGTTCTTAAGTCTTTAACAAAAAGAGAATTCATTTCAATCCTCGTCAGCCCAAATGCAGATGAATATATATTTGGCATATAACCGTTTGTGAAAAATTTGATTCTTGGAAATCCTATTCTTTTCAAATTATCCGGATGAAATCCGAAACCTAAAAAAACAATATTATTACACTCTTTTAATTCATCATGCAATTGATTAAATATTGTCATATCATCAACTTCGAATATAATTTTTAGATTTTCTGATACTGCCCGGAGTGATTCAAAATTATGTACCGTATCGAGCGCCCCGAATTCAGTCATTCCTAGGTTTCCATGAAGATGATGTATGGGAATACTTTTCAACAATTTTATATATTTCTCGTTTTCTTGAAACATACTTTTTGATGCTCCCTGAAAGAAATACCTGAGAGATCTGTCATAGTTAAAAGTATAAAAACTGAAACTATATTTTTCAGAATCGACAAGGTATATCTTCGACCAAATGTGTTGATACCAATCTCCAGTCAATTTCTTTTCTTTCAGACATTTTTGCTCAGCTTCAAGCAAATGGTATGCGATACACATTTTTCCTATATCAACATATTTGGGCCAGTTATTAAGAAACACATCAATCGAGTAACTCTGAGATCTACTTAGATCATTTCTAAAACCATCAATAAGAGTGTATGGCATTCCTTTAATCAGGATTCTTGGCAGTGGATGATTGAAGGATTCTTTTGATCGTAGGTCAGGCCTTACTGCTTGAAGTGAATTTATTATCGATTTAACAAGTCCCATCCCAGACGGAAAACCATAGGGCATACTTGCACCGGCACCAAGAATAAAAACTGTTTTGGTAGGCATATTTGATTTTTATTGATAAATATAGTGCAAATTTTATTTTGCGCAATCTGTATGATTTAGGGACAATTTCAAAATCACTCAAAATACCTGGTCGAACACATCAATACAATCCTTCTTTATTTCATCTGGCAAATCAGAATTATGTGCAAATCCAAATTTTACTCGATCGGATTGAGTCCACAACACCCAGTGATTATGAAGATGATCTCTTTCACCATCACTTTCAAACACCGGATCTCTTTCTTCAAAATATTTAATGTGTTTCTTCTCAACTTCCAGAAGCTTTTCTTTAAACTCTTCAGATTTTTGTTCGTAAGGTGATTGAAGCATTGGATTAAATTTTAGTTTCTACCAAAAGTATAAAATATTGATATCAATTTACAATCCACCTGTCCGAGTATTTCTTTATCAATTCTATTTGTTCAAAGGTGTAAGATTCAGGGGCGATTTCATAAATCATTGAACGACTACCAAAACATCCACAAAAAAAGAGCTAAATATTTAATATTCAGCTCTTTAACAGTAGTCCCGACGGGAATCGAACCCATATCTACAGTTTAGGAAACTGCTATTCTATCCGTTGAACTACGGGACCAATTGTTTTAATTTTTCTTTGCCTATGCCACTTTTATAATATTTTTCAAGCTTACGCGCTTCGATTCTATATCCACAAGTTTGCTGAAAAATTAATTTCCATGGCGTAAATCCTTTTGTTGATTTTGTTTTACCTGAGTTGTGTTCCCCAATCCTTCGATCTAAATCTTCAGTAAAACCAACATAAATTCTACCATCTTTTTCACTTTGTATGGCATATACCTTATAATCCATTACTTCAAATATAGCGAAAACTGCTATTCCCTGCCTGCCGGCAGGCAGGTATCTCTACCTGTCGGTAGACAGGCGTTGAACTACGGGACCATAAATGTGGCGCAAAAGTAGTTAAAAACCTGAATCCCGACAAATCGGTCTAAAATATTGTTGCCCTGTTTTTATTCACTATAATCTGAATCATTATCTTTGCACCTCAGTTTAAAAGAACAAGGATGTTAGACAAGATCAAAGCGTTACAGGAAGAAATTGACAGTATTGTAGCTTCAAGCCACGAAGAGGTTGAGGAATTACGCATAAAATACATCAGCAAAAAAGGACTTATCAGCCAGTTGTTCAACGACTTTAAAACGGTACCTGCCGAACAAAAAAAGGAGGTTGGACAGGCCATTAACACGCTTAAAACTTTTGCTTTAGAAAAAATTAACACGCTAAAAGAAGGTTTTGAGAACAATGGCAACGAAACCGCCGGACAGGATTTAACCATGCCCGGTGAGCCCATGAAACTGGGAACACGCCACCCATTGTCGCTGGTTAAAAATGAGATTATCGGAATTTTTGCGCGTCTTGGATTTACCGTTGCCGAAGGCCCTGAAATTGAAGATGACTGGCATGTGTTTTCTGCTTTGAACTTTCCGCCGGAGCATCCGGCACGCGATATGCAGGACACTTTCTTTATCGAAAAAGATCCGGATGTGCTTTTGCGTACCCACACTTCAAGTGTTCAGATTCGTGTAATGGAGCGCACCGAGCCGCCTATCCGTGCTATTTTCCCGGGGCGTGTTTTCCGTAACGAAGCAATTTCAGCACGATCGCACTGTATATTCCACCAAATTGAAGGCTTGTATGTGGATGAGAATGTTTCGTTTGCCGACCTAAAACAAACCTTATTACAGTTTGCCAAAGAGTTGTTTGGCGAAGACACAAAAATCCGTCTGCGTCCTTCGTACTTCCCGTTTACCGAGCCAAGTGCCGAAATGGATGTAAGCTGCTCGATTTGTGGAGGCAAAGGATGTAACGTTTGTAAATACACTGGCTGGCTCGAAATTCTGGGCTGCGGAATGGTTGATCCAAATGTATTGGAACTTTGTAATATCGACAGTAAAAAATACACAGGTTTTGCCTTTGGAATGGGAATAGAACGTATTACTATGTTACGTTACGGAATTAAAGATATACGCCATTTCTTCGAAAACGATGTGCGTTTCCTGAAACAATTTGAATCAGCAACCTAATACGATTAAAAAACAATTTATAATGATTAAAAAATTAACCTTTTTAACACTGTCATTGTTATGCCTTTTTTCCATGTCTTTTGCACAAGAAACATCAAAACGCCAGGCCGTTTACGCCGAATTAGGCGGTGCTGCTGTTTTAGGATCAATAAACTACGATTTTAGGTTTAAACCCGGCAACGATGGATTGGGAGCTCGTGTTGGCTTCGGATATGTTCCTGACGTACTCGTTCTGCCATTAGAATTGAACGGTTTAGTTGGAAAAAACAAAGTGGCATTTGAATATGGTGCGGGTATTTCTGTTGCCTATTTTACTGAAAACCACAATACCGGAAATCAAACTTTCCGAAGTGGCGACTCAAGAATTGGAATCATTTACCATGGAAAAGCCGGTATTCGGATAACGCCTGCAAACAACGGTTTCTTTTTTAATTTTAACTGTACACCCCTTGTTAATACTGAAGAAACACGACTGTGGTTCGGACTTGGTTTAGGCTATTCCTGGCATTAATTTCTGCCAGGACTTTTGGCTTAATATTCCTCATATTTTGTAACTACCACGTTAACACGAATTTAACAAACGAGCACACTCAAACATGTTATTTGGCATGTTAATATAAAAAGCCATACCTTTGTACCATACTTTTTAGTCTTTTATTCGACTGGGAAGAGAAATTAGAAACAGCCCGATCCTGAGGAACACAGAAAATAACAATTAAACATTTATAATTTTTTCGATTGGGCAACTAAATAATAATTGAATGGAAACAAAAGCAAATCAGAATCAGATTGTCATTAAAATGAATACTGAGAATGAGAAAAAAATGCTGCCGTTGAACTTTATTTTCACACTGGCGGCAGGTGCTATTGCCGGAATGGCAATTATTTTCAGTCTCTTCTGGGGATTGGAAAAGTTATTTGGAATGTAAACCACGTATTATAGAACTGAAAAGGCTCGCAATTGCGAGCCTTTTTTTATTGGTACTTTTATGTCATTTCTAACGAAGTGAGAAATCTGTAACTTGGCAGCAAAACTGTAATAGATTTCTCAGTCGTTCCTCATTCGAAATGACAGTCCTATTTCAAAACTTCTTCAATAGCCTCAAGTTCCTTATCACTAAAAGCAACATTCTTTAACATTTCCACGTTATCATCCAATTGTTTTACCGAGCTTGCTCCAATCAGCACCGAAGTAATTCTTTTATCGCGTAATATCCAGGCAAGTGCCATTTGTGCCAACGACTGCCCACGTTCCTGAGCAATAGTATTTAGTGCCACAATTTTGTCGTGTGCCGTTTCAACATGTTCTTTCTTCAGAAAAACTTCGCGGGTTGCTCTCGATCCTTCAGGAATTCCTTTTAGGTATTTATTGGTAAGCAAACCCTGTGCAAGTGGCGAAAACGGGATACAACCAATTCCCTCTTCCTCTAAAACATCCAAAAGTCCGTCTTCTACCCAGCGTTCAAACATCGAATAGCGTGGCTGATGGATTAAACATGGAGTTCCCAGTTCTTTCAAAATTTGGGCAGCTTCCTTTGCCATATCGGCCGGATAATTTGAAATACCTACATACAAAGCTTTCCCCGATCGCACAGCCCGGTCGAGCGCCATCATTGTTTCTTCAAGCGGCGTATCCGGATCGGGTCGGTGCGAGTAAAAAATATCAACGTATTCCAATCCCATTCGATTTAAACTCTGGTCGAGGCTGGCCAGCAAATTCTTACGGCTTCCCCATTCGCCGTAAGGTCCGGGCCACATCAGGTATCCCGCCTTGCTCGAAATAATCAACTCATCGCGATAGGCGCTAAAATCCTGCTTCAAAATTTTACCAAAATTTTCTTCTGCTGAACCGGGAGGCGGGCCGTAATTATTGGCCAGGTCGAAATGTGTGATACCCAAATCAAAAGCCCGGTGTAACATCGCCCGGCCATTTTCAAAAACATCAATTCCGCCAAAGTTATGCCACAATCCCAGCGAAACGGCAGGCAGCTTAAGCCCCCACTTTCCGCAGCGATTGTACTGCATTCCATCATATCTCGATTCTTTTGGTAAATAGGTCATACTATTAAATTTAATTGGTTATTGCTAAAAAATGCATTCAGAGTTGTTTGGAAACAATTCCAATTGCACCGCTTAAAGTTATTATTCTTTTGGCACTTTTCTAAATGAAAACAGCATCCTTTTCATCAATAGACGTTTTCAAAAATCAATGCCCGTACAAGAATTCAGGCATTTTCTGAAACTAATCGGCCTTAAAACCATATAAATAATACAGAAACTAAAATTGAATAGCCATGAGTGAAAAACTAGTTACTATTGTAGTATTACCTCTGGCGCGCGCCCATATTTTAAAAATGCGTTTGGAGGAAAAAGGAATTAAATGCGAATTGGAAGACGTTCATTTAATTGAAGGAGCTGCCACTTCAACTGTTCGGGTTAAAATTTTAGAAAACGACCTGAACGAAGCTTTTAAAGAAGTAGATATTTTACTGGGATTAAAATCCGGGAAACATAAGAAAGTGAGCAAACCCGGTCAAGTCCTTGTTCCTATTGATTTTTCCTCTGTATCGGAAAAAGCAGTACAAATGGCCTTTAATATTGCCAGTCATTTGAATGCTCAGCTGGTAATTATGCACTCGTACATAAGTCCAATACGCTTTTCAGTTCCCTATGGCGATATTTATCCTTACGACACCACCCTGTTAAAACAAACCGAGGATGCCGAGGAAGAAGCTAATCAGCAGTTTAAAAACTTTCTGGTCCCATTGGTGCAAACTATCGGGCCGGAGCTCTGGGAAAAAGTAAATCCGGAATATATTGTAAAACCCGGATATGCCGAGGAAGACATACTGGCTTATGCCGACGAACAACCTACCCGCTTGATTGTAATTGGTCGCGGAGGTGATAAAACATGGCCGGGAACAGTGGGCAGTGTAACCGCAGATATAATGTACAATGCACCGGTTCCTGTACTGGTTATTCCGGAAGATATGGAGCCCAAACCGATTGAAGAGTATAAAGAAGTGCTTTATGCTACCAATTTCGATGAAAAAGACTTTAATGCACTTGATAAGCTAATGAGCATTGTAAAATCGTACAAAGTAAGGGTTGTTTGCGCGCACGTTGGGCTTCCCGATGAATATGGCTGGGACATTGCCCGGCTGGAAGGAATGAAAGATATTTTACACAAGAAATACGAGAATAAGGAATTTGAGTGCAAGCTGATTATGGGTAACGACGTTTTAGATACGCTTGAAAGCACTATTAAAAATGATCCCGTAGATATTTTGGCACTAACTACACATAAACGAGGTATGATTTCGCGGCTTTTTAACCCAAGCCTGGCGCGAAAAATGGTGTTCCATACGCATATTCCATTGTTGGTATTTCATGCCTAAAGTTATTGTTTGAGGTTCAACACTTTAAAAAAATTGCAATCCCCGATTTTTAGGATGGTAAAAGCACCTGCTCTGAGTAAGTTCAGTTGGGCACGGTCTTGTGCAAACCGGAAATAACTTCCTTTGCCGTTTTGGGCACAAACTCATGTTGAACTAAAACTTACTGCTATAAAAAATCTAAAAAGTTGCGATAAAGCCTCTTTACATTTCGTTTTTTGAACATTCCGTGGCTATTTCAGGATGTTTAAATAAACTCGATGACCATTTCGTTGTTAATAGATTTAGTAAAATTGTAGTTTTGTGGCACAGCTAATCAATGCTTAGTTAGATTTTGATAAATATTACTCTGATAAAACCAAATCTTCAATGATCAAAACCCGAAGGTCAACCCAATTAATTTTTCTGTTTCTGCTTCTCATTTGTCAACAAATGAGTTTTGGAGCCTCCGGTAATAGTGAACAAGCTGATAGCTTGCATCAGGAAGTGCAAAATAAAGAAGGAGAGGAAAAAATACGTGCACAGCTGGATTTGGCAATGTACTTCATGGTAGAGAACAATACTGAGGCCCAGTCCGTTGCCCATTCAGCTTTAGCTGCTGCTAAAAAATTAAAAAACCAAACCTTGCAAATGGAGGCCTTTTTTATTTTGGGTCGCGTTAGCCACTCACTTAACAACATTAACCGCTCTCAAACCTTCTTTGACAGCGCCCTCACTATTGCAAACCAACTCGATGATTCCTGGATGCAGAGCAATATCTTAATGCGAACCGGAATTAACCAACACACCCAGAGCGACCATTTAAAAGCGTTGCAATCGTTTACTATGTCAATTCAAGCTGGTCGTCAGTCAAATAATTTTCGTGCTGTTGGTGCATCCTATTCAATGATGGGAACTGTTTTCAGAGTTAACGGTTTGTACGACCGCGCTATTGAATATATTATTAAAGCACGATTAAATTACGAAAAAGCAGAGTATACAGAAGGTTATGCCTGGTCGGCCTATCTGCTAGGCCGTATTTATGCCGATCTTAAACTAATGGATAAGGCGATGGAATACTACAAACTCTCGCTCGAAACATATGAACGACAAGCGAAGCAGGATAATAACTTAAACGGGGTTGCTATTTGTTACGAGCAGATAGGTATTTTAAACTTATTAACGGGAAAAATTGATGAAGCACGTAAAAACATAGAATACACCCTACAAATACACGAAGTTACAGGTTCGAAATTTGGTATCGCCAATGCATACAAAAATCTGGGCCGTGTCGAATATTTCTCCGGAAACTATGCCTTAGCCGAAGAATACCTTAAAAAAGCCTTAAGTTCGAAAATTGAAATGGGCGATATGCTCAGCAAACCTTCCATTTATCTGTATTTGGGATTATGCGATATCAACACCGGCCGCCCCGATGATGGTTTAGCCAACATTCACAAAGGCCTCGATCAAGCTATTATTAATAACCAAAAACGTATTCAACTAGATATTTATTCTAAACTAAGCGACATTTATCTTGATCGTAACGATCTGGAGAAAGCACTTGCCTGCCAACAACATCAAATTAGCATACAGAACTCAATGCTTTTAGGTGCGGCAAATATTAAACTTGAACAGTTGCAAGGTATTTATGAGCTTGATGCAAAAAACAGCCAGATTGCAGCGTTGGAACAACAAAACGAAATAAACAGGCTGGAACTGAAACAAAACCGTACTTCGGGAATTTTATTGATAATGGCGATTTTGCTGGCTATTATTATTGCAATCATCATTTATGTTTTTTACCAGCGGTTACGCCAAAAAAACAGTCAACTTGAAGAAGCAAACATTGCAAAAGACAAGTTTTTTGCCATTATTGCCCACGACCTTCGTGGCCCTGTTCACACTCAAACATCTTTTCTTGATCACCTGCACCAGGAATTTGATTCGCTCGAAAAAGACGAACTAAAAAAACTGCTAAAGCTGCTTGTCTCATCATCGGAACATATCAGCGATCTGCTCGACGACCTGTTGCTTTGGGCGCAATCGCAGGTGAAAAAGATGGAAGTAAAAACAACCGAGCTCGAACTCAATCGTGTAATTCAAAATACGGTTGAAACTCTGAAACAATCGGCAAAGCTGAAACAAATAAATATCTCACTTGATACCGACAATAAGCTTAAAGTTTTGTCCGACGCCAACATGCTTCAAACAATTATCCGCAATATAATTAGTAATGCCATAAAGTTCACACCTCGCGGCGGATCTGTTAGTGTAAAAACCTTTGACTCCGGGCAGGGACAGGTGACCATAAACATCACCGACACTGGTTTGGGCATGGCCCCCGAAAAATTGAACAAGCTATTTGACATCACCTCAAAAAACCATTCACAAGGAACTGAAAATGAAAAAAGTACCGGTCTCGGACTTATTTTGGTAAAAGACTTTATTGAAAAAATAATGGAAGTATAAACATTGAAAGTGAAGTTGGAAAAGGTACATCTGTTATTGTTACCATTCCGCGCGCCTAAATTGTTGGTTAAAGTTAAAAGTCCGGGACAGTATTGTTTCCGAAAATACCGCCACGGACAATAGTTTCTGCTTTACCGGATCACATTAATTCATTCGTCATCATCCCGCTCCGGAAAATCATTTGAAAGCATTACCAAGGCCTTTTCCAAACGCTGATACAAGTTACTAATATGCGTTCCCTCATAAGCCTCAAACTGGTGTTTTATGTTCATGGCACTCATTTGCTGGTCGAGCGTCACATTTGGCGGATACATCATCAGGTCATCACTCATACCACAATCAAAATATACAGTTTTCAGCTTTTTTAAACCTTGCCTGTATTTCTGACTCAAAACCATCAGATTTTGCTCATCAACTTTTTTCATCAATTCCTCATCCAATACAGGTTCTCCGTTAACATAAGTAAAAGGTAATTCGGCTAAATATGGAAGTTTTGCAGGATTAGGCAACCAGGCTTGCATAAGGAAATACACCGTGTTATTTACAAACTTAAATGGTTGCATCGGATCGTATGGTATCGGTCCGGCGGGTGCTCCCATTGGCTCCCACATATCATCTTCAACCGGCATAAATGAAGCCATATACATTATGGTTTCGCGCGGAAAATGAGCAGGAGATAAACCAGCGGTATAACGGAAAATATCAGGATGTTTCATCGCCAGTTTCATTGCGCCGTAACCACCTGCACAATGGCCGGTAATAGCTCTCCAGTTAAAATGATCGATGGTGCGGAAGTTGCTGTCGATAAAATGAACGAGGTCTTTGCAAATATAATCTTCGCACTTTCCTAAAACCGGAGAGTTGGTATAAGACGAAACACCAAACAGTGTGCGCGCATCAGGGAATACAATTATTGCCTCCTGCATTCCTTTATTATCTACAAGGTCGTTTAGCCAATCTTCCAATTCAACGCACGGATAATCAACCGATGCCTGCAGTTGGGCCACCTGTCTAAAAATTTCAAATGGAACAGGTTCCATCATCATTTTCCCCCAGGCAGGCATTCCGTGCAAAAAGTATATAACAGGAAAATGTTTATCAAGACTGGTATAATAGCTCTTTGGCAAATACACATAAACCGGTCGGTCGGCCGGATCGCCAATAAGATTACCCTCAAGCGCTTTACTGTGCATATTAGCAGTAACAATGGTTCCAGCCGCAACCATCGCTGCTTTCTCAGGTTGTAAACTGTCGGTATCAGGAGATTCAAAATTGTCCTGACAGGCAGGCAGAATAAAAAGACCAATTACGATCAGGATTAAAATTTTTGTTTTCATTGCAGTACATTTTTTAGATTAAATTTATCCACAATGTACAGTACAACCCACTAACCGGCTTTCCGGTTTTTCCCAAATACTTCCTTAATCTTCCCAGGAATCAATTGTAGCTTTTTTCGCTTTCGTGCATTAAAAATTCGCGCGGACTTTTGCCAAATTCTTCTTTGAATACCTGGCTGAAAGTACTTAAGCTTTTCATACCAACCTCGTAACCAATTTCAGTGATGTTCATCGACGAAGAACTTAAGAGATGTTTAGCTTTTTGCATGCGCAACGACCGGATATAACGTGCTACCGATTGATTGGTTAAGGCCTTAAACTTGCGGTACAGCTGTGATTTGCTCATCGCCATTTCCTCACACAACTCAGGTATGGAAAAATCCTCATTGTTAAGGTTCTCACTAATGGTGCTATTCAGCTTTTTCATAAACCGGTCTTCGCGTTGCATAATCGGGTCCTTGCTGTAATCAAATCCGTTGCCTTTGCTAAAACGCTCGTAGAGTTTCTTTCGTAACTCCAGCAGTTTTTGCAGGCGTACCAGCAATTCCTGTTGATTAAACGGTTTTACCACATAAGCGTCGGCACCTTGCTCCAAGCCTTCAATTCGCGATGGAATATCCGCTTTTGCCGTCAGCAAAACAATGGGAATATGACTTGTACGAAAATCCTCCTTTAGTTTTTTACAAAGCTCAAAACCATCCATTCCGGGCATCATAATATCACTTATAATCACATCCGGAATTTCGTTAACTGCTTTTTCGAAACCTTCCTTGCCATCTTTTGCCAGCTGAATGCGAAAATAATCGGAATAACAGGCTTGCAAATAAGCCAAAACATCAGGATTATCTTCAACAATTAATAAACGCTCCTTTTTTGTTTGCTGAGTTTCAACAGGCTCTTTTTCTGCCACGATTTTCTCTTCAGCTTCCGGTAGCGCTTGCTCCCGCTGCTGAAACTCTTTCGCATGTAAGGTACTTTTAACAGGCAGTTTTACGGTAAACGCTGTCTCCTTAGTGGGAACGGAATGTACCTGAATTGTTCCGTTTAACAAGACTACCAACTCGCGGGTAAGTGCCAGGCCAATTCCGGCACCACCGGCCTTTCGAGTATTTTTGTCATCGGCCTGGTAAAATCGGTCGAAGATTTTATTCTGTTTTTCTGTAGGAATTCCAATACCATTATCGCTCACAATTATATTCAACATCCCATTTTCAACAAAAACATGCATTTTTACAGCTCCGCCTGCCGGAGTAAACTTGATGGCGTTACCTAGCAAATTAGAAACGATTACCGTTGTTTTTTCCGGATCAAAGTCAAGCACATACGACTGCTTATCAGCTTCAAAGTTCATTTTTATGTTTTTCTCTTCGGCATAATACTCTTGCAGCTGAAAAACATACCGAAGAAATGGAACAATGTTAGCACTGATCTTTTTTACTGACAAACTGCCCGATTCCATTTTACTCAGCTCTAACAATTGATCGACCAGTTGCAGAAGGCTTTTGCCGTTTTTTATTATTGTTTTGGCAAGTTCCGGGCTGTTTTTTCTACCCGAACGCAGCGAATCGGCCAACCCCAGAATCACAGTTAACGGTGTACGAAACTCGTGAGTAATGTTGGTATACAACCTTGTTTTCGCCTCGCTCATTTCCTTTTGCCGTTGTGCTTCGCGTTCTTCCATTTTTGCAAACAGGTTAACAGCGTACAGGCTAAAAAAGAAGATATATCCTGTAATGGTGATCAGGCTTACAAAAAAGAAAATAAGGTTTTGTTGCGGGTTGAGCACTTGTTGTTTGGGGAAATAAGGATCCAATACAAACAAGCTTAACATAGCAAGCAAAAACACTATACTTACCGGCAAAATAAGCTTTGGTTTGCGCAAAATTACTGAGCTGGTTACTGCCTGAATGGCCAGCAGAAATAATCCACCGCATGTTAACAATCCACCCATGCGTGCAACATACACCGATGAAATCACGATCATCAGGATTTTGAATAGCTTAATTAAAAAATCCATCTTGCGGGCATAATAAAATATGGCGGTCGACACACAGACAATTGGGATATAAATGAGGCTGAATTCGAAAATCAATCTGGCAGAAATGATCCACGCAACAATCAATAGTACCAATAAACCGGTTATAGCAAACACACCCTGCACCATCATATATTTTTTCCCCAGCTTATCCCACTCGCTTAACGCTTCGTTTTCGGTTAAACGCTGCAGAAAAAGATCAATACGCTCCGGAAGTTGACTCAATCGTAACATTGGTCTTGTTTTTAGTGTTTTTCTAATCCGATGATTTACAGTATTATCAAGTGCAAGATGCTGTATTTCCTTTATACTTTATTTTTCTGAAAAGGTTGGGGTGATATAAATCGCATAAGAAAGAACACAGCGAACACAAAATGAGCCAATAACTCATTATATTTCAACATATTATTTGATTTTAAAAAGGGATATCGTAAATTACAGACTAATTTGTCCTTAAATATCGCTTCATGAAAATTTTAAAATTAAAAAAAGCGTTCTTGCTGAGCTTATTTGTATGTATTTCTGTTTATGGTTTCTCTCAGATTCAGGGTTCGGTAAAAGACACGCTGAACCAGCCGATAGCATTTGCAAACGTACTTTTAATGCACGCAAAAGATTCTTCTGTTGTTTCCGGGGTGATGGCCACCGAAGAAGGAACGTATTCTATTACTGAATTTAAACCCGGCACGTACCTGATTGGCGTTAGCCTAATTGGTTATAAACCGGCCTGGACTTCTCCGTTTGAAGTAAAGTCATCTAATGATCATATTCACGAACAAGCTATTATTGTTGAACCAGATGTTCATCAAATTAAAGATGTAAATGTGGTAGCCAAAAAACCCATTTATGAGCTAAAAATGGATCGTATGGTGGTGAATGTAGAAAACAGTATCACATCGAGTGGAAATACGGCACTGGAAATACTCGAAAAATCTCCAGGCGTTCTTGTTGATCGTCAAAACAGCAGCATTTCAATGGCAGGCAAAGGTGGGGTACAGGTAATAATTAATGGCAAACAAAACCGGATGCCCATTGAAGCAGTGATGCAAATGCTTGACGGGATGAACGCCGACAATGTAAAAAGAATAGAACTGATTACCACTCCTCCGGCAAAATATGATGCTGAAGGGAACGCGGGTATAATCAATATAGTATTACAAAAAAGTGAAGATTTTGGGACAAATGGTACATTCTCTTTGGGAGCCGGGATGTCAGATCGCGAAAAAATGAATGCAAGTCTCAACCTTAATCATCATGTGGAGAAGTTTAATTTTTATGGAATGTACAATGTAAATTTCAATAACCAAAAGTCTAATATCACAACTTATAACTCCTTTCAACAAGGAAACAATAGCGTTGAATCTTACGGTAAAAGTATTCGCTCGGCATTGATTCTTTATCAGAATATACGAATGGGTATCGACTACACTTTAAGTAGCAAAACAACACTCAGTTTTCTTACAAACGGCTATATCCGCGATTACGATATGGATGCATATAATAATATAAACTACTTCACAGAAGGTGTTGAAACAAACCTTTCCAGGTTGGAGACCAAAGAGCTCAACAAATGGATACATGGAATGGGAAACCTAAACCTGAATCATCGTTTTCATGAAGAGGAAGTGCTGGATTTTAATGTTGATTACCTGAATTATCATAACGACAATCCATCAGATTTTACGCTCGAAAATTATCAATCTTCGGGAGATTTTATTGATGGAGAGGATATTGAGATCACCAAAACTACACCCATCGATATTTTAGTTGGAGCGGTGGATTACACTAACCGTAAAAATGAAAAAATAAAATGGGAGCTTGGCTTAAAAGAGACTTTAACGTGGTTTACCAACGATGTTGCTGTAAAATATTTTCGTGATGGACGGTGGGAATACGATCCTGAACTGACCAATAAATCGTGGCTAAATGAAAATATTTCTGCCGCATACGCATCAGTAAACTGGCAAATGACTGAAAATACCGGAGTAACAGCAGGATTACGCTACGAATACCTGAATTCGGTTCTCGACACAGAAGAAGAAAAAGGGATCGTGGATCTTCATTACGGGAAATTATTTCCAACCTTTTATACTTCGCATAAACTGAACGAAAACAACACCATCCAATTCTCCTACAGCAAACGAATTGATCGGCCAACTTTTAATGAATTAGCCCCTTTTGTAACTTTTGTAACCCCCGAAACGTTTGTGGCCGGAAACGAAAATCTGGTGCCGGCTATGAGTGACATTTTTAGGCTTGATTACCAGATGAAATCATACATTCTTTCCTTTAGTTACACCAACACCAAAAATTCAATTTCGAGATTTCAGCCGGTATGGAGTGAAGATGGAGAAAGGCAGTATTTTGTTTCGAGGAACATGGATAAATCGGAAAATGTTTCGGGAGTACTTGCCCTGCCAGTAACGGTAACAGAATGGTGGAAAATGCAGAATAATATTTCCTGGGTATGGCAACGATTGGCTACCGATTATGAGGGAACTGCGATTAATTACAAACAGAATTATTATAACGTCAGCACCAACCAAAGTTTTACAATTAGCAAACAGGTTTCGGCAGAAGTAAGTGGTTTTTACCGTTCTAAATCGTTGGCCGGTATTTTTGTGCAAAAACCATTAGGGCGACTGGATTTAGGAATCCAGTGGAGCTCAAAAAGCCAGAACAGTCGGCTTAACCTAAATCTGTCGGATGTTTTTAAAACACAACTGATCAAGCGGGAAGCAAAGGTTCCGGAACTTGGCATAGATAATTCTTTTGAGCTCGATTTTGAGCCGCGTGTGCTGCGTTTAACATTTACCCATAATTTTGGAAATAAAGCCATTAAAATACGGAAACGAAATACAGCCTCCGAAGAAGAACAAAGAAGAGTAACGAATTAAATCTTACGAAAAGTTGAAAATAACGGAATCAACAGGGATTGCAGAAGTAATCATCTGTAAAACCTTTATTGAAGACCGTTTCGCAATTCCATATATTAATACTGGCATTGTCCCTATCACAAGGGAGCACTGCCACTCACCCCCGGCAAACGACAGTTTTCCCTAAAAGCCCCTGTCTGCCACTACTTAAAGGTAATAATCCCATTATCTTTTTATTCAAAACAATGTGCCCTAACTTGAACACCATCGCATTAAAAACCAGTGGAAAAATGAAGATATTATTAGTATATCCGGAATACCCCGACACCTTTTGGAGTTTTAAATACGCGCTGAAATTTGTATCCAAAAAAGCGGCATATCCACCACTGGGATTAATTACTGTGGCATCGTTGTTACCCCTGCATTGGGAAACAAAACTGGTAGATATGAACATTGAAAAACTACACAGCAAAGACCTGGAGTGGGCCGATTATGTTTTTCTGAGTGCTATGAATACCCAGATTCAATCCGCCATAACAGTAATCAGCCGTTGTAATCACCTGAAAGTTCCGGTTGTTGCGGGCGGGCCACTTTTTACTGCTGATTACAAAAAATTTGACAACGTCGACCATTTGGTTTTAAACGAAGCAGAAATTACACTACCACATTTTCTTGCCGATTTGGAAAATGGCACCCCAAAACACCTCTACAAAACCAATCAGTTTGCCTCGATGCAAGAATCGCCCTTACCAGATTACAAGTTGGTAAAACGGAATAAATACACCTCAAAATCCATTCAGTTTTCGCGCGGATGCCCGTTTAACTGCGAGTTTTGCGATATTACCGCTTTACTGGGCCACCAGTGCCGGCTAAAATCTACCGAACAGATTATTGCTGAACTGCAAAACCTTTACGAGCTGGGATGCCGTGGTGATGTGTTTTTTGTTGACGACAATTTTATCGGAAATAAAAAACGACTAAAATCAGATCTTTTGCCGGCAGTTATCGTCTGGATGCAACAACATAATTATCCTTTCCACTTTTCCACCGAAGCCTCTATAAACCTGTCGGACGATGATGAATTAATGGACCTGATGACACAGGCAGGATTCCTGAGTGTTTTTATTGGCATTGAAACCCCCCAAGAAGTGGGACTTGACGAATGTAACAAAGTGCAAAACAAAAACCGGAACCTGATTGGCAGTGTAAAAAAAGTACAGGCAGCCGGCATGGAAGTTTTGGGCGGATTTATCATTGGTTTCGACAGCGACACACCCAACATCTTTCAACAACAAATTCAGTTTATCCAGGAAAGTGGTATTATTTCGGCCATGGTTGGTTTGTTGAATGCTCCAACCAAATCCTTACTTTACAAAAGACTAAAATCCGAAGGCCGGATTCTGGCCGATTGGGACGGCGACAATACCAGCAATATCATGAATTTTATACCCAAAATGGACAGCGAAAAACTGAAAAATGGTTTTAATCAGGTGATTCAGGGAATATACGGAAGCGAGGCATTTTACGAGCGGGTAAAAATTTTCCTGAAAGACTTTCATCCAAAATTGAATTCCAAGAACAAAATGAATTTTATCAAATTAAAGGCATTTTTTAAGTCGGTTTTTATTATTGGTATAATCGACCGTGATAGGAAATATTACTGGAAACTGTTTTTCTGGAGTTTACTGCACCGACGCGACCTCTTTCCAATGGCCATTACATATGCCGTTTACGGTTATCATTATAAAAAATCGTATGCTAAAATATTTTAGTTGAGTTCAATTTTGCACTTGCTTACACCACAAAAAGTAGTTTCTGCAACAAAGAATGTTTCCGGACAGAACAATATCGGGCAGATTTCGTTTAAATAAATCCGGCGGCAGTATTAAGCCGCTATCATTTTAATACGAATTTATGCAAGCAACTACAGCCGATTCTATATCGGTATCAAATAAGAATCAAAACGAGCTAATCCCGTTTTCTCAGTTTTTAGAGAGTCTAAAAGAAAAAATGAAACAGGTGTTTCATGTGCGGGCAGATATCGATCAATTGAGTTTAAAGCGGGGGCTTCCACCCTTTGTAATGCGCGAAATTATGTCGGTAAATCCGCTGTCGGTGGGTATTCCAACACGCTTTGGTGGCCGCGGTGGAGTTATGAAAGAAAACATTGGTTTACTCGCCACTGCATCGTACGAATCGTTGGCGTTATCGCTAACCTTTGGTATTAATTCGGCCTTATTTCTGCAACCATTTGGCAAGTTTGGCCAGGACGAGGTAAAAGCACCCGTTTTTAATCGCTTTTTAAACGAAAAAGCCATGGGCGGTTTAATGATAACCGAACCGGATTATGGCAGCGATGCCTTGAACATGCAAACGTCGTACACCGAGTCGGATTCGAAATATCACCTAAAAGGAACAAAACACTGGGCAGGATTAACCGGCTGGGCCGATTATTGGTTGCTTTCGGGACGTCAGCAGTCGAAATCGGACAAACTGCAACGTGACATCGATTTTTTTCTGTGTGATGTAAATGCACCCGGACAAAACATTGTTGTGGAAGAGTTTTTTGAGAACCTCGGCTTGTATGCCATTCCTTACGGACGAAACCGTATTGACGTACAGCTACCACAAACTCATAAACTCGTGCCCGAAACAACGGGTGTTAAAATGATGCTCGATCTGTTACACCGCAGTCGTATGCAATTCCCGGGAATGGCAATGGGATTTATTCAACGTTTGTTGGACGAAGCCCTGACACACTGCAAAGAAAGAATGGTAGGCGGAAAAAGTCTGTTTAATTATGACCGGGTACAACACCGCTTATCAAAACTACAGGCTTCTTACACCATTTGCTCGGCTATGTGTGCCAACAGTAGCGAGAAAGCAGGAATCGACGTTGACCTCTCGGGGCAGGGAATGGAAGCCAATGCCGTAAAAAGTGTTATTACCGATTTAATGCAGGAAGCCGCACAGTCGGTGGTTCAGCTGGTTGGTGCAAAAGCGTATAAACTCAACCACATTGCCGGACGAGGAACAGCCGATAGCCGCCCGTTCCAGATCTTTGAAGGATCGAATGATATATTGTATGCTCAAATTTCGGAAGCGCTGGTAAAAATGATGAAACGGGCTAAAGAGCGTAACCTCTTTCAGTTTTTGAAAGGTTTTGATCTGACAGACAAGGCTGTTCATTTTGTAAAGAATCAGGTTGATTTTAACCTCGATCTCCAGCTTCCGCAGCGCAAGTTGGTTGAAATGGGTAAAATCATTGGCCGGGTAATTTCGCTGAATCAGGTAATCGAACTGTCGGAGAAAGGATTTAAAAAAGAACTGATCGACGGAAGTGTAACATTCCTGCAACAAGAGATCACCAAATTAATGTCGACATTTAATTATTCCAACAGCGAACAAGTGGTTGACGGTTATGATGAGAACACTTCGTGGATGAACTTTGTGGCCGGGTAGAATATCACTATCAGGACGAAAACCGATCATCCAGCCACCCAAAGAACTTTTCCAGAAGCTTGTTGTTGTTTTGTTTAGGTCAGACAGTCAATGGTTTTACCATCTGCATGTCTGATTTTTACATTCAGCAACGGCGGTAACAAAATCAAAGCTTATGCCTATCTACATGGATCGACACGATGTTTCAGCAGAAGTAACCGCCGAAAACGTTGCTGAATTACATCGGCAGGATTTAAAAGTTCAACATAAATTTAATTGCCGGGGACTCACTTATTGGTTCGACGATGTTCGGAAAACAGCATTTTGTTTGATCGAAGCCCCCAATGCGGAGAAATTAAAAGAAATGCACGACCATGCGCATGGCGAAGTGCCACACCGGATAATAGAAGTGGAACCAGCCATTGTTGAATCGTTTTTGGGCAGAATAGAGGATCCCGAAAAAGCAAAAGATATCCGGCTGAATATCATCAACGATCCGGCATTCCGAATCATTATGGCCATAGAGTCAACCATGCTTTCCTTTAAAGAGTGCGATAAACAATCACTTCAACAACACACCGAAAATTACAAAATACAGGTAATTGAAACCATCCGACAATTTGGTGGAAGGGTGGTAAATAACAAGGAACGCCGATTCCTGATATCGTTTACTTCGGTTACAAAAGCAGTAGATTGTGCCCTTGAATTATCATCCAAATTCAGCAAAATTCCGGAAAAAACGGCCGGATTAAAAATAGGGTTAAGTGCCGGTGTTCCGGTAACCGATAAAAATACACTTTTTGAAGATACCGTAAAGCTGGCTGAAAGTATGTGTTACCTGAATGCAGAGATCAGTATTTCGGAAGAAGTAAGCGATTTGTACCGGAGTGAAAACCTGCATCATACTACTTTCAACAACCGGATCTATATATTATCGGAAGCTGATCAGCAGTTTTTAAACCGCCTGATGGAATTTACCGATAAGGCCTGGACCGATACCAACCTTAACGTTAATGGTTTTGAGCGAAACCTCGCCTTAAGTAAGTCGAAACTATACCGAAAAATGATGGACTTAACCGGGGTATCTCCAAATAACTTTCTGATGCGTTACCGTTTAAAACGCAGCAGGCTGCAGTTGCATAAAAAGAACAGCAACATTGCCGAAGTGGCTTACAACGGAGGTTTTAACAGCGCGTCTTATTTCTCGAAATGTTTTGGAAAAGTGTATGGTCTGAGTCCCTCTGCCTATAAAGATTTGTTAGTCTGACAGCACTCCAACTCCGGGACTGAACCAAATGTGTTATCCTTTGAACCATAAGTAGGACTACTTTCAACCCGACTGCCGTAATTTTGAATGGTGCGCAGTTATGTACGTGGTTTCGTTATTGGCAAACGGGCGAGCATAACCCGTTATAAACCAATATTCATCAATTTAAAATACTGTAAAATGGAAAAAACAAAAGAAGTTGAAAAACGAACACTTTTCGAGCGTTTAGGCGGAACCAGTGGTATAACTGCCATTGTTGACGATGTAGTTCAAACCCACATGGAAAATCCGGCAATTAGTAAACGTTTTACTGCTTATAACGACAAGCCCGAACGTATGGCTGTTATCAAAAAGCACACTGTAGATTTTTTTAGCGCGGGTAGCGGTGGAGCTGTAGAATACAAAGGCCGGTCGATGGAAGAAACCCATGCCGGGATGAACATCAGCCGCGAGGAATATACGCATGTGATCGATGATATTATGCAGGTGCTCGATAAACACGGCATGAGCGAAGACACCAAAAAAGAAGTGCTGGCGATTCTCTGGTCGTTAAAAGGAATGATAATCGGGCAGTAAGGTTTATTGAGCTTTCTCTCCCCCAATTTTTCCCTTGTGGTGTTTTAAGCCGAAGTCAAAGCAAGAGTTAAATGTGATTATTATATCAACTTTGATTGACACTCCCACTCGCGTATACCGAAGCACCCGTCCTGGCTCCCTTTGTCATCCTTCACCCGGACCTCTCGCCGACATTTCCCCCAAGCGAGGAAAACAAAATGGAATAGTGATTTTTTATGTTGGGGGAATTCTGGTGTAACAAGCTAATTTTGAATGATAACAGTTAAAATTAAATGTATTACATCTCTCCTCTTCCCTTGAAGATTGAGCTTTTGTGACGTAGGAGTAAAGGTCGGGGTAGTTAAATTAAAATGGGCAAACGACAAAGCAGGTAAAACAATCTTTCTCTAAACATTTTTACTTTTGCAGCCTTATAGTATTCATGCGAATTTTTAAAGATTTAAACCCACAGGAAAGCCTTACCTTAAAGCTGCATTTGTTTTACAGCGGTATTGAAGGTATTGCTGCCGGAGCTTTGTTGCTAACGGAGTTTATCTTTATCAAATCGCTAAAGGGAAGCAATGTACAACTGGCTTTTCTGTTTCAGTTTAATATGGTGGTGTTTTTATTCGCCATGGTAGCCAACGAAATTTTGCGCCGTTACACCAACCGAAAAGTGCTGTTGCGCACCATTGCCATTGTCTCGAAACTGCCACTGGTAGGCCTGGCCTTTTTCCCCGATGTAAGCCAACAGAAAGGACTTCCACCCCTATACCATACTATTTTTCTGGCTATATTCCTGCTTTATTTTATGTCGCGTATTGTGGCAATCCCCTCCGTTAACCAATATTTAAAGGGGAATTACAGGCACGAAAATTTTGGGCGCCTGTTTGGCTATTCCGTTACGGTGCAAAAAGTCGCCATGTTGGCTTCTACTTTCACTGCCGGTTTGCTACTCGACTGGAACCCCAATTCATACAAAGTATTTTACCCCATTGTTGGTATTCTGGCCATTGTCTCCATTTTCCAGCTCACCAAAATAAAATTTGTTCAAAAAAAGGAAATAATAGATACACCCTTATGGAAAGCCTTACAGCAATCGTTCCATCGTATTTTTCAAATTCTGAAACACAATAAAGCATTCCGGCATCTTGAAATGGGGTTTATGCTTTATGGTTTTGCCTGGATGAGTACGCATGCTGTTATTACCATTTTTTACGAGCGTGCTCTACATTTAAATTATTCGAGTGTGGCCTTTTATAAAAATGCGTTTAATCTGGTGGCCATTGCTTTTTTACCCTTTTTCGGAAAGTTTATTGGCAAACGCGATCCGCGCCGCTTTGCGATCATCACTTTTGGCTCGCTGATGTTATTTATTTTGTTTACTGCCTTAACCGAATACTACAATGGCTACACCGAAGTGTATGGCATAAAAATTTATTACATGCTTATGATAGCCGTTTTCTTTAATGGTTTGTTTATGGGAAGCATGCCTATTTTGTGGGGCATTGGCAGTTCGTACTTTTGCCAACCCGACGAAGCAGCCGATTACCAGAGTGTACACCTTTTTTTAACCGGCCTACGTGCTTTGCTGGCTCCTATTATTGGTATAAAACTATACGAATGGGCCGGTTACAGTTATACTTATGCAACCGGTGTTGTACTTCTGTTTTTTGCTATTTTACTGATGATCTGGTCAGAGAAACGGGTGCCGAAGACGGGATGAAACTGCGCGAATTCGTATGATAGCCATAAAAGATTACCAGTCATTGCGAGAGTCCACCAAAATTTTGTTTTTGCCATAATGAGGTAATGCCAGATTATGCAGGGGTGTCATTTCGAATGAGGGAAACGAATGAGAATTGAAAATCAGCGGAGCTAAATCTGTTCCTTTTGTGAAAGATTTCTCCTCATTCTTCGTCGAAATGACAATAATGCATAAAGTGGTATTTTACTCATATTTAACGACTTATTAAAATCTGTCATTGGCAACCGACGAAGGAGGCAAAGCAATCTAAACCTTAATTTCTCGTTGCAAACAAGAGGTAGTAAAAATTTACTTCAGCAGTCTTACTGCGCAGTTCTCAATGCATCAATTTTCTGCTGTACAGCTTCCGCCTCGGCATATTTTTGGTCGGATAGTCGACGATTGGTACGCGACAATAAAAATGCCTCTTCCGTTAATTTATCGTGTTTTTTGCTTAAGGCCTTTACAGGGTCTTTTTTAAATATTCCAAACATATCTTTCTTGTTTAAATGGTTTCTAATTCAGGCTACTTTGCCGGTTTCCCTTTCCGAGCAGGTGATTCATGTATGTCGAAAGAATCTCGTCTCTTGTTCTGATGTTTTCCATACACGTTAAACATCAATCTTACTGTTTTGTTTAATGATTGACTGTTTTTTCTTAAACATTATAATTGTATTGAAGGATTGCTGGGGCTCCTAATTGAAGGAATAGTGGGATTTTGAGACATTGGCCTAAAAGATTGAGGTGGTAGAAGATTTGCAAATTTGAATCAGAGGACCAGCGCAATTGGTGAGGTGGTGTTATTGCTTCATCGTTCCTCCTTTGCCCTCCACAAAACAAGGGCTGGTAAAGGCAATTTTAAATCCTTACATTTGAAGGAAACATTAAAGAAAAGCATGAAAGAAGAAAATAAGAAGCCAACAGAAAAGGAAAACAAGTCTGAAAACAAAAAGGACGAAACGTGGATTGATAAAGCTGAAGCTAAAATAGACGAAACGGCCGATAAAATCCACCAGAGCGAAGCCTATCGTAAAGCCGACAAAAAACTGGAAGACACCACTAAAAAACTCTTCCGTAAAGCCGGGCACTGGTGGGGCAAAAACAAGCCGAAGAAGTAAGCGGAGAAACAGGTTCGCGCGGCAGCTATGAAGTTCTACTCCTAATCGTGCATTCTTAAAAAAATTCAAACAATTATCCATCCTGTTAGTTGGAATAGGTAGAAACCAAAATTTTTTTAATGAAGTACTTAGTAAAAATCAAAGATGTAAAATCAACCGACGAACTGAAAGGAGCCTGGAGTAACGAAGACTTTAAAGCCTTACTGGCAGAGTTTGAGTACCCCGATGCTGCACAATTAAAACCCGGGGAATTGAAGGAATTCCTTTTTCTGGCCATTGCCGATTTTGAACCCAACGAGGCGGCCGCAATTCTACTCGATTACAAATGCTCGGACCGGTTAGCCGAAGGACAGATCGATAACCTTTCGCACGAAATGTTGCGGGTAAAAGTCTTTGAAAATTATTCTGAAATCGATCTTCACCAGGATTTATTCAACATTAACCAACTGCTTTACAAAGCCTACAACGGAAAGTTTCCGCAGGGCATGGTAAACGTTGTAGAATTAGAAATAAAGCCCGTCGACAACGATTCGGAGGAAATGACAAAGGAAACCGCATTAAAAGCGATGAGTTACGGACTTGCGGAAAACAATTTAATTAACCGCCTGCTTAGCGACCAGATTGAGGGACGAAAAGCGTTTCCCGAGGCGGAAGGAATAATTTGGGACTTGCAGCACAAGGGAAATCATGTTTATTCGATAACGATTTCTGAAAAATGGCTCACCAAAACCGAATTTACAACCCCGGAATATGAATGTACGGTAGTGCCGTTTGAAGATCAGGAAGAAGAAGAATAAACGCGAAACCACCGAAAAAGGATCGGCGCAGTAGCGGAATATCGGCTCACAAGAGCGTTAGACGGTGATGAAAGAGAAAAAGAAACATTTTTAAATGTTAATCGTTTTACTATTAAGAGAAGCTTAAAATATTAATAATATGGAATTTAACGAAAAAATTAAAGCAGAACTTGAAGGAAGAATCAAACAACTGGAAGACCTCATTGCTAAAAAAGGAATTGGGTCAAAGCAATTGAATAAAGTAAGAAACACACAGCGCAATGTGAATTTAGCCGTTATTGTGGGTAGTGTAATTACTGTTGCCGGAATTACCATGTGGGCAATAAGTAGCAGCAGCAAAAAAGATTAACCGTACACCTTACTGCGTTTGTACACCCAAAAGCAAATAACTACCCGGGAAATTTGTCGCACGATTTATCTGCGCTAATCCACGCAAAAGGATTCGCTCGGCTGCGAGAGATTAAAACCTTCAAATAACTCCAAAACTGTTGTGATTACTGCCTGCCGGCGGCCATAGTATTTGGCTTGATCCAAATAATATGAACAAAAATCAAGGCTGCTTTTGGCCCTTCACCCACCTGCGTTTTTATAAAACCTAAGTTCGGACGGGTAAAGTGGGCGCAGCCTTGGGTTTTGTGTTTATTTAATTATTTCTCTGCCCCTTATTTACGATGAGGGGCTTTATGTTTTTTGGGTTTAAAGCCACCCTTCATCCTTAAAAACGTCAACCAGCTTTTCCGGGAAAAGGGGCACCGGCTCACACATTCCTACAAGGGGCATGTAACTTGATTGTTTTTAAGTTTTACATGTATGTATTCTTGGTATTACAAACAACCGAGCACATATCCTTCACTGCAAACGAGAGGGAGACAGGGTTTTCAGCTCCACTCTGGAGCGTACAAAACAACCAGAGATTACAGCTATTTATACAAAAAAAGGCTGTAATAAATTACGGCCTTAAAAATCAATTAAGCTAATCCAAAATATTATTTGATATCTATCCTACTTTCATCGATTTTGATTTAGTATTCAGGGCTCAACGGTTAATTCTTATTCGTTCTCGTTGCTAACAGTATTCCAGATTTTATCATTAATCATCCAGTTTTCAATTTCCATTCCTGTTTCCACTTCTTCAACAACACTGTTAGTTGAATTCCATACTTCAGGATTTGTCATCCAGTTTTCAATTGCCATACTTGATTCTGTTTCCACAATAAGTTCTACCATGTTTGTGGCATTGGTATTCCAAATGTTTTGGTTGGTCATCCAGTTTTCCATCTGAAGAGTTGTTTCCGTTTCAATATTAAAACTGTTTGCTACTTTTAACTCTGTTGCTTTTACATTTCCCACCATTAATAAAAGTGCTATAAAAGTTCCTGTTGCTATTCGTTTAACTGTATTTTTCATTTTTTTATTTTTTTAATGTTTATAATTCTGTTTTCTGTTCTGAACTTGTTTTTGTTTTCTTGCTTTGTTTAACTAATCATGATTCAATATTAAACATTTTCTGTTTAATTTACAAACTCATCTATTAAACACTTTATGGTTTTTATTCGTTTTATGCCCATTTTACTGGACTTATAGACGTTTGTTAATATTTGTTAATTATAACATACTTGTATATAATCATTGTTAGAAGATGCCGTTTTGGTCAATCTTTCATGAGTTCTCGTTTTTTTCATTTGAAAAATTTTGCCCTGTTCCCTATACCTCCGCCATTCTGCGAAATGGGGCAGCGCTTACAAATCGGCAGGTGGGGAAACGTTTATGCTAACAGGCAGGCAGCTACTTAAGCTGTAAATCTTTAAAATGACTTGAAGAACATTTCCGCTCCAACAAGAAGGAGCGGACTTTTATGAGGTACGAATAAAGAATATTCTTAAAGTTGACTATTCCCGAGGCAAAGCCACAGGAACCACAGGGAATTCATCTGATTAAATGGATGAGGTGGTGAGCGACTTATTTACTACCGCGTCATCGTTGGGTTGTTATTCTTTCATGGCAAAACATTTGATTATGCAATCCTGCCGGCCGGCGGCCATACTATTTGGCTTGACCCAAATAGTATGCACAAAGATCAAGGCTGCTTTTGACCGGTCCACTGATGTAACACCAGCGAACCCTGCTGGTGCGCGATTCTATCGCGTTTCACTAAACCACGTGAAAGGATTCAAGCGGGAGTCGTGTATTCAAAAACCTAATCCTCCGGCTTCCTGCGTCAGCCAACTCCTTTAGCAAAAGGAGAACGCTAAGCCACGCGAAAAGATCCGCGCGGCAACGGTGGCTGGCAACAAAAACTTATCTCAATAATGACTTCGCCATTGCAGCATGACGAAGTTCATCGTCGATAATTTGCTGAATTTTGGGGAAATCATTTTTTAAAGGTTCATAATTATCGATTGATTTTAACTCGCCTTTCTCCAATAAACCCATTACAAAGTTATGTCCAAGCAGTTTATACAGAAAGCCCACTACTTTTGCTTTTTTTCCATCGGGTTTTAATACCTCATTGGTATATGATTTTAGGATTGTAGCATGTTTTCCTTCATCGGCTGCTATTTCCGAAAATACCTCTTCCCCTTTTTCGTGTTTGGTAATACGAGCCAAACGCTGATAAATTAACACAGCATTCAGCTCGCCTTGTTGCGACTTTATTAACTGTTCTTTCTGTTCTGCTGTCATAGTTGTAGTTGTATTCATTCAGCAAAGAAAGCAAAAGGTTTTATGCCACAAACTCATTATGTTTGATGGAACAAATATATTCTACCCGGATTTTGAATGGATTAAAACCCACCCACCCCAAAGAACGACAGATGGTGCACAACGTAGGGCTTTAATTTTATTCTGTTTTTTAAGCGAATTGTAAACGAAAAGAATACTTTTGCCCTTGCTTTTCAGGACTTGGCTTCCACCTGTCCTGATTAGTTTAAAACCTTATCATTTATTTGGTAAGGTTTTTTTATGCTGTGAGGTTAAACAGTAGGTTTTAAAAACTCCACTAAACCGCGCCAAAGGATTCAAGCGGTAGCGGTGCACTCAAAAGCCTAACCCTCCGGCTTCCTGCGTCAGCCAACTCCTTTAGCAAAAGGAGAACGCTAAACCACGCGAAAAGATCCGCGCGGCAACGGTGGCTGGCAACAAAAACTTATCTCAATAATGACTTCGCCATTGCAGCATGACGAAGTTCATCGTCGATAATTTGCTGAATTTTGGGGAAATCATTTTTTAAAGGTTCATAATTATCGATTGATTTTAACTCGCCTTTCTCCAATAAACCCATTACAAAGTTATGTCCAAGCAGTTTATACAGAAAGCCCACTACTTTTGCTTTTTTTCCATCGGGTTTTAATACCTCATTGGTATATGATTTTAGGATTGTAGCATGTTTTCCTTCATCGGCTGCTATTTCCGAAAATACCTCTTCCCCTTTTTCGTGTTTGGTAATACGGGCCAAACGCTGATAAATTAACACAGCATTCAGCTCGCCTTGTTGCGACTTTATTAACTGTTCTTTCTGTTCTGCTGTCATAGTTGTAGTTGTATTCATTCAGCAAAGAAAGCAAAAGGTTTTATGCCACAAACTCATTATGTTTGATGGAACAAATATATTCTACCCGGATTTTGAATGGATTAAAACCCACCCCCCCAAAGAACGACAGATGGTGCACAACGTAGGGCTTTAATTTTATTCTGTTTTTTAAGCGAATTGTAAACGAAAAGAATACTTTTGCCCTTGCTTTTCAGGACTTGGCTTCCACCTGTCCTGATTAGTTTAAAACCTTATCATTTATTTGGTAAGGTTTTTTTATGCTGTGAGGTTAAACAGTAGGTTTTAAAAACTCCACTAAACCGCGCCAAAGGATTCAAGCGGTAGCGGTGCACTCAAAAGCCTAACCCTCCGGCTTCCTGCGTCAGCCAACTCCTTTAGCAAAAGTAGAACGCTAAATCGGTACCCCACGCGAAAAGATTTACATGGTAGCGAAGCCCAAAAGAGGCCAGTCCTCTGATGTAACATCAGCTACATCGAAACCTGGCCTCGTCCGGTGAGCCGGAAAACAAGTGATTACGGCGTTTAAAAATTACTGCTGTTTGAGGAGGACACTAAACCACGCGAAAGGATTCGCGCGACAACGGGAGATTAAAATGGTTGAATAACTCCAAAACGATTGTGATTACTGCCTGCCGACGGCCATGCTATTTGGCTTGATCCAAATAGTATGCACAAAGATCAAGGCTGCTTTTGACCCTTCCCCTGCGTTTTTATAAAACCTAAGTTCGGACGGGTGATCTCCTCGCTCGCTCGGAGCTTCCCGCTCTCACTATGATTTTATTGCAACTCCGGGCAACGACCAAAAGAGGCCAGTCCATGAATGTAACAAATAGCTACGCGAAAACATTCGCTCGGCAGCGCAGGAAAGGTTCGTGCTACAGACTTAATTTATATTTCTACGGTAAAATCAACAGCAATCATTTCTCCTTCTCAAAAGGAGGAGTACCGCTGCTATAGTGCAACGGAAGCAGTGGGGAGGTGGTGAAACGATAATTTCTACTACGTTACGCTACGGCACAACACAATAGTTGAGGCAAACCAGGGGAAGCCAGCTTCGGGTGGGTGCAACCATTACTAGGGCAACCAGTTAACACCCGGAGCCCGATATTCCCCTGTTCTTTTGGCCGCCTCATCAATCTCTTCCGGTGTTAGCAGTGCCACGCTCTTCACCGTTACCAGGCCGCTTGCCGCTGCCCGCAGCGAAAAAGCCACCATAACGGTACTGTCGGGCATATCCATTATCCCGTAAATATCATATTCGCCAAAGGCGTAATACACACACTCAACTTTTCCACCAAGCGATGCCACTAACTTTTCAATTTCCGAACGTCGGCTCGTTCCGCCCTCATTCAATAATCCCTTAACTCCATCGCCAATATATTTTCCACATACCAGATATTTTGCCATACCATTCCTATTTAAGACCTTAATGTCTGTTATTCTACGGCATTTCTATTTTAAGGTTTGGTAATTAGCTAAAAATCGATGTTTTTCTGCACTAACCCATTCGAGAGGATGCGCGTTGAAGCGGAAGTAATTCATCTTTTTTCAAGAACCTGCTCTACAACAACTTGACAGCTATTCTAATTTTTCATAATTTGCATATCTGTTAAAAACCAATATCACGATAACACCTCGAAATACAAGGTAACATCGTAATTTTTTAACAACCCGACCTGACCACATGCTACAGGGATAGCATGTACACGCCATCTGAAATCCTTGGCGTGCATACAAAAAAAAGGCCACCTGCGCCGGCAAGCTAACAGGTGACCCGAATTAATAACTAATGCATAATTATTAAATCGCTTAAATATGGCAAATTTAACCGAGAGTAAGAAGCGTGATTTTGTTTCGCAGTTAATTGTGATCCTGCAACAGAATACAAGCCTTCTAACCGACAAGGGTTTCGACCCTACCGCAAAGATCACACAGTTAGAAACCGAGCTGACGACAGCCGACGATGCCGAGGGCAAACAACTTGAAGCTGCAGCTGCGGCCAAAGATGCTACCAAACTGGCCAACGAAACGCTCGATGTTGCCTACACCGATGGTTCGGCCACGGTTGATCTGATAACGGGCTTACTGGGCAAGAAAGATAACCTGGTGCTCGAGATCAAAAAACTCCGTAATACCGGACGTCCTTCAAAAAAAGATCCGATAATGGATTAAGTACAAAAGTGATAAAACCGGAGAACCTTGCCGGCTCCGGTTTTTCATTTCACAGCCTTCTCTTTTCCCCTTTTTCTTTGTGTTTTTTAATTACTTCCTTTGGGAATCACGATTTTACCCCGGGTAATCATAGCTATTACCTAAGTAATTACTCCTATCCCTTAGGGAATAGCTATTATCCTTTAGGGAATTATCGTTCTACCCCAGGTAATAATGTTTTTACCCTTGGGTAGCATAGCTGTTACCTAAGGGATTGCTCCTTTACCCAAGGGAATAGCTATTATTCCCTTGGTAATTATCTTGCTACCCTTGGGTAAAAGGCCTGTACCCTAAGTACGAAAATGGCTGAAACCCTTTATTTACAGGCGTACTACAAGATTGTATACTCCAAAATGCGGTTTGGTTTAGTCTAAACAAATCCAGTCGTCCGAGCCATTATCTACTTCAACAACCAGCTCTCCTTTTCCATTATAAGTAATATGGTAGGTTGTTTTAGCCATTGCAATGGGCACCCCTTCGCATTTAATAATACTAATGCCGGTATTGGTTTCGGTATAGGCCTTTCCTTTATAGGTTTTCCAATGCCAGTTTTGAACCATTCGCCACGAATAATGTTTACCCGATTCGCCAACATAGTGTCCCTCGTACTTAAACTGCCATTTTGTGCCCCATTCGGTAACCACATACGATTCTGTACCACTTGCATAATCATCGGTACACATCATTACACCTTCCCATGGGTAAGATCCCGTATAAACGGTTTTGTTTTGCGCTTCGACAAAGCTTGTTCCCACAAGAAAAAATACCATTACTGCCAAAAACATCACAATTTTTTTCATGATCGTAAATTTTAAATTAATACTGAAGTATTGGTGTGTTTTACCAGCAACCTAACGGGATGATGAACAAACAGGTTAAAAAATGTCGCTAACGGGGGAAAAGGAAAGTTTAATTCTTTACCTGAAAATAAATGGTTTTTTACGACGACTTATACGCAGCCGCACGAAAATAGTTTTAACCTCGCCTGGTGCGCGATTCTATCGCGTTCCTTTTGTTTAGATCATAGTCCACGATAAAATCGCCCGGCAGCAAGGGCGATAACCCACGCGAAAGGATTCGCCCGGCAGCGGGGGTTATTAGAGGATTGTGTTTTAGAATCCAAATTTTGAACGATGTTCCCGAAAGTAATTCACTGACGGATGAAATTCACTGTTAGCAGGTAGAATAATATCTCTGTTTTCGAATTGCTTTATCCCTGCTTCCGGGTGAAAGTCTTTTAACTTTGGATGAACTAGTATTCTGTACGTATCGGAAATGCCAATCAAACCACGGTCGAAGGCGCGATGAAAAGTTGGGGAAAGAGCTAAGCCATTTCTTATTGAATCGTTATAGGTTTCGGCAAAAGGTGTGATATGGCAAGCATCAACCAATGAACGATTTTTGGCATCGGCAACTTTTAATCCTGTTACTGCGCATTGATTATCGTACACCTCAAGAATGGCTTTTCGAAATACAGAACTGCGCATTACCACAAATTCTTCTCGTATCTCTTTCGGCTGTTCATCAATAGATTGTTTTACTTTTCGTGCGTAGTTTTGAGCAGGGTCGTAAAGTATTTGCTGTTTAATTTTTGTGGAATAAACTTTTTGTGGTGGGTATTGTGTTGCTTGACGGATACCAAAATATTTGTCAAGTATCGCAGCTTTTATCTCTTCACGTTTTATCGGATCGGACAAGGCAATATACAATTCATTAGAAAGTGTAGCCGCACAAACGGTTTCCGTTAATGCCCGATAACTTTTTATCGATTTGCTTTTTGTTGTAGGAATTTCCCTGCCGGGATATGTAATCAATTTCCAAAACTGTCCTTTTTCGTTTTTAAGGTGAAAAAAAGGTAATGCAAAAGTTGGTATATGTGGAGTTTTAACCAATAACTTCCAAATATCAATAAAGCGCTGCACTAGATCGTCGTTTACCTCAATCCAATTATCCGCAATTTCACCACTTTCAAACGACTCTATTACCGCCAAAAGTAAAACAGGTTTGTGCGGCGCTTTGCCGTATTTGGTTGGGGCTTGTTTTAAGGTGAGGATATGTTGGATTGTAGATGTCATAAAGTTAAAATCTACTTACTCAAATATTTTCTGATTTCTAGTATCTCAAATCCATTACCAAAGTCAATCGTATCTCCCACTTTTTTATTTGTTAGTAACTGAGCCATTTTACTTTCGCTGCTAATCCTCTGAGCTCTGGGTGCATCAACTCCAATACTAAACCACTTGGAATCACGACCGGGAGATTTTAATAAAACCATAACTCCATTTCCTACCGAAGCAGTATAATCTTTTTCTAGAATTTCCTCTTTAACAAGCTTGAATCTGCAAATTATATATCCACTCTTACCGCGATCTTCCCAATGATCAACTACGCGATAAAGACCTCCATATTTATACCCCGAAATTGGGGATAACTTAGATTTGTGTTTGAAACCTCGAATTACTCTTACAGGAAGCTGCCTCTGTTGACTAACAACTAGGCCTTTGTTACCTGGAGAATCCCAGGACTGATGATCAACCTGCTTTTTAGAACTTGAATCATTACCTCCATGACCGGTATAAATAATATAATCACCCCAATCTTCGTCATCTTCATAACCATCAGACAAAACAATAGCTGAAGCTCCTTCATTACCATTCCCATCAATCCCATGAACGGTATAACGATGTAAATCTGCTTCAATTAATTCCTTTCTTGACGCAAAGCATTGTTCTTCTCTTATTCCAACTGGTGTTCCAAAAAAAATATCAGCCATTCTACAAAAGTTATTATTCAATAATTTCAATACCTATCGAACTCAGATACTCAAAAGTATTATCATAAAACTCGGGAAGCCTTGTGTGGTCCTTCACATCGCCTTCGGGTACAACAATCACCATTCCTTGACGAGCTCGTGTAAGTAAGACTCGATAAGCATTTTTTAAATACAACTTCCGATCGACTTTTTTAATATTTTGCCATTTGCTGCCTTTAAAAGATTTGTAATCCCACCCTTCTTCTGTATACCGGAAATCTCCGTCCCAAGCCACGCAAGCCCAATCTAATTCGAGACCTTGAACGTGAAATTCTGTTGCAACATCTTCCAAATAATAGGAAGATCTAACATCTGCTTTTTCATCTAAAAACCAATGGACCGGATCAATTGGCGATTTTACATCGATACAATATGGTTTTAAGCGTTGAGCTTGAGATGAAACTACAATTCCATATCGTTCTGAACCTCGTGCTTTATTGCGCAACCATTGCTTTGCTTTTTTGAAGTTCCGCGTTAGTACAATCGGATATTTTTTATTTATCTCTGATAAAGTTGATTGGGCACCAATTTTATCTAAGTCCAAAACTTGTTTTACCAACAACGAAACATTCTCAGCTCGAAAAGATCGCATAGAAACAGCAAGATGTAGTGAACCTGAATGTGTTACGTTTTTTCTATTTTTTATCTTTTGAAGAATTTGCTCAGTGTTGTACTCGCTATCCGTCAACTTAGTCGACATGTAAATATTCCAATCACGAAAAGAACGCTCAAGTGCTTCAACCCATTCGGATATACCAGCCTCTCCGGTGTTTATTTCTTGTCCTCCACCCACCAAACAAACTACCACTGCCCAATCAGGATGTCTATCAAGACAAGAAATAAGGAATTCAGGTTCAGACTTATTAAAATCTGGAACACCTTTCTTTTGTCGCATAAAGTTGGTGGTTTGTTCTAAAGTCCAAGCGCGTTGTGCTTCATCAAATAATGTAACATGTTCTATTGGTGGATTGCTATCACGTAGTCCCTCATCTCTGAAATGATGCACATTTTGAATAAAAGCCTGTACTTCGCTTTGGGCCACTTTCTTTGTAAGCTTCTCGCCGTTAGCCTTAGCTCTCTTCACTTTATCACGTGCTAATGCTTCTTGAAGTATTTTTACCAATGGGCCATTCCCAGATAGAAAAACACTGTAAAGTTCACTGTCTTTATCGAAATGTGTTGTTGCAATATTAAGTCCTACCAAAGTCTTTCCAGCACCAGGTACTCCTGTTACAAAACAAATTGCCTTTTCTGAGTTATCTCTAGACTTTTTAATAATTGCTGCCACTTCATCCGAAGTTTGACTCAAATTAATTGCGCTAGCGTCACTCCTCGAAATATCTTTAACTGAATGGTTAGCATAAAGCGAAGTTGCTGCCTCAATTATTGTTGGTGTTGGTTGATATCGCCCCTGCTCCCAATCCTCCAAAATAAATTGTTCTTGTCCATCATGAAACTGTAATGCATGAGCGATGATACTCTTAAAGCTTTCAGTGTTTGATTTTACGGGGTCAAAAAGGTTGTCGGCTTGTTGCGATGTGGTTAAAAGAAAGTCCGACTGCTTAGCTTTGGTAGCGAGTAAAATTGGAACAATAACTTTATCATGGCTTGTCTCGTGAAAGTTTTTTAAATCCAAAGCATAATCCCAAACTTGATCGATAGCATATGAAGGATATTCTTTTTCCCCAACTTTAAATTCCACAACAAAAAGAATCGACTTGATAATCAGAAGCACATCAATTCGTTTACCCATTCTTGGGATAGCGTACTCAAAATAAATTGAGCCGGAATGCTCTACTAATAATTCTTGTAGATATTCAATTTGAAATTTCCATGCATCTTTTTGGGTCTGCTCTGTAGCAAACTCGTTGTTATTTGCTAACTCTCCCAATATATGGGTATAGGACTTAATCAAAAACGATGTGATGGAATCTGAGTAATATGCTCGGTTCATTAGATTATGTTGAATTTTCAACTATAAAACTAATAGAATTTTCGTTAAAAAGCTTAGCTTTCAACTGTAAGAAAAACAAACAAACCCACATAGCGGCGACAAACAAATATTAATTTGTTCTTCGGATTCGGAGATGTTATAAGTGTTGAACACTTCTGTTCTTACACCACATATCAGACAAGTTGTTGGTTGATCTGAAATAAGGAATGTTTCAAGAGCAGAAAAAATTGAAGGATTATATTCACTCATTTTCTTCTTTTAACAAAATCAATTCACACCAATCATGATCAAGTTTTGGATTATAATCAGGAAACTGAGGTTTTATTAATCCAAAATCATGAGGCACGAAATATAAATCATCAATAAGCTGACATCTAAACCACTTTTCAAATTCTTGAAGTGATAAATTCTTTGGATTATCTATTTCTGCTTCTTCATAAAGCTTATAATTCGCCGCGTCTCGATACAAATATTCAATGATTATTCTATGTTTCATTGCGTGCAAAACAACAAAATAGCTTTATTCTCGTCAACGGACTATAAGTAACATCTACCTGATGCCGGCGGCATCAAATGTATCTAGAAAAAAGATTGGTGGAAAACATTCGACTCCAACAGGAGTCGCACCTTTTTTCCCAACTATGCTTTCTATACACATTTAAATCCGCTGGATTTGTCGCATTGTTTTTAAAAATTCCTGTACCAATATTTGCACCGGTTTAAAGTCGCTGCTTTTTTCGTGGGTGCCGGGTTTCAGGTAAAGACGGCGGACAACTTCCAGCATCAGCGATTGTACCCTGTTGTTTTTGTTGTACCAGCGCATGGGCACCAGTGTTCCGGCATAGGGGCGGTTAATTTCAACCGTAAATCCCCGTTCAACAAAAAACTGCTCGGCAAGGCTTGCCAGTTCGGGCGATGTATGAAAAGGATCGGTTCCCAGGTTAAAATCGGGGCGCGGGGTGCTTTGGTGCAAATCACGTTGCAGCGGCTTATCGGGGAATGAATGACAGTCGATAAGCAAAGCACCGTTATATTGGGCAAGTTGTTTTTCAACAGCCTCCGTTAATCGTTGGTGGTGTGCGTTGTAATACGTTTCCACTACCTGTTTGTGTAAAGCGGCACTCACCCGCCGCATTGGATTTCCCGCATCCGTTTTTTCATACAGCACACCCATTCCGTATTTCGCCATGGGTTCAAGCGAGTCGTCGGTAAAAACGTTCCACATCGCAAAACACCCGCGAGAAGGGTGCGATTATCGCCTCATCCCGTTTGTTGGCAAACAGCTCGTCGGTGTACCAGTCGGTGAGTTTTAGTATTTCTTCCTGTAAAGCTTCACTGCTTAATAAAAAGCCGGTGTAATCAGGGATTTGCGTTGAGGCGTGGGGAATGTGGAGAATAAGTTGTTTCATTTTAATGTATTGAATTGTTAAAGATCGCTTCTCCCGATTCGTTTTACTCATCGGGATCGCGATGACGTTGGGATAAAGTTTACGGCAGCGAACCGTGTAGTTTTTTCCAGGGAACATGATTCTCGTGGTCCGCTGCCCGACACACAAAGAATGTAAGTCATTGCGAGCGTAGCGAAGCAATCTCTCAAATGCCCCTCGTTAAAAACAAGAGGAAAAAGAGAGTTAATTATAGTAACCCTGATTGAGTGTTTCGACCAGTCCTTTAGGAATCCAGCAAATTCTTTTCTGGGTGTCCCCGTATTTTTCACACAATTCCAAACCGATAATATTACCGCTCGGAAACTTTACCAAAATGACAAAATTTTGTCCTTCTCCCAGTTCGACGTTCTTTGGGAAAATACCGGCTGGTGTTTTAATAAAATACGGTAACCTGGCGTCCTCCAACTGAAAAAATTCTTCCAGAGTTACTTCATCCACCTTATCAGCAAAAATGCTAAAGGTTGTGTGTCCGCAATTTTCACCATGATAAAATTTAAATCTCGTCACTTTTAATTGTAGAAAGCGCTCAACAAAATTGGGCCAGTTCTTTGAATGAATTTTCATAAAGCACAAATTTTAAATGGTTAATATTTGTGCATCACGTGTAATCGGCTTATGTCTGAATTGTAATTGTTTTTGACAGACTGTCCGCATACCAGTGTTATGGCATTTCTGCTCTAACACTAAACCACCGTGGCTTTACTTGCTCGGTTGGTATCCCGATAAAATCGGGATTCATGATGCATTACAAATATGTTCAATAAAATTGAAAGAAACAAACCATTATACAAGGCAAATGATAGTGAAGAAAGCGGAGAATGATTTTTATATGGCCTGCCGGAATTCCAAAATTGCTGTTGTGCCTTTTCCCGGTTCGCTTTCGAAACGGAGCGTTCCCTTATGAAAACCAACAAACTCGTTGCACAACACAAGCCCCAGGCCGGAGCCCGCTTCGCCATGGGTTCCCTGTTTAGATTCTCCCTGTTTAAAGCGATGAAGCGATTTTAGTGTTTTCTCGTCCATCCCCCGGCCGGTATCGGTAATTTGTAATTGTATTTTATCGTTGGTTTTTGTTGTACGAATGGAGATGCGGCCCTTTTCGGGTGTAAATTTAATGGCATTGGAAACCAGGTTGCGCAAAATGGTTTGCAGCATGTTTTTATTGCCGTCCAGAAAAATACCCTGCCCCTGGTTAAATTCCATCTCAATAGATTTTACGGTGGCCGAGCTTTTAAAGAAACTCAGGTTTTCTGAAATTAGCTGGTTAAGGTTTAAAACCTCTGTTTCAAAGTTGCTGCGGTTTTTTGATTTCGATGCCCAATCAAGCAGGTTTAACAAGAGGTGATAGGTAGACTGACTAAGCGTGTTAATCGTACTCATAAAACTTTTTCGATCAGTTTCGGTCAGTTCGGGTTCGTTTTCCAGCAAGTCTAAAACGGTCATAATGTTTCCTACCGGCCCCTTAAATCGTGTGCAATAATGGAGAAAAACCGGTCTCTCGACTTTAACTGGCTCCTCAGGTCGTTGGAAAGCTGCATATTGGCAGCCGTTAAAAAGCCAAAGGTGAGGGCAATCATTACAAATCCCGATATAATATGTAATACAATTCCGGAGGTGCTTAGCTCGGATGTATTAATCGATATATTTTGCATTACCGCTACCAGGTTAATCATCAGCAACAAAAAGAAGATAAAAAAAGAAAAGGCATTGATACGGAAAATTTGTTTCAGAAAATTTTGTTCGGGCGAAAGATTAAACATCTCGACGATAGCGATAACACAGTAAACAGAAAGAAATAAAACGTGGATTGCCAACTGCAACTGAAAAGAATGAAACACAAAAAAGAATACCAGCGACTGTAAAAAATCGGCTAGCGGAAAACCAATAATTATGGGATAGTGAATTTTGCGTTGTTTAAATTTCCATATCCCGGCGAGGTACAAATACAATCCCACAGAAACCATAAGCCCCGGTGCAACCATCGACAAATATTCGTTGTGCGATGGAAATAAGCGAAACAACAGGCCAAAACCGATTACAAGGCTACCGGAAGCCCAAAACCCTATTCCGTGGCCGGTTGTAGATTTGCGTAACAACAACATATATAACCCCATTATTAAACTTATTCCTGAATTTATAATGGTGAGAATTTGAATGGTACTCAACTGCATGGTTTAAAATTCGAATTGTTTGATTTAGATTGGTGACTGTATGCCAAAATTAGCAATGTCAGTGCAATTTACAAGTTTAAATGACAACGTGCTGACAGACGTGTAACGAAGAATTATCCGGGATTATTCAATTTGATGGATATTAGGTGTAATGTTCGTTAATCCAGTGCGTTATGGCAATTAACGTGGCTTATGATAAATAATGCGGGTTAACTTCTTTTTTACACCTGAGTTTAAAGTACAAAAGCAGGAAATTTATATCTTGAGCCGCAATAAATTTACAGAACACATACCATGTTTCATTTTTATATTACCCTTGCCTATATTCTTCCAAACATTTATGTTTTCTTCCGCATAAAAACCCTGTTTGTCTCCAAAAAATACCACCGCTTATACATTGCGATTTATTTGCTGCTGGCATTGATTTTCCCGGTATCCCAGAATTTTTTAAGGCATAATACCGATTTTATTTCGCAATTCTTTACAACCGTTTCGGGCTATCTATTGCCCTTTTTCCTGTACCTGTTTTTGTCGGTACTTGTTTTCGATTTATTTTTACTGACAAACCTGATTTTTAAAATCGTTTCGGTCGAACATCGAAAAAGTTTTTCATTTCGGCGGGCGGCATTTTCGTCCCTACTGCTTATATCGGCGGCAACCGTAATTGGTGGCGTTATCAATTTAAATACCATACGGGTTTCAAAATACAACATTGTTGTTCCGAAAAAGAACACGACTATGGAGAACCTGCGGGTGGCTTTTGTTGCTGATTTTCATATTCAGCAAAAAACCAGGCTGCGTTTTGTCCGGCAATTTGTTCGCAAGGTAAATGCCTTACAACCCGATCTAATTCTTTATGGCGGCGACATTGTTGAAGGGCGGGGCGAAAGTGCAACTTCCGTGGAAATTGAATCGGCATTAAAAAGTATTCAAACTAAATACGGGGCATTCGGAGTGCTTGGAAATCATGAATTTTATGCCGACCAGAACGATGGGCGTTTTTTCGAACAGGCAGGAATAATCTTGCTTAACGATTCAATTGTCAGAATAAACGATTCGTTTTACCTGGCAGGACGCTACGATGAGCATTTTAGAAACCGTAAAACGGTGCACGAAGTTTTGGGAAATAATCCGGCTGATTTGCCCCTGATTCTTTTGGATCATCGCCCCACACAATTGCAGGAAGTTAGCCAAACAATGGTTGACGCGCAATTTTCGGGACATACGCATAACGGGCAACTTTTTCCCCTTAATTATATTATTCGCCAGATGTACGAACTAAGCTGGGGATACCGGAAAACAGGGGATACCCATTTTTTTGTGACCAGCGGCTTGCGTTTGTGGGGGCCACCGGTTAAAACCGCCGGGAAATCGGAAATAATGCTGGTGGATTTTACGTTTGAATAAAAGGCTGTTCAAAAGCATTTTCTATACACATGCGATGCCGCTGGCATCGGGAATGCATCGAATTATTTCCTCTAAATCCATCGGATTTGAATGTTTATAGAAAAGAATGTCGGGAAAGAATTGGTACGACTCCTTCCGGAGTCGAATGTTCTGTGTTCATTAATGTTTCTATAAACATGTGATGCCGCTGGCATAAAAGGAAAAAGGCATTGCTTGTGTAGTCCGCCAGCTTCAGATTATGTTTCTGGTCGCTTAATAAAACAAAGGTATAGATCATTAACTTTGCACAAAAACAGGTTCCACTTTGCAATGGATGATTATCAGAAACAAATTCGTACGGAATTATCGGTTTGGCAAAAACAAATGCTTCAAAGGCCATCTGTTATCAACTGGCTGTCGAAAAAAGTACAGGTAAAAATCAATACATGGATACCTGAAAAAATACATCGGGCAATTACAGTCACCATCAAACAAATGATACGCGGGGTTTTGTTCGGTGCCAACTATACCACCGCCAAACCGCTGTCGGGCGTGTCGTTGCAGGCACGTGAGGCTGCCATTCAGAAACGGATCAAATTTTACCAAACCACTGCTGCTGTTGAAGGGGGAATAACCGGTGCAGGCGGTATATTACTGGGATTTGCCGACTTTCCGGTTTTAATTGGCCTTAAACTGAAATTGCTGTTTGATATCTCGTCGATGTATGGTTTTAACGTAAAAGATTATAAGGAAAGGGTGTACATCCTGCATATTTTTGAACTGGCATTCTCAAGTCATGTGCACAGGCGGAAAATATACCTCGAAATGATTGACTGGGAAAAGAAGAGTAAAGACCTTCCTGAAGATATCCATCAGTTTGACTGGCGAAATTTTCAGCAGGAATATCGCGACTACATTGATCTGGCAAAGATGGCCCAGTTGATACCCTTCGTAGGTGCACCTGTTGGATACCTGGTTAACTCCCGCCTGATTGACAAATTGGGAAAAACGGCTATGAATGCTTACCGCATGAGAGCATTGGCAAATCAGTAAGAGCAGAGAGAGGAAGACGGAAATTTGAAGCACGAAGAGGGAAAAAATGAGCGGAGAGAGAAAGTGATCAGAAGCAGTTTTTCAGTGAAAGAAAATGTTACCGGTGTCAAGTCAACTATGAGCTGTAAAGGCCAAAAATTTTAGCATAGCCTTAGCTACATTACAATTTTTGAACGAATAGAAAACGGAAAAGAATAAGCTTATATGCGGCATTTCATGGTTTATGTGGCATAATACTATGCAAGCTTTAACCTTTCCAAACTTCCCGGCTTTTACATTCTAATGGGTCTCAACTGACTTCTGTTTAAGTAAAAAGTAAGAAACAACGCAGCCAGCGGAACCAGCATGTGAGGCAATCGGTAAACAGTTTCGAAGAGATTTTGGTGCAGGCTTTCCAGCGGGAAATCAATGTAGAAATTGGCCAGGGTTCTGGCCAAGGCAGTTAATCCACCCCACAGCGCAGCATAAATAAGTGAGTAAGCAGATAAGTGCGGAATAAATATGGTAATTGAGATTATAAAGTCGAGTATTCCTGCAATCTGTAAAATGCTTTTTGCTGTTCCTTCGTCGATACTGAAAATATTAAGGAATAGATCTATAAATACTCCGGGTTGCGGATAGTAACCAATGGCATACAAGCCATGTGCGGTAAATGTAAATGCAATGGCAATTTTCATGAGCAGAAGCAGCTTTTTCTTTTTAATCCGATTTGATAATCCGTAACAGAAAAACAAGGGGAGCAAAAACTGGATGGTGTATTCGAAAAATTGTCCGACATGAAAAAATTTCTCTTTGGAATACAAAAACGCCAAAAATACCAGCGCAAGCGAAGAGAGAATATAAAGTGGTGTAAACTTTGCCAGTTGTCGGCTGCCAACAACCAGCGTGAGTACAGCCATTAAAGCATAAAAAATACCAAACCCAACTACGGTGTATTGAATAAATTGGTCGGTTGCGGCACTGGTAACATACTCCTGCCAGGTGCCGCCACGAAAAAACAACACCAGGCTTTCCATTATATCTTTATCCCACAATAAAGCTCTAAAAGGCGCATCCCAAAACAGGTGCTGCCACGCCCGTCCTGCAAACAATGCGAAGGTTGCCACACGTAAGGTAAGGTGAACCAATTGTAAGCCCGAATGTTTATTAGCCATGAAATGAAGAAACTGTTGGTTTCATTATTTAACACAACACGATTCGCTTGATTTATGTTTCATTCACTTTCAAAAAAATACGACTTTATGAGGTACTTTGTTTTTATTTTCCTGCTTGCCATTCCCTTCAGTTCTTTTTCGAAGACCGGAAAATACCGACTAACATTAAGAGACAATCCTGCCACATCGGTAGTTATTGGCTGGGAACAGGTGTCGGGTGAAAACCCGGTGGTTTATTACGGAAGTGAGGACAATGGAACAGAATGGAAAAAATACAAGCGGAATGCAAAACCCGACAGGTTGGTGCAATATGCAGAAATGGAAAACTGCTTTGTAAGGTTAAACGGACTTTCACCCAACACGGCCTATTATTTCGTTATAAAAGACAGTGAGGGTGTATGCCAACGATTCTGGTTTAAAACGGCTCCAATGGAATCGAATTCCAGAATGTCGTTTATTGCCGGTGGTGATTCACGCAATAATCCCATACCCCGCAGAAATGCAAATTTGCTGGTTAGTAAATTAAAACCACACGCCGTACTTTTTGGTGGCGACATGACAGTGAGCGGAACACCTGAACAATGGCAGGCATGGTTTGAAGACTGGCAATACACAATTAGTGAAGACGGAAGAATGTACCCGATAATTGCTGCACGTGGCAACCATGAAGGAAATAACGAAATGATATATCATCTTTTTGATGTGCCATCGGAAAAAATTTATTATGGTGTTACCTGTGGCGACGATTTAGTGCGTGTTTATGTATTAAATACAGAAATTTCAATTGCCGGAGAGCAAACAAACTGGTTAATAAACGATTTAGAAGTACACAAAAAATCACGATGGAAAATAGCACAATACCATAAACCCATGCGTCCGCATGTGTCGAGAAAACGAGAAGGCAACGGACAATACATGGAATGGGCTAAATTGTTTTACGACGAGAAAGTAAAGCTTGTGGTTGAATGCGATGCACACACCGTTAAAACCACGTGGCCGGTAAAACCGTCAACAAAAGGCGACAGCGACGAGGGATTTGTTCGTGACGACCGCAAAGGAACTGTTTATGTGGGTGAAGGTTGCTGGGGAGCGCCGCTCCGTCCGTCTGACGATCCTAAAAGCTGGACACGGGACCATGGAATGTTTAACCAGTTTAAATGGATATTTATGGATAAAAAACAGATTGAAGTAAGAACGATAAAAGTGGATAATGCCGAGGAGGTTTCTTCGGTTTCCAACGACAATCCCTTTGCAATTCCTGAAAATTTAGATGTCTGGAATCCGGAGAACGGATCTGTTGTTACGATTCGTCGTTAGATAAGTATCGGATATTTATAGAAAATTCCATAGGAAGACAAACATTAAACTCCGGCCGCCTGCCTGTCCGGTAGGCAGGAAGTCGCACCCTTTATACACACCCCTATTTCTATGTTTTTTTTATGCGCTAAGCGGTTCAAAACCGCTAAGCGCGTTTGCAAAAGCTAATGACATGAATAATCCGGGTTAATCCGAAATATGCATTAGAAAAACTATTCCACACTATAAATTACCGGCATTTGCCCCTTCCACTTGTTCCATGTGTCGTTATCAGTAATCAGCTCGGCCATAAAATGGGCTACATTTATCCGACTGACTTTTCCGGCATTAAACAGCGCACTTCGCGTGGGTGAGGGATGAATTTCGTAGGGGGTGACTTCATTTTCATCGATTAAATCGTCGGGCCGCACTGCAGTCCATACCACCATTGGTTTGTTTTTTACATTCGTGCGCAGGTAATCTGCCGCCTGTTCGTTATCGACATGTGGGGGAGCAGCAGGCGCAACAGCGCAAGAACAATTTTATGCGCCAAAGAAATGGGTTCGTGCAAATCGCGGTTGCGGTTACCTGTAGTATTCATGAGCACATACTTTACCGGCTTTTCGGGTTGGTTGGCAGCAATTGCCTTACACAAACGACGGGTAGCATCTGTTACCAATCTGCGCGGTTGACCAAACATTCCTTTAAAGCTCAGGTTATGCCCGAGACAGGAAGCAACGGCATCGCAGCCCTGAACATGTTTGGTCAGCTCTTCGTCGCTAAGTTCGAGCACACTGGCTGTTACTACCGTCAGGTTTTTATTATTCAGTAATTCGGTCAACTTTTCAGTCGATCGTACAATTGCTGTTACTTTTTCTCCGCGATTTAATAAGTCTTTTACCAACAGCCGCCCCGTTGCCCCGCTTGCACCAACTACCAGTATTTTCATACAATACCCTTTAAAATTTTATTCATTAGCAGTTCTTACAAGTTAAGAAATTGCTCGTAGTAGCCAGCCACAAAAGCGGAAATGAATTTTTACTAACGAAAATTTTTAACTCTCCCTACCCTTTTTTTCCCGACGTAAAGTACGGGATTTCGCAAGTTCAACTATCGACATTTTCTCTTACGAAGGGAAAACTGCTTTTTTAGTAAGTTTACAAGAAGATTTGATACCAGCCACTATAGTTGCCAAAAATCGGCTCCCGAGGGGAGCTCCCGACAGTTGAGGGGTAAGGCATATATCATTACAGTGATGTCCAAAGATTATAATCCACCGGAAATTCCATGTAACCCCAATAAAGGCTGAAATCTTCTCTCCCCAGCGGAGAATAAGCGGAACCCCGTGGCAAAGCCAAGGGGTATTATTAGATTAAAATTGGAAAGCGGGAATTGAACGCCCGAAGTTTGCATAAAAAGAAGTACCAGCCGAATCAGCCCGGGCAGCGAAATGGGTGCTGCCCCGCACAACAGAAATCGTTGAAATACCGCGCTAATACCCCTTTAAATCAAGGTCTTCGGTTTCAATGCGGTCGACCATGCGCCCCATCTTTTTTTGGATGATTTTAAAATGATGCTCATCATTGGGGCTACCAGGGAAATTGCTTCTCCCGGCGCTTCGGCACGCCCTGTTCGTCCAATACGGTGAATATAATCTTTTGGAGAGCGCGGTAATTCGTAATTAATTACACAGGGTAAAAATTCGATATCGATGCCACGTGCCAATAAATCGGTGCTCACCAGCACCTGAATAGCACCCGATTTAAACTGGCGTAATGCTTCGGTTCGTACCCATTGGCTTTTTTTGCCGTGAATAGCCTCGGCATCGATTCCGTGTTTGATTAATTTATCGGCCACAGCTTCGGCTTTAAATCCCGACGATGTAAAAACCAGTACCTGTTGCCACTTTTTGGTTTTTATCAGATAACGCAACAGCGGTCCTTTTCGCTCTTCCAACACATAATAGGCAACCTGATCGATTTGGCTCAGGATATTTGTTTCGGGCGCTATTTTAATAACCAACGGATTGTTTAAAAGAAACTGGGTAATTTGGTTCAGATCATCGCTTAAGGTAGCCGAAAACAAAAGGTTCTGCCGTTTTTTGGGCAGCAGCGCAAATAGCTGGTTCATCTCGTCTTTAAAACCAAGATTTAGCATTTTGTCGGCTTCGTCGAGCACCAGCGTTTTAATATCGGATAAATGAACAGCCTTAGATTCTACCAGTTCCAACAGCCTGCCGGGAGTGGCTACTAACACATTCACTCCCTGTAAAGCTATCATTTGCGGATTTATGGATACACCACCGTAAACGGCCAACGATTTAACGGGTTTTGGAAGTGCAGGTGCAAAAGTCGAAAACACCTCGTTAACCTGCACCGCCAACTCGCGTGTGGGCACAAGCACCAAAACGCTGACATGTCGGTTTTTAGTTACCCGATTATTTTGCAAATTCATTAACAGTGGCAATACAAAACTGGCTGTTTTCCCCGAGCCTGTTGCAGCGATACCCAGCACATCGCCCCCCTTTAGAATAGCGGGTATAGCTGATTTCTGAATGGGATAGGCTTTGGTGTACTTTTGTTCAGACAATACATTTAGTAAAGCCGGCGATAATCCTAAAGTGGTAAATGACATACGTGTTTTCCCGATTAGATGCGGATAAATTTCCAGCGGCAAATATAGACAAAAGAGAAGAGAGTTGGCAGAAAGAGCTGAGATTAGCAACCGGAGTCGTTCCCGGTCACTCACCGATTGTTTGCTGTAAATAGTTCAATTTACAGGATTTGTTGCAACACCACCAAAAAATTCCAGTAGCCGCTTTTGTTTGGGAATAAAGGGCTGAATTATTTCAGACTTTCAGCCCTACAATCCCCCAAAAAAGATACCTGGAAGTTTTCTTTACAAACAAAATTAGCGCTGAAAGTGCGTTTTACTTCAGCCCAGGGCGGAGTAATGTAGAGAATTACGTGGCCCCGGGGTTTATCATCAAAGCCTATATCGTCCGGCGACGAAAGCAGTTCAAGATTGATCCGTTTTCCGGGACGAAAATCAACAGACTCAAAAAATGTGTCTAAAGCTTAGCTCCAAGCGAGAATGGGCGGAAATCCGCGGCAAAACCACGGGGAATTCATCTGATTAAAAAACATACATTCATTATTTGCAATTATTCTTTGTATTTTACAAAACATTATAAAGAATTAAAGCCACTGCCTTGTGGTTAAGGTTTTTATTTAAAACAAAAAACATGAACGATAATCCCGGTATCCTAAAAATGATTCGTGCCCCATTTCTGAGTAGTATAATTGCCCCCATTGTAATCGGCACCCTATGGAGCGCAGGTGTAAAAGAAAGTTTTGATGTGCTGAATTTTATTGTTGTACTGCTTATTGGGATTGGCCTGCACGTTGCCACCAATGTGTATAACGATATCTACGATACGCTTCAGGGCACCGACAAAGTGAATGTTCACCGCAACGAATCGAGTGGTGGCTCGGGCGTGTTACTCGATAATCCGGAGCTGATGGGAAAGATGTACTTTTTGGCACGTACGGGCCTGGTTGTTGCTTTACTGGGGACGATCGCCCTTACTTTTCTAATAAAAAAAGACTTGCGTGTGCTGCTGTGGGTGCTGTTTCTTGTGTCGGCATTTTTTAGCAAATATTATACAGCACCACCCGTTAAACTGGCCTACCGGGGTTGGGGCGAGGTATCGGTTTGGCTGGCCTTTGGCCCCATGGCTATTCTCATTGCCGCTGTCAGTCAGAATATGGGTATTCAACCGCACTTGCTTTGGTTGTTACCCATTACCGGGCTCAGCACTTCGTCGATTTTACTGGTGGGGCAAATGATCGACCTGGATGCTGACAGGGCAGGAGGAAAACACGGTGTTGCTTCGCGAATGGGCTCACGTTTTACCTCGGTGTTGTATGTGTTGGTACAGGTGGGCATTGCAGTAAATATACTCGCGCTGTTTGCCGGTTATCCGGGTTCTACCTGGCCACTGCTTCTGGCGCTTCTTCCCTACATTTTGCTGTTTCCTAAAGCTGCGGGAATCATTTGGAAACACCACGATAACCCGGATAAGCTAAAAGCCGGTGCTAAATTAACGGTACTTATCCACCTTGTTTTTTCGGTGTTGCTGATTGTTGGGTTTGGCATCTATAACTTTTTGAATTGATGTAGTGCGGAATGGAAGTATAAGAAAGCCTATTTTTTTCATACGTATACGGTAAAACTTTAAGATTGCTTCGCAATGCTCGCTACAATACCAGAAAATACAGCACCAGGAAAAACACCCATGCAGTAAATGATCCGCCCAGGTTTACCAGATCGTTTGGGGTGATGGATTCCGGCTTCTGCTGCTTTCTGAAAAATGTTAGCTGATGCAGTTTCCCTTCGATAAAAGCCCCTAAAAAGGTATCGGCAAAACAAGCCAAAAAGGCTGATAAGGTGAGTAGTGCAATCTCGGTCTGGTTCCACGCATCGAAAAACCAATTATACGAAAGGGCTGAAATAAGAAAAGCTCCTGCCAGTGCTGCTGCCGTTCCGCCCAAAGAGATACCGCCAGTTGTGCCGGCTTTATGCATTTTCCAGTCGGCCACCGAAAAACTCCGCTTGTTTAAAAGCGGGCCTGCCTCACTGGCCCATGTATCGGCGGTTACTGCTGCCACGCTGGCAATAAAAAAGAAAATAAACAGCTCGTTTTTGGTGATGAAGAACAACATGGAACTCAGCAGTGCCCATAAAATATTGGCCACTACCTGCCAGGCATTTCGCCCGCCCAACTGACTTTTCTTTTTTCTGTCCGTTGGATTTACTTTGGTGAAGATCACTGAACTCGCAAAGAAAAACAATACCGGCAGCAACCAGTTCCACCCGGCTACAAGCGATAAATAAAAACCCAGTAACCCGGCTGCTAAACTTCCGTAGCGGGTTAGCAGTTTCCATTTATACAGCAGGTAAGCGCCTGCACCAATTACTGTCAATACCACACTCACGAAAAGAAAATCGGGCTGTTGTGTGTGTTGAAAAATAAAGAACAGTGCGAGTCCGATTGGAATGGACAGATTATCGGAGCCGCGCCACGAAATAACTTCACAATAAGCGGCAAGCAACAGCAGCGCAACAACAAAAAAGACATCGGCTAACAGCACATGGGGCAAAAACACCAGCAAAACAACCAGGTTGGACAGAGAATAAGCCATGACTCCATAAATACTTTTTTTATCCTTGCCTATCCTAAAAATGCGATTTCTTTTGTTGATTTGCCCAAAGACGTTAGCCAGCGGATCGGAAACGGTTAACACCATCAAGGCGCTTTGAAAGTAATACATTGGCAAATCGGCCAGAAGCTGAAACGAGATAAGGATTCCCAGTGGATAAAACAGGGTGCCCAAACTTTTGTTATCGGTTTGATGAATAAGCCGCCAGCTTTTGAAACGAAAGGTAACAAATGAAATGATGGAACCGACAATGATCAGGATAAACAAAACATGGCGCTCAATGGTGTAGGTCAGCAGCAGAATAAGCAGCCCGGTGAACAGGTGAACCAGCTTTCTGACCATAAATGCTTTTTTCCTTGTCGCCAGGGAAGTGGTGGTATTGATTTCTTTTTCTTTGGCTTCCAATGCTTTTTTTTAGTGTTCGGTTCTACCCGGTTTTATTTTATTTTTTTGCATCATTTCATCCTCTCAGCGTAATTTCCTCGATCTTTCCAGCCACTTCCAGTGCGGCATTTCGCCCGGTGTCTTGAAAAAGAATTTTACCACTTTTTTTGTCGGTCAGGGTAAGTTCCAGTTCCGAGGTCATACTTTCGCTGATACGACCATCCATAATACCGGAAAGCGGTGAGGCCAGCTCGGTAGCATGATCGCGGTGTGCAAGCACTTCAAGGCGGTATTTTTTGTTTTCCATCAGCAATTCTACCTGCTCTTGGTTGGCCAGTGAGCGCAACAGTTTTGTGCCATTATAAGTGGTAAATTCGAACAGCTTACCATTAAAATACAAACCGGCAATAAAGCCCACAAAAGAACTCCGCAGCCACGGTATTTTTGCCACCGACGCTTTAAACGAAATACCGGGTTGTGCAAAGTGGTTCGACTGCATCCAGAAATATGCCGATGGAAAAGAATGGCCCCAGTCTTTTTCGATATAACCACGTCCGTCGCTAAAATCAACTGGCCTGCCTCTAAGGGTTAAGGTGCCTTCCAAGCGGTGATCCATACTTACAATGCCATGGTTGCATTCCATAAAAGGCACAAAAGAGTAGGGTCCCATAATGCCCGGCGAATACCACCTGTTGGGCCAGGAAACTGTATTTTCAAATTGTAGTGTTCCGTAATAATCGTCGAGTGCAAGATTTATGCTATTGCCTGTAAATTTACTCCCGCCAACATTGACATTAAACGCTCCGGCGACAACTGAAAACGCTTCGGCCGGATATGTAATGTATTCCGCCGTTTGCGCCTTACCATCGAGCACCTGAATAAAAGCGTGCTGTTTGCCCTGCTCATCCATGGCAATTCCGGGGATAAAGGCAAAAGCCTCTTGCTCGCCTGCCGAAACAACCTTATAGTACCATCCTTCAAAATAGCGTTTGCTACGCCCCCAACCCTGGTAGCGCTCGGGGTGAAACAATGCCTGTATTTGTTTGATCATGCGCATGGTGTTTAAAGGTAGTAAGAAAATCCTGTCGTCCTGTTTTCTGTTGAAAATTGAATTCCGGGGAGGTCACGCTTCGATGAATTTGCTCTGGGGTAAGCGCACCAAATAACAATCCCGCCTTTTGCAATTAAACGAGCTATTGAACGATTTGGGATTATGTCTGAATTGTTTTTATCGATGATGCTTTATTACCTTTTCTTTCTTCTAAAACCCGGGTTTTGATTTCCCCGCTTTTTGTTACGGTTTTCAAAAAATTTCTGGCGTTCACGACGTTTTTCTGCATCCACCTCTTTCTTCTCCTTTTGGCTCATCGGCTTGTCGGTCTGCGGAAAAGGATTATTGTCGGAAACGTTAATTTTTAGTTTTATCAATTTTTCAATGTCTTTCACATAAGCGTTTTCTTCCGGTTCACAAATAGATATTGCTACACCTTCTTCACCCGCCCGGCCACATCGGCCAATACGGTGTACATAAGTTTCGGACTCGTTGGGTATGTCGTAGTTGATGACATAGCGGAGTTTGTCAATATCAATTCCCCTTGCTGCAATATCGGTTGCTACCAATACACGTATTTGTCCCTTTTTAAATTGTTCTAAGGCCTTTTGTCGTTGATTCTGACTTTTTTCACCATGAATAGCTGCACTTTCAATTTTATTGTGCCGCAGGTTGCGTACAATACGATCGGCACCGTGCTTGGTTCTCGAAAACAGAAGTACCTGTTCTATATCTTTATTCTTAAGTATGTGTAACAGTAAGTTCTTTTTACTGCTTTTATTGGTGAAATATATTTGTTGCTGTATGGTTTCGGCAGTAGAGGAAACCGGATTAACCGCCACTTTTTTGGGGTTGATTAATATTTCTTGCGAAAGCTTCACAATTTTGGTTGGCATAGTGGCCGAAAAAAACAGCGACTGCCGTTCTTTGGGTAATATCCGTAGCAGTTTTTTTATGTCGTGTATAAAACCCATGTCGAGCATTCGGTCTGCCTCGTCTAGCACAAAATACTTCACATCACGCAGCGAAATATGATTCTGATTGATTAAATCGAGTAATCGCCCGGGTGTGGCAATCAGTATATCTATGCCTTTTTGCAGTTGTCGAACTTGCGGATTTTGTGGTACACCGCCAAAAATAACAGTGTTTTGCAAGTTGCTGTATTTGCCATAAGCATTAAAACTTTCGCCTATTTGTATGGCTAACTCGCGGGTAGGAGTAACTATCAGCGATTTAATCTGTCGTCTACCCTTTTCGTGCTGATTATTATTTATTAAATGTTGAATTATTGGAATGGCAAAAGCTGCGGTTTTCCCGGTGCCGGTTTGTGCACTGCCCAACACATCTTTTTTTTCTAATACCAGAGGAATAGCCTGTGCCTGAATGGAAGTCGGTTCCGTATAGTTTTCGTCTTTTAATGCTTTTAGTATTGCGGGATGTATCTTTAAATCTTCAAATTTCATTATTAATTTTCTATGGTTAACAAGGGCTCACAAGATAATAGTGGTGAATAAAGAGCACATTGCTACCAAAGCGCTCCCCCTCTCTTTTATTTATAAATCGCGACAAAGATACTACAATTAATTACGCATTTTGTTAAAGAAATACTGTTTAGAAAAGCCTTAACACTTTTTGCCGAAGGTGGACCTGAGGGGAATTCTTGTGCTGACGCGCCACCACAAATTTTTTGGATCTTCAGTTGGGCTAATCGCTTCAACCATTTTCACCTGCTTAACTGCCCAATAAAAACGCCCTTTTACTTATGAGCAGATTAACAAGCAAATTGGCATTAAAAACTTGTGATTTATTCCTCCAAAAACTGAATTGTATCGATTTCGATGCTAAAGGCCTCTTCCTTTTTGTTGCCAATCAGTAGGGCAAATTCTTCTATTTCTCCTTCAGCAAAATTGGGCAGATCGAGCTTACGACCCCGAAATGAAGGGTACATCTCTTTTAACGGAACTTTGATATCCTGCCATTCTCCCGTGGTGGTAAAATAGGCAATGTAAGAATAGTTGTCGCCCGCCCGGTCTTTAATGCGTACCTGGTAACGTTTCCCATCTCCTTTAACACGTAATGCCAGAAATTGATAGCCCGTGATTTCAACGGAAGGAAACCGGTAATGTACCGATGAAAATCCTCCGTTGTTTTCCAACGAAACCTGCCCGGTAAAAAGGGCGTTGCCTTGTTGGTTGAGCTCAAAAGAACAGGTAGAACGACCCCCCATTACATCGTCGTTAACGGTATACCAGCCATCGAGTGTGGCGGTTTTTGTAAAATCATATAATACCATGGTGTTCATTTGTAAAAAAGCGATTAATACTAAAAGTAACATTTTGCCGGAATTTCGTTTTTATGGAGCATCGGCCTGGTGTATGTGCCAATCAGCCATTTGTTTTCCTTACTAAGGTAGTGAAGAAAATGGGAAGATGAAAGGTTAGGAACGGGATAGCTATATTAAAAACATGCGGCCCAAAGAGCGATGCCAGCGGCATCAAATGTGTATAGAAATGTCGTGTTTAAGATCCTATTCGACTCCGGACGGAGTCGCACCATCTATTCTCAAATCGTGATTTTTAAACACATTCAAATCCTCCGGATTTTTGTTGAGAATTGCGTATATTTAATTAGCAACTAAAACATACAATTATGGCCGATACCTATTCTCAAATCTATATCCAGGTGGTATTTGCAGTACAAAATAGAAAAGCTCTTATTCAACCTCATTGGGAAGAAGAATTAAACAAATATATAACGGGAATTGTGCATAACAAGGGGCAAAAAATGTTAGCTATCAACGGCACCTCCAATCATATTCATTTTTTAATTGGACTGAAACCTTCCTGTTATCTTTCTGACTTGGTTAGGGAAATAAAATAATCATCCGATTAATATATTAAAGAGAAACAATTTTCGAAATTTCAATTTCGCTGACAACAAGGATTTGGAGCATTCTCATTCGGCCAATCTCAATTGAACGATTTCATTCGATACATAGAAAATCAGAAAGAACACCATCGAAAGAGATCTTTTCAAGAAGAATATCGAGCCTTTTTGAAAGCCTTCGACATTGAATTTAAAAATGAATATTTATTCGAATGGCTGGATGATTGATGTCGGCGACATCAAACGTATAAAGAAAATACCCCGGTGAAGAAATACGACTCCGGCTGGAGTCGTACCTTCATTCCATCCTTATTTTCTATAAACGTATAAATCCTCTGGATTTTATTTTGCGGTTATGAACCTATATTTCCTTCAACTGTACACAAACCAGCTTTTCGTTGTCGCGGGCCAGAAGCTTGCCATTGGCATAGGCCATTGGTGACCAGGCCTGTGCGTTTTTCATCGTAAAAAACGATGCTTTGCCCACTTCGTTATAACTGTCGGGGTTGGAATTAATCAGGTGTAAATCGCCGTTTTTACCATTTTGGTTAATAATCATTCCGTCGATCATAATAATGGAACCCAGTTCGAAACCCGGTGCTGATTTTTCGGGCCAGCAGCGTTCGCCCTGCCAGTTTAAACACACCATTTCGTTTACCCGGCGGTTGTTGTTTAGGTAAATATGCTGGTTGAGCACTACCGGAGGATGCATTTTACACCCCGCTTCTTCGTTTCTGAAAAGCTCGTTAAAATCGAATGTTTCACCATCGGTATTCACTTCCAGAAGAATGGTAACCGGCTCGTACTTGTCTTTATAAGCGCATGAGGTTAACAGCAAATGCGTATCATCAACCGCCACGGGAGGCGCAATACAGGCAAAAGAATCAAAGCCCTCGTACCGCCATAGCTCTTTTCCGGTTTTTACTTCAAAAGCTACAACTTCGTCGGTAGTAAATCCATCGCCTTTTACACACGAGCTGGTCATTATCACCTGCTCAATACCGCCGTAATTGCCCAAAACCGGCGACACATGAAAACGATAACCTGTTAAACGGCGGCTTTCCCACACGACTTCGCCACTGAGTTTGTTGTAAGCTACCACTCCGGCTTTTTCGCCCTGAGGAGCTACAATTACCAAATCGCCGGTAACGATTGGCGACACCGAAAATCCCCAGGTATCCAGTTCGCCGCCATAATCGGTTAGCAGGTTATGCGACCAAACAGCTTGTTGCGTTTTTTTATCGATACAATGAAAATGACCGTGCGGCCCCACACACCAAACGTAGTTTTCGTCAACCACCGGCACGGCTCTCGATCCAGGATACGGCAATTCTCCTTCAGCCTTGTAGCTGTAGTTCCATTTTTCGGCTCCTGTTTCCAGATCGATGCAGCGTAACACATCGCTTTCTCCCTGAATACGGTCGAGGACAAACACCTCTCCGTTGTACACTGCTGCTCCGCCAAAGCCACGTCCCAGCGGGAACTCCCAGGCTTTTTCGGGGCCGGTTTCAGGCCACTCACGCAGTATTCCGGCATCACTTATTGAGGCATTTCTGTCGGGACCAAGGTATTGCGGCCAATTGGTACTTTTTTGCTGCGAACAGCTCACTAAAATGAATGTAAATACGGCTAGAATAAGTCGATTTTTCATGTTGAGATCTTAATATGGTTTTTTTCAAAAATAGCAAAAAAGTGATTGGTGAAAATGGGTATGAGGTTAATGGGTTGTTAAGTATTCACTGCTCAAGGGTTGTAAAGAGAGAAGATGATAAAGATTGCTTCGGTCGTTTCACTCCATCGCAATGTCTGGGTTTATGGTTGAAGAAAGCAGCAGACAAGTAACTTGTACATCCCCGCACAGCTCTCTCCTGTCCGCTGCCCCTCTTCTGAGGGAAAATTTTCGCGCTAATTAGTTGTAAGCACTACCTCACTAAAAAACGCCACAATATCGTCCTTAACTTCTTCCGGGTGTTTATGCCCAACGCCTTCGTATTGCCGGATGTCAGCATTTACTTTTAAATCTTCATACAGTTGTTTGCAATTGTTCCACCGATCGGGCTGCATTTGTTCTCCCAGAAGCTTAAAAATCTGCTCTCTTTCTGCTTGCGAAAAAGCGTCGTCGTAGGGAACGGCATCGTTCTCATCGAGCTGTCCCATAAAATAAAACTGAGGTGTTTTTAAAAATCTGTCTTTTTGAAAAGCCATGCCGGTTAACTCTTCCATATCTTTTATTCCAATCGGATAATTTAGTATTTCCCGACTCAACGAATCTTCAGGAAGCATTAATAAGCCATTGAGTCCTCCGGCTGCAACAGCACGAACACGGTCGGGGTGAAGCAAAGTAAAACGGTTGGCAAAAGTTCCTGAGGCAGAAAAACCGGTTAGCAGAAACTGATTGTGCGACGGAATATCTTTATCGTTGAGTACGGTTTGTGCGTGCTTAAACATTTCGATAAGCTGTAAATCGATTCGTTTTAAAGGTTGTTCGCCTTGCAACATCACATCGCGGTCGAGGGCATGTGTATACATCTTCCAGTTTGTTTTCGAGCGTGGAAACACCGGAACCAAGAGCGGGCAATTAAGTTTTCTGGCCACATAATTACCCAAATAGTAATCGATTGTAGCGGTTCGTTCAGCTTTTTCAATATGTTTTTGCAAATCGTCGTCGGCAAACCCGGAGTTGTTGGGTTCGATAAGTACAAACGTTTTCCCATTGGTGGGCACATCATCCGGGATAAATAAAAAATAGGGGAATTGGAAGGCATCTGTTTCTTTGGGTTCGATAAATATCAATTCCCCGCCGGGATTAGAACATCCGGCAATAAGAGCAAACAGAACAAAATAGATAAAGTGTTTCATCATGGTCTATATTTTAGGTCGTAGCAGTCTCTCAAAATTTTGTACAAACATTACACAACTTATTCGTTTTACGAAAAGATTTCGATAACAACAGTTATTAAAACGATAAACGCCTAAATACAAGGGGTTGCGGATTAAGGGTAAAGGATAAATGCATTTACGGCAGAAATTTTACAGGAGAAAGTATACCGCTAACGCCATTTAATAACCAATTGCAGCCGATTTCGTAAAGAAAAGAGTAAATCAAAAAATTAACCAAATGAAAACAACAGGAATTATTATTTGTCTATTCCTTTTTATGGGAATTGTTTCGCTTCAAACGCAAGCACAGGAAGCTCCTGCTATGCCACAAACTTTTTTTGTAATGGAAGAATTTGTTGAGCCAGTCAATCTTCAGGAGTTTAACAAAGTACAACAAGAGGCGGTTGACCTCTGGAAAGAACTGGAATTTGATGTACCTATTTACACTTACCGTACCGATATGAGTTCTTTTTACTGGGTAGTACCGATTGAAAACTTTGGCGGTATGGACAAGATGTTCGGAAAAGTGAACGAACTAAGTGCCCAAATGAAAGAAAAGGGTTATGATGCTAACAAAAAATTTCGGGATCTTTCAACCACCCGTGAAACAGTTATCCACTGGGAGATAGACCTCTCGTATCACCCAAATGAAGAGATGGGACAATCTGTTGACAAACCCTATTGCGAATGGACCTTTTTCTATTTAAAATCCGGCCATGAAAAAGAGCTGGCAGAGGCTGTAAAAAAATACATTGAATTCAGCAAGAGCATTGAAGAAGACTGGAGTTGGGATTTATATAGCGTATATATGGGTTACGACTCGCCCTGCTGGATCGTCATGGACCGGGCAGAAAATCCGCTGTCGATGCGTAAATTAGAAGCGTCCCTTCAGGAAAAACATTCGGAGAAATTGGGCGAGTTATGGAAAAACATGCAACCCCACCTACGAAAAATGGAAACCACAACAGGTTGGTTTTTGCCTAAGTGGTCGTTGAATTACGAGCAATAGACCAGCCGTCAGTCCTTTCTGGAAAAGGAAATTACTCGCTTCTTTTCGAAGAGTCACAAAGTTGGAGGGATGGTTGATTTAAAACAATATCAATGAAACCAACCACCCCACCAACCGTACTATAATTAACATCAATCACACACATTTTAATACTGGCTTTCGAATAAAACAGGTTGGTAATCAACTATTTTGACTTTCCACTTGTTCTATAAACAAGGCAGGTAAAAAGGCTTGGAATTATGTTGTTAATAATGCACCAAGCCAAATAACAAATAGTTAGCATTTAAAAATAAAACAGATGAAGAAAAATATGGGAATAGTTGACAGGGTTTTAAGAACAATTGTGGCTGCCGTACTTATTTTTCTATATGTTACGGGCACTGTAACCGGAACACTAGGGATTGTTGCGCTTTTGGTAGCTTTCATTTTTTTACTGACCAGTATCTTTAGTACCTGTCCGGCTTATTTTCCACTAGGATTAAAAACCAATAAGGATAAATAACAGCGTATTTGACTATTTTTTATTCACATAAAAGATATATTCATCTTCTTGTCTATTATAAATTAAAATAGAAGCCTATGAAAACAAATTTTACTCTACACGGAAAACTTCGCGGTTTATTATTAGCTCTCTTGCTGATTTATGCCGCAGGAACAAATGCACAAACAACACATGAGGTGCAAGTAACAAACAATGTTTTTACTCCCAGTGAGCTGACGATAGCTGTTGGCGATATAGTTGAATGGAAAAATATTGAAGGCACGCACAACGTAAATGGTAACACATCTACTTATCCTGACAATCCTGAATCGTTTGGAAACGAAGTAGGAAGCGGGTGGACCTATTCGTTTACTTTTAATACCGCAGGAACGTACAATTACCAGTGCGATCCGCATGTAGGATCGGGAATGATAGGTAAAGTTGAGGTAGTGTCCGATAACGACGACAATAAAAATATGCTAACTATTCAGTTTACCGGCATGAATCCTCATGTAGGGCAAATGCTTTACTTATCGGTAGTTGACAAAAGTTCGGGGATGGAAGTTGCACGAACCATGGTGAGCGTAAATGCTGAATTTCAGGTACAGGTTTCAGGTTTAGAGACTGACCATTCATACTATGTAAATTTCTTTGCCGACCACAACGGAAACGGAATGTACGATGCTCCGCCAACCGACCACGCCTGGCAAATGGAAGTGGACAATGTCTCCGATGACGTCAATCTGAACTTTGCTCACAATATCAATTTTATCGACATTATGTGGCAAAACAAACTAACGGTTCAGTTCTCCGGCATGAATCCGCACGACGGACAAATGCTTAGTCTGGCTGTCGTTGATAAAAGCTCAGGAATGGAGATTGCACGAACCATGGTAGAAGCAAGTCCCGAATTTGAAGTACAAGTTTTGGGGATAGAGATTGACCATTCGTACTACGTAAATTTCTTTGCCGACCATAACGGAAACGGAATGTACGATGCTCCGCCAACAGATCACGCCTGGCAAATGGAACTAGATAACGTAATGGGCGACACCACGCTAATGTTTGCGCACAATACGGATTTTACCGATATTATGTGGCAAAATAAGCTTACGGTTCAGTTCTCGGGTATGAATCCGCATGTTGGTCAGAGCTTTTATCTTTGGGTGATTGATCAGAGTGACGGAACCGAAGTTTACACAACGGAACTTACGGTTGCAACGGAATTTGAGGTGGTCGCTTATGGTATTGAAACAGGCAAGTCGTATGCTATTGATTTTTATTCCGATCATAACGGTAGTGGTAGCTACGATGCTCCACCAACTGATCACGCGTGGCGAATGGAACTTAACAATGTAGTCGGCGACACTGTGCTGAATTTTAGCCACAACATCAATTTCACCGATATTTTCAATATTACCAGTGTTTCCACAACTGAGCTTATGCCATTTACGATGTATCCGAACCCGGCAACCAACAAGGTTACGCTGGAATATGATGGTTTTAACAAAAACGCTTCGATTCGTATATTAGACCTTGCCGGAAAAGCACATGCCGTTCGTTCAACAAATTCGGGCAATAAGATTGAGCTTGATCTTTCGAATATTCCGCAAGGACTGTACTTAATCCAACTACAGGATGGTGATTTGTTACAAACTCAAAAATTACTTAAACGATAGACGAGCAGTATGAAAAAGGTAATGTGTTTTTTACTGTTCCAGATGTTTCTGATTAATACACTCCTGGGACAGGATGAGGATAATATAGTTGAAAATGCTTTTCAGGGAACCCGCGTTGTTAACGGTCAATCGGCCAACCTGGCCGACGATGGTGATTTACTGCTGCTTATACAACATCGTTTTGGAGATATAAGTGGCGGGCTTTATGAGCTTTTTGGGCTTGATGTGGCTTCCATGCGACTTGGATTTGAATATGGTTTGGGTAATAACCTTAACCTGGGAGTGGGCCGCAGCACCTGGTTAAAAACCTACGATGCTTTTGCCAAATATCGCCTTGTTCAGCAAAAAAGCGATTTTCCCCTTTCTGCCGTTTTAAGCGTTGGGGGTTCAGTACCAACCATACGAGACTATTTCCCCGAAGCTTCCGACAATTTCTCGGATAAGCTGTCGTGGAATGCGCAACTTCACCTGTCGAAAACCATGGGTAATTTTGCACTGCATCTTTCGCCCGGCTTTTTAGAAACCGGGTACATCTATGGTTTGGGTGAAAACCTCTCGGTATTTACCCTCGGAACTGCTGCTGCTGTACGTATCTCTAAAAAAGTTTCGGCAAACCTGGAATATTTGGTTCCGTTTAGCTCAGAAATTTCAGGAGATAACGCCCTTTCTTTAGGCGTAGACATCGATACTGGTGGCCATCTTTTCCAATTGGTTTTATCGAATAACAACCGAATGTATCACCAGGCTGTGTATACAAACAGTACGGGTAGCTGGGCCGACGGGAACCTGTATTTTGGTTTTAACCTGATTCGGGAATTCAATCTAAAATACGATCCATTGTGGACAGAATAAGTTCTAAAAAAATGACGCCTGAAGAGATCTTTTCTTCAGGCGTCATTTTTTATACTCAAGCATTATCCTTTAATCATCATGGTGATCGTCGTCGTGGTGTTTATGTTTGTAATGCGTGCGTTGGTCGTGCTCCAGATTATTTACAATAATTTGGTGGATCTCGGTGTTCTTATCCGCAGAAATAAGTAGTACACCATCGCTGAGTTCCGCTGCATCAAGGTCGGCTATATCAACATCGGCCATCAGCTCATCCAAATACAGTTGAATAACCAACATAAAATCGATTTCCTCTTCCGTAACCTCCACATTTTCTTTTTCGGTTTTAAAATATACATCGTCATTTACCATTACCACAATTGGTGTGCTTCCATTGTTGTTTGTATAAATTCCTTCCAGATAGAACACCGGATCGTTGCCCGCGTCTTCCTGCTCTCCGCTTACCTTTAGCTCAATCTCGTCGTAATAACCCGGTTGAAGAATAAAGTTTCCCATAGTCAGTTCGTTATTCAAAAGATCGACCATTTCGGGGCCAAACCATTTATACTCCATCTCAATCGAGTCCTCTCCCGTAACCAGGCTTTTTAGTTCCGCCTCAAACTTAATCTCAGAGACGACCAGGTGAGCCGAGTCCCATACAATGGATTCGGAATCTACCGCAACTGACTTTATTCCAGCCTGAACCGGTAAATTAAAATCGGTATTTAATGCCTCAATACGCACGCCTAAAACCGATTCACCGCTGGTGTTTAAATCCTCATCATCGTTGCAGGCAACAAAAATTCCTGCCATAAAGGCTAATGCAAAAAATAATTTTCTTCCTGTTTTCATTATTTCTAATTTTAGTTTGACTGTTGTGTAAAGACAAAACGAAAACGATCTTATTATATTTTAAGATCTCTAAGTTTTTTATTCCGAATGTCAGTAATTTTTTCAAGACAACTTCCTTTAATCGCTTAAAGTAAAACGTAATCCAGCCAGGAAATACTCAGCATCATAGAAGACTCCAGGTTTTCATCCACTACAAATGCGAAGAGATTAAAACCCATTTATTTTGCTGTGTACTGAAATAAAATTCAGCCAGCTATTCAGGATAAAATATCTTGGCATCAGCAATACTTTTTCTGATGAATAATTTAAGGAATTATTAAGGGTGTGAAAAACGGAGAGCATCGTTCCGGGTTGAAGTCATTTTTAGAATAGCAACAAACGAACGTTACTTCCTTTGTCGCCAGATAGTTTGAGCTGATTCACGGAAAAATTTCCTCTAGCACCTGTTTTCGGTACTCAAAAATTTCTTCCAGCTTCTTACGGATAACAAGCGTATTTGCCAACTGCCCCAGTGGCCCCATTGGCGGACTATAACTTACAATATCTTTCATCAACACCCCGTTTTCCACTGCTTCAATGCGGTGTTCATGATGCCAGAGCTTATAAGGTCCTACCCGCTGCTCATCAACAAAATATTTTTGTGGTACTACATGTGTAATTTCGGTTACCCAGGTTGTGGGGATAGCTAAAAGCGGACGTACGGTATAGGCAATAATCATCCCTTCATAAACACTATCCGGTAAATCGGGCGTGCGGATATCAAAACCCATGTAAGACGGGGTAATCCGTTTTAGGTTTTGTGGTGTGGAGATAAAAGCCCAAACTTCACTTATGCTACTTTTAATGTATTGCTCGCGCCGAAATTGATAAAATGCCATATTCGTTTTTTTATGCTTTATTTTCGCTTCTATTTAGTAAACGTCTGATATTGTTACGGTGTCTCAGCAAAATGAGGAAGAGACACAGCAGCAAAAAATAAAAGGTGTATGAAATTCCATTTTGAATATATTCCACTACAGGCATAATGGTGCCAAGCATCATCGATCCTAACGATACATATTTAAATACTTTTTTTATCACAAAGAACATCGCCACAGCACAAAACACCGCTACCGGCGCCAGTAAAACTGCTGCTCCAAGTGTTGTATTTACTCCTTTGCCTCCATTAAATTTCAGAAAGATGCTGAAATTATGTCCCAGAATAGCTGCCAAACCAAACAGGTACACGTACATACCTGTCCTGGGATGTTGCTGCCCGGAAAACACCAAAAAAAGGGCAACCGGAAGCAGTCCTTTCAGCATATCAAGCAACTGGGTGAACAACGACCATTTTTTCCCGACAATACGCCCCACATTGGTAGAACCGATATTTCCGCTACCGTGCTCCAGAATATTTTTTCCGGCAATCCTATAAACCACCAGATACCCCACCGGAATACTTCCCCAGAGGTAGGTAAAAAACAAAAGTACTATTAGCACGACATTGTTCATGGTATCGTTTTACTCCATCGGTATATAAAAGTTACTTCTTCGGAAACCACGGTATAAATGAACTTGTCTTCCGAATGTAATCGCGGTACTGAGGTTTGGTTTCAGTTAATGTTTTTTCGAGCAGCGCCACTCCCGATACTTTTAAAAGCAGCAGCGTCATTAGCACCGACCCGATGATTTGCCAATATCCGCCCGCAGCTATGCTAAACAAACCATAGGCCCACCAAACAGCAGCATCGCCAAAATAATTGGGATGACGGGTGTACTTCCAGAAACCGGTATTTAATACTTTTCCCTTGTTAGCCGGATTGCGTTTAAAGCGCAACAACTGATAGTCGCCACCAGCTTCAAAGAGAAAACCAATCAGCCAGAAAAAAATACCGAGGTAATCGGCCCAATTCAGATGCGGATTTTGGGTTTTGTAATGTGCTGCCAGCAAGGGTAGAGAAATCAGCAATACCAGCACTCCCTGTAACAAAAAGGTTTGAAAATAACTGATCCACCAGTAACGTTTTTCGCCATACTTTTTCCTGAATTCCCGGTAACGAAAGTCTTCTTCTTGTCCCCAGTTTCGCTGTGCAAGGTAGAATGTAAGCCGCAACCCCCAAGCTGTTACCAATACAAACAACAGCATATTGCGTGTGTGCCATTCTTCCAAACTAAAAAAATAAAAAGCATTTACCACCACATAGGCAAAACCCCAAAAAATATCGACAATACTTACGTTAGTGATAACCACACTGACTATCCACAACAAGGTAACTGCCATTAATATAATAAGCGAAGCCTGTAAAAATACGGTTAGCATGGTTTTGTATTATGCGTTATAAAGTATTGAAATTGCCACTGATCCAATTCCGGCATTCATACCAATAACCGGAGATATATTCACTGTTGAAACCGGATCTTTTCCGGTAATATCGCGCATTTCGTTTTCCACTTTTGCAGCCAGTTCTGGGTTGTGTGCATGCAAAATAATGTAATTCCACACCTTTTTGTTAGCGCTTATTTTTTTGATGTGCTTAAAAATTTTATTTAAGCTGGCCCGCTGACTAAATGTTTTTCCGAACAAAAGCGATTTCCCGTTTTCATCCATCGAGATAACCGGATTTAAGCCCAATGCCTTGGCCATAAAACCTTTTGGTTTCGATACGCGTCCTCCTCTAATCATATATTTCAGATTTTTAACGCTGACAAAAATCTTCGCCCGGTCAATTTCGTTCTGAATAATTTGAACTATGTCGGAGGCCTCTTTTTCTTCTTCGATAAGCCCGGCAGCTCTTAGCACCAGTAAACCTAATGCTCCCGAAAGGTTTTTGGAATCGATTACATAAACCGGTTTCCCAAATTCGTTGCTGATACGCTGGCCCGCTTTTTTGCTGCTTTCGAAAGTACCGCTAAACTGACTGGTAAGATGAATGGCAATAATAGCATCGTAATGCGAAGCCAAATGCGAATAGAGATTGGTAAATGTTTGTTCGTTTACCTGTGCTGTTTTCGGAAAATGCTCGCTGGTCTCCAGCAAATCGTAAAACTGTTTGGGTTGAATGGTTACCTTATCGAGGTAGTGGTTCTCGCCAAAATTAAGGTTCAACGGCACCAAATTCACCTGGTAGCTATCAATCAACTCTTGCGAAAGGTCGCAGGTAGAATCGCTAACCAGCGCAATATTCCATTTTCGTTTGGTAATTGTTTCCTGTTGGCGTACCATATCATCCACTTTCTGATAACTAATTGTGCCATATTCTTTTAACTGATAAAACAATTCGGCTGGATTTTCGGTGTGAACATGTATTCGGCACATCTTTTCCGAACCGGCTACAACCACCGAATCGCCATTGGATGAAAGCACTTTTTGTAAGTTGTTTTTTGAGGTATTCAGGTTTTTAATAATCGCTTCGGTACAATAGCGAAAAGTAATGTGCTCGTGGTCGAGCTCTTCAGAATGGATAAGCGAAACGGGTTCGTAATTTTCTACCAGCATACGAATGTTACGGTGTTGCAGAAAGTGAATTATTCCCTGCAGAAACAATACAAAACCTTTTGCTCCGGCATCAACAAATCCGGTTTTATTCAGCACTTTAAGCTTTTGGGTAGTTTCTGCCAGCGACCGCTCCAAAACCTCTTTTGATTCGACAAGTACTTTAGTAAATTTGTGAATGGCATGTTTGCGTTGGTACAAAAACTCCGACCACTCGCGAATCACAGTCAACATGGTACCTTCAACAGGATTGGCAATGGCTTCATAAATATAAGGAACAGATTTATTTACACTCTCGGCAAACTCGGTAAGCGTTAATTTCGGCTGATTTATTGTTTCAATGTTCAGTCCGTGCAGAAACTGCGCAAAAATAACTCCCGAATTACCACGGGCACCTCTTAATGCCTCTTCGGCAATACTATTTACTGTTGTTTTATAAGATTTGTGCGGCTTTATGTTGTCCATTACCCACCTAACCGTTGATGCCAGGTTGGTACCCGTATCTTTATCGTTTACCGGAAAAATATTGATCCTGTTAATTTCCGCCTGATGCTGTAATATACGGTTCCCGCCAGCCAAAAATGCGTAATAAAGCATCTTGCCGTTTACCACGGGCACTTCACTGTTTATTGTATTGCTGTTTTTTAACTGATCCATTTTGTAAGTTGAAATCCGGAATAAGCAACGGTTGCCGAAAGAATGGTTCCCCAGGCGATGTCGATTATTACAATTGGTAAAGGCCAGCCTTTTAATGTGGCCAGGTTGGTGAGGTCGTAGGTAGCATAAGTAAAAAAGCCAAACAAAGCACCCATTAACAAAGCATGCTGAACAGACTGTTTGTTAATAGCGGGGTACACGGCAAAAATTAATATACCTGCAACAAAAAGCAGGTAAAAAACAAATGCCGCTGTCCAGTTAATTTTATCACTTAAAAAACCGCCCAAATACCTGGAATATAAATTTTTGGCAACCACTCCTAACCAAAGCATATCAACTGCCAGAAACACGATAAAGGTTAAAAGATAACTAATTAGCACTGTTTTTATACTCATAATTTTATACTTTTTGCTTCACTTTTATCAATTCCGAAGTATCGTAACCACGATTGGCAATGCGTTGCAGCAAATCGTTGTATACATCGGGGTTCATTTGTGGTGTTCGGCTCAATATCCAAAGGTATTTGTCGGAGCTGCTGCCAATAACTGCCCACTGGTAATCCTCATCCAGTTCCATCACGTAATAATCGCCATAAAAAAACCAGAAAAAGGAGACCTTTAATTTTGCCGGTTCATTCACAGGATCTGGTATTTTGGCTTTTCCTACGGATTCAGTGTACTCGCCATCGAGTGTGTTTTTATAACCGCTGTTCACCACTTTAATTTTACCATCGGGGCGCATCGAATAGTTAGCAGTAACTCCCACGAGTCCTCGTTCAAAACGATGATCGTAACGGGCAATTTCGTACCAGGTTCCCAGGTATCTTTGAAGGTTTAGTTCTTCAACTACACTATTGTCAATTGTTTGTTTTTGTCCCGCACAACTGGAAAATAAACCGCTTGATATCAAACTGATCAAAACGATAACATGATGCCAGCTTCCCTGAAATATTGTCTTTTTTCTTATACCAATTTGTTTAATCATACAACTATAAACACTAAACAAAGTATTTGGTTCAGTTTAAAGTTAATAGATCTAAGAAGATGGTAAAGCTATTTTACGTAACCACTTTTTCTTCTCCTCATCCGGAAGAAAACTGGCTTTAAACGAATTGGAAACCAATGTTACAATATCTTCGTTCGTAAGCTTAAGCGCTTCGGCAACGGCGTGGAAATTAGCATTCATATACCCGCCAAAATAGGCCGGATCGTCGGAATTAACAGTAGCAAGAATATTGTGGTTAAGTAACTTTTTTAGCGGGTGATCGCGCATATCATCCACCACTTTCAGCTTAAGGTTCGACAACGGGCAAACGGTTAGTGGCATTTGCAAACGCGCCAGCTCCTTTAATAACTCAGGATCATCCATTGATCGTACACCGTGATCGATACGCGAAACCTTAAGCATCTCAATGGCGTCCCAAACATTTTGTGCGGGTCCTTCCTCGCCGGCGTGTGCTATTGTTAAAAACCCCTCGGCACGCACCATTTCAAACACGTTTTTAAACTTTAGCGGCGGATGTCCTTTTTCGCTGGAGTCGAGCCCATAAGCAGTAAACAATTCGGCAAATCGTAATGATTCCTGGAAAGATTTAATGGCATCCTCCTCGCTCAGGTGACGCAAAAAATTTGGAATTAAGCGGTAAGTTATGCCCCATTCGTTTTGGGCATCAATACAGGCCTGTAAAATTCCGTTAATCACATTCTCAAACGGAACGCCGCGCTGTGTGTGTGTTTGCGGATCGAAAAATATTTCGGTGTGCACCACCTTATCTTCCCGGCACTTTTTCAGGTAGGCCATTGTGAGGTCGTAGAAATCCTGCTCGTACAGCAAAACATAAGCTCCGGCGTAATACAGATCCAGAAACTCCTGCAGATTATTGAATTGATAGGCAGAATGCAAATCATCAACCGATTTATATTTTAATCGGATGTCGTTACGATCGGCAATGGCAAACATCAACTCGGGTTCAAAAGTTCCTTCTATATGAACATGTAATTCGGCCTTGGGAATAGCATTTATCAACTCTCTTTGTTTTCTTGATGTCATTCTCTTTTCTTTATTTCAAAGATAAGGATACACAATGCTATTTTACAAACGTAAAATGAATAGTTTGTCTAAAGAGACAATTGAACTCTGTGGTATAGAAATTGAATGTTGGGAAAGGCACTAAATTTGGATAAAAAAAAGCAGACCCGAAATGAGCCTGCTTTCTACAACTATTTGGTATTTGTCTTTCTAAACGTTTGGTAATTCCCATGGTGCGCGGTAGCTTGGCACCAAAAGTTCGTTAGCTGCATCGTTACCGATGAACTTACTGTTATCTGCATCCCAGTACAAACGCTGGCCGGTTTTTAAAGCCATATTACCCAGGTGAGCTACACGCGCTGTGTTGGCGGCAATACCGACATTACAGTTCGTATTCTGATCGTCTTTTTTAATACACTCAATAAAATTAGCCATATGGTTGTTCAAGCCCTGACCGTCGCCTTTTTTCAATTCAACGCGGTCCATTTTTGGGTTGTTTCCTCCTTCAGGAATTACTTCCCAGCCATTACGGTCAACCACCAAAGTTCCATTTTCACCAACAAAACCTACACCGTGGCTGCGGCCATAGTAACCACCGTCAATTCCCAGGCCATGGTCCCACAACAAAGTATAATCGTCGAATTCATATAAAGCCTGCATGGTGTCAGGCGTTTCACCGGCATCATTAGGATAGGCAAATTTACCGCCCATCGCCATAATCGATTTTGGAGCTTTGGCTTTCATACCGAATAAACCATAATCGATAATGTGTACTCCCCAATCGGTCATTAAACCACCGGCATAATCCCAAAACCAGCGGAAGTTAAAGTGAAAACGGTTCGGGTTAAACGGACGAGCCGTTGCAGGTCCTAACCACATGTCGTAATCCACACCTTCAGGAACAGGTCCGTCGGGCATAACAGGAATAGATTTCATCCAACCCTGGTACGACCAGCAACGTACGGTACGAATTTTACCGAGAGCTCCTGTGTATACAAAGTCTACAGCATCTTTCCAGTGCTCGTCGCTACGCTGCCACTGCCCTACCTGGGCAATTGTGCCATAACGATCCCAGGCACGCTCCATAATATTAATCTCTTCGATATAGTTACCCAGCGGTTTTTCACAATAAATATGTTTCCCTTCCTGTGCTGCATAAACAAAAGGCAAACAGTGCCAGTGGTCGGGCGTACCAATAATGATTACATCAATACCGGGTTCTTCCAGCAATTTTCTGAAATCTTTAAACCCTTTTGGTTTGGTTCCCTGAATTTTTTCAACGTCGGCAATCCGTTTGTTCAAAATGCCTTGGTCCACATCGCAGATAGCTGCACATTCCGTGTTCTTCTGCTTTAAAAAGGCCTGCAAGTCGCTAAAACCCATCCCTTTTGCCCCAATCAAACCACAAACTAATTTATCGTTTGCTCCCGAGCACGATTCCATCGCTAATGGCATACCTGAAGCCAGCCCCACACCAGCTGTTGCCATTGCCGATGTTTTAATAAAATTTCTCCTGTTAGTCATTTTTATTTAGTTGGTATTAGAAAATAAATCTTAATTCATTGTAGTAAGCTCAAGAAGATCTTCTTTTGAGAAACTGACATCAAATTTGTAGAATAATTTTGAGTTTTCCATTTTTAACGCCTACTTTTTACCCCTTGGTAATCACTTATTAACGCACTCTGATTACAATATGTAAAACAAAAATGCAACTATTTTCCAAACTCAAAATATTATTCAAAAGTAACTTTGTCTTTTTTCCGGTAAACAGTTCCTTTAAAATGAGCTATGTATTCGTTCTCCTCATTGGTAATCTCAACGAGGTAGGTTCCCAGTTTTTCGTTTAAAGAAATTTCTTTAGCTGTAGCAGTTAATGTTCCGTTTGTTAATGCTTTAAAAAACGAAATCTCGGCATCAATAGCCAGTGCCACTCTGCCATGCGAATTTGATGCCACTGCAAAAGTAAAATCGGCTAATGTAAATAATGCTCCGCCGTGCACAATTCCTACCGAATTGTAATGTGTCGGCTGAATTTCCATACTGGCTTTGGCATAACCTGGTGCAGCTTCCACAAGTTTTATCCCGTTATTGCTTGCAAACACATCTTTCTCAAATTCCTTATGATATTTTGCTGCTGTCATTTTTCTTTTCTGAGTTTAATTTTAGCGAAACTACGGAAAAAATAAAGCCGGAAACTTTTGCTTCCGGCTTGACAATTCTTCTTTTTATTCTTTTTGCATTGCATCGTCAAAAGCGACATCTGACGGTGCAAAGTCGACCTTTTTAACAAACTCACAGGCTTCTGTGGCACCTGCCTCGCGGTCCATTCCGCTGTCTTCCCATTCTACTGAAAGCGGCCCGTTATAAGCGATATCATTCAGTGCCCGAATAATATTTTCGAACTGAATTTTACCACGCCCCAAACTGCGGAAATTCCAATATCTGCGGTTATCGCCAAATTCCATGTGCCCGCCAAAAACACCTACTCCAGTTGGCACATCGCTCCAGTATACATCTTTCATGTGCACACGGAAAATACGATCGGCAAATTCATAAATAAAACGTACATAATCAACATGCTGGTAACCAAAATGACTGGGATCGTAGTTATAACCAAACGCCGGATGATAATCCAAAGCTTTTAGTGCCAAATGTGCAGTGTGAATATCAAAAGCAATTTCTGTTGGATGCGCCTCCAGCGCGAATTTTATGCCCAAACTTTGGTACTCATCCAAAATAGGTTTCCACCGACATGCAAATTCAGCATAACCTTCTTCAATCATTTCCGACGAAACTGGCGGAAAGGAATACAACATGTGCCAAACGGGGCTTCCGGTAAAGCCTGCTACCGTATCGATACCCAGACGTTTGGCCACTTCTGCTGTTTTTACCATTTCTTCTGCTGCCCGCTGACGCACACCCTCCGGGTCGCCATCGCCCCAAACATGCGGGCTTGCAATGTTTTTGTGCCGTGCATCAATTGGATCGCATACACACTGACCATCCAGGTGTGTAGAAATGGTAAACAGTTGTAAATCGTATTTATTCAATAATTCTCTTCTGTTATCGCAATAAGCCTGGTCGGCTTTTGCAATTTCCATGTGATCGCCCCAGGTACAGAGTTCCAGCCCGTCGTAGCCAAATTGTTTTGCTTTCTCACACATGGTTTCAAAGGGAAGATCGGCCCATTGTCCGCTGAAAAGTGTTACTGGTCTTGCCATTATTGTTGTTGTTTAAAGTTCAGTTTTTTTAATGAATTTAATCGATCGTTTCGCCAAATTTAACCCATTTCACATCGTCGTTGTATCCTGCGCTCACAACGGTATCAATGAATTGCATTCCGCGAATACCATCTTCTACTCCAGGGAAATCAAGCATTTCGGGTGTTGGCTGTTCGCCATTGGCTTTGGCGCGTACGGTAAGCGCAAAATTGCGGTAGATATTGGCAAAAGCTTCCAGATACCCTTCCGGATGGCCGCCCGGAGTTCGTGTATTGTGCAAGGCTCCCGGAGCATCGAGGTTCGTACCGGTTCTTAATAGCTGTGCCGGCTGATCGCTCCATTTTAAAAGCAAAGTATTGGGCTCGTGCTGGTTCCATTCCAGACCACCTTTTTCGCCGTAAACCCTTATTTTAATAGCATTTTCCTCGCCGGCAGCAATTTGTGTTGCCGTTAACACTCCTTTTGCTCCATTGTTAAAACGCAGAAATGCAGATCCATCGTCGTCGAGCAAACGATTGGGAACAAAAACATTTAGGTCGGCACAAATTTCAGTTACTCGCAATCCGGAGATGTATTCAGTAAGCTGATGTGCATGTGTTCCAATATCGCCCATACAACCTGCTTTTCCGGAGCGTTTTGGATCGGTACGCCAACTGGCCTGTGCATTTCCTGCATCTTCTACTTTTGATGAAAGCCAACCTTGCGGATACTCAACAAGTATTTTTCGGATTTGTCCTAATCGGCCTTCGCTAACCATATGTTTGGCTTGTTTTACAGCCGGATAACCCGAATAAGTGTGCGTTAGCGCAAAAGTTAAACCCGTTTCATCAAGTTTTTCTTTGAGCTTCAGCGCTTCATCAAGTGTAAAAGTTATGGGTTTATCGAGTACCACATGAAATCCGTTATCGAGTGCCATCATAGCCGGAGCAAAATGCACAAAATTAGGTGTTACAATCGACACAAAATCCATTCGTTCGCCTTCGGGAAGTTTCGCTTCTTTCTCAAACATTTCCTGGTAAGTGTCGTAAACCCGGTGTTCCGGAAGATAATAAAGTTGCCCCGATTCTTTTGAAATTTCAGGATTCACACTAAAGCAGCCGCACACCAGTTCAATTTGGTTATCCATAAAAGCAGCCAGACGGTGAATTGCCCCAATAAATGCATCGGTGCCCCCACCAACCATTCCCATGCGTAGTTTTCTATTCATCATGATTTATTTAGTTTATGTTGATTCAGTATTATTTCATAAAATTAAGAACTCTTTTTAAGGAAACAAAAGCAACCAGCACTTCTTTCTGTTCTATTCTGTTTTATACCGTTTTTTAACCGATTTCACTCCATGTAAGCAAAAGCTGCCCTGAGGGAATTTTTATTGTTACACTCTTCTTATTATAAGGATTAATAAAAACGGTTTTATACCTATCGGTGTTGATTTATTTTACCCCTAGCAAGCGGTTTTCTGATTTAAAATTCAATAATGATTCCGATGGTAGGCAAAACAGTTCCCGATTTGCTTTCGATTTCGTTTAAGACATAACGTGTACCGTTTTCTTGCAGGAGAAAATTCCCGTTGGCATCTTCGGCACGAACGATAATATCGTTTTGCTGTGCCTGAAAATTATAAAGGTTCTGAATATCGATGTAAAATTTAGCAGTAAGTTTATCGAAATAATAGGATTTATCTACACGAAGATCAAGCTGATGAAATGGATCGAAGCGTTTAGCATTTAGCTGGTTATAATCGTAGTACGGACCGCCTTGTAAATTCCAGGCTTCTACCAGCGACGATTTTTCTATATCCCAGGGGTATAAGGTAAACCGCCAACAAACCGCCAGCGTGCTCCAACGCGCCAATTACGTTTCAGATCTTTTGTAGTGGTGACTGTGATTAGGTGTTTCGAGTCCCAACTTGACGGGATATAGGCGCCTTCTCCATCTTTAAATTCGCTGCGTACCAAGGTGTACGACAGGTTAAAGTTAAATCCATCCGTTGAATTAATGCGCGCTTGAAACTCTGCTCCATAAGCTCTTCCCTCGGATGTTGAAAACACTTCTTCATCACCAACAACACCAAAATCGGCTCCAAGATTTGCCAGGCTAATCTGATCTTTCACCGAAAACGGATAGTCGGAGTAACCTTTCCAAAATGCCTCGGCCGATAACTGTACCGTTGATTTTGGACGAAATTCCAAACCTCCAATTAAATGATCTACCGCAATGTATTTCAGGTTGTTTGCTTTGTTCACCAAAACACCATTCTCCTTGTAACCCAAAGAAGTGTAGGTCGGCAACTGGTAGTAACGTCCGGTGTTAAAATTTAGGCTCCATTTATCGGTTAAACTGTACGATGCCGAAAAACGCGGCGAAAACTGATCCAGCAAATTCTTCATGCTCGACGAGTAATTATTAGCATCGGTTCGAACACCAAGCGACAAGGCCAAACGTTCATTAAAAACCGATTTGCTTAACTGTGCAAACAAACCATATTTTACAAGGTTTAAATCGGTGTTGTAACTAATATCAACCGGCTGACCATTATAAAAACGACGAAACTGCGAGTTGTTTTTGTAAGTCACAAAATCGAGGTTAGCGCCAAAATTTAGCTTAAAACCATTCATTCGCGAAGTGTTCTCAAAACGAAACTTGTTTTCCGCCTCCTGCGAATCGTAATCCAGAATTTTATTCTCTTCTGAACTTTCGTCATTATCCAGGTATTTATAAGCATTATTGTTTAAATGGCTGCGGCTTGCCACAAAAGTTTGATAGCTGTTTTCCCGGTAGTGTTTATAAACGGCACCTACCGTGTATGACCATTGTTTATTCACCGGAATTTCGCTGAGGATATACTTTTGTTCTTCGTCAGGATCTTCAATATCTTCATTCAACTCAAAAAGATCGTTGGCTCCCAGGCCAATAAGCGTTAACTCATTCTTTTTATCAAAACGGGTACGCATCTTAAACTGCATATCAGTAAATGTGGGTAAAAAAGGAAGTTCCAAAGCGCTAAACAAAAACTGTAAATACGACTGACGAACGGAAACAACAAAGTTTGTCTTTTCGCCTATCGGGCCATCCAGGGTAGCTGCTATTTCGGATGCACCCAGCGTTCCGTGAAAGTTCAGTTTTTCCTCGTTTCCATCAATCTGGTAAAATTCCAATACTCCGCTTAATGCATTTCCCCGGTTGGCCGGAAAAGCACCTGAGTAATAATTAACTTCACGAATAAAATCGGCGTTTAAAATACCAACCGGCCCACCGGAAGCACCCTGCGTTGCAAAGTGATTAATAAATGGCACTTCTACTCCATCGAGGTAAAAACGACTCTCTGACGGGCCACCACCACGAATAATAATATCGTTGCGATAAGCCGGTGTTGACTGCACACCGGGAAACGACTGAATAACTTTTGAAATATCGCGGTTGGCACCCGGGCTTTTCTCAATTTCGCCAATACCAATACTGCGAAGGGAAAGTGGGCTCTCTACCGTTTTTCGGAACGGAGAAGCCGTAACAGTAACTTCCTCCAATTCTGAAACCGATTTTTCGAGCAATATTTCAACAAAACGAGTACCGGAGTTATTCACCTCCACCTCCGACGAAATGGCTTTTTTATACCCCACAAAACTGGCTTCAATTCGAATAAAACCCGGAGTCAGGTTTCTAAACTCAAAATGTCCTTCTTCATCTGTTATTGTTCCATTTGAGGTGCCCGAAACCAGCACATTAACAAATGGAAGTGGCTCGTTGCTAACTGCATCAACAATTTTTCCGGTTAATGCAGCATTTTGTGCAAAAATAAAAATTGGCAATCCAAATAAAACCAAAAGTAATACGACTCTTCTCATTGACTTTGTTTAATATTTCTATTAAAAATCCCAAACAAAACTAAGTAGTAAAAGTTGAGAAAGGTATATTGTTTTTATAAATTAGTCCTCGAAAAATTAAAAAGAAAATGCGTGTTGTTATTCAAAAAGTAAAGGAAGCCTCGGTTACGGTTGAAGGCGAAAAAATATCAGCCATACAAAACGGACTGCTAATCTTGATCGGAATTGAAAACGAAGATTCGCAGGAAGACATTGATTACTTGGTAAAAAAGTCGACGCAACTTAGGATTTTCGATGATGAGAATGGCGTGATGAACCGCTCGGTAAAAGATGTTGACGGCGATATTATTGTGGTAAGCCAGTTTACCCTGCAAGCCAACACAAAGAAAGGCAACCGCCCGTCGTATATCCGCGCTGCCAAACCCGACATCTCTATTCTTATGTACGAAAAATTTGTAGCAGCAATGGAAGTAGCTCTGGGCAAAAAAGTAGGAACCGGAAAATTTGGTGCCATGATGGATGTTGCGCTGACAAACGATGGCCCGGTTACAATTGTTATCGACTCGAAACAGAAGGATTTTTGAGCGAAGAGACTTTGTGATGGTGAGACGATGAGAGATGAGAACTTGAAATTAGCTTCCCACAAAACTAAATACTTATAAATTTTAAGATGAAAAACGAACTTACAATAACCGATGCCCAAAAGCAGGTTGATGAATGGATTAAAACCATTGGCGTACGCTATTTCAGCGAACTCACAAACATGGCCATTCTTAGCGAAGAAGTGGGAGAACTGGCGCGTATTATGGCCCGAAAATATGGCGATCAATCCTTTAAAAAGTCGGATGAAAAATATAACCTTGCTGATGAAATGGCCGATGTACTTTGGGTGTTAATTTGTTTGGCCAACCAAACCGGTGTTGACTTGAACAAAGCCTTTCTGAAAAATATGGAGAAAAAAACCATCAGAGACGGCGACCGACATAAAAACAATGAAAAACTTTAATCCTAAGAATTTCGCACCTTCGTTTTTACAATCCGGCAAAAATTAAACACTCGTTCTGTTAATCCGTCAATTCTCCCAAATATTAAGCAGTTATAAAACATTTATCCCTAGCCTGTTTCATTGACTTATATCGTATTCCTAATAAAGAAAATTTCTTTATTTTGTGTTCGGAAAAGAAGACAGCAAGCTTTTCGAACTTAAATACTGAAACGAAAAATTTAGAAATGGAAAATCTCGATTGGAAAAACATTGGGTTTGGATACCGCGATACAGACTATAATATCCGTTGTTACTACCGCAACGGCAAGTGGGGAGAATTGGAGATCAGTTCATCGAACAGTATCAATATTCACATGTCGGCAACGGCATTGCACTATGGACAGGAAGCTTTTGAAGGACTAAAAGCCTTTAAAGGAAAAGATGGCAAGGTCAGGGTTTTTCGCATGGATGAAAACGCCAAACGTATGCAACATTCTGCCGATGGTATTCTGATGGAAAAACTCCCGGTTGAGAAATTCCAGGAAGCCGTTCGAATGGCTGTAAAAATGAATGAACGTTTTATTCCTCCTTACGAATCGGGCGCAGCACTTTATATTCGTCCGCTTTTAATTGGCACCGGCCCGCAAATTGGCGTTGCTCCTGCCGAAGAGTACCTGTTTATGGTTTTTGTAATGCCGGTTGGCCCCTATTTTCCGGAAGGATTCAAACCTACAAACCTGGTTATTTACCGCGAGTTCGACCGCGCTGCTCCACAAGGAACAGGAAAATATAAAGTTGGCGGTAACTACGCTGCCAGCATGCTCGAAGGCAAAAAAGCCAAAAAGAATGGTTTTTCGGCTGTACTTTACCTCGACAGTAAAGAAAAAAAATACATCGACGAATGTGGGCCTGCAAACTTCTTTGGCATAAAAAACAATACTTACATCACTCCGGAATCGGATTCAATACTTCCGTCAATCACCAATAAAAGCCTTATCGTTTTGGCCGAAGAGATGGGATTGAATGTTGAACGCCGCAAAGTTACGTACGAAGAACTGAGCGAGTTTGAAGAAGTTGGAGCTTGCGGAACTGCCGCTGTAATTTCGCCAATAAAAGGCATTTACGATAACGACAACGATAAGTGGTACAAATACGGTAACCAGGAAGAAGCCGGCCAGTGGTCGACAAAATTGTACGACAAAATTCGCGCAATACAATATGGAGACGAGCCCGATACGCATGGATGGGTGGAGATAATTGAGTAAAACAGAAATCAACAATATTGAAAAGCTTCGAAAAATTTCGAAGCTTTTTTTTTTCTACTGTAACTATCCTGTAACTTGTCCGTCGTATGTAACGAACACGGTTCAGAAACAAATGACAATTACCGAATATAACCTTGCAGTTGACAATTACTCAGATCGCCTGTATCGATTTGTGCTAAAGAGCATTAAGGATGTACATGCGGCGCAGGATATTGTGCAGGACAGCTACGAGAAATTGTGGAAGAACCACAATAACGTGGATGGCAAAAAAGTAAAATCATACCTTTTTACTACTGCTTACCATACTATGATCGACCGCATTCGCAAGGAAAAAAGGTCGTCGTTTGCAGAGGATTTGAGCTTGCCGGAAGAAGGCCATGAAAGCAATTATTCCGACTTAAGCGAAATACTGAATGAAGCGCTGAATAAACTACCAGAGATACAACGAATGGTAGTGTTGCTGCGCGATTACGAGGGTTACAACTACCAGGAAATTGGCGAGCTGACGAATTTAAGCGAATCGCAGGTGAAGGTTTACATTTACCGGGCAAGGTTGTTTCTGAAAAAATATATTGGCAGCATTGAGGCTGTGGCATAAATAGAGAGGGGAGAAACATGAAGGAGATTAACAAAACAAATTACGAGGCCTATTTTATCGATTACCTTGAGGGCAATCTCGATGAAGGATTGATCGATAGCTTTATTGCGTTTCTGAAAGAAAACCCCGAGCTGAAAAAGGAGATGGAACTTTATGAACCCATTTCTGTGAAACCGGAAAAGGTGGCGTTCAATAACAAAACAGAACTTTATAAAAGCCAATACGATACCGAAGAAACCTTCAATAATACAGCAATTGCGTTGCTGGAAGACGACCTGAGCGAGGAAGAAAAACAGGAATTTGAAAGCTATCTGGCCAGTCATCCGGAAAAGGGGAAACAGGCTGCAGCTTTCCGAAATACCAAATTAACCGCTGATGAAAGTATCATTTTTACAGCTAAGAAAAAGCTATACAAAAAAGCGGCTGGCAAAACCATTTTGCTCTGGACAAGCCGTGCGGCAGCGGTTTTAGTTCTTGGCCTTTTAATTTTTAATCTTACAAACCAGAATAACACGGTTGAAGAAAACGCATCGCAACAAATTGTTGAGATAGAAAAAAAGCCTCAGCAAACAATTGAAGAAGCACCGGTAACATTACCGGAAAATGATGCGGAAACAGTACTTGCCGAAAATATTGAAACCAAAACTCCGGATCCCATAAAAGAAATCGATTCTAAAAAGCCACGAATCGAAAACATAATTGAGGAAAACAATACCACTTCAGCACCCGACGAATTGTTGGCCATGCGCGAAACGCTTGTTGTCCCTGAAAAACTGAATTCCATCACTGCCTCTTTAAATACAGAAGAAGTTAGTACAACACTGGCTACCATGTACATTATTTATCCGGCCGAAACCTACGACGATGAAATGCTTTTGGCCGATCGCGTGAAAGAAAAAATAAATCTACGTAAGATTTCAAAAGCCGGTCTCGATCTTATCGCCAATATTTCTGACGATAGGTTTGAATACGAAACCAACAATAACGGCAAAGTAGTGAATTACACTTACGAATCACGTTTGCTGGCATTTTCTATTCCCGGAAAAAATGAGGCTAGTGAATAAATTTTATTTTCACTGTAACTTTTAAAACCACACGCCCGTCACAGCATCAGAAACATTTAAACAATATTCAGATGAAACAGTTTTTTATACTCATTTTATGCTGCGCACTAAGCACAAATCTATACGCACAAAATGATACCACAAAAGTTAAAGTATTAAAAAAGAACGTAGTTACCGTTGTAGAAGACCACGATAAAGTACAGGTGGTTGTTGGCGATGGCGTTGAAGTTATTACCGACGATTGGGGCGACACCACACACGTGCGCGTTGGACGACGCACATTTAAAGTTATTGAAGGCGACAACGGTACTTACGTTAGAGTTGAAAAAGATAATGATCGCCCAAAATGGTCGGGACGTTTTAACCCGCACTGGGCAGGTCTCGAGGTTGGAGTAAACATCATGACCGGAACCGATTATTCCATCTACGACAATAATCCTGAATTTAATAATTATGATGGTGATTTTCTCGACCTGAATCCTGGAAAATCATTAACCTGGAACCTCAACTTTGCAGAATTCGCTTTTAAAAACGAGCGCAAAACTTTTGGTGTGGTAACCGGTCTTGGAATAAGTTTTAACGACTATACCTTTAATGATCAGGTAACTATTGAAAAATATAATGAAGACGGAATAATTGTGCCTGTAAACTTACCCAACGATAACGACGGACATAGTATAAAGAAATCAAAATTACACGTGAACTACATTACTGCACCATTGATGCTTGAAGTTAAAACACCGCTTCGTATGGGCAGTTCGCGTTTATATTTGGCAGGTGGCGTAATTGGTAGTTTGTACCTGGGATCGCACACCAAATACAAGTATTACAAAGGGGGAAAAGAAAAATCGAAAAGTGGTTACAACATTAACCAGTGGAAATACGAACTTACCGGTCGAATTGGGTTTGGCGACTTCTGTGTATTTGCCAATTACAGCATGACATCGTTATTTAAAGATGGAAGAGGACCTGAAGCTTATCCTCTGATGATCGGTGTTTCGTTCCCTAATATTTAGTATCAGCAAGAAAACACGAAAAATATACAGCTCTTGTCCCCGGTAATTTTTGCCGGGGATTTTTTTGCTTTAACCGTTGCTTCGTGTACATTTATTCCATGGAAATCATTCGATTTATACCGCTGATCGGCTTTTTGCTTTTCTGTTTGCAAATTGGTATCCGGGCTTTCGTTTTGCATCAAAAAGGAACACCGTTATCCGTTCAAAAAAAGCAGAAGTCAAAAGGAATTAGCACGGTTTTACTCACCGCTTTCTTCGTGGTGTTTTTAAATGAACTGGTTTATAAAGCAGGATTCATTGGTTTTTCCGTTCTGCCTGACGAACTGCAACCGTTACTGACAGGACAGATTCTTTTAGCGATTAGTGGAACCAGCCTTATTTTGCTGGCCAACCTGTTAATGTTACTAACATTGCGCTCAATAAATCAATCACTGCGTTTTGGTCTGGATAAACGTAATCTTGGAAAACTGGTAACTTCAGGAATTTATGCCTGGTCGCGTAATCCTTTTTTTCTATCTATTAATTGTTTGTTTGTTGGAATATGCCTGGTGTTTCCAACTCCTTTTTTTATCGGAATTTGCACATTAACGCTGGTTTCCGTCCATCTTTTTATCTTAAAAGAAGAGCGTTTTATGCATGAAAATTACGGGGAGAATTATAAAAATTACAGCAAAAAAGTACGCCGATATTTTTAAAACACTTTTCCCCCGGCGCTCCAGGTACTTAGTATTTTAGTGTTTAATACCTCTTCTGGCGTAGCTTTCATCAAATCGGTATCAAGAATTACAAAATCGGCCCACATTCCCGGTTTTAATGCTCCTTTTTGGTCTTCTTCGAAAGAAGATTTTGCAGCCCAGCTTGTCATTGAACGTAAGGTTTGCTCTCGTGTCAGCCCCTCATATTTGTGCCAACCACCTTCTGGCCATCCACTGTGGTCGGTACGAAATACGGCCGAGTAAAAAGTATAAAGCGGATAAATATCTTCTACAGGGAAATCGGTTCCGGCGGGTAACCAGCCATTTTGGTTCAGCAAGGTTTGGTAAGCATAAGCACCTTTAATCCGCTCTGCTCCAACGCGGTCTTCGGCCCAAGGCATATCGCTGGTACAATGTGTTGGCTGGATAGAAGGAACAATAGAAAACGCGGCAAATTTTTCAAAATCATCCGGGTTTATGATCTGCGAATGTTCGATTCGCCAGCGTCGGTCATTCTTCTCTTTCAGAAGCTTCCCGTAAGTGTCGAGCATTAAACGATTGGCACCGTTGCCAATGGCATGTGTGGCAACCACAAAATTATTGTCATAAGCCAACCGGCAAATCATATCATAATAATCCTGCGTTTCAATTTGCAGCCCGCTGTTTCCTTTGTCATCCGAATAATCGCCCATCAGCAGCGCACCTCTCGATCCCAGCGCACCATCGGCATAAATTTTTATGGTATTCACCAACAAACGGTCGGTTTTCCAGGCTTCTCCTTTTTTTACAAAAAAATCGAAATTTTCCTGCGTAGGATTCAACATGGCATTCACCCGCATTTTTAAGTTGCCGTCCTTTTGCATTTCATCCATCAGTAAAATGGTTGCTTTATCCAGCCCACAATCGGTAACCGAAGTCAATCCGGCTGCAAAACAGTTTTTCTGTGCTTCCAGCAAACCTTTTTCTTGTTGCTCAGCTGTAATCTCCGGAATCAGTTTTCCTACAAATCCCATGGCATTATCGATCAGAATTCCGGTAGGTTCGCCATTTTTCAACAGCACTTCCCCACCCTGAACTTTGGTATCGGCCTTAATTCCTGCCAACTCCAAAGCTTTTGTGTTGCACCATCCGGCATGTCCGTCAACACGAACCAGGTAAACCGGAATATCAGGAAACAACTCATCCAATTTTGTTTTATCAGGAAAATCTTTCACTTCCCAATCATTCTGATCCCAGCTTCTTCCTAAAATCCAATCGCCACCAAATTTATCGTGATGAGCCATTAAAAGCGTATATATTTCATCCGGACTTTCGGTTCCGCGCAAATCGGCATATTGCATCAAATTAATGGCATATCCATTAAAATGACAGTGTGCATCGTTAAAGCCGGGATAAACAAACTGTCCATTAGCATCAACAATATTATCCGACTCGTATTTGTCCAGAATCTCTTGTGCAGTACCTACAGCCAGAATCTTTCCATCTTTAACTGCAAACGACTCAGCAGTTGTAAATTCCTCATCAACGGTATAAACCGAGCCTCTCGAAACAATCAGGTCAACCTTTTCTTTTTGTGTGCACGATGCCATTACGAATAATAAAATTAATGCCTTAAACAATCTCATACTTCAACTATTGGTTAGGCACAAATGTAGCTTTTTCGGGCATATTCTAAAACAGCTAAATAGAACAGCTTTTCCAACGTTATATTATTATATTTGCCCGACTTACAGGAAACAACAAAGCAAAAAATGTTTACAGTCGGAATATTCACAACGCATTTCCCCTATCTGGTTTTTATAGCTTGTTATGCCTGGTTTTTGATTTTTGGAATTGAAAAAGTTGAGGACGGTTCAATTAAAATTTCTGAAAATTCAGTTCAGATAGAATACCATGTCAACCATGCGAAAGCGTCCTCCGTTAGTGTATATCATTTTTTCCAGAAAGAAAAGTCAGAATCTACCAACTTAAAAAACTATAACAACCTGATAATTAAACAAAAATGGAGGACATATTACTCGCCATTTGCTAAGCAGGATTGTTATTTAGAAGGTTCTTTTTGTCGCCCTCCTCCCTCAGAAGCGTAACTGCAACCAAGCTTTTATTAATACCATTAACCTTTGCTTATTAATAGCAAATTCAACCTGTTATTAGAAAAAACATGAAATACATTTTTGCCTTTATGTTGATGGCATTACTGATTAATATCAGAGTAAATGCCCAGCAAAATGAAAAAAAAGACTCTATAAAACATTATCAATTAGAGGATATTGAAATAAAATCGCCAAAATACAACCGCAATATTTTTAAGATTCCGGCAGCAGCAACTATGATTCCTGCTCGTCTTATTGAAAACAATAAGGTAGAAGACCTGACAGCTATTTCGGCTATTGTTCCTAACTTTTTTATGCCCGATTACGGATCGAAACTTACGTCTCCGGTTTACATTCGTGGTGTTGGTAACCGAATTAATACACCATCGGTAGGTTTATATGTTGATGGTATCCCATACTTTGAAAAATCAGCTTTTAACTTTGATTTTTTTGATATTGAACAGATTGAAGTTTTACGTGGCCCACAAGGAACACTGTATGGAAGAAATGCAATGGGTGGATTGATTAACATTATTTCGCGCCAACCGAATGATGAGCGCCTGACCGAAATTTCAACCGATTATGGAAATTACAATCAAATAAATGCACAAATTTCACATAATCAACCTATTGGGAAAACATTTTCAGTGCTCGGAAATCTTGGTATTCGACATAACGATGGTTTTTTTACCAATCAATACAACAACAAAAAAGCCGATCAACTGGACTCCTATTCAGGAAGATTGAAATTCCTTTTTACACCTTCCGACCGATTTCGAGCATCAGGAAATGTACAGTACGAAGACAGCCAACAGAGTGGTTATCCTTACGCCATTTTTAACGACGAAACAAACAAAGTTACCGAAATTAACTACAACCGGGAGAGTGGTTACAACCGTAAACTTTTTTCTTCGGGTTTAAACCTGGCCTATTCTGCAGATAATTATCAAATCCACGCTGTAAGTAGTTTTCAATCGGTAAATGATGCACAAGCTGTCGATCAGGACTTTTCTGCTAACGATTTATATTTTGTAACGCAAGACCAGGATATTGACATGTTCTCGCAGGAAATAAATATCCAGTCGAATGAAAATGAAACTTACGAATGGCTGTTTGGTGCTTTTGCCTTTCATCAGGGTCTTGATAAAGAAGTACATTTGGATATGGGTATAGATCAATTGGCCAACATGCCATTTGATGAATACTCGTACACAAAATATTACGATAACAGCAATTCGGGCATTGCATTTTTCCATCAGTCAACATTAAAATTAGGAGAGTTATCGCTTACTGCCGGAATTCGTGCTGATTACGAAAAAGCAACCCTCAACTATGTTTACGATCGGTCGCTAAACGGAAACCTCCGTAATGAGGATGCTTTTGAAAGCGATATGGATTTCTTTGAAATTCTGCCGAAACTGGCTTTAAAGTATAGTATTTCGGAATATTTAGTTCCTTATGCAACCATTGCCAAAGGTTATAATTCCGGAGGTTTTAACTCTACTTTTGAACGCGAAGAAGACCGCTCGTTCGATCCGGAGCGATCGTGGAACTACGAAGCCGGTATAAAAACAAAGTGGCTAAAACAGCGCATATACGCCAACCTGGCTTTCTTTTACATCGACTGGGATAATCAGCAGATTTACCAAACGGTACCAAGCGGAACCGGATCGATGCTAACCAACGCCGGAAAATCGGAAAGTAAAGGTGTTGAGTTTGAAATTAAAACGCTGCCGGCAAAAAATCTGGAGACCTGGCTCGCCTTTGGGTACAACGATGCAAAATTTGTTGAATACGAAAAAAACGAAGACGAAATTTACAACGGAAACTACCTGCCGTACGTTCCCCGCTTTTCGTTTAACATGGGCGGAAACTATACAATTGCAGTTAATTCAAGCTGGCTTGAACAAATTCGCCTGCACCTGACTTATAATGGCTTTGGAAAACATTATTGGAAAGAAACGAATATTGCTTACCAGGATTATTACGGTCTGCTGAATTCCCGAATCAGTTTCGACACTAAAAATATTCAGCTATCTTTCTGGGGAAAAAATATCCTTGATGCAGATTACAATTCGTTCTATTTTCAGGCCATTGGAAACTCGTACGCTCAATCGGGAAGACCGGCTACTATGGGCTTAAATTTGAAGGTAAACTTCTAAAATGAAACAAAGCGAAATAAAAAAGTATTATACGCTGCTTAGCCTCTACCTGGCGCAGTCGATCCCCATGAGTTTTTTCTCTACGGTGATTCCCGTGATCATGCGGATGGAGAACTACTCGCTGGAATCCATCGGTTATATCCAGTTGATAAAACTACCGTGGATTCTTAAAATGCTGTGGGCGCCAATGGTCGATAAAACCAGCAAAAACAAACGGCACTACCGCCGCTGGATCATCATGTCGGAGGCTTTTTATGCAGTGGTAATCATGAGCATCGGTTACTTAAACCTGCAAACCGATTTTACTACCATTATTGTTTTGATGGTAATTGCTTTTACCGCTTCGGCAACGCAGGATATTGCCACCGATGCTTTTGCTATTCTTATTTTAAACAAAAAAGAACGCAGCCTGGGAAACAGCATGCAATCGGCCGGTAGTTTTATCGGAACCATGATGGGAAGCGGAGTACTACTCATTATTTACCATTATTGGGGGTGGTTATGGTTGTTGCGCTCGCTCGGCTTGTTTGTGTTGTTTGCGCTCATTCCGGTGTCGTTATACAATGCACGCAATGGAAAAGAACTCGATCGCTCAACAAAAAATGTCTCGCCACTGGAGTTTATCTACTTTTTCAGGCAGAAAAATATTGGTGGTCACTTATTGCTGTTGTTCCTTTTTTATTCAGGAATAATCGGCATATTGACCATGATAAAACCCTACTTTGTTGACTTGGGTTACGACATAAAAGAAATTGGAATTATCTCCGGGATATTTGGAACTGCCTGCGGTGTTTTAATGACCGTTCCTGCAGGATTCCTGCTCCGCAAAAAAGGAATTACAAAAGCGGTGTGGATATTTCCGGTAATTAATGTGTTGGTTGCCACGTACTTTTTCGGGTTAACATTTACCAATCATCCTTTATGGTTGGTGTATATTGGTGTTGCCCTGCTTTGGGGAGCTTATGCCATGTCGTCGGTATTTGTGTATACCATGAGCATGCACGTTGTTCGAAAAGGAAGGGAAGGAACCGATTTTACCATTCAGATAGTAGTTACACATTTAAGCAGCCTGGTTATTGCAATAATGAGCGGAAAAATTGCTGATGCACTCACTTACCGCGGGCTGTTTGCTATTGAAATTGGGCTGGGAATACTGATTCTTGCCCTGCTGCCATTTATCTTCAGAAAAAGTTTTTACCTGAAGTATGAACAAGAAACCGATTAAGACTATTTAAATTAGTACCAAGAAACTTTAATAGTATGAAAGTATCACAAAAACTTATAGAAAAATATAATACCCCGGTACCGCGATACACAAGTTATCCGCCGGCAAACTTTTTTTCTCCCGAATTTACTCCGGAAGAATACGTTAAGGTGTTGGAACAATCCAACGATGAAAACCCACAGAATATTTCCATTTACATCCATATTCCGTTCTGCCCCAAAATCTGCTATTTTTGCGGCTGTAACACCCATCTAACAAGAGATGAAAATAAAATGGAAGTTTATGTTGATGCGCTGAAAAAAGAGATTCGCATGGTGAAAAAGTTGCTGAGCGATGACCGAAAAGTGTCGCAGGTGCACTGGGGAGGCGGAACACCAAACTCCTTGCCCATTGCAATGGTTGAAGATATTATGAACCTGATTCATGAGCTTTTCGATTACATTCCAAATCCTGAGATTGCAATGGAATGCCACCCTGCCATGCTTGATAAAGATTATATCGACCGGTTGGCAGCGCTGAAATTTAACCGCTTTAGTTTAGGTATTCAGGATTTTGATACAAAAGTTTTGGAAAATGTAAACCGCGACCCATCTATACTTCCTGAGGAAGAATTGGTTGCCATGATCCGCAGTCACGAGGGTACCAGCGTGAATTTCGATTTTATTTACGGCCTTCCGTTTCAGGATGAAGCGTCGTTTGCCAAAACCATTGAACGCGCCATAAGTCTTTCGCCCGATCGTTTGGTAACCTTCTCGTACGCACACGTTCCATGGGTGAAAAAAGCACAAAAAATACTGGATGCACGTGGTTTACCAGCAGCTACACAAAAGCTGGCCATGTTTGAAGTTGGTTATCGTTTATTAACTGAAAATGGTTACGATGCCATTGGTCTCGACCATTTTGCCCGCCCCGATGACGAGCTGAGTATAGCCTTTAAAAACAAAACGCTGCACCGTAATTTCCAGGGGTATTGCACCCGCGAAACTACCGGTCAGGTTTATGCTTTTGGTTCTACCGGAATAAGTCAGCTGGAAAATGCTTACGCACAAAATGCCAAAGACACGAATACCTATGTTGACCAGATAAACAAAGGAAAATTTACCATTGAGAAAGGTTATCAGCTCAATCCAACAGAGAAGATCATTCGCCACGTCATTAACGAAGTAATGTGCAACTACTATATTTCGTGGGAGGAAGCAGCGCAAATCTTGCAAACTACTCCCGCCGTAATTAAGCAAAGCATTGTTTACGATGAGTCGTTCCTTGCCGGTTTTGTTGAAGAAGGACTTTTAACAATTTCGAAAGACGAACTGCATGTAAGCAAACAAGGACGGTTTTTCGTACGAAACATCGCAGCGAGTCTCGATCCGAACATGCGGAATGCAACCTTAAAATTCTCAAAAGCACTGTAAAAAACCATGCAAAAAAACCAACTAAACATTGCCGTAATCGGCGCAGGACTAACCGGACTTACAACTGCTTATTACCTTAAAAAATTTGGCTTTCGGGTACAGGTTTTTGAAAAGAATGACCGTGCCGGTGGCGTAATTCAAACCCATCGAAAAAATGGTTTTGTGTTTGAATCGGGGCCAAATACCGGTTCGATGAGCCAGGAAGAAGCTGCTGAGCTTTTTGAAGATCTGGCCGGTGATTGTACGCTGGAATACGCGAATAAAACTGCTGAAGCTCGATGGATTTGGATGGACGACAAGTGGCACGAAATGGAAATGAGCGGAATAAAAGCCATTACCACTCCCCTTTTTACCTGGTACGATAAATTTCGCATTTTGGGCGAACCCTTTCGAAAACCGGGAACTGATCCGAATGAAACAATAGCCCAAATGGTGCGCCGCCGAATGGGAAAAAGCTTTCTACGAAATGCTATTGATCCCTTTCTTTCGGGTGTTTATGCCGGCGATCCGGAAAAATTGGTAACACGTTTTGCTTTGCCAAAACTTTACTGGCTGGAGCAAAATTATGGCAGTTTTATTGGTGGAAGTATTAAGCAAAAAAAAGCACGTAAAAAGGAACCGCCAAGAAAAGCAAATCGCCAGGTATTTTCAGTTTTAAACGGACTGGACAACCTGACTAAAGCACTGGTAAAAAATATTGGCGAAGGAAATATTAAATTGGGTTGTAAAAACCTGGAAGTAAAAACATCCGGAGACAAGGATTTTACTGTTTCTGGAGAATCATTTACTCATGTTATTTCAACAGCCGGATCGCATGCACTGGAAAGTCTTTTCCCATTCTTTCCGAAAGAAAAAATGCAGGCGATTGATAAAATGAATTACGCCAAAGTTACGCAGGTGGTACTGGGTTTTAACAACTGGAAAGGTATTCCTATCAATGCATTTGGCGGACTGGTTCCATCGGCCGAAAAGCGCGATGTGCTGGGTATTCTTTTGCCGGGTTCATTTCTGAAAAACCGTGCACCGGAAAACGGTGCTTTGTTGTCGGTATTTATGGGAGGTATTAAAAAGCCGGAAATGTTCGGGTATTCTGATGACAAAATAAAAGAAATTGCGGAACGCGAAGTACGCGACATGATGGGGCTCGACAGTTTTGAACCCGATCTTTTAGAGATATTCCGTTATCCGCATGCCATTCCGCAATACAGTTTCGAAAGTGAAGAAAAATTACAGGCTATTACCGATCTGGAGACCGAGTTTAAAGGCCTCACCTTAGCCGGAAATATGCGCGACGGAATTGGAATGGCCGACCGGATAAAACAAGGAAGAACAATTGCTAACCAATTTGCTACTGATTATTTATGAAAACAAAAACAGCTGTTTTGTTGATGAACGTTGGTAGTCCCGACAAACCAACCGTTCCTGCAGTTCGGAAATACCTCACCGAGTTTTTAAACGACGAGCGTGTTATCGATCTTCCGTATCTGCTTCGTAAATTTTTGGTAAATGCGATTATCATTCCCTTCAGAGTGAAAAATTCAACCAAATTATACCGGCAGTTGTGGACTAAAAAAGGCTCGCCACTCATTTACATTTCGGAGGAGTTGAAGCAAAAATTGCAGGAAGAACTGGGTGAGGATTACGAAGTTTTTATGGGAATGCGCTACGGAAATCCGGGGTATAAAGCAGCATTGGCGGAAATTAAAAAGAAGGGCTTCGAGAAGCTGATTTTGTTGCCATTGTTTCCACATCATGCTATGTCAACCACCGAAACATCGCTGGTTGCCGCCCAAAAAGAAATAAAAAAGCTGGGAATAAAAGCGGAGGTAAGTGAGGTTGGGCAATTTTACCACGATCCGAAATTTATTGATGCTTTTGCCGAGCGCATTCAGCAATACAAGCTGCAAGATTACGACCATATTATTTTTTCGTATCACGGATTGCCAAACCGGCATTTGGAAAAGTGCCATCCGGGAATAAAAGTGGAACAATGCAGCTGCCAAAAAGCAATGCCTGAACACGGAGCTATGTGTTACCGCGCCACGGTTTACGAAACTTCGCGCTTGTTGGCAGCCCAATTAAACCTGCAGCCCAAGCAGTATTCAGTAGGTTTTCAGTCGCGTTTGTCGAAAAACTGGCTAACACCGTTTACCGATGAATTGCTGGCAGAAAAGCTGGCTGAAGGCAAAAAGAAAATACTGATAGCGGCACCGTCGTTTGTTACCGACTGCCTCGAAACAACACTGGAACTTGGCGTGGAATACGGCGAAGAATTTCTGGATAATGGCGGAGAAAAACTGCAGCTGGTTGATAGTTTAAACACCGAAAAAAGCTGGGTAGAAACGCTTGCATACCTTGTTCGCAAAAGCTATTCATAAAATCAGAAACAATGCATAATCACGAGTGGCATCTACTATACACCTGCCTGGCAACCTTTGTGATTTGTCTGCCGTTTGGTTACCTGCGCGGTGGTTTTCGAAAGCTATCGTTTTGGTGGTTTGTAGCCATTCATGCACCGGTTCCGTTGATTATTTTAATCCGTAAATTTTTCGATATACAATTAAGCTGGGGCCTAGCTCCTTTTCTCTTCGGAAGTTTTTTCCTTGGCCAGTTTGTTGGCCGCAAAATCTACGCATTAAAGCCCTGGCGTAAGAAGTAGACTGACCAGCTACTTTACAAAAACGGTTTTCACATTCACAAATTCCTTGATTCCGTGTACAGAAAGTTCACGACCAAATCCGCTGGTTTTTATTCCGCCAAATGGTAAACGCGGATCAGATTTTACAAAATCGTTAACAAAACAAGCGCCGGCTTCCAGTTCCATTTCGGCAATGTGTTCGCCTTTTTTCAGGTTGTTGGTAAACACGGCTGCTCCCAATCCAAAATCGGTGTCGTTGGCTACGTGTATCGCTTCTTGTTCATCTTTAACTTTTATTACCGATGCAACCGGACCAAAAAGCTCTTCTTCGTACACCGGCATTCCGGGTTTGATATTTTCCAGAATGGTTGGCGGATAAAAAGCACCTTTCCGATGCGGAATTTCGCCACCAAGAATAACTTCTGCTCCTTTATTCACCGAATCAACAACCTGCTGGTGTAACTCATCGCGCAGATCTTCGCGCGCCATTGGCCCCATTGTGCTCTCCTCTTCGAACGGATCGCCAAACTGTGCCTCAGCCATTTCATTGGTAAAAAGCTCCAAAAAATGCGCATATACCGATTCTTCAACGATAAAACGTTTCGCACCAATACAACTTTGCCCGGCATTTAACAGACGCCCGGCAGCACATGTTTTTGCGGCCATTTCCAGGTCGGCATCTTTTAATATCAGATAAGGATCGCTGCCACCCAATTCAAGTACACACTTTTTTAACTCGGCTCCGGCAAGTGCTGCAACACTTTTTCCGGCCGGTGTACTTCCGGTAAGGCTCACTGCTTTAATGGCTTTGTGTTTGATCACTTTTTCGACCATTGAGCTGCCAATTAAAAGGGAGCGGAATATATTCTCGGGGAATCCGGCTTCGCGGAAAATATCTTCGATGGCCACGGCACATCCGGGAACATTGCTGGCATGTTTTAACACCGCTGTGTTACCCGCCATTAAAGTTGGAGCCGCAAAACGAAACACTTGCCAAAACGGGAAATTCCAGGGCATAACAGCCAAAATAGTTCCCAGTGGCTGGAACGAAACATATGATTTACTGGCCTGCGTTTCTATAATCTCATTTTCAAGAAAACTTTCGGCATTAACAGCATAGTATTCGCATACCCAGGCACACTTTTCAATTTCGGCAATTCCTTCACTTCTAACTTTCCCCATTTCCTGTGCCATCAGCAAAGCCAGTTCCTCTTTTTTGCTGCGTAAAATACTAGCTGCATTTTGCATCAATTGTCCGCGGTGGTGAAACGATGTACTTCGCCAGTGATGCCAGGTTTTATCTACTGAATTTATGATTTTTTCAACACCATCTTCAGAGTGTGGTTTATAGGTTTTAACCACTTCGTTAGTAACCGGATTAATGGATTTTAGCATAGTGAGATTCTTTTTTCTAACTATTAAAAGTACAAAAAAAGCAACCTCGTTATAAGATTGCTTTCATATATTTTTAGGAAAACAGAAATTATTCCACAATCCTGATTTCTGTTTTCATTTCCACTGCCTCACGATAAACGGCACTAACACCACAATATTTTTCTTCCGAAAGTTTAACAGCCTTCTCCAGTTTTGCCATCGGAAGATCTTTTCCTTTAAACTGATAAACGATAGTCATTTTGTTGTAATGTATCGGATGTTCTTCGGTCAATTCTCCTTCAACAATTACGTTAAAAGCTTCCACTTCCACTTTCATTTTTTTTAAAATCATCACCACGTCAATACCTGTACAACCAGCCAGTGCAGTCAACATTAGTTTTTTTGGACGAGGTCCTAAATCACTACCACCAACCTCTTTTGTGGCGTCAACAACCAGCTTGTGTCCGTCCATATTTGTTTCAAAAGCTAATTTGTCGGTCCAGGCCATATCTATTACATGCTTCATAACATCCTTATTTTAAATTGCTTTACATTAAATTTGCACACAAATATACAACATCAAACTATCTATATAAATAGTTTTTCGAATAATGCAGATAATTGTATTTTTAAGGCAAAATTAAATTAAGGTTATTCAAGTATTAAACGTATAATCACATCATGAAATGAGAAGCGCAATAAAAAGGCCGTCGGACGAAGAGACTAATTTGAATGGTTTTCAACTGTTTAAGAAGTTAACTGAAGATGAATTTACCCGGCTGAATTATGAAAAAACGTGTTCGCTGTATAAAAAAGGCACCATCATTTATCGCGAGGGTAGTCGGCTAACCGGTTTTTTCTGTATTACAAGAGGAATAATAAAGGTTTTTAAAACAGGAATTGATGGCAAAGAACAAATTATTCGGTTTGCTAAAAAAGGCGAAATTATTGCTTACCGATCATTGTTGAGCCAGGAACTGGCTTGTACCACAGCGAAAGTTATCGATGAAGCCGCCTTGTGTCATATTCCATATCAAACATTGTTGTATCTCATTCAGAACAACTGGCAGTTTTCGCATCACATGCTGCAAATTGTTTGTCGCGAATTGCGCGAAGCCAACGATTACATTACCGATATTGCGCAAAAAACAGTTCGCGAACGACTTGCAGAAGTGCTTCTTTTATTAAAAGAAAATTTTGAACTCGATAACCAAAATACACTCCAGATATCGTTAACACGCGAAGAACTGGCCAATATGGTAGGTACCGCAACCGAATCGGTAATTCGTTTATTATCAGAATTTAAGAACGACAAACTAATTGAATTGCAGGGACGCAAAATTAAATTTTTAGATATTCCTGCGCTAAACAGAGTGGCTAATTTATAGGCTTACTACATATTTTTAGAAACCGGCTGATGGCCGGTTTTTTTGTATCACTAATTCCGTATTTTCAACTAAAATTAATACTTCAACATAATGAAACTATTTGGTATTCATCTTAACAGACGCACATTTATTCGGTGGAAAATTTATGTCGACCGTGCCCGCATGTACATTGGTTACATTAGTTTTATAATGATTGCTTTTATGTTTTTAAACGATTTTAAAGACGAAACTATCCGTACTTTTCTGGACGAAAACAAACTGATTACATATCCGGTTATGATGGTTTTGTTTATGGTATTTTCATTGATTCTCGGTAGGTTGGATACAAAACTGGGCCTGCGTAAAGAAGAAATGCGCAATGCGGCCAGCGAAAACCCGGTTACTATGGAAATCCTTCAAAATATTAAGGAGATAAAGAAAAAGATGAATGATGAATGATGAGTATAGAATTTCGATTAACGATTTTCGATGGAGGAGTTCGTGAGCGCTAAACAGTTTTGTTTGGACTTACTTCTTAAATCAAAATTCGTTAATCATCATTTTAAAATCAGTTTTTTAACGGCCAATCCAATCCTCGGGATCGAGTTTCGTGCTTTCTTTCCATATCTGAAATTTCAGAATCGACTTATTCCCGTCTTTTGTATCGGTATAAACCGTTCCGATGGCTTGTTTTGTCGATACTTTATCGCCTTTTTTCACCACCACTTCGCGGAGATTTGAATAGACACTCAGGTAAATCCCGTGACGGATAATAACGGCGGTATTACCACCCGAAATACCAAACACCCGGCTAACTTCGCCGTTAAAAACAGCACGTACTTCTGCGCCGGTATCGCTTGCAATGTTTATCCCGTTATTCTGCACCTGCACGTTGCTTAAAACCGGATGGCGGTGTACACCAAAATGCTCCACAATCACTCCTCTTTCGAGCGGCCAGGGCAAACGACTTTTGTTTTGTTCGAAATTATCACCAATAAGTTGCTGCTCGGGTGTTAAGGCAAAACCCGAACCACCGGCTGCCCGGTTTTTACGTGCTTCCTCTTCAATTATTGCCTGAATTTCGCGTTCCAGTTGCCGCTCAACTTTTCGTTGTTGTTGCAAGGTTTTTTGCAAAGTGTTTTTTTGATCTTGTAACTTTTGAAGCTCACCACTTTGTGTTTTTCTTTCCTGGTTTAACGCTAACATTTCTTTTTCGGTCTGGTTTATCAGCGTTTGTTTCTCGGCTTTTTGCTGTTCCAGTTTTTGTACACTCCCATCGAGTACTTCCTGCACAGCATCGATCATTTGAGCCTGATTTTCGCGATAACTTTTATACCTTCTGAAATACAGCATACGACGATACGCCTGGTTCACATTTTCGGCCGACAATAAAAACAACACTTCATCATACGAGTTTAGGTTTTTATAGGCCATCCGAATCATTTCCGCATATTCGTCCATTAATTGCTGAACATCGTTTTTAAGCAATTCTATAGCCAAATCGTTATTGGCAATACATTGCTCGTAAATTCCAATTTCGTGGTTTATATTCGAGATAAGCGTGTTTCTGGACTTAATTTTTGACGTTATTAGCCGCAATTTACTCAGCGATGACTTTTCATACCTCTGCGTTTCATTGAGCAAACTTGTGGTGTATTCGATTTCCTTTTCAGCCTTTGCCTTTTGCTTTTGCAACTCATCGATAGATTGTGCAAAAACAGAACAACTCAACAAGCCAATTGCCAGTGTGACGAATAGTAGTTTTATTCGTAAAATCATGCTTACGAATGTATTGATTTCGGATTTAACCTGGTTCAACTTTAAAATATTTTCACAGAAAGTTATAATTGCGTCAGATTTGTATTTTAAAGATGGTACGAGAAGGACTTTCCTTTAGGGCTTTGCTCTTTTTGCCATACGGCTATTAGTTTACACGAATCTCTTCGTATTTTTGCGGAATTTTAATGTTGAAAGAAGTGATTTTATCTGTTGAAAATCCATTCATTCTTATCTTCATTTCTATCTCTTCTTCAGGAGAATGAAAGTTCATTTCTATGCTTCCCGGATACGCTTTATTTTCTACTTCAGTAAAATCATCGAAAAGCAATTTCATATTCCGTTTGTTTGTTTTATCGCTGATAGACAATCGCTTGAGGGCAAAATTATCAGGATTAAAAAACATTTTTTGAACAATCAGCGCCTGATCGTCAAGTCGCCTTAATCTGCGTTCTGCCTTGTTTTCCTTCTCCTCCATTTTCTCGATTTTTCTCGATTTTTCAGATTGCAACACATACAAGTTGTCTTCAATAAACGAATCGAAAGTTCTGTAATCCTTGTTCTTCGGATCGTTTCGGTACGAGAAAGCATTGTTTGAAATAATGCTTTGTATGGTAGCAAAATCAAGGTCGATATGCAAAAAACTGCTGAGGTACGAATAATCGTCGACAAAATAATTGCGGTCGATGTAATTCACGTATTTCACGCTGTCGGGAGTTAGCAAAACACGACCAACGGGAATATTCAGTTTACTGATCGACACCAGAATGCGGTCGTCTTTTTTCGCTTTCAGATTGATTTTAAAAGTTGCTTTCGACTGGCTGCTGGAAAAATTGCAGTTAACACGTTTTATGGTAAGGTAATCGTAATCAAATGAATTTTGCTCAACCCGTTTCAACAATTTATTGGTGCTGATCGGCCGCGCTTCAACCAAGGCTAATTCAGATGGTGTTTTACATGAAGAAACAGCTATTAGCACGGCTGCAAAAAACAGCGAAACCCTGAAATACTTTAGAAACTCCATCCCCTACTCTTCAATATATTTTTGTTCCTCAATTTTACGGTCTAAGGTTACCGACTCGCTACCACTATCTTTCGCCTTTTTCCAGTACTTTAAAGCCTCTTCAACTTTGCCTGTTTTGTACAAAATATCGCCATAGTGTTCCAGCAAAGTATCGCTTTCTTCATCGCTGTTTTTCATGGCCGAATCCATATAAAACTTCGCCAGGGTGTATTCGCCTTTTTTAAACAACACCCAGGCATGTGTATCGAGGTAAGTTGCATTATCAGGAAACCGCTCGATCACTTTACCGCTCATACGTTCAGCTTTATCCAGCTCAACACCGTCAACCGATAAATAGTAGGCGTAATTGTTTAGCGTAAGGTAGTTTTCAGGATCAACCTGAACAGCTTTATCAAATATCTTGAATGCCTCGGTTTTGTTTCCATTTTTATAAACGGCCTCGCCTTTTAGCATTAAGAAATTAGCTTGCAATTGCGGATTGTCAATCACATAATCCATTCCCTCTTCGCTGAGTTCAATAGTTTCGTCAAATTTTTCTAACTGCACACAGGCAATTGCTTTGAAGAAATAACCCTGCGGCTGGTTCGGGAATAATTCGATGATCTTTCCTGTATGTTCGTACAGTTTATCCCATTGCTGTAAATCGTTGTCGATGTACATTATCCGTTCCCAAACCATATAATCGTTTGGTTCTATCTCAACGGCTTTCAACAAAGCTTCGCGTCCTTCGGCCAGTTTATTTTCTTTCAGAAGCGATTCGGCATGGATGGTGTGTACTAATGATTCATCGGGATGTTTTTCAAGCAAAATAGCGATCAATTCTCCACGCTGTTTTTCGTTAAGATGCGACTGTGCCGGATTTGCCGTTAACATCATGTACAGTTGCATTTTTGTTTGAATATCAACTGCATCGCTTGAAAAACCGGCTTTTGTTTCTTCGAACGACTTTTCCACCTCACCATTTTCAAGGTAATAATTGGCCATCGAAAAGTGAACAAAACCATTTTCCGGATCCATTTCCTGGATCTTTTTATAGTTTTTCAGCGCACTTGCTGAATCGCCCTGGCTCTGATACAAATCGGCCAGCAAACCGTAGTATTTTGCTTCGTTTGGATTGTTTTCAATCAGTTTATTGATTTCTTCAAACGCTTTGTCAATCTGTCCTTTTGAAACAAATATCTGCTGTTTAGCTACCGATATCTGCTCGTTAACGCCGGTTTCTTTTTCCATGCGGTTGTAGGCAGAAATGGCTTCTTCAAAACGTTGTGCATTGGCCAGCAGTGCAGCATTCATGTAAATGTATTCCAGATTTTCCGGCTCCTTTTCTACCAATTCGGCATAAATATCGGCTGCTTCGGAATACTTTCGGGTTTGCTGATAGATTTGTGCCAGCAATAGTTTGTACCATTTGTTATCAGGATTTAAACTGATTGCTTTTTCCAGCAACAATGAAGCACTGGTAAAATCGTTATTTGCGGCATGAATATTTGCCAGTTCGAACATAGCTGCCGACGAGTTTGGATCGATCTCCAAACAACTCGATAACAACTGAATAGCTTTTTGTGCATTGCCAAACATTTTTTGTTTTAGCGCCTCAACAAAAAGGTATTCGAATTCCTTCTGCTTTTGCTCAACTAATTCGGTAGTGGGCGTATTTATTGCAGCCTTTGCCACTTCCTGTTCGGTGACCTGTTTTGGTCCTGAACAAGACAGTAAAGTGATCGAAAAAGCTGCAATACCTATTCCTTTTATAAAAATTCTCTTCATGTTAATGTTTTCCGGTGTGGCCAAAACCACCTGCTCCTCTTTCTGTTTCTTCCAGCACTTCTACCAAATCCCAACCCACTGTTTCGTGTGCGGCAATAACCATTTGGCAAATGCGTTCTCCATTCTCTATAACAAAATCTTCTTGCGACAGGTTGATGAGAATAACGCCAATTTCTCCGCGATAATCGGCATCAATGGTTCCGGGAGTATTTAAAACCGTAATTCCTTTTTTCAAAGCCAAACCACTTCTCGGACGAACCTGAGCTTCGTAGCCCTGTGGCAATTCAATGAATAAACCGGTTGGTACCAATTTCCGCTCAAGCGGTTTTAACACCACGGGTTCATTAAGATTTGCGCGTAAGTCCATTCCGGCCGAAAATACTGTGCTGTAGGCCGGTAGTTCATTCTTTGATTTATTAACGATTTTAACCTGCATCAATCTGTTTTTTTTAAAGAACGGCTAAGATAGATAAATAATGCGTCCGTTCAGTAGGTTTAACAAGATTTATGATTGTGTTTGAATGAATCAACTAATTGTATAACAATTATATAATAATGAGGTCGGCCATAATCTCGTCGGAAACAAAAAGCCCTTTTCGGGTTAATGTAATGGTGTTGTTGTTGATAAGAAGAACACCTGTATCTTTATATTTCGCTAACTGACTGGAAAAGTAGCGCTCTTTTTCGTTGCCAAAACGTTGTTTTAAATCCTTTTGCGACACTCCCCATTTTGTTCGTATACGGGTTAAAATGTACTCGTTGTACCGATCATTTTCGCTTAGTTTTTCTTCCTCGAAATATGGCTGATTATTTGCCTGCGCTTTTATGTAGGCTTCAACACTTGAGTCGTTCCAGCGCCGCGAAACACCATCGAACGAATGCGCCGACGGTCCCAGTCCCAGGTATTTATCACCCATCCAGTAAGCTGTGTTGTGACGGGAATACAATTGGTCTTTTGCCAAATTTGAAATCTCGTAATGTTCGAAACCATTAGCCAGCGACAGATCTACCAGCGTGTTAAACTGATCAACACTTTCTGCTTCTTTCAACTCCTTTAATGTGCCTTTTTTTAGCCAGGTGTAAAAAGCGGTTCCTTCGTGATAAGTTAAATGATAAGCCGACAAGTGTTTTACCGGGAGATTGAAAAGCTGATTCAGACTTTCTTCCCACTCTTTTGGTGTTAAATCGGGGAGGCCGTAAATCAAATCGGCACTTAAATTCGAAAAGCCGGTTTTTGCTGCAATTTCAATGGCTTCAACAGCCTGAGTTGCATTGTGCCGGCGGTTCATTTTCTTTAAATGCCGGTTTTGAAAGGCCTGAATTCCTATACTCAAACGGTTTATTCCAACCTGTTTTATCGCTATAAGGTAATCATTACTCAGGTCATCAGGATTGGCTTCAAAGGTAATTTCAGCATCGGAATCAACGTTGAATTCAGCATTCAGCACAGCTAGTATTTCGTCAATTTCCTTTGCTGATAACACCGATGGGGTACCACCACCAAAATATATGGTTTCAATCGTTTCCTCGTTCAGGTAGTTTTTGCGTACTTTAGCCTCGATTTTCAGGGCACTGATAAAATCGGATTGCAATGAAGTATTTACCGTTTTGTAGAAATCGCAGTAATAACATTTCTGACGACAAAACGGAATATGAATGTAAATACCTGCCATGATGAAGCCTGAAATTTTTATACTGAATTAAACAATTTTTAGAATGAAAATAGCACCCTACTGGAGACTTGCAATTTGGTTACTAATAATGACTTACCTGCTTTTTATACCTGCCAGTCAATTACCGACAAAACCATTTATACAAATTCCGAATTTTGATAAACTGGTTCATTTCGGGATGTTTTTTATCCTTTGCATGCTAACCTTCAGGCCGGTAAAACAATTCACCCCTAACTTTTATTTTTGGACACCGTTACTGACATTTGCTGCAGCAATTTTGCTTGAATTCATTCAGCAAAAAATATCGCCAAGCCGCCACAGCGATGTGTACGACCTTTGGGCCAATGCTGCCGGTTTATCGTTTGCCACCTTTTTTTATGCACTTTTTGTCCATAAAAAATGGCTTGAACGCATTTTCTAATCTCCCGTAATCAGAAAGTTTACAATACTCAGAGTTTTACCAGATCCTCGTATTTATCGATGTCTTTTCCAACCGTTTCCAGCGAAGTGTTTTTGTAAAAATGTGAAATATCCTGGCGCAGCTTTTCGTATTGTGCGTGCACCGGACACAGCGGTTTCGACGGATCGTGCGTTTTACACGGCTCTAAACTAATAAGGCAGTTGGTGAAAAACTCTTCGCCGTCAACTTTAATAACAATGTCCCACAACGAAATTTCTGACGCATCGCGCGAAAGCGAAAAACCACCATTTGGTCCTTTGGTTGAAACCAGCAATTTTTGTTTTACCAGGTTTTGCAGGATTTTACCTAAAAAAGGAGATGATAAACCCAAATCTTCCGAAATCTTTTTGATTCCAATTCGTTTATCTTCTTTTGAAAATTTACCGAGATAAATCAACGCTCTGAGTGCATATTTGCATGTATTCGATAACATCTATTTTAAATTTAAAATTGTTTTGCTGTATGATTTTTCTGCAAAAGCAGGAAATTTCTTTTGTTTTCCCAACACATTTTTGTTGGCTTTTAGCAGCGTATTTTTCATTTTTCCATTCACCCGGTCCAGGTTTTTTCGTTTTTTGAATGCCCATTCATAGGCCTTCATTCCTTTGTTCCAGGCAAAATTCCCCTGGTTTTCGTCAACCGCAATTTTTCGGTTTAAAAGCAACAAGTCGTGCAGCGGTATTTTTACCGGGCAAACATCGGTGCAAGCCCCGCAAACCGTGGAGGCAAAACTTAAATGATTGTATTTATCAAAGCCTTTCATAAAAGGCGTTATTACCGAGCCGATTGGTCCACTGTAAGTGGTGTTGTAGGTGTATCCGCCCACATTTTTATAAATGGGGCAGGCATTTAAACAGGCGCCGCAACGTATGCATTTTAAAGCATCAACATGTTTTGGTTGCGCAGCAATTTTTGTCCGATTATTATCGAGTAATACCACCACCATTTTTTCCGGCCCATTGGCTTCATCCGTACGTTTTGGTCCGGTAATCAGCGAATTATAAACGGTAACCTGTTGTCCGGTTCCTAAAGCCGACAACAAAGGAAACATCAGCTGCAAATCGTCGATCGACGGGATAAGTTTTTCAATTCCGGAAATTGCAATATGCACTTTCGGAAAAGAAACCGACATAAAACCGTTTCCTTCATTTTCGGTAAGTGCTACTCCACCAACATCTGCTACCAAAAATTAGCTCCTGTAACACCCACTTCGGCAGAAGTAAATTTTTCGCGCAGTACTTCTCGCACAAAAAGGGTTAATTCGGTTGGTGTTGAATGCTCGGGTGTTTCAAATTTTTTGTGAAAAAGCTCGGCAACATCTTCTTTCGATTTGTGCATTGCCGGCGTTAAAATATGGTAAGGTTTTTCACCCGCCACCTGAACGATAAATTCTCCCAGATCAGTTTCAACCGGTTCAAAACCAGCTTTTTCAAGATTTTCGTTTAATTCAATTTCTTCCGAGATCATCGACTTACTTTTTACCAAAAGTTTCGCCTCATTCTCTTTCAAAATTTTTATGATTTCCGAAACAGCTTCTTCTCCATCACGAGCCCAAACCACATCAATTCCATTGGCTTTGGCATTTGTTTCAAACGTTTCAAGATAATGCGCAAGATTAGAAACCACCTTCTTTTTCAGATAAGAAGCACGGTGTTTGGCTAAATCCATATTTCGGTAACGAAGTTTACCTTTCGCAACAGCTTCGTCGTATTTCGAAATATTAAAATTTAACGTCTTCCGGTGTTTTTTATCAAAAGCAATTTTTGAATCCTTGAGAAATATTTTTTTATGAGCTGTCATTTAATTTTCAACAGGAATCATGTCTACTCGTCGGGCATGTCGTCCACCTTCAAATTCCGAACTTAAAAAAGCTTTTACAATCGCAACAGCTTCTTCATCAGAAACAAATCGACCGGGCACTGCACAAACATTTGCATTGTTATGCTGGCGAGCCAATTCAGCAATTTCAGTATTCCAACAAACTCCTGAACGCACACCCTGATGCTTGTTTGCAGCAATGCTTATTCCTTGCCCACTTCCACAAAAAGTAATGCCAATTTCAAATGCACCGCTTTCAATGGCTTCACCCATTTTGTGCGCATACACCGGATAGTCAACACTTTTATCAGAATTACATCCCAAATCTTCGAATGCAATATTATTGTCATTCAAAAATTTTTTAATCACCTGCTTTTTTGCAAATCCGGCATGATCGCTTGCCAAGGCTATTATTTTTCCCTCTAAATTCTTCATTTGTACAAAATTAATACTTTTTGATATTTATTTCATTTATTCTTAATATTTGTTGTATGAAGGGTAAACAAAAGTTAAATATGGCAGTCATAAACTAATATATATCAATAATTTACGACTTATTTATAAAGGGAATAAATCGCTTCAGTTCATTTATTTCCCATTTAAAAACAAGAAGGATAAAAGCCAATACTAAAACAATATTAATGGAGTATTTCACTATTACTGATAAATCGAGTGTAAATTGCGAAAGGCCCACAATAACCACAGCTGCCAAAAAATAACTACCTATTCTTTTCAGATCGTAAGGCACCGGAAAATGTTTTTGCCCCAAAAAATAGGAGATAAGCAGCATAACCAAAAAGCAGCTAAATACCGCAATTGCCGACCCCATATAACCCATTACCGGAACCAGCGTAAGGTTTAAAACCAAAGTAATAACAGCTCCAATTAAAGCCATATAAGCGCCATATCGGGTTTTATCGGTTAATTTATACCATAACGAAAGCGTAAAATACATGCCATAAAAAAGATTGGCCATTAACACGATGGGCACCACTTTTAATCCCTGATGGTATTCAGAGTCGACAATAATCTTTATAAGGTCAATAAACAGCACCATTCCAATGAAAATGATCAATCCGAAAATGACAAAATATTTCATAACAACAGCATATATTTTCGGGTCGTCTTTTGATCCTTCGCGGGCAAAGAAAAAGGGTTCAAACGCATACCGAAACGCTTGAATGAACATATTCATTAATACCGCCAGCTTGTAATTGGCACCATAAATTCCAAGCTGAAACATCGGATCCTGATCTTGCGGTACCAAAAATGGAATCAGCACTTTATCGATATTCTGATTGATCATTCCCGTTAATCCAACGATCAGAATAGGGAAACCATAACTCAGCATTTGTTTTAGCAGCTTCTTATCAAATTGAAATGAGATTCTAAAGATCTCGGGAAGCAGTAATACCAGGGTAATCAGCGAAGCCAGTAAATTGGAAATAAACACATAACCTACGCCGATATCAGCTGAATAAACGGTTGAAATAATTGAATCAGGATTATTGGATAAAATACTTGGGCACAGTGAAATAAAGAACAGGTTAAAGCCGATATTAAAACCAATATTCACCAGTTTTATAAAGGCAAATTTTATGGGCCGGTTCTTTAGCCGGAGCCGCGCAAAGGGAATTGCTGTAAACGCATCGACACCCAAAATTATGGCAAACCACAAAATATACTCCGGATGATCGGGATAATGAATCCAGGCAGCTATTTCGTTTCGGAAAGCTGCGGCCAGCAGTACAAACGAAAAAGTGGTAAAAAACAAGGAAACCATCGATGTGGAATACACTTTTTCAGGATCGTCGCTTTTTGAGGCAAAACGGAAATACGAGGTTTCCATTCCGTAGGTAAGCAGTACCAGCAAAAATGCCACATACGCGTACATGTTGGTTACCACACCGTAATCGCCGGGCAAAAACATAAACGAATAATAGGGGACAAGCCACCAGTTTAAAAAGCGGCCCACAATGCTGCTAACCCCGTAAATGGCTGTATCGCTTGCTAATTTTTTAAATGGATTCAATAGTTGAAATTTTAGGCAAAGATAAAATCATTTGCTTTCATGCATTTCAATAAAACAACGTTTTACAATATGTTTTATCTTTGAAGTCAAAAATAGCAGAATAATGAATCGAAACCTTTTCCCAATAGTACTTGTATTTTGTTTGCTCGTTAGCTTTTTTTCGTGCTCAAATAAATCGAATAAACGACCACGAAAACCGGTAAGTACAATAAGCATTAAACCGGCAAAACAACTATATACTTCTGGCGATAAAGTAACTTTAAATATAAAAACCCGTTTACGCGACGGCGAACTAAAATCGGTAAAAGTGTATTACGAGGGCAAATTACTTCAAGAGAGTGATGAGCTGAAATTTGAAATTCCAGATGTTGAACTGGATCGGGTAGGGAACACCAGTTTTAAAGTAAATGCCGAAAAAACCGATGGATTAAATAACAGCCGGGTAAAAACGATCAATGTACTTTCTGAAATAGCACCAAAACAATTGACTTACCAGGTGGAAGTTAAATATCCGCATTTAAAAACTTCGTACACACAGGGATTGGAATATTACAAGGGTTATTTGTACGAAGGAACCGGTGAAGAGGGGCATTCAAAACTGATGAAAGTTGACATTAAAACCGGCGAACCTGTTCAATCTATTGATTTGGAAGACAAATATTTTGGTGAAGGAATCACCATTTTAAACGATAAAATTTACCAGCTAACTTATCGTGCTAAAAAGGGTTTTGTTTACGACTTGGAGACCTTTGCTGTAATCGATAGTTTTACTTACAAATCACCACAGGGATGGGGACTAACAAACGACGGTACCAACCTGATAATGAGTGATGGAACCAATATTTTAACATGGTTGAATCCCGATGATTTTTCGATAGTTAAAACTGTGCAGGTAGCCAATAACCGTGGAAATATGAATGTTCTTAATGAAATGGAATACATCGACGGAATTATTTACGCCAACATTTATACCACGAACTACATTGTTAAAATTGATGCCAAAACCGGTAAAGTCCTGGAAGAAATAAACATGGAAGGTTTGATTGATATGTATCATCGCTCGAACGACCGGATAGATGTACTAAACGGAATTGCTTACGATGCCAAAAACGACCGCTTTTTTGTTACGGGAAAATTGTGGCCAATGTTATTCGAAGTTAAGTTTATAGAAAAGTAAAAGAATTACGAATGTAGATTTTAGAAGTATATTACAACTGAAATTATGTACTTCTGTTCCGATCATAAATCTTAAATCGTTAATCGAAATTCATCATTCTAATATTAAAAAAGGCCGGGAGAGTCGCCGTATTTTATCCGACCTAAGTGTTTATAAGCCAATTCGGTAACTTCCCTTCCGCGTGGTGTTCGTTTTATAAAACCTTCTTTTATCAAAAACGGTTCGTACACTTCTTCAATTGTGCCGGCTTCTTCGCCAACTGCTGTTGCAATGGTAGTAATTCCCACGGGTCCGCCTTTAAATTTATCGATAATAGAAACTAAAATACGGTTATCCATTTCATCTAAACCATATTTATCGATGTTTAAAGCTGCCAGTGCATGACGTGTAATATCCATATCAATGGTACCGTCGCCTTTTACCTGGGCAAAATCGCGAACCCGACGAAGCAAAGAATTTACTATTCTCGGAGTGCCACGGCTCCGGAAAGCTATCTCATGAGCCGCCTCGTCGCTTATCTGTACATCCAGTATACCTGCCGACCTTTTAACTATTCGCGTTAAAATATCGCCGTCATAATACTCCAGGTGCGAATTAATACCAAAACGTGCCCGCAGTGGCGCCGTTAATAATCCTGATCGGGTAGTGGCTCCGATAAGCGTAAACGAATTCAGTTCAATTTGAACAGATCGTGCACTCGGACCTTTGTCAATCATGATATCAATACGGAAATCTTCCATAGCCGAATACAGATATTCTTCAACGATAGGAGAGAGGCGATGGATTTCATCAATAAATAACACATCATTTTCTTCCAGATTAGTTAATAAACCTGCCAGATCACCCGGTTTATCCAAAACCGGTCCGGAAGTAATTTTTATGCCAACTCCCAATTCATTAGCGATAATATTCGACAAGGTTGTTTTTCCCAGTCCCGGAGGTCCGTGAAGTAAAACATGATCCAAAGCTTCGCCACGCATAAGCGCTGCCTTTACAAAAATTTCAAGGTTTTCAACAATTTGTTTTTGTCCGCTAAAATCATCGAATTCCAGTGGACGCAAACGTTTATCTAGTTCCTTTTCCGTATCAGCATATGAATTTCCTCTAATATCTAACTCATCTTCCATCAGCACAAATCTTATTCGGGAATAAAGATGCGTATTTTTTCGATAAGCTGTGCAGCCGTAAAAGGTTTTGATAGATACTCATTCATTCCTACGCTAAAACACTTATCACGGTCGTTATCGAGCGTATTTGCTGTTATGGCGATAATGGGAACAGGCTTTTTAACACCATTTTCTTTTTCGTATTCCCTGATCACTGCGGTTATTTCATAACCATCCATCTCGGGTAGCATAATGTCCATTAACACCAGATCGTAAGTGTGTTGCTTTACTTTTTCAATAGCTTCGGGTCCGTTGGTAACTGGAATAACGTTGTAGTTATATTTCTTCAAATTAAATATAACCACTTTCTGATTTAATAGGTTGTCTTCAACAAGTAGTATGTCCAAACTTCTCTTATTATTATTATTAATTATACAAATTTAAAAATTAATACTAGTAATTATATCCTGTTAGCAATTGTTAATTACTATTTATCACCTTTTGTGCAATTCCTGTAAACATGGTTATTCTCCATTTTTCAACAACTATTTTAAGGGTTAATGTGTTCTAAGGTAAGTATATAATTTTACTTTTCAACATCTGTTGATAGTAATTGTGAAAATATAACTTACGTTTTTAACAGGTGTATTTCGTGTGGATAAAGTACCATCAAAAAACAGATCAATTAACGCCTGTTTTTGAAATGCGTTTTTATATGATGAAAAAATTGAAGAATGCAAAAATTAGTATAAAAGATTACTTTTGTTTTGTTTACATGGTTATACACAATTACTAACAATTTGTATAAAAATTAAAGCGTTGATAAATAAGAAGTTTAAATAGAATGACAGAAAATTTCAACATACTTGTTAATAAACTAAATGCGTTTAGGTTTAAATACGGGTTGTATAAACTGGTAAGAGGGGCAGCGTTGGTTTTTATATTGTTAATTACCTTATACACAGTGTTTTCTGTGGTTGAGTACTATGTTTACCTTTCATCTTTAACGCGTAAAGTTATCTTTTACGGCTTTATCATTTTCGCCGGTTTAATAAGTACACAGTTTATTTTTATTCCTTTATTTCGATTGCTGCATATTTTAAAACCTATTGATTTAAAATCATCTACAAATCTTATACAAAAGCATTTTGGTGAGATTAAAGATAAATTATTGAATATAATTGAGTTATCAGACTTACACGAAAAACAGTATTCAAACGAGCTTTTAATTGCCAGTATCGATCAGAAAATTGATGAGCTAAAAGTATTCAATTTTAATGAAGCAATTGAGTATAAGAATATTAAAATAGTTTCTATCTATTTATTAATTAGTATTTTAATAGCTTCAGGGATATTGTTATCCAATAAAAATATTTTTACTGAATCGACAAACCGGCTGGTACACTTTAATCAGGAGTTTGTAAAACCGGCCCCTTTTTCATTTCATATTAAAAACGAAACGTTAAAAGCGAAAAAAGGAGATTCGTATACGGTAATAGTTGAAGCCGAAGGGGATGAAATTCCTCAAATCGTATATATTAATATAGAGGGAAATAATTACCTGATGAAAACAAAAGAAACAGGTAATTATGAATTCGAAATGGCATCGGTTATTAATCCCGTTTCGTTCTATTTTACCGATTTAAATTATAAATCAGATAGTTATACCTTACAGTTATTACCAAAACCGGGTATTAATTCTTTTACTGTTAATGTAGATCCACCTCGATACACATTAACAGAATCACAACGGCTTGAGAACATCGGAGATTTGCAGGTTCCATGTGGAACAATTTTAAAATGGCAGTTCACAGGCATCGATGTAGATTCGTTGGCATTGGTGTTTAACGACTCGGTTCGGGTAAATGCAACTCAAAATGAAGCCACATTTAAAGTCGAAAAAAAGGTTTATGAATCAACTGATTACAATGTTTATATCCGAAACAAAGTTACTGAAGAAGAATTGGCATTGTCGTATAATATTGATGTTATACCGGATATTTATCCTGACATAGAAGTTATGCGTATTGAAGATTCAACTCGTTTAACACGTTTCTTTTTCAAAGGAGTAATTGGCGATGATTATGGTTTTTCTGCCCTTCAATTTCATTACAATATTGCAAATGAAGATACGGCGATAGCATTACCGTTTTCAAAAAATGTAGCCGATCAGGAATTTTATTTTAGTTACGATTTTAACGATATTGAATCAGACGGAGCTGTTTCTTATTATTTTTCAGTGTCGGATAACGATGTGATAAACGGATATAAAACCACAACATCCGACAGTTATACTTTTGTGTTTCCTGACAAAGAAGAATTGGAAGCTAATGAAAAAGAACAGTTTGAAAATCTTGAAAAGATGATTGCTGAGAGCCAGGAATTATCAAAGGAAATTCAAAATAATTTGCAAAATCTGCAGATTAAAAATATGGATACAAACACATCCGATTGGGAAAAATCGCAGATGGTAAATGATATTGTTCAGAAACAAAATCAACTCGAAAAACTCTACGACAAAATAAAGGAGGACAATAAGAAATTGAATAATTATTTAAATTCATTTAGCGATAATTCTCAGGAAATCATCGAAAAACAAAAGCAAATAGAAGAATTGCTAAAGGAAGTTTTTACGGATGAGTTGCAAGAGTTAATGGATGAATTTAATAAGCTTGCTGAAGAGTTTGACAGTAAAAAGTTGAACGAGTTGACGCGTGATATGAACGTGACAATGGATGATTTGCAGAAACAACTGGACAGAAATCTGGAGATGCTTAAAAAGTTCAAGGTAGAACAAAAATTACAGGAACTTGCGGACGAAATGAGCGAAATGGCCATGGAAGAAGAAAATATGGCTCAAGAGGTGAGCGAAGAGAAAAATTACGAAGAAACCAGCGAAAAAGTAAGTGAGCATCAGGAAAACATCAAGGATATTGAGAAGCGTTTAAAAGAAGCGCTGGAAATGAATAAGGAATTGGAGGAACCAATTGGTTTTGATGATTTTGACGAAGAATTTGATGAACTGGAAAAAAGTACTGAAGACAGTAAGGAAAATCTTGAAAAAAAGAATCGAAAAAAATCGAGTCAAAGCATTCAGAAAACCTCAGAGCAAATGAAAAATGCGGCTTTTGCCATGCAGCAGATGCTCGACATGAACAGTATGCAACAAAACCAGGAGAACATTCAAAACCTGAGACAGATTTTGAGTAACCTGGTATTGTTATCATTTAATCAGGAGGATGTTTTAAGGGGCTTAAGTGGAATAAGTGCAAAAGACCCGCGATTAACAGAACTGAATAGAGAACAAAAAAGGATTGAAGATCAGAGTAAAATTGTGAGAGACTCACTGTATACACTGGCTATGCGTACTCCACAAATTTCAAGTATGATTAATAACGAATTGGTGGATATGGAAATAAATCTTGCCAAATCGGGTGAACAACTGGAAGAGGCGCTATTTCCGCAAGCCAGAAGTAGTCAGCAATTTGTAATTACCGCAACAAATAATCTGGCACTTTTATTAAACGAATCATTGGAGCAGCTGGAGAAACAACAGGCCAACGCGCAACCGGGTGATCAGCAATGCGAAAATCCCGGACAGGGGAGTAGTGGTATGGGGGATTTAAAGGAATCATCTGAAAGTATAAAACAACAGTTGCAAAAGATGATTGAACAGATGAAAAACGGAAACTCGCAGGGTTTAAGCAAACAAATGGGACAGAGCCTTATGCAGCACGAAATGATGCAGCAAATGCTCCGCGATTTAATGAATAACGGCAATGTCGGAAGCCAGGCGCAGGAGACATTCAAACAAATTGACCAGATGCTGGAGGAAAACCGCAGAGAGTTGATGAATAAATCAATAAATGCGGAAACAATTGCACGTCAAAACCTTATAACTACCCGCTTACTGGAAGCTGAAAAGGCTGAAAATGAACGCGAATTTGAAGATAAACGCGAGTCGGAAAGTGCTGAAGATTTTTATAGTAACCCTGTTACGTTTTTTGAGTATAAAGAAAAGGAGAACTTTTCTATAGAATATTTGAATCGTAATTCGAATACATTAAATAATTTTTACAATAAAAAATATAAAAATTATCTAAACAAAATTGAACGCCAGAGTGAAGAATAAACCAACTAACATATTGGTAATAAAATCGATAAGCACAGAAATTAATAATGTTGAAAAATTTGTAAAGGCCATTTTCAATTATCATAATATACCAAAATCATGCTTTAATCCGGTCTTTTTATGTATTTCTGAGGCGATGACAAATTCTATTGTTCATGGAAACAAAGAAGATCATCAGAAAACAGTGGAGCTTAATATCGATTGTAAAAGTCACTTGATACAGGTACGAGTTACCGATGAAGGCGAAGGATTTGATATTGAAAAAGTTCCGGATCCAACACATACAGATAATCTGTTAAAAGAAACAGGACGAGGATTGCATATTATCAAAAGCATCGCACAAAATGTTAAATTTAATAGTAAGGGTAATAGCTTAAGTTTCGAAATTAGCTGTGATTGAAACGACTATTAAATATTTTTCTCAATTTTGCACATCATTAAAAAATACGGGAGTTAAATGTTACAAAACAGGACACTCTCAATTCTAATACGATGAAATCAATAGAATTTTATTTTGAAGATATTGAGCCAGTATCATTCCATGAACACTTTTTAAAAGAACAGGTTGAATCACTTATAATAAACGAAACATATAAGGTAGGAGAGCTAACAATTGTGTTTTGCTCCGATAAGTTTTTATTGGAGATGAATAAACAATATCTCGATCATGATTATTATACAGATATAATAACTTTTGATTACGTGGAGAAAAATGTAATTTCGGGCGATTTATTTATAAGTATAGACAGGGTGAATGAAAATGCAGAATACTATAAAATAGCGCAACTTAAAGAGTTGTATCGTGTTGTATTACATGGAGTTCTGCATTTAGTAGGGTACAAAGATAAAACGGATGATGAACAAGAGGAGATGACCAAAATGGAAGAGTTTTATCTTTCAAAAATTGATTTTAAAGAACTGAAGGTATGATGGAGAAATATGATGTAATTGTTGTTGGGGGAGGACATGCCGGATGCGAAGCAGCAACTGCAGCTGCAAACCTAGGATCAAAGACATTACTTATTACAATGGATATGACCAAGTATGGTCAGATGTCGTGTAATCCTGCTATGGGTGGAATTGCAAAGGGACAAATCGTACGCGAAATTGATGCATTGGGTGGTTATTCAGGTATTTTGGCCGATAAAACCACTATCCAGTTTCGAATGCTAAATAAGTCGAAGGGTCCTGCTATGTGGAGTCCACGCGCCCAAAACGACCGATTCAGGTTTGTTGAAGAATGGAGAAGTATTCTGGAAAATACCAACAATCTTGATTTATGGCAAGATGCGGTTATTCAATTGATAATAAAAGATAATAAGGTTAAAGGCGTTAAAACGAAAATAGGCATCGAATTTGAATCGAATACGGTTATATTGACAAATGGAACCTTTTTAAACGGTTTAATGCATATAGGGCAGGAAAAGCTTGCCGGAGGACGTATTGGAGAGGCGGCTTCATATAATATTTCTGAACAGTTGTTGGAGGCAGGTTTTACAACCGGAAGAATGAAAACCGGAACACCTGTACGTATTGATGGAAGAACCATTGATTTTTCAAAACTAACGGAACAAAAGGGCGATACAGAACATTATAAATTCTCGTATTTACCCGGTACAGAAACTCGGTTGAAACAGCGTTCCTGCTGGATTACACATACAAACTCAGAAGTACATAGCGAATTGCAAAAAGGTTTTGAACAGTCACCAATGTTCGATGGTACCATAGAAAGTACCGGGCCACGCTATTGTCCGAGTATCGAATCGAAATTGGTAACTTTTGCTGAAAAAGAAAAGCATCAGTTGTTTTTGGAACCGGAAGGTGAAAATACCATTGAATATTATCTTAATGGGTTTTCATCGTCATTACCATGGCAGATTCAGTTACAGGGATTACACAAAATTGCTGGACTGGAGAAGGCAAAAATATTTCGGCCGGGTTATGCAATTGAATATGATTATTTTGATCCGACGCAGTTAAATCATACCCTTGAAACAAAACTCATTGGTAATTTATTTTTCGCCGGCCAGATAAATGGAACAACCGGATATGAAGAAGCAGGTGCACAAGGAATAGTTGCCGGAATTAATGCGCATTTAAAAAGTGAAGGAAATAACGATACTTTTATTTTAAAACGGAACGAGGCTTATATTGGAGTTCTGATTGATGATCTTGTAACAAAAGGAGTGGACGAACCATACCGGATGTTTACAAGTAGGGCAGAATTTAGAATTCTGTTGAGACAAGACAATGCAGACATCCGTTTAACCGAAAAATCCCATAAATTGGGTCTTGCTTCGCTGGAACGTGTAAAATTACTGAAACAAAAAACGGGGCTAATTCATGAAATTATTGAATTCGGTAAAAACTTTTCAGTTAAGCCACGCTTTGTAAATCAGTTACTTACCGATAAAGGAACAACAGAATTAAAGCAAGGAGTAAAATTATACGACCTTATTTTGCGTCCTCAGATTTCAATATTTGATTTGATTGAAGTGATTACCCCGTTTAAAACGTTTCTCGAAAAGGTTCCTGTGGATAGAAAAATAGAAATTATTGAAGGAGCCGAAATTGTTATCAAATATGAAGGATATATTTCAAGAGAAAAATTATTGGCTGAAAAGTTAGATAAATTTGAAAATATAAATATTGAGGATAAGTTTAATTATAACGAATTGAAATCGATTTCTACTGAAGCACGTCAAAAGTTGGAAAAAATCAATCCAAAAACAATAGGACAGGCAAAACGAATTTCTGGCGTATCGCCATCCGATATAAACGTATTACTGGTGCTTTTAGGACGTTAGTGTTTCACGTGGAACAATTTTATAAAAATGAATTTAAAAAAAGAAATACGCGAAATTCCGGATTACCCAAAAGTTGGAATAAGCTTTAAAGATGTTACTTCGCTTTTTAAGAATAAAGAAGCATTACAGTTTGTTACTAATTCTATAGTGGATAATTTTAAAGAGAAGGGAATTACAAAGGTGGTGGGTCTTGAAGCAAGAGGCTTTGTTTTTGGTGGAGCAATTGCAAATAAGCTCGATGCCGGTTTTATTCCAATCAGGAAAAAAGGAAAATTGCCAGGTGCAGTTATAAGTGAGTCATATGAACTGGAGTATGGTATGGACAGCGTGGAAATGCATAGTGATGCGCTTGAGAAAGACGATGTAATATTGATTCATGATGATTTGTTGGCTACGGGAGGAACTGCTGTTGCTGCTCTTAACCTGGCAAAAAAATGTGGTGTTAAAACAATTTATTTCAGTTTTATTTGTGATCTCGAATTTATTGATACGCCAAACAAAACGATATTAAAAGAATACGAAACTCAGGTATTAGTAAAATATCAGTAATTGAAATACAAAACGGTAAATAAAAACATTGATCACTTAAAAACGCTTATTTCGGTGTTGCCGAATAAGCCCGGTATTTATCAGTATTTTGATCAGTCGAATACAATAATTTATATCGGAAAAGCAAAAAACCTGCGAAAGCGGGTTTCTTCGTATTTCACAAAAAATCACGATCACCGGAAAACAGCTTTATTGGTGCGGAACATTGCCGATATAAAGCACATGGTAGTTGAGAGTGAACAGGATGCTTTGTTGTTGGAAAATAACCTGATTAAAAAGTATCAGCCCCGCTATAATATTCGATTAAAGGATGACAAAAGCTATCCGTGGATATGTATAAAAAACGAGCCATTTCCACGCGTTTTTAAGACCAGAGATTTGATTCGTGACGGATCTAAATATTTTGGTCCGTACACATCTGTTTATACGGTAAGAACACTGCTCGATTTGTTTAAATCGGAATATAAATTGCGAACGTGTAATTACAATTTATCGCATGAAAATATTGCCTCCGGAAAGTATAAAGTGTGTCTGGAATATCATATTGGTAACTGTAAAGGACCTTGTGAAGGGCATATTTCAAATGAAGAATATGACCAGGGAATTGCCGATATAACTGATATTTTAAAAGGAAACATTACAGGTGTAATTAAGCACTTAGAGGGTATTATGGCTCAAATGTCGGATAATTTAAATTTTGAAGATGCACACGCCATTAAAGAGAAATACGATTCTTTGAAGCGATATCAGAGCCGCTCTACTGTTGTTTCGCCTGTAATAACAGATGTTGATGTTTATTCGATAGAAGAGGATGAAAACTTTGCCTTTATTAATTACTTGAAAATTATTAAAGGAGCCGTTATTCAGACCTTTACTTTAGAAATAAAAAAGGGTTTGGATGAGACTACTGAAGAACTCCTTTTAGCAGGAATTATTGAAATAAGGCAAAAGATATTTAGTAACGCCCGTGAGATTCTGGTGCCTTTTAAGCTAGAAAACGTTATAGATAATGTCAAGTTTAGAGTGCCACAAAGAGGGGAGAAGAAGCAGCTTTTAGATCTCTCAAAAAGAAATGCCAAGTATTTCAGGCTTGAAAAGGAGAAACAAGCGGTAATTAAAAACCCCAATATAAGAACAGATCGAATACTAAATACCATTAAAAATGACCTCCAGTTAAAGGAATTACCCGAGCGTATTGAATGTTTCGACAACAGTAATCTGCAAGGGACAAACCCTGTGGCGGCTTGTGTTGTTTTTAAAAACGCGAAACCTTTAAAGAAAGAATACCGACATTTTAATATTAAAACGGTAGAGGGACCTAACGATTTTGCTTCAATGGAGGAGGTGGTTTTCCGCCGTTATAAGCGCCTTAAAGAAGAAAACAAATCATTGCCACAGCTTATAGTTGTTGATGGCGGAAAAGGCCAACTATCGTCAACAATGAAAGCTATTGATAAACTGGAGCTGCGTGGAAAAATTTCCGTTATTGGAATTGCAAAACGTTTGGAAGAAATTTATTTTCCAGGAGATTCTGTACCCATTTATATCAATAAAAATTCTGAAACATTAAAGATTATTCAGCATTTAAGAGATGAAGCACATCGTTTTGGAATTACATTTCACAGGGATAAACGATCGAAAGTATTTATTTCTTCTGAATTGGGAAATATAAATGGAATAGGGGAGAAGACAACAGAGAAACTTTTAAAGGATTTCAAGTCAGTAAAACAGATAAAACTAAAAAAACTTGAAGCTTTAGAAGCATCGATTGGAAAAGCAAAAGCACGGGTTGTTTACGATTATTTCCAAAAACAAAAAGATGAATAAACGAGTTTTGCTTGGAATGAGCGGAGGAATCGATAGCTCTGTTTCTGCTATGTTATTGCAAGAGCAAAGTTATACTGTAATCGGAATTACTTTTCTTTTTAGCGGAACCGACGATCAAAATCATCATTTTTTGAAAGACGCAATCGCCTTAGCAGAGAGTTTAAAAATTAAACACATTACGGTTGATTTACGCAAGGAATTTGAAGAGCAGGTTGTAAGTTATTTTATCGATGAATATATAAAAGGGCGCACTCCATTTCCGTGTGCTTATTGCAATCCAAATCTAAAATTTAACTACCTCAATAAATACGCAATTGCAAACAATTGTGAAAATATTGCCACAGGACATTACGTGAAGACTGGATTTTATAAGCATAAAAAATATCTGTTTCAGGGTGAAGATCCGGAAAAAGATCAGTCATTTTTCTTATGGGGATTGCCACGAGAGATCGTCTATAAATTGATTTTTCCACTGGGAAATTATGAAAAAACTATGATTCGAGAAATAGCAAAGGAAAAAGGTTTTCTGTCGTTGTCGGAAAAAAAAGACAGTCTGGGAATATGTTTTATTGATGGTAATGACTACCGGAATTTTTTAAAAAACAGAGGCATAAAATCGCAACCCGGAAATTTTGTAGATGAAAATGGGAACGTTTTAGGACAGCATAAGGGAATTTTCAATTATACCATCGGACAACGACGCGGATTGGGTTTAAATATGAATTTTCCACTATTTGTGGCAGAATTTCGTCTAGATGACAATGAAATTGTGTTAGCAAAATATGATGATTTGTACTGTATTAAACTGCATATAGAAAATTATTATATTATTGATAATGAGGTTATTAAGTTGGGTATTGAATTAGTTGTTAAGGTACGTTACAGACTTCAGCAAACCCGCTGTAATTTGCATATTTTAAGCGACACTGTGGCTGAGGTCGAATTATTAGAACCTGAAGCAATGATAGCACCGGGTCAAACAGCAGTTTTTTATCATAATGACCGTTTGGTAGGAGGTGGATTTATTAAATCGGCAGAATAAATAAAATCTATCAAATTGTCAGATTCGATATCAAATACACGAATAGCTTAATTTTACGTTTTTAAGAAGCGTAAAAAGAAATTAAAATGCCGGACGATGTTTATCATCCTTTTCTAATAATCCCAAATAACTTCTGAAGCGGGAAGGAGCGATTTGATAATTTTCTACAGCCTCTTTTACGGCACAACCGGGTTCATGTGTGTGCGAACAATTATTGTATTGGCAGTGTTCCGAAAATTTAAATATCTCAACAAAATAGTGCGAAATTTCCCACGGTTCCATTTCTAAAACACCAAAGGCTTTTATTCCGGGAGTATCAATAATATAACCGCCAAAATCTAGCTTGAACAATTGGGAATGTGTAGTGGTATGTTTGCCGGTTTTGTGAGAATTGGAAACCTCCATCGTTTTCAAATTCAACCCCGGTTGAATAAGGTTGATGAGTGTTGATTTTCCAACACCACTATGGCCGTTTATAACATTGGTTTTATCTTTTAAAGCTTCTTTCAACGCATCAATACCGGTTCCTTCTTTTGCCGATGTTTTAAGACATTTATAGCCAATATTACGGTATATCTGCATCAAGAGGTCCATCTCTTCCGTTTCATTTTCATTGTAGCGATCTGCCTTGTTAAAAACTATCATTACCGGAATGCGATATGCCTCAGCCGAAGCCAGGTAGCGATCGATAAATGTTGTGGTGGTAACGGGGTATTGCATGGTTACCACCAGCACCGCCTGATCGATGTTGGCAGCAATAATGTGAGCCTGTTTTGAAAGATTAATGGAGCGGCGAATAATATAGTTTTTTCGCTCATGAATTGTTGTGATCAATCCAACCTGTGCTATGTTTTGGTCGGCAGACACGTTTTGGAGGGTAAATCCCACACGATCACCCACAGCAACAGGATTTGTATTCCTAATCCCCTCAATACGAAATTTGCCCTTTATTTTGCATTCGTAGGTATTTCCGTTTTCATCTTCCACGGTATACCAGCTGCCGGTCGATTTTATTACTAATCCTTCGTTCAAACTATTAAATTTTCTGCAAAGGTAGTTTTTCTGCTGTTTATCAGGAAATTTAGTGAAGAGCAAGCGAATTTTTCACGTGGAACAATGGTGAAACAGGTTGAAAAGTATGGCCAAAACAAACTTGGTGCTTTGAATAGTGATAACCTCACTCCTAGTGAGGTTATCACTAAAAGTTATTTATTCCCAGTCTAAGATTATCTTTCCACAATCACCGGATTCCATAATTTCGAAGGCTTTCTGATAATCGTTGGCTTTAAAACGGTGCGTAATGATGGGTGAAATATCGAGTCCCGAGGTAAGCATCATTTCCATGTGATACCAGGTTTCGTACATTTCGCGGCCATAAATTCCTTTAAGGGTTAATCCCTTAAAAATGAGTTTACTCCAATTAATTTGCGTACGTTTCGGTAACAGTCCGAGCAAGCTGATTTTGCCACCGTTGTACATGTGATTTACCATGTCGTTAAAGGCAACCGGCGATCCGGAGCATTCCAAACCAATATCGAAACCACTAACCATGTGATGTACTTTCATGGCTTCTTTTATGCTTTCTTTTGTAGGATCGATAACACGCGTAGCACCCATTTTTCGGGCCATATCGCGGCGGTATTTACTCAAATCGGTACCGATAATGTTGCGGGCTCCGGCAAACTTGCAAATAGCAGCAGCCATAGATCCAATTGGTCCACCAATTCCCGTAATTAGTACATCTTCGCCTAACATAGGAAAGGATAAAGCGGTGTGTGTGGCGTTTCCCAGCGGATCCATAATAGCCATCATTTCATCAGAAATTCGTGGATCGATGTGCAGCACATTTTTTGCCGGAACGGAAATATATTCAGCAAAACCACCATCACGGTTTACCCCAATTCCAATCGTATTATCGCAAATGTGTTGGCGCCCGCGGCGGCAATTTCTACAAAATCCACAAGAAATATGGCCCTCAACGGTAACACGTTCACCCACTTTTACACGGTCAACTTCCGAACCTACTTCTACCACAGTTCCCATGTATTCGTGCCCAATAGTCACCGGTGTTTTAATGGTTTGTTGTGCCCATTCGTCCCACTTGTAAATGTGCAAATCGGTGCCGCAAATAGCAGATTTTTGTACTTTTAAAAGAATATCGTTTGCTCCTGGTTTGGGCATCGGAACGTCTTCCATCCAAATGCCTTTTTCGGGTTTACTCTTTACAATTGCTTTCATTTGTTAGTATTTACATTTTTTAGCGATAACTCATGTAACTCGCTATAATCAAACCTTTGAGCACAAAATATTTTATAAGCTCGTTTCATCCAAATTAAACTTGTTGGTTGTTATCTGGTGCAAGTTAAAACAAAAATATTAGCGAAAATCTAAGGAAAGTCAGTTTTGAAACTTCATCAATTAGTTGATGTTTGAAGGTTATAACTGTTTGTTAGACATGAATTTAACGGGGTACCATGAAGCAATAAATCCAATAATTAAAACTGCAGAGAAAGCTAAAATGATATCGGTAAAAACGATGTGAACCGGGTAAGCAGAAATAACAAAAGAACCACCTGCTCCGGGCAATTTTACCAGCGTGAAAGTAATCTGTAGCCAGCAAACAAATACGCCTAAAATAGTGCCTAAAATACCACCGGCCAGTGAAATCAACCAGCCTTCGTAAAGAAAAATACGATTGATTTGTTTTATAGGAAGTCCCATACTACTAAGGATTGAAATGTCCTCTTTTTTATCAATATAAAGCATGGTTAAATTTCCGATCATATTCCCGGAAGCCAGCAGTAATATAAAAACCAGTATAAAATAAACGGCCCACTTTTCCGATTTCATGGTTTTAAAAACCAGGTCGTGTTGCTGTTCTTTGTTTTTCACGTGGAACCCGGTTCCCAGAATTTCCTTCAGTTTATTCTGGATATCGTAAACATCTGCTCCATCAGCAAGGGCAAGTTCAATTGCCGATATGTTATTTTCATTGTCAAAAAGTTCGGTTGCAAATTCTTTTGATACCAGCATATATTTGGCATCCACATCTTCAAGCACAGCAAAAACTGCCGATGGGAAAAGATAGTTGTGGTTAAAAGCTCGAGACGGATTCAGTGAAAGCTGTTTCCCCTTTTTGGGTACATAAACATGCAAGGGATCGAGAAAAGAAACTCCTACGCCAAGGTTATTGGCAATACCACGACCAACAACAGCGTAATCAATACCATCTTTTTCCAGATAGTATTCGCCTTCTATCAGCAGCTTATCAATATTGGTATAATCCGGGTAGTTATCGGGAACACCTTTTATTGTAGCTGCAAACTGGCGTTTTCCATAGCGTAACAAGGCAACCTCTTCAATTACCTCGGCATACGAAACCACATCCGGTAACGATTTAATCTGTTCAATATCAATGCTATCAGGATCAAACATTTTCCCTTCAACTGATGAGATTTTAATGTCGGGGTCAAAGTCGCTGTAGAACATTCCTATCAGATCAGTAAAGCCGTTTAATACCGAAACAATAATAATAATAGCCATGGTACCTACCACAATTCCGGACATCGAAATCCAAGAAATTATGTTAATTATGTTCTGCTTTTTTTTGGAGAACAAGTAACGTTTTGCTATGAAAAATGGTAAGTTCAAACGCTGTTGTTTTGTTTGAAAAACGAAAAATTTCGGAAACTATTTTTTCAGCAGCTGATCAATGTTGTCGATATAATCGAGGCTGTCGTCCAGGTAGAATTCCAGGTCAGGAATAACACGCAGGCTTTTTCCTGTTTTCCGGCCCAGTTCGCCACGCAGCAGTTTACTTGAAAGTTTTATTTCTTCAAGAATTTCGTTTCCAAATTCCGAAGGGAAAATACTTAGGTGAACACGTGCTATACCAAGATCTTTTGTAACACGAACGTTTGTTACACTAATGAGTTTGCCCGGGAAGCGTTCTTTATTTACTTTTAAAAGAATATCGGCCATTTCGCGTTGAATGAGCCTCGATATTTTATTCTGTCTTGTGCTGTATTGTTCCATTGTTTCTGATTATAAGCTTCAAAATTACTCAAAAACCTTGAAACAGAAAGATTAATACGAAAACTACATCAAAATGAGCCATATTCTTCGTTTCAAAATTTTACCGTAGCTCACGCTATGCCTCAACTTTTGGCCTTGTCAAAGCACAAAGCATCTAAAACAATTTAAGACTCATTTCGAAATAGAATTGGTATAATCAGTTGAACAGCGATTTTTTAAAAGCATTTCGCAGGCTTTCGTTGGGTTTAATGATATTGTAGTTTTCCCAGAAATCTTCGTCGTAGGTTCCCAGTACTTCCACAAAAATATCGTTTCGCTTAAAACGTTCGTTTTTGTTAAAACGCTTTAAATCGGTGGGTTGAATGTTGGTTATCAAGAGGTCGGAAACGCTGTGAAACTCCGAATTTATTCGGTCTCTTCTACTTCGAACCTTAAATTTAACCGATGCTTTTGCAGATGCCAAATGCCATTTTCCCTGGTATTGGCGGTAATTTACCTGGTAATGTACGTATGTTGGCCGCGCCTTAACTTTGCGGGGTTTCTTTTTTATCATAATCTCTTCAGCCTTTTTTAGGCCCGCCTTATTTAAATGATAATTGGCATGTACAAGTGCAAATGTTTCACGGTGAACATACATTTCTCCTTCAAAAGGAGGGTAAAATTCGTTGGACTCAGGTTTAAATTCGACTACGTAAACCGGTTGGTTTTCATACCAAATCACATCGCTTATCTGGTACTCATAAGCCTGCTCGTATTCTGGATTAATAAAGGTTTCAATGGTTTTTACGGCATCCAGCTCAGTGATAGTAAACGGCCCCCCCATTAATTTAAAATTCAGCCATTTAAAGGGTTGAACATCACGGCTTTTTCGGCCTTTTATCAATCGTACCAAATCGCCACGCGTAGTTCCAATATAAGGTGCTTTTAACACTTCCATTACTGCTTCTGAAACGCTTATATAGTTTTTATCCTGTTGAACAGTTTCGCGGTAAAAGGCGGTCATTAATTTGGTTGAAGGAGTGTAATTTTTCTTATAATTTGCCCGCATATTCACCAGAAGTTTTTCGGTGGTAACGGCCGTAACTTTTACTTCCTTTATTTTAATTGAAGCGGGATCAAGGATAAAAAGATCTTCATCGAGCAATTGATTAGCCGGAAACATTTTTTGCTCGTAACCCATGCACGAAATAACAATGGTATCGCGGATGTAGGACGGATGAACTTTTAGCAAAAACTCGCCATCAGTATTACTGATGGTACCAATTGGTTCTTTGAGTATGGAAACCGAGGCAAAAGGAACGGCGCGTCCTTTTCGGTTTTCAATTAATTTACCCGAAAGAAAAAAATATTTTACCGGCACTGTATCTTGTGCTGCCGTTAATACTTTTTCATCCGATTTGCGGGTAATTATTACCTGATTTTGCAACTCGTTAAAACGATAGTGAGTTGTATCGAGAAGTTGATTAAGAATAGTGTATAACGACTTGTTTTGTGCCGATATACTAACTTTTTGTTCGGTATTGATAATGGTAGCATCGTACGAAAAAAATACATTAGCCTGCCAACTGATCTGTTCTAAAATAAAATCGAGCGACTGATTGGTTTGATAAATGCTGATGCGGCGCTCGAAAATAGAGCCATCCTGCTGCTGGCCTTTTGTAGTAAAGGATAGCAACAGGATGGTTGATAATATGATCAGTAGCTTTACCGGCTGCATTAAAACATCTTTTTCAGATGAAAAGAAGTTTTAAATTCTTCTCCGTCTCGTAGTACTGTAAGTCTAATTTTTTTATTCTCGCGGCTTTGAAGCAGTAGATTAATATCGTTTAATTCGAGCGACTGGTGGTTACTGCTGTTAATACGAATAATCTGGTCGTTTTCCTGTAATCCGGCAATGTGTGCGGGCGAATTTTCACGTATATCGGCAATGGTGAAAATGGGTAATCCGGGCATTGGATTGGTAACTTCCATTCCGCTCATGTTGTAATTAAAATCTTCTTTAATATCATTATTTGGGCGCAATGTTAAACGCTTATTCCGGTAATCGATTGTAACATAGAATCGTCGTAAAATTTCTGCGCCAATTGTTCCGTTTCTGTCGTTTACCGAAATCAGGCTATCGATTTGTTTTGAATTTGGAAAGGCTACAATTGGTTTTGTCAATAAGCGCGGCCCAATCCAAATGGCATCAATTCTTCCTTTTGTTCCGTACAGGTCGCCGTTTAAACCACGGCCTAAAAATGTTTCAACATTCTTTTGTGGTAAATTAATTCGCTCGTCCGAATTTTCTGATAACCAAAGTGCATCGCTGGCACCGGTGTCAACCAGTAGTTTTACCGGAACTTCTTTCATTTCGTCGGTAACAATTGTTGTACGCACAAACGGTTTGTTTCCATCAAAATGCAATGGCATAATAATATCTTTTCGTCGGTCGCGGTATTTAAAATATTCCGGTTTGTACAAAGTCAGCTTTTCATTCAGGTAATCAACTTTTACAATGTAATCTTTAAACAGATTAAAGCCAATTAATCCGTGAACCGGAACTCCCAACATATGCGAAATCTGGAAGTTCTCGTCAATAATCATCTGCACCTCCTGGTTACGGGCTGTTAATCCGTCAATGTGCATAACGTTATTCCCTGAACGGTAGGCAGTTATCGATTCTCCTTCACCAAGTCCTTTTACCTTAACCGGCATCATGTAGTTCAAATTCAGTTTGTTAATAAACGGAAGCTCGGTAATTATAGGCTGGCGAACGCCGGTGTCGAGAATAAAATTCAGGGTATCTGAGTTGTTAATATTAACCGGAATGATAATTAAATTACTTGCCGATTTAAAGTTGATCGTGATGCGTTTATCGCGTGGGTTATCGAACAAAAAACCGCGGTTTGTGCTGGCAAATTGTTGCGTGGTATTTTCGTATTCCATACTTTCATCTATAGGAACGTAATCGCGCACTACCAGCAAGTTGTCTTCAATTTCAAAAAGCAAATAGAAATCTTTCATCAGTTTATCGAGCACATATTTTAAAGGCTTGTTCGATACGTTTAAACTGATTTTTTTATCTGCAACCATATCGGCGTTGTACGAGTAATCAATGTCCAGGTATTTACATATCTTTTCAATAACATCTGAAAGTGGCTCGTCTTCAGCATAAATACTGATGTTTTGATCGAGCGCCTGGCTCTTTGTATCCTGGGCAAAACTGGTGTTAGGTACCACTAACAAAGCCAGCAAGGCCATTAGAACGATAATTTTTATTTTATTCCATTTTATAGGTTTCATGACTTTTAAGCTTTACTGTTTGTTTGTACGGCTCATTAAAGTGTAATGTTTGCCTTCTACCGATAAATCCAGATCAAATGTGAGCCGAATTACATTTAGAACGAAATTAACCGGTTTTTGATCAAAATGACCTTCATATAGCAAGTCGTTTAGCTCCGGTTCCATCACGTCGATATCAATGTGGTAAGCTTTTTCAAGACATTCAACCACTTCGTGTAACGGAACAGTGTTAAAAATGAGGTCGTGTGTTTTCCAGGCCAGGAAATTAGGATCGCTGTTCACTGTTTTCATCAAATCAAGATTCGACAGATGCAGTGTTCCTTTTTCGCCCGGAGTTAAAAATACCTCGCGGCTTTCCATTTCAGGATTTTCGTTTTTACTGATTACCTGAACTTTACCTGTTTCAACAATAACCTCAACGGTTTCTGCCTCCGGGTATGCACTAACGTTAAAAGAGGTACCTAAAACTTTAACTTGTGCATTGCCGGCATTAATTACAAACGGTTTTTCGGGATTACGCTGAACATCGAAAAATGCTTCGCCAATGATGGTAACTTCGCGGGTACTGCCTTTAAACTTTTTCGGAAACAGCAGTTTCGAATCGTTGTTTAAAGTAACCACCGAGCCATCGGGTAAAACATATTCATTCAGCACCTGATCTTTGGCCGAGATCACCTCGCTGTAATAGGCCTTGTCCGAATTGCGGAAACCAAGGTAATATGCAACTGAACCCAATAAAAGCGCGATAACAACTATTGCAGCATATTTGTAGAATTTTGCAATAACCTCCTTTCTTGTTTTTTGTAGCTGAATAGATCGAGCTTTAGCAGGGCGTAATTGTGTATAAACAGATTTCCAGGCCGTTTCGTGATCAAACTTTTTTGCCTGGTAATGGGAATCCACTTTTTTGAGCATGTTTTTATACTGCTCAAACTCTGCCTGGTTTTTATCAGATTGACTGATCCAGGTCTCCACCTCGTCATTTTCCTGCGAACTGGTTTCGTTGTTTAAATATTTGGTAACCAGTTCCCAATCAAATTTTTCTATGTTCTCCATTTTTCCCATCTCGCTTTAATGACAATACACAATTAATTTACCCCTAAGTCGAAAATTAAAAAATTGTTCTATTCCGAATGAAAACTATTTTGACAAAAGGAAATGCTCTGATTTTCAGATCTTAAAATAGTTCACTATTCTCGCGTCCTAAAAATCCTGCGCTTTCCTTTTCTCTTTATATTTTTCATTCTCATAACGAAAATTTATTGAATTAATCGACTAAACTTTTTTTGTCCTGCTAACAAAAAAGTAGAAGATGAAGGTGTTATATTTGTTTAATTTATCTCGTAATGATTTGATTGCCAAACTCATTTGTGCCTCCACAGTTTTTATAGAAATATTTAGTTTTTCGGCAATTTCGCGGTATTTTAATCCTTCTTCGCGGCTAAGCCGGAATATTTCGCGACGTTTTTCCGGCAGTTCTTCAATGCTTTTGGCAATGTCGGCTGCCAGATTAACTTCTATATAATCGTTATTAAAGTTGCTCGATTCCGATTCGGAAATTACTTTTTGAGCATGTTGTAGCCTAATAATACTATGTTTAATATAATTCAGGCAAAGGTTTTTTACTGATCGGAACAGGTAGTTTTTCAGCGACGATTCAACAGAAAGCTCGGTCCGGCGTTCCCAAAACTTCACGAAAAAATCCTGAACGATTTCTTCGGCAGCAATATCGTCTTCAATAATTTTCGAGGCAAAGTTGCAAAGGTATCTGTAATACATTTTGAATAGCTTTTCAAAAGCTTTTTCATCGCCCTGCTGAATATTTTCGAATAGTTTGTTTTCTTCGAATGACTTCATGTACAAATAGTTCTATCGGTAGTTGCGAAGGTATGAAAAAGAAATTCTTTGCAAAAGATTAAAATTATGTTTACGAAATTAATATCATTTTGTGCTTTGGTTTAAGCTGCTATTTTTGCTGACCTTAATTATCATAGAACAAGCATGAAAAAGAAAGTAAAAGTGAAGTTCCCAAAAGCATTTTGGGTGGCTAATGCAGTGGAATTATTAGAGCGGGCTGCCTATTATGGAGTGTTTATTGTTATCACACTGTATTTGTCGCGTATATTAGGATTTAACGATTTTCAGGCGGCAATTCTGGCCGGATCGTTTTCTGCGGGGCTGTACCTGCTACCTACCTTTGCCGGTGCAATTGCCGATAAAATTGGTTTTAAAAAATCTTTGCTGATTGCTTTTTCGTTGCTTTCGATTGGTTACCTGTCGATGGGTGTATTGCCAACCATGCTCGAATCTTCAGGCTTGGTAGAATATACGAAAACTACACAGTTTAACGGACTCCGCGAGAGCAACTTAAAGTGGATTATTATTCCGATAATGCTTGTGATAATGATTGGCGGATCGTTTATCAAGTCGTGTATTACCGGAACAGTTGCCCGCGAAACTACCATAAAGACACGCGCCCAGGGCTATTCTATTTTTTATATGATGGTAAATATTGGTGCATTTTCGGGAAAAACCATTGTAAAGCCATTGCGCGATGCCATGGGAAATGAGGGGCTGGTAACGCTGAATTACTTTGCTGCAGGAATTACATTTTTAGCGGTAATTTTGGTAGCTATTTTTTATAAAGCCAGCCGGTCGCAGGGCGAAACGAAGAGTTTTACACAGATTCTTGATGCGCTGGTTAAGGTACTTTCCAATGCACGTTTAATAATTCTTATCCTTATTATTACCGGCTTTTGGATGGTACAGCATCAGTTGTATGCCACCATGCCTAAGTATGTATTACGGCTTGCGGGGGAAGGCAGTGCTATTTCGTGGTTTGCCAACGTAAACCCGCTGGTGGTTTTTCTTACCGTAGGTTTTGTAACTCAGCTTATGCGTAATAAAACCTCGCTGTTTTCGATGACCGTCGGGATGTTTATTATGCCTGTTTCTGCACTGTGCATGGCATCAGGACATTTAATGGGCAGCGAATTCATTTTAGGCTTGCACCCCGTTGCTTTTATGATGATTGTGGGGATCATTTTCCAGGGACTGGCTGAAACATTTATTTCTCCCCGCTACCTGGAGTATTTTTCGTTGCAGGCACCATCAGGTGAAGAAGGTTTGTATCTTGGTTTTAGTCACTTACACTCCTTTCTTTCTTCTATTCTTGGTTTTGGATTGTCGGGCTGGTTGCTTACCAAATATTGCCCCGATCCGTTGTTGTTTGATACACATGCCGAGTGGGAAGCTGCTTCAGTAAATGCACATTATATCTGGTTTTATTTTGTGGGAATTGCCTCGGTATCAGCTATTTCGTTAATTGTTTATGGGAAAGTGGTAAAACATATTGATCGTAACAAACAAATTTCAGCATAATATTTTGCTGATTCAGGTGAAATAATTAGTTTTGCACACCAATTTTCCACAAAGGAAGTTTGCCCGGGTGGCGGAATTGGTAGACGCGCTGGATTCAAAATCCAGTTCTGGCAACGGAGTGCGGGTTCGATTCCCGCCCCGGGTACTTGGTGAAACACCAAAAAACATTAAAAGCGCTTAAAATCAATGATTTAAGCGCTTTTTTATTTAGCATAAATATCAAAAAAAGTGCTTTAAAACCATCTAAAATGCGACAAAATCGAGACCTATGGTTAAATAGACTCGATAGGTCTCGCTAAACGATGTAACTCGCTGATTCATTTCATTTTAATTGGTTTAATTTGGTTCGTTTTACTGTTTCAAAAGTGGCATTTATAATGTATTTTTAGACAGTGAGCGAGACCTAAATTGTTAAAATTTATGGATTATGAGGATTACAATTGCATTTTTACTTAAAAAATCAAAGAAGCGGGAAGACAGAACTTACCCCGTTTATGTCAGGTTTACGTTCAATGGAAAACGTGCTGAATTATCGACAAAGCTATTTGTTGATCAGAATTCCTGGGATATATCAAAAGAAAGAATGACTGGCTCATCAAGTTTAGCGAAGACAACTAATAATCGTCTTGATAAAGTAGCTTCTAATATTCTTGATATTTATAATCAGTTTGAAGCCGGGAACAAAAAGTTTGATGTAGTTGATATTAAAAACAAACTTTGCGGCATAGAAGAAGAGCATGGAATAGTTGAAATGTTTGGTGTTTATATGAACACGATTGAATCAAATATTGGCAAAGGATTTTCAGCTACAACGCTCAAACATTATAAAACCTCAAAAAACCGGCTTTTAAACTTTTTATCTGACGTCTATGGGAAGAAGGAGTGGAACCTTAGCAACATAGGTTATAAGTTTATTAATGATTTTGATGTATACCTAAAATCAAAATACAACAACAGTGTAAATACTGCCTGGTGTTACCATAAGCACATGAAGAAAGTATTGAATATTGCAGTTGCCATGGATTATCTTTCAACGAATCCGTATGTAAAGTTTCAAGTAAAAACAGAACAACCTAAACGCGAATTTTTAACTCAAAAGGAATTAAAAAGAATAAGGAAAAAGAAGATTGAGATTGAACGGCTTGCCATTGTGAGAGATATTTTTCTATTTGCCTGCTATACAGGATTATCTTATGCTGATATATCGAAGTTGGCAAAACAGCATATCAGAATAGGGAATGATGGAAAAAATGGATTATTATAGACCGAACAAAAAATGGATCAAGATGTAGAGTTCCATTGTTGGCTGTTGCTAAAAACATTTTAAAGCGCTATAAAAACTATCCAATAAATGATTCAAAAGGGCTATTGCTACCTGTAAACTCAAACCAAAAAATGAATGCTTATTTAAAGGAGATTGCTGATATATGCGGAATTAAAAAGAATTTATCAATGCACGTAGCCAGGCATACATTTGCTACAACAATAACATTAACAAATGGCGTACCAATTGAAACGGTTTCTAAAATACTTGGGCATAGCTCACTGAAAACAACACAGATTTATGCTCGGATTTTGGACTGTAAGATTTCAGAAGATATGCAGAAAGTAAAGATTGGTTAGGCATGGCGTATTTTTATTTGAAGCCAACTTATTTATCATAAAAAATTATTGTGATAGACATTAATTCAAGAATAAATGTTAAAAGTTATTGGATATAATAATCTGTTTGTTAAGTTTATAGTCTCAACAAAAAACCTGTATACCGTGAATACGCACAAATTTCCTTCCATAAAACTTGTCATCTTGTTTTTTCACTTATTCGCTTTGTTTTCAGCATGCACAAACAAACCCAATGCTACTGCCGAGGTAAATAAAGAGGCTCTTCCTGAAGAAAAAAACAGAGTGGAGGTAGTTACACTCGAAAAAAACGATTTTCTAAAAGAGATTGTGAGCAATGGTAAATTATCTGCCTCGCAGCAAGCTGAACTTTATTTCAAAGTTTCCGGCTCGTTGGCTACCATTGATGTGAAGAACGGGAATACCATAAATAAAAATGATGTTATTGCCAGTCTTGATAATGAGACATACCGTCTTAATATGAAGAAGGCCGACATTACCCTGGAGCAGGCCAATATTGACAAGTTGGATGCTTTGATTGGCATGGGGTACACCATTACCGACACGCTTTATGCAGCAGATCATGAAGCGATTGCCGATATCCGGTCGGGCTATAACCAGGCACAGGTAACTTTTGAAGAAGCCCGGCTGCAATTGTCAAAAACAGAACTAAAAGCACCGTTTTCCGGGAAAATTTCGGGAATTAAACAAAAACCTTTCGAGCAAGCCAATGTTTCAGAACCATTTTGTACACTTATTAATGATCGTAGTTTTTACATTGATTTTCCATTGCTTGAAACCGAAATCTCAAAAGTAAAACTAGGGCAAGATGTAACTATTACTCCTATTTCCGGCGCCCAAAATACTACCGGTATAATTTGTGAAATTGATCCGAACATCGATGAAAACGGATTAATCTGGTTAAAGGCTGAGGTGCAAAATCCCGGTGAGTATATGCAGGGAATGAATGTAAAAGTAAGCATAAAACAAGCTATATCCGATCAATTGGTTGTACCTAAAGAGGCTGTGGTATTACGTCAGAACCGTGAAGTGCTTTTCCGCTACACCAATGGAATTGCTTACTGGACCTACATAAACGTACTTAACGAAAACGAAAATGAATATGCAGTGATGGCTGCTGAAGGTGCAACGCTTTCAGCCGGCGATACGGTAATTGTTTCGAATAATCTAAACCTGGCGCACGAATCGGAAGTGGAAATTACTAACTAAACAAACCTCCGAAAATGGTAAAATTCCTGATTCACCGACCAATAGCTGTAACAATGGCATTTCTGGCTTTCCTGCTTGTAGGAATTGCTACGACCGTACAAATTCCGGTGTCGTTAATGCCCGATATCGATATTCCTGTTATCTCCATACGGGTGCCATCGAATGAAATGCCGGCCCGCCAGCTGGAAAATTCGGTAGTGAAACAAATCCGCAGTGTACTAAAAGAAGTGAACCACATTGAGGAGATGAAAAGCGAAACACGTGATGGAACAGCCTGGATCGAACTGCGCTTTAAACACGGAACTTCCATCGATCTAGCTTCCATTGAGGTGAACGAAAAAGTGGATAAGGCCATGAACTATCTTCCTCGCAATATGAGCCGCCCGGAAGTGATAAGAGCCAGCGCTTCGGATATACCCGTTTTTTACCTGATGGTGAATAAAAAGCAGGAACTAATAACCGGCAACAAAGAGGAATTTCTGCAACTAAGTAATTTCACCAGCCAGGTAATAAGAAAACGCCTGGAGCAGCTTCCTGAAGTTGCATTGGTCGACATGAGCGGTCTGCAATACCCCGAAATTAAAATCACACCACACACCGCCTACCTGCAAAACGGTACTTTTACCATTTCGCAACTGGAGCAGGAACTAAATAACAACAATATTGATTTGGGAAACCTTTTAATACGCGATGGCCAATACCAATACAACATTCGCTTTAACACCCGGCTTCGTGATGTTTCAGAGATTGCCGAGATTCCGGTAAACCTGAACGGAAAAGTGGTGTCGCTATCGGAAATTGCCGATGTGAGTCTTCAGCCACAAAAACCACAGGGAAACATAAAGATCAACTCAGAAAGTGCAATTAGCCTGGCAGTGATTAAACAATCGGATGCAAAAATGGCAGACTTAAAGGACAAGCTTAATGAGTTGGTCAGCTATTTTAAAGAAGATTACCCCGAACTGGAATTTACGATCACCCGCGATCAATCCAAACTATTGGAGTACTCGATCAATAACCTGGGGCAAAGTCTGCTAATCGGCGGAATGCTTGCGTTTCTGATACTATTTGTATTTCTGCGCGAACGAAAAGCTCCCTGGCTAATCGGTATCAGCATCCCGGTTTCGCTGTTGCTGTCCCTCTTTTTCTTTTACCTCTTTAAACTCTCCATCAACATTATTTCGCTTTCAGGATTGATACTTGGCGTTGGAATGATGATCGATAATTCGATTATTGTTATCGACAATATTACGCAATACCGCGACCGGCATTTTACCTTGTCACGGGCGTGCGAAGTGGGAACAAACGAAGTTATCCGGCCCTTAATCAGTTCGGTACTTACCACCTGCGCTGTTTTTATTCCTTTAATATTTATGAAAGGAATGGCCGGTGCCTTGTTTTTCGATCAGGCCATTGCAGTAACCACCGGCTTAAGTATTTCGTTGCTGGTTTCAATCACCCTCCTCCCTACCCTTTACAGGCTGTTTTATTCAAAAGCGAAACAGGAAAAACAAAAGCGCCGCAAAGATCCCGGTTATTATCGCTGGTACGAACGCGGATTAAAAGTTGTGCTCCGAAATCAGGGACTTACTCTTGTTTTTGTCCTCTTGCTATTAGCCGGTGCGGCGGTTTTAGGGCGAATGTTAACAACCTCGCGATTCCCGGAAGTAAGCCAGGATGAAATGGTTTTAAAAATTGACTGGAATGAACCGCTTACGCTCGAAGAAAATAACAAACGGGTAAATGAATTAATGGCTTCTTTAACTACAAAACCACTTTATTTTATTGAAGAAGCAGGAAAACAACAATACCTGTTAAACAGCGGAGAAGATGCCGGAACAACAGAAAACAAGCTGATAATAAAAGCAGAATCACCGGCACATTTATCAAAAATGATTAAAGAGTTTAGCACGTATTTTGCCGGGAATTTCCCCGCTGTCGATTTTAGTTTTGCGGAAGCCGACAACCTGTTTAACCTGGCCTTTGGCAAATCGGATGCCCCGCTAATTGCACGTTTTTCGCACTTTAACCCGGGCAATAAAAATTACCTCGATGAGCTTTCGGCCTTGTTGGCCGATCTGGATAAAAACTACCCCAACAGTTTGCAATCGAAACTGATAACACGACAATTGATTTTGCTGGAAACCGATCCGGAGAAACTGATGTTTTACGAGGTTGACAATGACGAACTTTACCGCGAAGTAAAAAGTGCTTTTAACGTGAATACGGTGTTTACCATCAACAACAACAATATGTTTGTTCCGGTGAGCATCGGCAACTCCTACCAATCGGTTTATCAAATCATTCAAAATATACAGGTAAGAAATCAGAACAATGAGGAAATTCCTCTGTCGGGATTGGTAAAAGTAAATAGTGGTTCAGGCTTAAAATCCATTGTTGCCGGTAAGGAAAACGAATATTTCCCGGTGGAATTTGAGATCAACCCGGGTGATTTTAAAACGGTTTCAGAAGATATTAAAACCATTGCGGCAAATCACTCCTCTTTCGACCTTATGTTTGGGGGCTCCATACTTTCGAACCGAGCCATGCTTACAGAATTACTGATGATTATTGGAGTTAGTTTACTCCTGCTCTATTTCATTCTGGCTGCACAGTTCGAATCGTTTGTTCTACCCGTAATTGTATTGCTTGAAGTTCCGATCGACCTGTTTGGCGCATTTCTGGCGCTAAAACTTTTTGGTGCCGGAATCAATATTATGTCGGCCATCGGAATTATTGTAATGGCCGGGATTATCATCAACGATTCCATCCTGAAAATCGATACCATGAACAAGTTACACGATTCAGGTTATTCCTTGATCCGTTCGGTTATGGAAGCCGGACACCGGCGTTTAAAACCAATTATAATGACCAGTTTAACCACTATTCTTGCAATGCTTCCTTTCCTTTTTCAGAAAGGTATGGGCGCCGAATTGCAACAACCACTGGCACTGGCAATTATAGGAGGAATGCTGCTGGGCACACTGGTAAGTTTATACTTTATTCCGATGATGTATTATTTGCTGAAGAAAGGGAAATAGTCATCTGAATAATGCTAGTCAACTGAACAAATTTATCATGAAATTAAAACATAATTCTTTTCAAATTTTTGGAATTTTATTCCTGGTTTCATTGCTTTCTTGCGCGTGTCAAGAGAAAAAAGGACAAAAGGTAAGTTTACAAGAAACCGCTTCTTTTTACACCATTCCCTTCGACCAGATTGTAAAGAACAAACGAGAAGTTAAATTATCGGAGTTTGCATCTGAAGCTAAAATTATCCAGTTTGAGAATATTCCTGAAGCAATGCTGGGAGACGTTGAGGACATTGAGCTAACAAAGGATTACATCTTTGTAAAATTCTGGGAACATCCTGTGTTGCAATTCTCGCACGATGGAAAATTTATCAGAGACATCGGAAAAAGAGGAAAAGGACCGGGTGAATATGGCACTTGTATGAAATTGTCGATAGATGAAAAAAATGAAAAAGTTTATATTCATACAGGAGAGCTTGACGTGAAGGTTTTTAATTTTAAGGGAGACTACCTGAAAACCTATAATTATGAAGCCCTTGAGAATTTCATGTGTTTCTGGATATGGGGCCGCGATAGTTGTTTAATCAGTTATTTTGAACCGATGAGAGGAACAGAACCTTTTGTTTTTATTGAGCACAATGCAAAAGGAGATACGTTACAAACTATTGCTAATCATATATTTTGGGATTCAAAAGGAGAATTCGGAAGTATAACTCCATTCTTTGGCGTACAGAATTTCTATTATTGTTTTAATGGTAAAACTCATTTAAAAGGTGCTTATAACGACACCGTCTATACGTATAATAACAGTAATAAGTTAGTTCCGAAATATTGTATAGACTTAGGTCGTTATAAGCTCCCGGATGATTTAATTTACGAACGCAAACGAACCCGACCTGTTCCTGACAATTTAATTTGGACTGGCGTGCACGAAACCTCCGATAACATTTTTATTCCTTATGGCTACCATTACGATATTGAGAAACCGGAGTTGCGGAATGAAAAGCAAGGATTGGTTTTGTATAATAAAAATACAAAGGAAGGCCTGGCCATAAAAGAAACAAAACAAGGCGGACTTATTGATGACTTTACCGGAGGCCCCGATTTCAGACCAATAAGGATAAACGGAAATACCGCTATAATGTTGGTAACAGCCCTTGATATGAAATTGTACCTCGAATCGGATGCCTTCAGAAACAAAGCGGTAAAATTCCCGGAGGAAAAGGAAAAACTAATTCAGTTGAATAAAACACTTAACGAAAACGACAACCACTTTTTTGTATTGGCAAAACTCAACTAAGCGGCTTTCCTTGTTTCATGGTAAGCAGGGCAACTACTCTCCTGTTTTTCAAGACAGTGAAAAACCAACTAACTTTTTAGGTATAGTTTTTGCTGGTTAACAAAAAATCAAAAAACTAATAAAACTTTACCCATGAAAAAACTAAATTTCACTCCCTTTCTAATGGTACTTGTGATTGTACTTTTTACCCAGTGCCAACCCCGCGAAAAAGGTTCGCAGGCTAGGCTGATTACGGTAAACGGCAGCGAGGTAATTGATTGTAACATCAGCGAAGTTACTGATACAATTGATTTACCTCTTAGTGAGATTATCACAGAATGCGAAGTAATCCCTCTCGAAACCAACGAAAAATCCTTATTCGAAAGTGTGTATCACATCGGAATTTCAAAAAATTACATTGCCATTCACAGCCGTGGGCAGTATCCTATAAAGTTATTTAACCGGGAAGGAAAGTTTATCCGTGACATTGGTAAAATAGGGAGAGGCCCGGGCGAGTTTAATTCGCTTTACGGAATCCAGTTGGACGAAGCAGCCAGTAAGGTTTATTTAACGCCTTTCGCCAATGCCAGAGAATTGATAGTTTACAGTTTGGACAATGAAAATCTGCCTCCAATTCCGTTGACGTACAAACAATCAAAATGCCAAACCTTTGTCGAAAATAATACGGTTACGGTTTTGTCGATGCCCTTTGAAGGCAGCGGTATTCCGGTAGCATATCAGCAGGATTTAGCCGGGAAAGTTATTCAGGAAGTACAACCTATGCCACATCAGATTTTACGTCCTGATTTTAGTAGTGAAGTTTCGTCAACAAGGAATGCCGGAGCTAACGATATTTTTATTTTGGCTTACGGATCAAAAACTCCGGATACCCTATATTATTATAACACCAAGACCAACAGGCTTGACCCGAAATTTGTGGCAACTTTTAGCGGCGAGAACCAGGGAACCTGGTTATACGACTGGAAAAGTTACTATCGGACATGGGTGTTCGGAAAATACAACGGGAAAAAAGTTCTGGTTGATAAAAAAACGCTGAAATCTGATTTTTTCCGGATAAAGAATGATTTTTACGGAGGAATTGAGCTGTACAAGTTTTTTATGAGTAACAACGGCTGGTTTGTAGCTTCAATGCCGGCACATGAGCTTAAAACCAAATTTACCGAATTGCTGGAAAACGGAGATCTGAAAACTACCGAAAAAGAGAAAATCAAAGGTATTACGGCTCAACTGGATGAAAACGACAATGAAGTTCTTTTTGTGGGAAAGATGAAATAACCAATAGTAAACACATGAAAAACCAATACTCCCTTTATTATTCGAAACTTGTTGGCATTTGCGGTCTGCTTATCTTTTTCGCCTGCCAGTCAAAAGTTAAAACCGATCAAAACGAGGAAACTACCAACGAACAAGCGGTTGAAACCGATGCCTTTTACACCATTCCCTTTGCTGAGATCATAAAAAACAAACGTGACATTAATTTGTCCGAATTTGCATCGGAAGTCGAAATTATTCAGTTTGAGAATACACCCAAAGCCCTACTTGGAAGAGTTCAGGATATTCAACTTACCAACGATTATATTTTTGTTAAACACTCGGGAAACAAGCTCATCACACAATTTTCACGCGACGGGAAATATATCCGACACATTGGAACATTAGGACGAGGCCCGAAAGAATATGCCCTTTGCCGTTTATTTTCCATCGATGAAAAAAACCAACGTATTTATATTCATACCAACTGGACACGTAAAATTTTGGTTTATAATTTTGATGGCGAATACATTAAAACCATAAAATACCCGGCTGTTGAGCGTTTGTATAATGTGTGGAGCAGAGATAGTTTGCTGGTCAGTTTTAGCGACCAGCATTCCGGTTCCGATCCTTTTGTTTTTATCGAACACAATGAAAATGGAGATACCTTGCAAACCATTGCCCAGCATCTGTTCTGGGATAGAGATGAAACGAGTCATTCAATGGTTAGTTTTTGGGGACAAAACAGTTTTTACCGCTTGAATAACAAACTGCATATGAAAGCCTGGTACAACGATACCGTGTACACTTATGATGCCACCAACAAGCTTGTACCCAAATATTTTATCGACTTAAAAAACCACAAAATACCCGAAGACCTGATTTACGAACGAAAGTCGACACGCCCCATGCCCGAAGATGCCTGTTGGGTTGGGATTCACGAAACTGAAAATTTCATTTTTATTCCATACGGATACCATTACAACATACAAACCCGCGAGGTTATGAAAGAGGAAGAAGGTTGTGTATTGTATGATAAAAAGGCCAAACAGGGAGTGGCGGTTAAAGAATCCAAATTGGGAGGTTTTATAAACGACATTAATGGTGGACCTGATTTTAAGCCAACTTACACAAACGACACGCTGGCTGTAATGACTGTTTCAGCGCTGGATATGAAACTCTTTCTTGATTCGGATGAGTTTAAAAACAGGGAGGTAAAATTCCCTGAACAGAAAAAAAAAATAAACCAAATTAATAGTACACTGAAAGAAGATGATAACTCATTTTTAGTGATGGCGATGCTGAAAGATTAAACATTGGCTTGTTTAAAGTGGTAAGGAGCGGTAAAAGATTGGGGTTGCTAATGAAAACAGAAAGAAGTTGGTTTTGGCAATCCAGAATATCGTCAACCAATTGCATTTTCAATTCTTGGTAAAATGGTTCTGAGCAAACTAGTTAGTTCGTACTTTATTCCGTTGATGTATTATGCTTTAAAACGCAATCCTATTAGTCCTAAACAATATTATGTAGAATGGTTTTAAATTAAAGCAAAAATGGGCAAACACTTTTTTTTTTTTTTACAAAAAACATTAAATTGTTGACAGTTAATACAAAATGAAAACCCGGAATTTCATACAAACCTAAAATTCAAATGAAGTAGATTAAAAAATAATCCCGGTTATAAGAATAACTTTTGGCTGTAATATGTAACTGGTGTGTTTTGCAAAAAGACATACCCGTATAAATATATTGTATAACACGGTACAAAAAGGGGCGGCAAACTTTTACCCGCTAAAGTAATTTCAGTTTGCTGCCCGGTGTACCACCAATCCCGAATATTCGGGAGAAAGGAGGTGATGTGACAAAGATAATCAAATAACCCTATCGAGAAACTACGGTTTCTGTTCTGTGAAATGATAGATCAGAACAATTATTAGTTATATATTTTTAAAGTTTAAAAGATGAAAAAAATAACTTTTTACATTTTCGCAACTCTTACAGCTATTTTATTAGAAGTATTTGTCGCTAGCACTCCAAAGGATTCTAATTTATCAATATTGTTAGCTGATTTTACAATTTCATCAGTTAATGCCCAAGATCATGAATTGAAGAAAAAAGGAGAAGACCCTACTGGTGGAGGAGTAACTGTTGAATGTTCTAGTGGTACCTATGGGAAGTGTCGTGAAATCAGAGCTTATGATTGTGGTGGGCTGTTCCCAAATTATTATACTAGATGTATTATAACAGATGATACGTCCAAATCGTGTTATGAATACGATGAAGTTGAATGTTAAACGAATAGAAAAAGGGTTACTTGTTTTTCTATAACCCTTTTCTTAAAAAGAAGAAAAATGAACTACTTTAAAATTATAGGTATATTGTTTTTTATAATTGTATTATTTGGATGCAAAAAAAGTAAACAAGAAAAGTTTTCTTATTCTATTGATTTAGATAAACAATTAGAAAACGAAATTCCATTTTCAGACGTTTTTGAAGACATACAGATTATTCAGTTGGAAACTAATAAAGAAAGCTTGATTCAGAGAGTTGGCAAAGTTCAAATACTAAATTCTAAATTCTATGTTTTTGATCAAGATCAAAGTGCTTTATTGATATTTGATTCTGATGGTAATTTTATAAAAAAAATACGAGAAATTGGAAGAGGGCCAGAAGAGTATTCGGAAATTACCGATTTTAATTTAAACAAAAATCGAGAACAAATTGAGCTTTTGTCCCCTCGCGGAATTATTATTTCGTATGATTTGGATGGTAATTTTATTGGGAAACAAAAAGCTAATCTCAATGGAAGAGTAGTGCATTACTTTACAAACTTAACGGACGATTTAATATGTTTTTATTCTTTATTTTCAGATACTAAAATCGCAATATATTCAAAATCACAAAAAAAAGTGGTATGTGAAACTTTAACGGTACCATCAGAAATTGAACAGACTACTTTAATGCCAGGCTGTTCTCCTTTTTTTGAAATGGGAGGGACTAATTTATTTTTTGATGAGTTAGATAGAGAAGTATCACTTCTAACAAAAGGCGGATTAAATAGGATTAGTAAAATTGATTTTGGACAGTATAATTTAGATGTTAAATCTTTACAATTAGCTGGTGATCTTCGAGAAAAGCAAGAGCAACTAATTAATTTATCCTCAAAATTTGTAATAACATTTCCCTTTTATTTGGAAAATGAGAGTTTTATTATCGCCTCTTTTGTTTTTAAGCAAAAATATACCCATCTAATTTTAAATAAAAGAACTCAAAAAGAAACCGTGTTCCATACATTTAAAAACAAAATTCTTTTTCCTTTTTCGCCATTAAATCTACATAATGATACTCTTATAACTATTGTCGAGCCAAGTAAATTGTATCACTATATTCCCGAAAATGATTCAATGTTAAACGCCAATTTTCAACTGGGGGATATCAATATAGAAGACAATCCTATTTTAGTTAAATACAAAATGAAAAGTAATGACTAAGAATAAAACGGCACTTTTTTGTTTAGCAATATTTTTACTAATGGCAGCAGGGATTGTTTCATATATTATCATCTCCACAAAAAAGGAGCAAAATACCTGCCAACAAATTATAGAACCAACGGATATTGAATTGTTAAATTTATCACTGAGAGATGATTATTCTCCAATTGATGATATTCAAATATACTTAGGTAATGATGCTACAAACATAAAAAAACTATACGATATAATAGATAAGCCGTCAATTGTCTATCGATTCTCAGGAAGAGCATGTAATATATGTATTGATTTTGTTTTTAAAGAGTTGGTGAAAATTTTTCCAGATTTTGATCAAAACAATAACATTATAGTACTATGCAATGATACAAATCCTCGAATAAAAGAATCATATTTTGGGAAACAACTATATAGCGTTAAAGATTCATCGTTTAATTTGGTAATTGAGCATTTTGAAATTCCTTTTATTTTTATTTTAGATAATGAACAAAGATGTAAACATCTTTTTATTCCAGACTATGCTTTCCCTGAACGTACAGATACTTATCTTGAGACGATTAAACAAAAGTATTTTTAGTATTTAGATACTGTTTAGAAATAAAGAGAAATATGTTTGGTAAATATGGCGTGGAAATCAATTCTTATTTTATTAAATAATTGTTTTAGAATTTTTTAGAATAATAGGCTATTAAAAAGATTAAGTATCGTTTATTTAATGGCCTGTTTTTTTGTTAAATTGCAACAAACAAAATCAAACACGTGCAACAAACTACACCAAAACATAAAGCCTTTTCATCCTTCTCCATAATAGTGGTGTTTCTTGCATTTATTATTATCGGCATGGCATTTATCCCACAGCTGGATATCCGGTTTAAACCCAGCCGTAGTTTGCCGCAGCTAAACATCAGCTTTTACTGGCCCAATGCATCGCCCAAAGTTATTGAGCAGGAAATAATAAACCCAAATATTATTATGTAGAATGGCTTTAAATTAAAGCTAAATTTTGCAAACACTTTCTTTTTTTTTAGAAAAACATTAAATTGTTGACAGTTAATACAAAATGAAAACCCGGAATTTCATACAAACCTAAAATTCAAATGAAGTAGATTAAAAAATAATCCCGGTTATAAGAATAACTTTTGGCTGTAATATGTAACTGGTGTGTTTTGTAAAAAGACATACCGGAATAAATATATTGTATAATACGGTACAAAAAAGGGCGGCAAACTTTTACCCGCTAAAGTAATTTCAGTTTGCTGCCCGCTGTACCACCAATCCCGAATACTCGGGAGAAAGGAGGTGATGTGACAAAGATAATGAAATAACCCTTTTTTGAAACCACGGTTTCTGTTCTGTGAAATGATAAATCAGAATGAACTATTATGTATCATTAAAAAATTTTGTCATGAAACTTAAATCTTTTTTTCTAGCAACAGTAATTATCGGAATTGTCGTTCTTTGCTCAATATCACCAACTGCCAAAGCAGAAAAATATTATGATAATAGGGATGACGAGTGGGATGAAGATGCACAATGTTATAGGCAATGTGTTGCTGATGGCACCAGTTGTTATTATATGGATGATTATCCTTATGATTGCTAAAATTTATGATAAAATTGCTCCTTTTTAAAAGGAGCAATTTTTGTTCTTAAACGATAAAAACCAAACAATATGCGAATTAAACTGATTACTATTGCCATCCTCTTTCTTGTTTTTCTTTCTTGTCACAACAATAATTACAAGGAGACGGAAAAAGTAAAATCTATCAAAATTAACCCATCAAAAGGGCAAAGCATTTCAATTGAAGAATTTGCAACCGAATTAACTTTTTTGAAGTTAGAAACCTCCCAAAGGTCACTATTTTCGAATATCAACAAAATAGTTGTTAACAAATTGGGAATATTTATTTTAGATAAATATGATACGCGAAAAGTTTTTCATTTCAGTTCCAATGGGAAATTTATCAATAGCATTGGAATGGCTGGAAAAGGTAATGGTGAATATATATTGCCAACCGACTTTTTAGTTAATGAAAAAAATCAACATGTCGAAATCGTTGACAACTTTACCAGAAGTAATTATTTTTATGATATAGATGGTAATTTTATTAAACGAATACACTATAAAGACTATAGAATAACCTCATTTATCCATATTCCAAACAGTTATTATTTAATAAAACTAGGTGATAACAAGGGGCTAAGTTTTGAGAATAGTCATTTCATTATCACAAATGACCAAATGAACAAAGCCAAGGTTGAGTTCTGTCCTGTTGAGTATGATTGTGACTTGATCAACATAAATCCATTTAGCAATTCATTCAAAAATAAGTTATTCTTCACATATGGATTTGATAATATGATTTACGAATTTATGGATAATACCGCAACTCCACGATACAAAGTAGATTTTGGAGAAAAAGAACTAAATCATGAAGATTTAAATCATGGAGACAAATATGTTATAAGCAGATTAATGTCCCAAGACAGATCAGGGTACATCAATAACCTTATATATACTGGTAATGAATTATTTTTCAATTTTTTGTATAACAAAGACAACTTTCTATATGTATTCAACATAAATTCTGAAAATTCAGTTTTGATTTCAAAACTTAGATTAAACAATGAATTCCAATTGCAAAACCGACTCCTCGCTATTTATGATGGATATATTATTATGAAAATAGATGCATCACAACTATGCAAACAAGGGCATGAAGGAGCTCCAATTACTCAAAATAAATCTTACGGATTCCTAACCATTGACGAACTTAAAGAAAATGTTAAACCTGGAGACAATCCCATTTTAATCCTATTTAAAACTGAAATATGATTTATAAAATCGTCTATAAAATTCTAATAACTCTTCTTATTCTTATTAGTTTATTTCTTGGCTACAAGAACTACACTCTTAGATCAAATCTATCATCATGTATAAAATCCAGGGATTTTAGTTTTGATAATTCTGTCTATACAGAAGACATGGTTGAGTCTAATATTTTTCGTTTTCAGTTAGAGAAAACATTCAGTAAAGTCTCCTGCCTTGATTCTATTTTCCCTTACGAAGGCAAAAACACAATTTTATTTCTTTTTCACGAATATGATTGTGATATTTGCATATCAAAAGTATTTAACGATTTAAAAACCATTAATTATCCTGTATTAATTGGAGGTGACTTTTCTTCAAGGAAAGCTTTTTTATCATTCAAGGAGAGATATAACCTTAACGATAATTTTTACAACTTTAATTATTTAAACAAAATCAATTTAGATATGAATATACACAAACCTTTCTTGTGTATTCTTTCAGAAAATAGAATTAATAATTTTTTTATAATAGATAAGAAATTTAACAAAGACTATTATCATTACCTAAAACAATTTAATTAACAAGCATTCCTATTTTTGATTATTTTGCCCTATTAAGTCCGGTGCAGTTTTTGAATAATATCGGTACAATTATCTTCTAATGCATCAGAAAGACGTTTAGTAAAATATTATCATAACCCGTTGTGCGGTTTAATTTGTTAATAACCTTATTAATATCTATAACTAAAAAAAGTTATGCATAATCATGATATTCAATATCTTAGAAGTATAAAACACCACATTTTTACTTCTGTTATGCATAACTTGAAATCAAATTACGACAGATTCTTTCTCATTACCAAATCTGTATTTAAAAATCGCATCAACTCTTTCGATAATTTCTATTCGTATAGAAACCGCCCAAAGATGTCTGATTGTCAAATTATTGCGTTCTCTATTACTGGCGAGTCACTCGGAATCGACAGCGAAGCTTTTTTGTGGGCTAAAATCAAAAGCGAACATGCTGATGATTTTCCCAACCTAATCGACCGAAGCAACTTTAACCGCAGAAGAAAACGCCTTTATCCTTTTATCGAAGAATTGAACAAGACTGTAGCCGGCTTTCTCAATGCAGGAGAAGACTGTTTCCTGGTTGATTCGATTCCCATCCCTGTTTGCAAGAACGCCCGTGAACAACGCAGCAGGATTTGCAAAGAAAACTTTGAGACAGCACCAAACAAAGGCTATTCTGCTGTTAATAAAACCTGGTATTACGGCTACAAGCTTCATTTGCTTACCTCTGCAAACGGGGTTTTTCATAGTATGGACTTAAGCAAGGCTAGTGTCCATGATGTTCATTACCTGTCGCAGGTAAAGCATTCTGGGCTAAACAATTGTATCCTGCTGGGAGATAAAGGATATTTATCCAGTTCTCAGCAAATTGACCTGTTTTCTTCCTGCAACGTTAAACTGGAAACCCCCATGCGGGCTAATCAAAAAGCTTACACTTTGTACCCACCTGTTTTTAAAAAGTTTAGAAAAAGGATCGAAACATTGTTTTCTCAACTTTGCGACCAGTTCATGCTTAAACGTAATTACGCCAAAACACTTATTGGATTGTCAGTCAGAATACTCACAAAAGTTACTTCGGTGACTTTACTGCAATACATTAATTTAAAGAACGGTAAACCAATTAATAATTTAAAATATGCCCTGGCAGTTTAAACCGCACAACGGGTTATCATAATATATTCTTACTAAATTGCAACAAGCAAAATCAGACAAATGCAGCAAACTACACCAAAACATAAAGCCTTTTCATCCTTCTCCATAATAGTGGTGTTTCTTGCATTTATTATTATCGGCATGGCATTTATCCCACAGCTGGATATCCGGTTTAAACCCAGCCGTAGTTTGCCGCAGCTAAACATCAGCTTTTACTGGCCCAATGCATCGCCCAAAGTTATTGAGCAGGAAATAATAAACCCAAATATTATTATGTAGAATGGTTTTAAATTAAAGCAAAAATGGGCAAACACTTTTTTTTTTTTTACAAAAAACATTAAATTGTTGACAGTTAATACAAAATGAAAACCCGGAATTTCATACAAACCTAAAATTCAAATGAAGTAGATTAAAAACGAACCCCGGAAATAAAGATAACTTTTGGCTGTAACCTATAAATGGTGTGTTTTGATAAAGACAACCCGGAACAAATATATTGTACAATACGGTACAAAAAAGGGCGGCAAACTTTTACCCGCTAAAGTAAATCCAGTTTGCTGCCCGCTGTACCACCAATCCCGAATATTCGGGAGAAAGGAGGTGATGTGACAAAGATATAAAAGAGAAATGATATTACCCTAATGTAGCTTCTAAACAAATTATTCAAATTAATAATTAAAATAATTAAAGATGAAAAAAGTATTATTTATAGGAGGAATATTATTGATTACGGTATTGGGAACGACATTGAATTCATATGCAGATAGATGCAGTGATGTATGTGTTCCAGAAGCAAATGGCACATGTGCTCTGCCAGATGGTGAAGGTGGGGTATTGGTTTGTGGTGCATCAGATAATTATCATGAATTGAAACCGATAGAACCATAATTAAAAGATCAAGGGTAGGAATCCTACCCTTGATCTCATAAAAGGGCATTCCAAATAGTTATTTATTTAAATAATTAAAATGATAGATTTAAAAAATTTTATAAAAATTATACCTACAATACTGATTGTAATTTCTTTCAAATGTTTCTCGCAGAATGAAGTTGAATTTGTATTGAGTGATTTCAGAAAAACAATTGAATTAAAAGGAGAAGCACTTAAATTTGTCGATCCTTTTTTAGATCCAAGTAGAATACTTCTTCAGGACAGTTTGCTATTTGTGAGTAATTCCAATGTTACGCCATCAGTCGATGTTTTTAGTATTAATACAGGAAAAAGAATTGCACGCTTTTGTAAAAGAGGAAGAGGTCCTGGTGAATTGGTCTTTCCTTTTTCAACTCAAATTGTTGACTTAAACAATGAATTTATGGTTCATGACCTAAATGGAAAAAAGATTGTACTATATTCTTTAGACTTAATTCTTAGTGATAACGATAAGAAATTTACTGAAATAATAAATGTAAGTGATATATATCCAAGAAAAATAGTCCAGATCAATAGTAATAGATATTTCTGTGGGCTAATTGGACATGAAGATGGATTTATGAATTGTATTATTGACTCAACGGGAAGTGTGGTCAAGTTTTTAAATAAATTTCCAGATGTTGGCTTACAATACAATACTACCATTGCATCAAATATATTTAGTACAAATATTGGTATTTCAGACAATAATGAAAATATTATTGTCCCTTATAATTATTGGGACAGAATTGATTTATTCCAAAATAATGGAGATTTTAGACTTATATTGAAAGGTCCTAATTATAAAAAGCTTGATGTTATAAAAAAAAATGGGAGGGTCGTAAAAACCTCCAATAATAATAGATCTTATAATTATCCTGTTGCTAATGATAAATTTTTTATTATTCCTTATTCTGGTAAGAAACGTGATCATCGAGGCCCAAGCTATACAAATTTATTTCAATTTGATTTCAAAGGGTCTCCCCTTGTTCATTACACATTAGATGTTCCAATATTTGATATTGCGGTGGATTGGGGAAATAGGATAATTTATGGTTTGAATATTGAATCAGAACCAATATTATATAAATTTAGTTTCTAATAATTAGTAAAACACGTAATTATAAAAGTTCTTTGAGCATTTATTCGAACTCATTAGTATCCATAAAAGACTAAACTTTCAGCGGTCGAAATGTTTTCGATTTTTAGGAATGTCATTTTGGAAGTGCGCTCTTTTAGATGAGCTTTTAAGAAAACAAATTACGAAAACTCAAAAAACTAATTATAACCCGTGACTCCTCTCCGTATTTTAGAAAATATTAGTGTTTTTAACTTAGTTCGAAAACGTAGTAAATGAAAAACAAGTTATATCTGTCAATTATATTTATTTTAACTGTATTTAACCTCTATTCTCAGTCAAATCAATTGTTTTCATACAGTGAGAAAGAAAACATCACAACCTATTTGAAACCTCTGACGCAACTAGATTCAACGCAAGTTCAATACCTTAATTCTTATAAATACATAAATATTATGTATGGAAATGGGGATTGTGCTTTTTGTATAAAAAAATTGAAAGAGGCTCAAAATTTCTATAACCAATTTGATTCTGAATTTGTAAAAACTTTTTTTATTGTCGACATAAAAGATACGTTAATGTTTAACTTCCACAGGGAACAACTAAACATTACAGTTCCCATACTTAAAGATTTTAATGACTTTTTTAGCAAGAAGGATAAAAGCATCGAAGTAAATGACATGATCTTACTTAATAGCGATGGTTTAATAATATTAAAAGGAGACTTTTTAAATGACACTAATTTGAGTATCAGGTATGAAGACTATATTCTTTCAAAAGATTGAGTATTTACTTGAATCTCATTTCTTCTTCGAAAGATGAAATGTCGTAAGCAAAATAGAATATTTGCTTTCAATTATGAGTACCTGAGTCCGAGTATTACAAAAACAAACTCATGCAAGTGGGAAACTAAAATCCAAGATTTTCATCCTCTCCATGATTGTGATCTTTCTTGTATTTATCAGTGTTGGCACGGGCTAATAGGAAGATTAAATTTCGACTATTAATGCTCAGTTTTTTGGGTTAAATTGCAACAAACAAAATCAAACACGTGCAACAAGCTACACCAAAACAAAAAGCCTTTTCCTCCTTCTCCATAATTGTGGTGTTTCTTGCATTTATAATTATCGGCATGGCTTTTATTCCACAGTTGGATATTCGGTTTAAACCCAGCCGTAGTTTGCCGCAGCTAAACATTAGTTTTTACTGGCCCAATGCATCGCCAAAAGTTATTGAGCAGGAAACATCAAAAATTGAAGGTGTTTTGGGGAAAGTTAGCCGGATTAAATCCATAGAATCCACTTCTTCGGTTGGTTCAGGCCGTGTAGTTATTGAGTTTGATAAATCAGTTAATTTGAACCAAAAACGTTACGAGGTGTCAACGCTTATCCGGCAACTGCGCAGTAACCTACCTGCCGAAATGAGCTATCCGGAAATTACCACCAACGCAACTGATGTCGATGACCAGGTTTCGTTTATGGTGCTTACACTTAACGCCAACTCATCCACTTATTACATAAAAAACAAAGCCGAGCAGCTGGTTATTCCCGAGCTGCTTAAAATTCAAGGCATTGCCGATATTTCGCTTTATGGAGCATCGCCCAATCAATGGGAAATTTGTTACAATCCTGAGTTGCTAAAACTTTACGGAATAACACCTGCCGAAATCAGCACCGTTATCAACCGTTTGGGTGATCAAAACTTTTTAGGCAACCAAAACGATGGAGCCAATGTTTCGGTGCCGGTTTTAGCTTCCACGCAGTTTATCGAACCTTCGCAATGGATTAGTTTGCCGGTAGCCAATAAAAATGGCCGAATTATCCGCCTCTCCGACATTGCCACGGTTAAATTGCAGGAAAAACCACCTACCTCCTACTACCGCATAAACGGCAAAAACACCATCAACCTGGTGGTTTATGCTGCACAGGGAGAAAACCAGCTAAAACTGGCCGGCGAAATAAAAGACCAGCTTCTGCTAATTCAGGAAAAACTCCCGATGGGTTATTCCGTAATGATCGCTTCCGATTCAACCGAATACATCAAAGAAGAACTGGAAAAAATCGGGTATCGCACCCTTTTTTCGTTGCTCATTCTTTTACTTTTTGTATTAGTTGCCAACCGGTCGTTTCGAGTTTTGGCGGTGTTATCCATTTCACTGGCCGCCAACCTGCTTATAGCTGCAGTTTTTTATTACCTTTTTAAAGTTGAAATTCATATTTATTCACTCGCAGGAATCACCGTTTCGTTTGGTATTATTATCGACAACAGCATAATAATGGTGAGTCACCTGCAGCGGCAAAAAGGATTGCGTGTTTTTATTTCCTTACTGGCTGCCACGCTCACTACGCTTGGGGCTTTATCGGTAGTATTTTTTTTGAAAGAAAACCAGAAGTTGATGCTTATTGATTTTACCTATGTAATGCTTATCAACCTGAGTGTTTCGCTGGTTATAGCTTTGTTCCTGGTTCCGGCATTAATGGAGCAGCTTTATCACACCAAACCCAAACCGATACCAGTAAAAACACTAAAAAGAATAAGCCGCTCAAACCACTTTTATCTTCGTTTTATTCGTTTCGAAAAACGTTTCCGCTGGGCCTTTTTTATACTGGCCATACTTGGTTTTGGCATTCCTATCGGGAAATTACCTGATGAAATAGACAGCACTAAAAAAACAGCTGAATTTTACAATAAAACCTTGGGTGGCGACCTGTTTAAATCGGAAATTAAACCTATTCTCAGCAAGGTAATGGGCGGAAGTTTACGCCTGTTTACCGAGCACGTTTTTGAGGGAAGCTTTTATTCCGATCCGGGGAAAACCACGTTATACGTAAGAGGGCAAATGCCGGAAGGTTGCACCATTCATCAGTTGAATGATGCTGTACGGAAAATGGAACAATACATTAGCCTTTTTGATGAAGTGGCGCAGTTTGAAACACGAATAACGGGTTACAAGAACTCGTCGGTTACCATACAGTTTACCGATGAAGCAGAAAGATCATCGTTCCCGTATTTGCTCAAAAGTCAGATTGAATCGAAAGCAATTTCCTTAGGTGGAATGGATTGGGCTGTTTACGGCGTGGGAAAAGGTTTTTCAAATTCGCTGAACATGGATTACAAAAACAGCCATATTTTGCTTACCGGATACAACTACGACCAGTTGTATAAATATGCTGAACAACTTGAAGCAAAACTGCTTGAAAATCCGCGGGTGGAGAAAACGGAAATAACCAGTTCCGACAGCTGGGGCTCGAACGCGCGTTACGAATACAGATTGAACGTAGATAAAGAGTTGCTGGCTGCTTATAATCTGCGTTACTCGGATTATACGGGGTCGTTGTTTACCCAGCTTTATTCGCGCAACCTTGATGCCTTTTACAACCAAACAGAGTTACAGCCCGTGGTGCTGGTTTCATCGAAAAACAGCGAGTACAACAACTGGGATTTTTACAACATTCCGGTTCAAACCAGCCGGGGGCAGAAAAAACTGTCGCAAGCCGGAGACATCGAAAAACGGCTGAGCGGAAAATCAATTTTCAAAAAGAACCAGGTTTACCAGATGTATCTGAATTACAATTTTATTGGTCCCGGGCCGCTTGCCGAAATGGTTCAGGAACGCGAAATTGAAGCTATTAACCAAATACTACCACTGGGGTATAAAACCCAAAAACCGGAGCGTAACTGGTGGAGCTGGGACAAAAACGATAAAAAACAATACGGACTGTTATTGCTTATTATCCTGATCATTTATTTTGTTACTGCTATTTTATTCGAATCGCTATTAAAACCGTTGGCAGTAATCAGCCTGATTCCCATTTCGTTTATCGGCGTTTTCCTTACTTTTTACCTCTTCGATTTTAATTTCGACCAGGGAGGATTTGCTTCGTTTATTCTTTTAAGCGGATTGGTGGTAAATGCAGCCATCTACATTATCAACGACTTTAATAACCTGGTAAGAGGGAAAAACAAAACCTACAGCATTGAAAATTACCTGAAAGCTTTTAACAACAAAATTGTGGCCATTGCCTTAACCATACTTTCTACGGTTTTAGGGTTGATTCCATTTATCTGGGGCGGACAAAAAGAAGTTTTCTGGTTTGCCTTTGCCGTTGGTGCAATGGGCGGACTGTTATTTTCAATGGTGGCGATATTGATTTATTTGCCCTTGTTTCTAAAAACTGAATAATTAAATTCTTCCTCTATAAAAGGCCTTTTCGATAAAACACTATAACTCATTTTATTTGGTTGATATTGAGCTTTTTTGCTGTTTTCTTTCTGTGTTCTGTTACCTAACTTTATTTCCATAAAAAGACCCTTTCGAGGTAGGATAGCAAGTTTATGTTTTGGTAAGACCAAAACCCATGTTAGCATCCCGTTGGTCTAAAAAATGGTAATAAAATATGGTGCAATTTAACAAAGGCGGACGTCCACGAAAATTGGATGATGAGAAGATGAAATATAAGGTAACGGTAAAACTGTCGACCGTAGGATATTACTCCCTTATTGGCAAATCGAAAGAAGCCGGGATTTCACAAAGTGAGTTCGTCAGGCAGTCAATAATGAATACAACAGTTGTTCAACGCCTTACACCCGAACTGAATGCTGAGATAAGAAAACTCTCAGGAATGGCCAATAACCTCAATCAGATTGCACGTAAGGCCAATGCCCTTGGCTACGATCACATTCGACGCGAATATCTGTTTCTTGCGTGTAAAATTGACCGAATCATAAACAAAATGCTATGATCGCCAAGATTACAACAGGTGGAGACTTTGCCGGAGCATTAAATTATATCCTTGATCCCAAAAAAGCGGCTGAGCTGTTAATAGGAGAGGGCGTACGTATGAAAAATACCAATTCGATTACAAAAAGTTTTGTTGCTCAAACAGAACTCAATTCGAGGGTAAGCAAGCCAGTAGGTCATATTTCATTGGATTTCTCCGTTCAGGATAAAGCAAAGTTGAATAATGGGTTCCTATTAAAAATTGCAGATGATTACCTAAACAAAATGGGAGTCATAAAAACACAGTTTATAATAGCCCGCATTACGATAAGGAGCATCCCCATATTCACATTGTGTATAACAGGGTGAACAACCTGGGAAAACGATATCCAATAAAAACGATCGTTACCGTAGTGAAAAGATATGTAAAGAGCTTCCACGAAAAAATGACTTGTATTTTGCCAAAGGAAAAGAAAATGTAAAAGTTCACCGATTAAAAAAACCGGACAAAACAAAATATGAGATTTATAGCTGCCTGAAAGAACTTGTTCCAAAATGCAAAGACATGGATGAACTGGAAGCTAAACTGAAAAAAGAAGGGATAACAGTACACTCCAAATGCCGGGGAAATACAAATGTTGTACAGGGGATTTCGTTTACCAAAAATGATTTAAAATTTAACGGTTCCAAAATTGACAGGCAGTTCAACTATTCAAAAATTAAGTACAGCTTGGATGAGAATAGGAGACAGGAATACTTTGCTGTTATTGATAATCCATCACTGGACCAGGCTTTCTATCAGTTGATAAAAGAAGGTCTGCTTCAGGCAGAGAAGGACGAAGAAAGACAACGAAAGAGGGAGTCATATCAACGCATAAAGCCCATGAAGAAAAAGAACAGAGGGTACCGGATGTAGGTCATAAGGTTTTCCCAAATCTTCAACAAATTGATTTCAATTCAGTCAACCGTCAAAAGCTTACGGCATAAACGCAGCCAGCAAATTGACAAGAGTTTTGGAATTGTTCGAACCCTTTGCTGCCAATACACCTTCCTCATACTTCGAAAGGAGACTCGGCATCAAAGTATTGGAAAAACACTTGCCAATTTACTGTCCTGTTTTTGGGGAAGCTTACATCTATACGATGACGGGTAAGTTTTAATCTAAACTAAACTATTTGATTTTACATCAAAATCTGACGGGCGTAATTCACACAGTTTTTTACTTCTTTAACGGCATTCGACCATGGTTTTACGTTGTATTCCAACTCAATGTCGCAATAGATTGGCCACTTTTCTTTTTTAATCAGAAGCAGCACTTCCTCAAGTGGCGTTTGTCCTTGTCCCCAAACCTGGTTCTGGTTAGGCGGATCGGTATCCGGTCCGGTTTTATCTTTAATATGAATACTAAAAATCCGGTTGTGATATTTTCGGAGTATATCGCAAGGATTTTTACCGGTTGAGCCAAAATAGTGACCTGAATCGAAGTTGAACATTACGGCAGGAGATATTCCCACGAAATTATCGTAGCTAAAACCATCCACCTCGGCAAACTGCATGTGCTGATGGAAAACTGCATACATACTGTGTTTCTCGGCAATTGGCCCCAATTTTTTAGCGGCTTCTTCACTTATTTCTTCGCTAACACCTTTTGCGCCCAATGCTTTGGCTACTTTAAACGCGTAATCTATTTCTTCGTCCGACCATCGTGAGGGTGAGAACTTGACAATGTGTGGTTTTATTCCGGCATCATCCAGCAGTTTTTGGGCTGCTGCTACTTTCTTCATGTCTACATTCAAACGAAATTCACGAACTTCCTCGTTGTATTTATCCATCCTGGCTTGCTGTTCCGGTGAAAGTTCAGGACGGCCTCTTCTTTGTGGTTGTTGTTCTTCTTTGCCTTCAGCTTGTTGAGCTTGCTGCTGCCTGCGTATCTCCATAAAAATCTCCATCATCGGACTTTCGGGTGCGCCTAAATAAGTTTCCAAGTCGCCGCTCATCAATTCGATTGAACTGATGCCGCATTCTTTGCAATATTTTACAATGTTCTCCAGTCCTCCGGGCATTGTGCGCCAGCTGTAAGTGATGGCACCAATGTGCACGCCTCCAAAGTTCGAGTTTGGATTGTCTCCTTTACTTGCCGGACTTGCCATGGCAAAGTTCACCGGAATTGCAGCAGCAGTTAAAGCGGCCGCCGATGTTCCAATAAAGGATCTTCTGGAAAAACTTCCGGAATTTTGATTTTTTGATTTCATTATTTGTGGTTTAGTTAATAAAATGTTTTATTCTGACTACTGTTCAGATTGTCAGAAACTTATTAGGTTTAATCGTCGACATATGTTATTGAGCATCGCAAGTAAAAGAGAATGCCCTGTTGCTGCGAAGCGGCCCTTTCCGTTTAGAAAAATATTTCGTTTAATTTTTCAGGTATTCAATCCAGTCGAAATCGGCGTTGGTTTCCGAAGCTTTGCCATTCCCTGTGGCATACAGACCAACATAAATACCGGTAAAGAAGCCAACTGTTTCGGTGGCCAGGAATTTAGCATCGGCGGTTTCAACTTCGGTAAATTCGTCGTTTCCTTGTGCAAACGAAAAGGTAAAAGTGGTTTTATCGCCACTAACCCGCAGTTTTACCGGACCGGATTTTAAGGTGTACTCTTTTGATGTGTAAACGGTTTGCCCAAATTGCAATTTTACGGTCAGAATTCGGTCGTTTCCTTTTTTGCTTACCAAAATATCAAAGTGCGAACCGTTATTTAGGAGGATCAACCCAGCTTCTTCATTTTCATTTTTCGGATCAAATTCAAGTTGAGTAGTTGCTGTAAAATAATGGTGTTTTAGCCGGCGGCCAACAAAGGTTGACGGTTTGTTGGTACTGATGGTTTCGGCAGCTCCTCTTAAACGTAAAAATCCATCCCTTTCAGTCAGCGAAAAGTTACTTTTTACAGGTGCCTGAATGTAGTTCCAGTCTAAGCCAAGTTCGTTATTATCGAACTCAACTTTCGATGGTGGTTCAGCAACTGGTTTCAGTGGCAGGGTAGGGCAGGTCATATCAACGTCAACTGTTCCGTTGCCGTTTACCACAGGCCAACCGTTTTTGGGCCAGGTTACCGGTGCCAAACAGGTTTCGCGACCCAAGGTGTGATGTTCTTTATCCGATACGCTTCGGTAGCCATGAAAAACAATCCACCACGAATTGTCGTGCGCCTGAATAATATCGGCATGGCCAACTCCCTGAATAGGATTTCCCTGTCCCGCTGCATTGGCATGCGCCAGAATTGGATTTGCCGGATTGTCAGTGTAGGGCCCCAAAATGTTGTGGCTACGTGCTATTGTTTGGTGATGTGCTGCTTCCGTTCCGCCTTCGGCTGCCATCAGATAGTACCAACCGTCTTTTTTGTAAATATGTGGTCCTTCGGCATATCTGCCACCGGTGCCGTTCCATACTTTTCTACCTTCCGACAGTTCGCCGGTTTTTAAATCAATTTCATACAAAATGAAAGGAGAGCTGATTACATAAGCTTTCCCATCATCATCCCAAAACAGGTCGGGATCAATTCCCGGAACATCTACCCAAACCGGGTCAGACCACGGACCTGCCGGATCAGTTGCCGTCACAAAAAAGTTGCCGCCACCGGTAATGTTGGTAGTAATCATATAAAATGTTCCGTTGTGGTGGCGGAGTGTTGCTGCAAATATATTCAGCCCGTTTGGAATCTGTTCTTTCCGGTGAATACAATGTCCTATTTGTTCCCAGTTTACAAGGTCTTTACTGTGAAAAACCGGAACTCCGGGAAAGTATTCAAAAGTGCTGGTGATGAGGTAATAATCGTCGCCAACACGGCAAACACTCGGATCAGAATAAAAGCCCGGCAAAATGGGATTATTGTATGTTACTGATGTATTGGGCTCGGGTGCTGCTGCAAACGGATTTGGCGGGACTTGCCCAAACAAATTGGAACTGATAAAAAGAGCCAGCATAACTACCTTGCATTTTATAAGCATTGGCAATTTCATTTTAGTATTTTTCATGATTGATCTGATACGATTCATCAATAAAGTTTTGTTCCAAATTAATATATTCTTTTAATCACAACCTAAAAGTATGTGTGTATTTCAACATTACGGTTCGGCTGAGGTATTTTGGTAATTTCGGATTAGCTCCTGATTTGTCGGCATTTCTTAAATCGTTAAATACAAAATAGAAATCGTTTCCATCGCGTGGATTATACCTCAATCTGAGATTTGTGAGGATAATATTGTCTAACTCGTTGTACTGAACAAATGAGCTAACCGAAACTTTTGTATTCAGCATATAAGTGGCTTTAACACGGGCAATATTATTGGTAAACTTTTGATTGCGCGTTGAAAACTCAATCTTGTCGAGCTGATAGGTGGCAGAAAGCTGCAAACTTGCTGATACGTTAAGTTCAGGTTCTAATTCAAGAGAAAACTTGTTACCATCGTAGAATTCGCCCAATCCGAGTCCCATGCTGGTAACCAGTTTTTTGGTTCTCGGGCTGAATAACATTCCTCTGAAATTCCAGTATGTATAATCACCAGCCGGAACAAATGCCTCTTCGCCCAGATGAAAATCCCACAGCAAGCTTTCTTTTTTAAAACCCAGTGAAGTAAAGAAACCATATCCGTTTTTAAAGTCCATCTTGAATTCGGGTGATATTTCCATATTTTCAATTTCACCATCTTCAATCCGGCTTGTCATTTCAAAATCAACACCCAAATAGCCGTTAAACACCGGCGATTTTTCGGCAGGAAACCAACCATAGCCCAGTTGTCCACGGGTTTCGTGAATGTTATTCAAAAACATAAAACCGGCTTTCGGATCGAAACTCTTGCCCCAATAAGCATACTTACCCTGGTAAATAATTCCTTTTTCAGAGCGTCGTTCAATACCAATTGCCATATAGGTTGGATCTAGAGACATGGTTTCGGCATCGGTATTTTTATCTTGTGTTTGGGCAATTTTTACATCCAGATAATCCACATCGGTAAGTTTAAAAATACCGTCGAGACCATAGGCAACATTGTAGTTTCCATCAAAATCAATGCGCGATGTTACTATACCACCCACGTATGAATTTTCATTGATTACTTGTTTTCTAAGCCGTGCTACTCCAAAATTTTCTGCCGGACTGCCGTTATATTTCTGAGTGTTCATATTTAAAAAGCCTATATCCCATTTTCCCGCTCGCCCAACCAGACGGGCACCTCCTAATATATCTACCACATCGCCTTGGGGCGAAATACCAATGTTGCGGCTGTAGAACAGGTCTTGCGGGCCTCCAAGGTCGAAACTAAAAACTCCGGATCGTTCTTGGAAAAAGAGTCTTTTCTCAGGGAAAAACAAGGAATAGCGGGTCAGGTTTACCATCTCATCATCGGCTTCAACCTGGGCAAAATCGGTATTTACAGTAAAGTCGAGCGTAAGATTGTTGTTCAGGTTGTATTTTACATCAAGCCCGCCAGTGAATTCAGGATCGTTGTTGCTGACATATTCCGTTCCGTTCTCGTTCAGTTCGTAGTTTTTTGATGTACCTCCCAAAACATACGGTGAAATATAAACCGGATTACGCGATTTAATTCCTTCGAAAACGATGGTCTGGCTTAACGAAGGACGTAAGTTTGCATCGCGGCCGTATTTGGTGTCGATTGCTGGATAAGTGGCTATTTCGTTGCGATGACTAATATTCCTGTTAATAATCAGCCCCATTTTTGTAATGTCGTTTACGCTTTGAAACCGTAAACTTGAAAATGGGATACGCATTTCAACGTGCCAGGCATTTTCGGTAGTTACTGTTTTAACATCCCAATACGAGTTCCAGGTATAATTTTTACTTCCACCCGGTCCTGGGCCTCCACCCTGGCCGTCATTCGAAATGGCATAGTCGATCTTTAGTCCTGATGGCATGGTAAAAAATGCCAGCCCGTTTTCGTTGTCGTTATACGAGTCGAGCACAATTCCAAAAGCATCAGAGTTTTCCGAAACTTCATCGCGTTTTTTACTTGTTGATACTACGTTGTTAATATCATTATAGTGAAGCACGGCCCCAATCCACAGATAGGTATCATCAAAAGTAATGTATACCTCACTCTTTTCTGTTGGAGTATTATTATATACCGGGTAATGCATCATCATTTGGAAATCCTGACTTAGTTTCCATTCGGGTTCGGACACTTGTCCATCAAAATTCAGTTCGCCAGAGAGGGGTTTAATGGCTATTTCATTCTGGGCAGTTACGCTTAATCCGGCCAATAAAAAGGCCAATACGCAAAGAGCGTTAAGTTTTTTTCTATTCATCGTTAAATAGTTTAATGGTAACAGTAAACGTTTGGGGAAATGCACGATCTCTAAGAAGTTGGTCGCTAAAATATTGTAAATCGGTAAAACAAATATTATCAACCCCGCATTCCGAAAAACAACTTCCTGCAATCGTAAAGAGAAATGTTTACTGTAGAGTTAGCTACTTTTTTGGTTTATTTTCAGTTGTTTATTTGTATTTTGATACACGTTCATCGTTAATTACTCCGCTCCAGTTCAATCCAAAAGCAAAATCGTAGGTGTTGCCCTGTGCATCAACGTAACATTCCATATCGTGGGGAACATCTTCAAACTGTTCTTCAATGGTTTTCATATTTGCCGGCATTTGCATAGGCAGCAGCCCCGAGGGTTCTGCTTTTCCACTAAGAATATCCATTATTGCCTGATCCTGAACGCCAAAACTAACAACAATGGCATCGGCAGCTTTTTCAAATTCGGCAAAAACCATTGGATTTGAAACATTTACGACCACAATTACCGGCTTGTCGCCCATTGCTTTTTTTGTTTCCAAAACAAGATCGAGATCGGCTGTATTTGTTGCAGTGGTAGTTTTTCCTTTGTACGACCGGTTGGTAAAGTCTTCCAGCGGATCACCACCTGCGATACTTACTTCGCGGGCATGTGTGGCAGTATATTCGCTGTACTGCAGACTAATAGGTACATACCCATTTCCACCTGCTTCCACATCGTCGGTGCTGTAACCACTTCCTCCATTCGGGCTGTTGATAAATAACAGGGCGTAATCGGCATCGGTAGCAGTTTCAGTAACCGAGGCATATTTATTTACAATATCCAGGCTAACCGGATAATCCCAACGAGCTTCAGAGCCACCAAATCCAAACATCCCCTGGCTGGCGGGATAATATTTTTTGGGAACATAGACTTTAGCCTCTGGTTGAATTGGCAGACTGTTTTGTGCGTTCTTAAGCATCACCACCGACTTCAGTTGTGCCTGGTAACCGGCAGCCATAAATTCAGCATTACCAACAGTTCTTTCTGTTTCTGCACTATCGAGGTAAGGATTTTCAAACAGTCCTGTGTGGAATATATTTCTTAGTAAACGTACTGCAGATTTTTCAAAACGATTGCGCATAAATTCTTCGCCATGTTCTTCTACTCCCATGTTATAGGCTTCTATCACAGGTCCCATATCGTTGTTCCCGCCAAACTGATCAACTCCGGCCATAATAATTTTATAATGCCTTTCAGCTACAGTTAATTTTTCGGCTCCCCACGGTGTTGTGCCAAAAGAAGTGATGTTGTTGTAATCTTTTGTTACTCCCCAATCGGTGCATAAAACACCGTCGTAACCATACTTATCTCTTAATAAATCCTGGATGATGTAGTTATTATAGCTGTTTCCTACGTTCTCCCCATTCCCCTGATCTATTCCAAATGAGATGGTATAGTAAGGCATTACTGCCGATGCCATTCCTGTTGCACCATCAAGTTTGAAGGCACCTTCGGTAAAAGGGATCAGGTGTTCATCAAAATTATTACCCGGGTAAACGGCATATTTTCCGTAGGAAAAATGTGCATCGCGTCCTCCTTCTTCAGGACCGCCGCTGGGCCAGTGTTTTACCATGGCATTTACACTGTTGTATCCCCAGCCGCCTTCAATTTCGGCATCGCCTTCTGATGTTTGAAATCCATCAACATAGGCGCGGGCCATATCGCGGTCGAGTTGTGGATCTTCCCCAAAGGTTCCACTGAAACGTCCCCAGCGAGGTTCGGTTGCCAGGTCGATTTGAGGAGAAAGTGCGGTAGCGATTCCCAGTGCCCGGTATTCTGTTGCAGCAATATCTCCAAAATTCTCTACCAATTCAGGATTGAATGTAGCGGCCATACCCAGAGAAGTAGGCCACATTGAAATTTGTCCGCCGGCGCCTTCATTAAATTCCGCATCTGCTGAGGTGCGGTGACGAGGATCGGAACTGTTATTACCGGGAATCCCCAGACCGATACTTTCAACCAACGCCTGCATATTGTTGTTCCATTTTGCAGCTACCGCCGGTGATTCCACTGAGGTAATTAATACATGCCGCAGATTGTCTTCAGTAAGGAATTTTATTTGTTGATCGTAAAGATCACTCGATTCGGCACCACTTTCGGCCAGTGACTTGCCATTGTATGTTGCACCGCCAAAACCTCTTCGGCCACCACTTCTTCCGGGAATAGATTGATGGGCACTGTACAGCATGAGCCCTGCAATTTGCTCAACCGACATTTGCGAAGCAAGATTCTGAGCTCTTTCGTCAAAGGTTAAACGCCAGTCTTCATACTTATCAAGTTCACCGTTTTTATTCAGGTCTTTAAATGCAAAACCTTTATTTTCGATGATACTTACACCTGATGACGGAGAATAACCCAAAGTCAGACCTCCTTCGTTATACACCAGATTGAATCCTTCTTTTTGCTCCTCGGACCATTTTGCTCCACAGCCAAACAGCAAGAATGGAACGACAAATATTAAAATTTTGGTGAATGTAGTTTTAGTACAAGTTTTCATAGAATTGGTTAGTTATTAAATGATTAGTTACAAATTATGAGACCCTATAATGAATGAATAGTTTAAATGCAGGTAAAATATTTTCCTGAATAATTTCAACTAAACTATTTTCAATAGAAATTAATGCTATCAATACTTTTTTATGAGAGCCGGGTTTAGTTAAGGATCAAAATACCAGCCTTGTTGGCATACCGTCAATTCTTAGTTAGGTGCTTCTCCAACAATAGGCGGAACATCATACTTCGCAGTACGGTTGTCTTTTATTACACCCCACCAGTTTAGTCCAAATGCAAAGTCGTAGGTGTTACCATCGCTGTCAATATAACATTCCATATCCCGGGGTACATCTTCAAATTGCGCCTCTACAGTTTCCATATTTGCAGGCATCTGAAGTGGCAAAAGTCCTGTTGGCTCAACTTGTCCGGTAATAACCTCAAGGAAGGTTTTATCGGGCAAATTGGCAGACCGGTTACCGCCAAATCCTACTATTATTGCATCTACCTCGCTCTCAAATTCATCAAAAACCATTGGATTCGACATATCCACCACTACAATTGTTTTTTTGGCTGCAGATGCGGTGTTCAGCACTAGATCCAGGTGACTTTCATTGGTAATGATTCCGGTCTCGCCAAAATACGATCGATTCTCTTTCACTAGTTTTGTTGTTCCGTTTTCAGTTTCCTCAATCCTGTCTCCACCGAGCGACTCACGGCGCACGAATTCTGAGTTTGCAGTGTAAGGTCGATATTGCAACGAAATTGGTAGGTAGGTATACTCCTCTCGATCGGTTATACTTCCTGCAGAACCAGGGCCATCTCTCATGCCACCGGACTCCATAAATGTTGGGTTTCCGTTTTTGGGATTACTGATTCTAACAATTGCAAAATCGCAATTAGTTATTTCATCTTTTGATGCATGTATAATATCATTTGGAGAAAGCGTTGGATTTCCTTCATTATCTGCAGAACCTGTGTACTCATCAGCAAAATTATCGGTTACAACGTTAAAATATTCACCAGCTACTTCGAGGTCGAATCCTGGCTTCGCAGATGCCGGAGTCCTTGTCCACCCACCGGTTGCTGGTACAAAAACCCGAGGAATATACACTTTTGGCTTTTGCGCGCCTGTTGTTGCCTTTTGAATAATGCCATTGCTGTTTTTCAACATTACAATTGATTTAAGGTGCGCCTGATATCCTGCTGCTTCATGCTCCGGTTTTAAAGAGGTAGATTTGGCCACTTCAAGATCAAGGTATGGATTATCAACAATACCAATATTGAAGTGAGTTGTGAGTATACGCTCAGTAGATTTTTTCATAATCTTATCCATTTCGGCTTTACCCAGTTTGGCAACTCCCAATTCATGAGCTTCCATTGCTAAATCAACACTTTCCTGCCCGTCTCCGCCTTCGCCTCCAAAGGCATCACATCCGGCTTCCAGGGTCGCCAACCTCTTTTCAACCGGGGTAAGATCTTCTACACCATAATTTTTGCTGGTTAGAATACCAAAATCGGTGAGTATGTAGCCATCCCAGTTATACTTGTCTCTTAACAAATGTTTGATTTTGTACGAGCTGTAACTTGTGGCTAAACGCTCATCTCCTATTGGCGAACCATCTGCTTTAATTCCTATGGAATAGTTGGTCATGGCAGCCGATACCGTTTGGGTTTCTCCCGGCAAATCCATACAGGCAATAAATGGCAGAATATGCGTAAAAAATTGTCCGCCGGGAAATACGTTATAAGCTCCATCGCGTGTATGCGATTCGCGGCCTCCTTCGGCGGCGCCGTCTCCCGGAAAATGTTTCATCTGGTTGTTTACACTGTGTTTGCCCCAGCCCAAATCATTTCCTTGTTCATCGTAGGTAGATTGCCATCCGTTGATTACGGCTCTGGCTAAATCCATTGATAAGGCCGGGTCCTCACCAAATGTGCCGGGAATTCGTTTCCAGCGTGGTTCGGTTGCCAGGTCCATTTGTGTTGCCACCTGCATTGATATTCCCATGGCACGCCACTCTTCCGACATCATTCTGCCGTACTGAGCTCCAATTTCAGGATCAAATGTTGCCGCTAAACCAAGATTGCTTGGCCAGTTTGACACGTCACCCGACCGTGGATCATCGATCCAAACTGCAGGTAAACAGACTATACTTTCAAGGCCTTCAATGTATTCCTGCACCATGTTATTCCAATTCACCTTTGTTCGTGAGTCATTTGCACCACCACGCGGCGCCCGCAGCTGACGGTAAGCCAGGCCCAATGACTCCTTAATGATGGTATCAAGTGTATCTGGATTTACCTTCCAAGCGCCAAAGGGGTTCATTTTCATCCCCATCATCTGTTCAACCGTAAATTCATCGGCCATGGCTTTTGCCCTTGTTTCATAGTCGAGTCGCCAATCTTCAAACTTATCGAGCAGATTGTTTCTATTGAGATCTTTAAACGCATATCCATCAACCTGAATGAGTTTTAGTCCGGAACTCTTTGAATAACCCAGGGTAGTTCCTGCTTCATTTTCAACATTTATCCAGCCGTCCGGAGTTTGTGATTCAGACCACTTTACCTTGCCTGATCCCAGCGGATCTGATTCCCGTGGATAATCTTCAACTTTATTACAGCTAAAAAACAGGGTTGTAAGACTTGAAAACAGAATCAGAATTAACAGGTTTTTTACTTCGGAAGCATAGGTTTTAAATAAGTTCATGGTTATTTCCTTTTACTGGTTTAATAAATCGTTTATGGCCGGTTCAATCGTTAGTTTCTATTTTTTATCTTCTTTCAATTCAATATCCAATTTTAATATTTTAGTCAAATTATCGTGATTCTCAAACAGGCTTTAGCATGTGATAAAAATTCCTAATTTATTCAGGATCTATCGTTACAATAACGCGCTTATATCTTGACAAAGCTGGTGTTCCCTTGTCTGAAACTTTCAATATAAAATGTATGGTTTCAGGCTTTTCAACTGAAGGAGCTTCAATTGTATGTACATTATAAAGGTTCTCGGCAAGTCTAAAACGTATTTCTTTATCGTAAGAACCAACTTCGGGATATTGAAACCACAAGTAGCTTAAATTATCTCCATCAGGATCTGTTGTTCCACTGGCATCGAGGCTAAATATTTCACCTGATTTCACAGTAAACTCATCCGGAGTACCTAATGCAGGAACCGGCGGGTGGTTGGCCTCTTCAAACGATTTTATACACCAATCCATTCTTGCGGCAAAATCATTTTGAAAGTCATCGCGCCAGCGCCACAACGTAACCTGATTATCTGTAAATGTAAGCGTATCTTTTCGAATGGCACGACCATATTCATTAGGTACATATGGAGTAAAAGTATCATCAGTATCCGTCCATATCGGCCTGGTTTCCTCTGTGTTCGGTATATCGCCAAAACCTGCCTGAACATCTGGCAGATAAAGTTCATAGCGGCCACCCCAGCCGCCCCAGTCAGGGTGTTCGGGATTATTTAAGCCGTTTAATATCAGGTTTAACCATGATGGTGTATCGCCTTCCATGCCATAAGCAACATCGGGGTACATTGCCCCAAGTGGCCCGTGTCCTTGCTGAATATTATCGGCCAGCCACTGGTTACTTACAACCGTGTTATCTATTCCCGGCACAACCATTTTTACAGCCCACCAGGTTGCAGTAAAATAACTACCCGGAGAAACGATATAAAATAAGTCAGGATATGTTTTTCTAATCCACGAACCAGTATCATCCTGATCAGAAATCGTGTAAACTCTTAGTTTGGAAATAAGTCTGCTAGCCTCTATTTTACTTTTTGTATTTTCTATTTTCCAAAGTGCCTGTGCCAATGTATTTGTTCCGCCCCAAACTGAGATCCACAAGGGACGATCATCATCTGCTTCAAGTTTTTTGATTATCCATTCTGATCCTTCCGAATCCTTGTCTTCACCAACACCTTCCATACCATATAACGGTAGTCCCTGTTTTACCAAACTGTGTAATTGATCTGCCGGAGGAAAACCCGCTTCATGTTTTTTCAGATTTGGCTGCACCTTGTTATAAGCTTCCAAAATACTATGAATTGTGCCGGGAGCCACACGTTCTTTCTGATGTGTAGAAGTTGTGGCAATAAGCCCCTCAATATCAATTTGGTTTGAATACAATAGTAAACGTACCAATGTTTGAGAATCGTCGGGATCGGCCTCAATATCTGTTAATACGATTAGTCGGTGTTTTTCTTGCGCCAAGGTAAAAACGGGCACAACAAGAATTAATACAAACAGTACGCGTTTGAGTTGATGATAATAGTTTTTCATTTTGGCTAGTTTTATTGTATTTCATTAGTGGGTTTTAAACGCCCACGAATGAAACTGTTTGATTACTAAAAATTATAAATAGTTTAAAAAGGAAAAGATAAAATTCCCTTTTTTATGCGTTTATCGGTTTTTTAAAGCAAGCAACAAATAGAATATTAATCTAATAATTCCCCTTGGCTTCGCCATGGGGTTCCGCTTTTTCTCCCCGTTTGAGGGGAGATGTCAGCCTTTATGGCTGACAGAGGGGTGAAATAAAGAAAATTCGAGTTTCAGCGATTTAGCTGAAATAAAGTTGGCGTAATACCCCGTGGCTTTGCCACGGGGATAGTCAACTTTAAGAATTTTCTTTATTCTGTAAGGATCAGCAGAGTTGGAATTTCGTTTCAGGTACAAATCAAGAAAAACTTCCTGAATGGCATCTTTAACCGAATCTTCATCGGCTATAATTTTAATGCCTTATTGAAAAAGTGCATCAATATGTAGGTTGAAAAAGTACGCAAATGACTCCTTGTTGCCTGCTCGAAAAGTGTTCCATTCGAGATCATGTAGATTTTTATCACTATACTTCATACAACGTTTATTCACTGATTCTCAGGATAGCCCAAAAAAAATATAGAAATATAGCGATTGCAAATAATTTTTTCCGGGCACAAAAAAAGGAAGCAACTGCTTCCTTTTCTATTTTGTAAAACGATAATCGCTTATTGTAGTTGTACTAATACAACTGATTTTGATGGTAGCTCAACGGTTAACTTACCGTCTTTTGGTGTTGCCACATCAAAGTCTTTTAAGCTTACCGTTTCCTGCCTGCCAAAATCGTTATAGTTATTCATTTTATCCGAAGTAATGATCTGTCCGTTTGCCGATGCAAAATCATCTCCGGTTACATTAATTTCAATCGATTCGCTTTCGTTTGGATTCAGGTTACAAAGTGTTATTGAAACAACGCCGTCTTTTGTTGAAGCCGATGCATGTATATTCGGAACCGATTTTCCGTCGAGTTTGTATTTTCCTGTTTTCAGGTTCGATGGAATAAGTGTTGCATCCTGGTGAACGCTGTACATTTTAAACACATAGTAAGTTGGTGTTAACACCATTTCGTCTTCTTTGGTAAGAATAACCGATTGTAAAACGTTAACGGTTTGTGCAATGTTACTCATTTTTACACGGTCGGCATGGTTGTTAAAAATATTCAGATTGATACCTGCAACTAACGCGTCGCGTAAGGTATTTTGCTGGTAAAGGAAACCTGGGTTTGTACCCTCTTCCACATTAAACCAGTTGCCCCATTCGTCAACGATCAAACCAACTCGTTTATTAGGATCGTATTTGTCCATAATGGTTGAATGACGGTTAACCAGTGTTTCCATATTCAAGGTGTTGTTCAGTACCGAAATCCACTCTTTTTCGCCAAAATCGGTAGCGTGTCCTTTATTTTCCCACGAAGTGGTAAAGGTATAGGCGTGCAACGAAACTCCCTGAACCAGGTGCGGGTGACGCATGGTCTTTTGCATTAATACTTCCATCCAGTTGTAATCAGCGATATTTGGTCCGCCCGCAATTTTATATCGGGCACCACCGCAATAACTGGCAAAACGATTGTATAAATCAGAATAATATTCCGGTGTCATGTTTCCTCCACATCCCCAGTTTTCGTTTCCAATTCCCCAGTATTTAACATCCCAGGGTTCTTCACGGCCATTCTTTTTACGCAAATCTGTCATTGGACTAACGTTTGATGAGGTAACGTATTCTACCCACTCCGAAGCTTCCTGTACGGTTCCCGATCCAACATTAATGTTGATATATGGTTCGGCGCCAATTATGTCACAAAAATCGAGGAATTCGTGTGTTCCAAAGCTATTGTCTTCGGTAACTCCACCCCAGTGAATATTTACCATTGAAGGGCGCTCGTCTTTCGGGCCAATCCCGTCTTTCCAGTGGTAGGTATCTCCAAAACATCCTCCGGGCCAGCGCAATATCGGAATATCCATATCCTGAAGTGCAACAATTACATCATCGCGGAAACCACGGGTATTCGAGATATCGGAATTTTCACCTACGTAAATACCACCGTAAATACAGCGGCCAAGGTGCTCGGCAAAATGACCATAAATTTCTTTGTTGATTTTTGTATCTGCCTGATCGGTGTGCAGATGAAGCGTGCTTTGAGCAAAAGACACCGATGCGGCAAGAATAAGAATGGCAGATAAAGTGATTTTTAAATTTGACATGATTAAGTTATTTAATGTTTGTTTTACTATAATTTTTTACCCCACATAGGCTGGCCTTGAGCGGTTAATCCAGACAGCACTAAAGTAGCTTTTCTGGGCGAAGTTTCCCAATCGTAGCCATCCCGAACAATAAATTTCAGGTTGCCAATTGTTAGAATTCCTTCTTCGGTATTGAGCGACCACTGCCCTGACATTGTACCACTTACCGAACCATCAGAATTCAGTTTAAAAGTTGTAGATGTTTGCTGGGTTTGATATTCGTAATTCATGGTAATCAGCTCGTAAGTTCCCCACATGGCATCGTCGGCCAATTCAAGTTGCGGAACAGCGGCATAGCGTTCGGGCATAACCACCGGCCAGCCGTCTTCTGTCCATTCAATGGCACGAACCTGTCCCATCATTACTGCATTTGAAGCATTAATTCCGGCAACTCCTTCAGGCAGTCTTCCCTGCGACGAAAAGTACCACTGACCGGTTTCCGTATCCCGGAAAATGCAACAATGCGAAATTCCTACCCATCCGTTGCTTCCCGAAAATTTATATGGATGTGTGAGCATCGGCCAGCATTCGTCGCCGTTTGTGATGTTTGCACCATTGATTCCGTAATATGGTCCGGTAATATTTTCTGATCGGGCAACACGTGTATTGTATGCTACTGAAAGCTCATCGTAAGCCAGAAATAAGTAATAATAACCCGTTTCTTCGTTGTAAATAATTTCGGGTGCTTCCAATGCCTGCCAGCGGTTTGTAGCTACATTTCCACGACCGGCAATTCGTACGCCGTAATCTTCCAGCTCTTCCAATTTGAATGGTTTTCCGGTTTCAGGATCGAGTTGAACAGCAGCAATACCACTATGCCATGAGCCGTAAATTAGCCAATGTTCACCCTCGGGCGTAACAATAAAACTGGGATCGATGGCATTAAACTTAAAATAGCCACTCCAGTCATTGCCATTTGTGCGGGTATAGGTTTCCAGGCCATCAGGCACTGAACAAACAACCATGCCTTTGTCTTCCCACACGTTAGATTCCAGGTCATCCGATTCAGCCAAACCAATAAACGCACGTTCTGTCCACGATGTTTCGGTAGAACTGCCAACAATTGGATTGGTTACAACGATGCTGTAATAAAAGCGGTATTTATTCCCCACTTTACGAATGCACGGTGCCCAATATCCATAATCAGGATTATCAATTGGCGATAAGGGTGGAGTCATTTGTGCCCGTTTGCTGTTGAGCGAATCTTTTACCCAGGCCGGAACGGTTTCGAAAGCTGTTCCCAGGAATTCCCAGTTCACCAGATCTTGCGAGCGGCGATAAGGAAAATGTCCATGTCCATCGTGTGCATTACCATACGATGCATCGGTTTGGTACATGTAATAGTAATCGCCACTTTTCGCTATTGTTGGATCGTGTACATTGGCAAGATTCCACTGATCGCGTTGTGCCCAACTTGAAATCGATGTATAATTATCGGAATAGCCTGGGCCGACAAAATGCTCATTTCGTGGTGGTGATTCTTTTTCTTCCGGCTTGGGTTCCGGCTCGGGATCAACCACCGAGTCTGAGTCGCAAGCGACTACAAACAAGGCAATTGCGATCAGATATATTATATGTTTATAAATTGATTGATTCAAAGTACTTTATTTTACAATTTTACCTTTAAGCAAAGTAAACGAGTGCGGTGGAAATGCGTAAGTAAACTGTTCTGATTTTTTTACTTTCAACGTGTCTTTTTGTTCGGTTTCAACGTTTGTTTTATCAAAATCATTTTCAGCTTTAATGTCAGAACCGTTTACTTCGAATACTTCAAATTCGCCGTCGAACAAGCCTTCCTGCGAAATAATATCGGTAGAAATGGCTTTGTCGAGGTGACGGTTGACAACACCGATCACTACTTCGCCATTCTGGTAGGCAGCCGATACATCGAGGTAGGGAACGTTACTTTGTTGAGTGGCTTGCTCTGCCAGTCCCAGAAAAAACTCGTCGGTATCGTAGGTTTCGCAATCCACATAAGCATCCAATGCCGTTCCAAACATGTTGTTGGCAAAAAGTTGCAGAGGATAATAAATGGTTTGCTTGAACATTGCATCTTTTTCGGCAAAAATTGGTGCGATAACATTTACCAATTGTGCCATATTAGCCATTTTTACAATATCGGCGTTACGGATAAATGCATTTAGAAAACCTGCGATTACCAGTGCATCTTCCAGGTTGTAACGTTCTTCAAGCGCGCGTTCGCCAGACATGGTTTCATCTTGTCGCCAGCGGTACCAAATGTTGTATTCGTCCCAGGCAATGTAAATCGGATCGCGATCTCCACGGTTGGCTTTTTCCATTTCACGCTGAATCATTCCTTTTACCACCTGTGTTCGTTCTTCCAATACAAGTGGGGAAGAAACGAAATTATAATAATTGTCCTGGTGATTTCCAACGTACATATGCAATGCAATGTAATCAACCACATCACGTAGTTCGGCCAAAACAGTTGCATTCCATTCGTGCGGATCGCTACCGGGTCTGAAATTAGATGCACCTGCCGCAATCAACTCAATGTTGGGATCGGTTAATCGCATAAGTTTGGCAGCTTCGCGGGCTTTTTTGCTGTAGTCTTCAGCATTCAGGTGCCCCATTTGCCAAAAGCCGTCCATTTCGTTACCAAGGCTCCAATATTTTATGTTGTGTGGTTCCGGGTAGCCATGTTTTTTTCGTAACTCGGCATAGTATGGACCCTCTTTTACGTTGCAGTATTCCACCCATTCCTGGGCTTCTTTAATGGTTCCTGTTCCCAGGTTTACGGCAAAGTAAGGTTCGGTGCCCAATTGTTTGGCGTAGTCGATAAACTCGTTGGTGCCAAACTGGTTGGTTTCCAAACGCTCCCAGGCCAGCTCCATTCGTGGCGGGCGATCTTGTTTTGGCCCTACACCATCTTTCCAGTGGTAGTTCGATACAAAGTTTCCTCCCGGATAGCGCGTTAATGGAATATTCAGTCCTTTTGCGGCTTCCAGTACATCGGTGCGAATCCCGTTTTCATCTGAAAGTGGCGAATCAGGATCATAAATACCACCGTATACGCATCGGCCAAGGTGCTCAACAAAATTTCCGTAAATATTCTCGTTTATAGTTCCAATCTGACGATCGATATCAATTTTTATCCGTGCATTTTCCTGAGCCGATAATTTTCCCGAGAATAATGCTGCTAGTATCATTACATGTAAGCTTATAAGTTTTAATTGGCTGATCATTAGGTTAAATATTAATTAGTTTCTTTTACAGCAGGCCAGTCATTGCTGTCCCATTCCAATTCTTTTATCTGTAGCTTTGGTGCTCCGTTATCATTCGCATCGTAGGCATGATAAACAAGGTAGTCTTTTCCGTTAAAGGTATAAGCAGAGTTGTGTCCAACGCCGTGCCAGTTTTTATTGCCCTGAAGTATAATGTTGCCACCTCCGGTTGCCATATCTTTTCCTTCTTTATCGAGATACGGGCCTGGAATTTCTTTCGATCTTCCTACAATCATTTTATAAGTACTTTCCACTCCTTTGCAGCAATAATCTATAGATGCAAAAAGGTAGTAGTAATCGCCTTTTTTAAAGATAAACGGTGCTTCAATAGCATTTGCTCCGGCATCAACCGGGTTGTCGTCAACAGATGTTGGATTGGGTTCGTATGAAGATGATTTGCGCGAAGCAATGGTTGGAATATCGTTCAAATTTTCAGCAACGGTTTTAGCATCGGGTGTCAGTTTTACAAGTTTTAAACCATCCCAAAATGAGCCAAAACTCATGTAAGGTGTACCATCTTTGTCAACAATTAAATTGGGGTCGATGGCATTCCAGTTTGTTTTCCCGGGAAAAGACTGAATCACTTTTCCGTGGTCTATCCATTCAAAATCAGGATCGTTTGGATCGAGCGTTTTGTTAGTTGCCAAGCCAATACACGAAGTATTTTTTCCGAACGATGAAACAGAATAATAGAGGTAGTACTGGTCGTTTAAAAAAGCGATATCCGGAGCCCAGATGTGACCTTTAAAACCTTCCACCGCTTCGAGTGCCCATTTCGGAGTATCTTTAAACACGGGTTTTTCTTCGGTCCAGTTAACCATGTCGGTTGATGACCAAACGCTAACTCCCCATCCTGTGCAAAATAGGTAGTAGGTGTCGTTTTCCTTAATCATTACAGGATCGTGTACAACAATGTTTTGGGCCAATACTTTTCCGGAAAGAACAAGTATTATGGCCAGTAAAGTAATTATCTGTTTCATTTTTCAGTATTTTTTATTGAATGCCTTCAGAGGTCATAATAACCCGCTGCATCGTTCCATCTTCGTTATAATAAAGTCTGTCGATACAAACCGACCGGCGAAAACTTCCGCCGTTGGGTTGAATACCACCGGTGTGATAAATAAAATACCACTGATTATTAAATTCGATGATAGCCTGATGGTTTGTATTTGAATTGCCTGCCAATTCATTTAAAATGCCTTTGTATTCCCATGGGCCGGTAATCGACTTGCTCATGGCATAAGCCGTTTTCTCGGGAAACTGATAGGCGTATGACAGGTAATACCAGTCGCCACGTTTATGAATCCATGGAGCTTCGGTAAAATTAGGAAGGTCGACGGAGTGGATCTCTCCATCCAGTTCTATCATATTTTCTTTTAGTTTGGCCCAGTAGCAAGCGGTATTTCCCCAGTATAAGTAAGCCTGACCATCGTCGTCGATAAAAACCGTCGGGTCAATGTCGTCCCAGCTGATCCGTGTTTGATCAGTGGTCATATCGTTTGTTATTAAAGCTTTTCCCAATGCATCTTGAAACGGACCTACCGGGCTGTCGGCAACGGCTACCCCGATTGATTTTCCCGGAATACTTCCGTGTTCAACCGTTACATACCAGTAAAATTTTCCGTTGCGCTCGATTACCTCAGCAGCCCAGGCACTGTGTGCCGCCCACTCAAAATCGGCAGGTTTTAACGGAACCGGGTGTTCTTTCCAGTTTACCAAATCTGTAGAGGAATACACTAACCACTCATTCATCTCGTAGAAATTTTTTCCTACCGGAGCCTGATCATGACCTGCATACAGATAAACGGTATCGTTATAAACCAGCGCAGCCGGGTCGGCGGTGTATTTATCCGTTATAATGGGATTATTGATCTGCTTTGGAGTAGTATCTCTGGCAGTGGTCTTTTCTACCTCATTTTTAACGCTTTGCGTGCAGCTAAAATTTAGTGCTAAAAAGAGAAGCGATAGAGTTGTTGTAAATAATGTCCGCATGCTATTGAGTAATTAAAAAAAAGAAAAGGCAAGTTAAAGGAAACCTGCCCTTTCTAATTTTTCTATTTATTAAATACCCCAACCTGGGTTTTGTGTATAATTCGGATTCTTATCGCGTTCTGCAGGTGGAATAGGGAAGTATTCACGACCTTCGATAAATCCTGAAAACTCTGAATCGTGATCTTTCAGTTCCTGAAGTCTTGCTGAGTCGTATAACCAACCCCAGCGAACGATATCTTCAAAACGGATTCCTTCGAAAGCAAACTCCAGCACTTTATCGTGCGAAAGCTGGTTGTAGAATTCCTGGCTTCCCATTGCAGCTATATCAGCTGAGATATCAGGCAAATTCGATCTGTCGCGAACCATTTGGATGTATTGTCCGGCTACGGCAGCATTTCCAAGTTCGTACTGACACTCTGCATACATCATTAATACTTCGGCATAACGAATTACTCTTTCGTTGATATCCGAACGCCAGTCGAACTCATTTTCTACATCTGTAGAAAAAGCGTTTGTGTATTTTCGAATATAAACATCATCCCATCTCGACTCATCAAAAGCTTCTCTGAATGGAATTCCGTACATGGTAGTTGCAGTTGTATCGTAGCTCATGCTTACAACAGCACGTGGGTCAACTTCACCATCAACAGTTTTTTCGGCCATGTATTCATCAAAAATCCATCGTGTTGCAGCAGCATCACCAAAACCAAAGCCAGTTGGAGCAAAAGTAATGGCGTGAGCTGTTGTTTTCGACCAGTCGGCAGCAGGTTGGCTTACCCATCCAAGTACTGTTCCACCTACACTGCGGTCGAGCTGAATTTCGAAGATCGATTCAGAATTGTTCTCGTTTGAAGTGGTGAAATTATCAGCGTAATTTGGTACCAAATCATAAATGCCAAGGTCAATTACCTGTTTCAAATAATTAGAAGCATTTTCGTAGTCGTGGTTCATTAAATATGATTTTCCAACAAATGCAAGTGCGGCACCTTTTGTAGCACGTCCCAAATCCGATTCAGGATAAGTTGTTGGCAATAAATCAGCTGCTGCTTTAAAATCATCAATTACTGCAGCCCATGCAACCTCAGGACTTACTTGTTCAGGATACAGATCTTCTTCGCTTTGGTACGTATTCATTACCAAAGGAATATTTCTGAAAAATGAAACAAGGTAATAGTTTGATAAACCTCTTAGAAATAAAGCTTCTCCTTTGTATTGATCGTAAGTTGCCTGGTTGGCAAACTCAACGTTATCGATATTTTCAAGAACCTGGTTGGCTCTGTTTATTACACCGTAGAATGCAGTCCATGGCCATTGTGCCATAATCGGATCTTCATCAAGGTTAAATTTACCGGTTAAACTTAATACGCGCCACGGGCTGAAACTTTGAATGTCATCGCCTTTCAGGCTTAATGCGAAAGGTACAAAACGTAGCCACGTACCATCGTAAAGTAATCCCATGTATGTGGCGCTTACGCCGGCTTTTACATCAGCTTCTGATTGCCAGTAGGTTTCGGTAGTTTGCAGGTTTGGGTTGCTTAGCTCCAACCACTCTTCGTTACATGATGCCATGAACAAAGTTAAGAAGGCAAGAAAAATATATTTTAATTTCATGATAATTCTTTTTAGTTATTATTAAAATCCAACCTTTACGCCGAACAGAATTGTTCTTGGTGTAGGTAATCCACCTGAAAAAGCGGTAAATCCTCTGTTCGCTGCTGCACCATTGTCTGTTCCGCGGCTAAATAATCCGTCGTTATTAAATTCAGGATCGTAACCCGAGTAACTGGTAATTGTAATAGCGTTTTGAAGCGAACCATATATGCGAACTGATGAGAGATTTAAGAAATCGAGTGCTGATGCAGGAAGTGTGTATCCTAACTCGATGTTCGAGAATCTTAGGTAATCACCATCTTCCAACCAGAAATCCGATGCTCTTGTGTTACGGTTCGGGTCATCTCTAATAATTCTTGGTCTTCCGGTATCGGTGTTATTAGGTGTCCATCTGTCCATCAAATCAGTGCTCATATTTTCTAAACCGGCACCGGCACGAAGACCGTTTCCTATTGCATTAACTACTTTGTTTCCGGCAGCACCCTGAGCTGAAATAGTAAGGTCGAAATTCCGATATTCAGCATTGAAGTTAAAACCGTAATAAAAATTTGGTAATGCACTACCCATGTGTGTACGGTCGTCTTCAGTAATTTCGTTATCACCGTTAAGATCTTTGAACATGAAGTCACCGGCATCGGTTAGACTTTCCTGGTAAAGGCCGTCAGGAGCATTGGCATCCAAGGCTTGAACTTCTGCTTTGCTCTGGAATACTTTTTCCACAACATAACCATACAATTCACCAACTTCGGTACCAACATCGGTACGACTCCAGTTTCCGTCAATTGGGTTAATACCTTCACCAAGGCTCAACACCTCGTTTTTAAGGGTAGAAAAGTTAGCATTTAGGCTGTATTTAAATTCACCTTCAGCTTTACGGTAGGTTGCATTAAATTCAAATCCCTGGTTTTTAACCGACAAAGCGTTTTGTACAGGCGATTCCCAATCGTACCAACCCAGGTGAGTTGGAGTTGGAACAGTTCCTAACAGATCGTCAACTCTTTTTACGTAGTATTCTGTTGTAAACAGGATTCTGTTTTCAAGAAGACCGAAATCCAAACCAATATTGGTAGTTTTAGATTGCTCCCATTTAATGTCTGTTGAAGCAGGAATAAATTGAGCTCCACCAGCTACTGCGCTACCATTTAATACATAAGTTGCGTATGGGTTAATATAACCCTGATAGAGGTAATCACCAATGTTTTGGTTACCTAATACACCGTAACTGGCACGAACTTTTAATTGACTGATAAATTCGCTTGAAGCTAAAAAGTCTTCTTTATGGGCTTTCCAGGCCACTGCTACTGATGGGAAGTTTCCCCATTTGTTCTGCGGACTGAATCGTGATGAACCATCGCGACGTATTGTTGCTGTCATCAAGTATTTATCGTCGTATCCAACAATTACCCGACCGAAATAAGAAGCCAAACGTGACTGAAATTCGTCGCCACTGCTGGTTCTGTCTTCTCCGTTACTCAATTGTTTGAAATACGGTTCTGAAAAACCTTCTGCATGGCCATTAGATCTTGTAACGAAAGTGTTAAGAGCACTTTGTCCGAGCAATGCATTCACTGTAAACTTGTCGATTGTTGTATTGTACGACAAGGTGTTTTCAATAGTACCTGTTGAGCCGTAACCACGGTTGTCATCCATTTTTGCAATGGTGTTTGAAAAACCGGCAAACCATCCCAGGTCGTAAAGTGGTTCGAAGTGGTAATCGCGCCAATCGGTGCGCTCATAACTTAAGCTAAGCTTGTATTTTAATCCTTTTATAATTTCATACTCACCATAAATATTACCAATCAAACGGTATCTTTTAGTGTTACTCTCAATCAAATTATTCATACCAACAACGTTAGCAGAATAGGCTCCGTGCAAATCGGCACTGGCCGAAGAGTAACCATTCATTTTTGTTTCGTCGTAAACCGGCAGTGTAGGAATAGCAGAAGCCGTGTAACCTAACATTGTTCCATCATGCAGGAACGACATCAAATCACGATCAGCATAAGTGTAATGTAACGATTCGCCAACTTTTAGTTTACCCAGTTTGTGATCGGAGTTAACCATTATACCATATCTTGTGTAATTTGGTCCGTTTCCTTCAACCGTACCGGTTTGGTCAAAATAGTTCAAACTCATACTAAAATTCGAAACTTCGTTTCCTCCGCTAACCGAAACAGTTTGGTTGTTAATATGACCTGTTTTAAACAATTCGTCTTGCCAGTTGGTGTTTACATTGTCAACATAGTATGGGCTCGATGGGTCGTTTGCAGGAAAAATATACAGTTCGCTATATTCAGGATATGCTTTTGCATTATTGGTTGACTCGTTAACCAGTGTTTGATACTGTTCGCGTTCAAGTACATCCATTCTTTCTGTAATTTCCTGAAAACCGTAATACCCACTGTACGAAACTTTCATCTCGCCTTTTGTACCACGTTTTGTTGTAATAATGATTACTCCGTTTGCAGCACGCGAACCATAAATTGCAGCAGCCGATGCATCTTTTAATACCTGAATTGACTCGATGTTTTCGGTTGGGATATCATTTGCAGGAGCAAAAACACCATCGATAACATAAAGCGGATCGTTATTGGTAAACGAAGTAATACCGCGGATTTTTACTTTTGGAGCAGAACCCGGATCACCGGAACTTTGAATGGAAACACCAGCCACTTTACCTTGTAAAGCTTTGGTAACATCGTTTGTTGCGGTTTTTGCCATTTCATCAGTTTCAACAATTGAAATAGAACCGGTAAGATCCGATTTCTTTTGAGTACCATAACCAATGGCAACTACTTCTTCAATTCCAAATACGTCTTGCTGAAGTTGCACCTCAATATTTGATCTTCCATCAAGTTGAACTTCTTGCGCAATAAAACCTATAAATGAAAACTGAAGTGCAGCATTGTCGTCTGAAACACTAATCGTGAAGTTACCGTCTACATCGGTAATGGTTCCGTTTGTGGTTCCCTTTTCAACTACATTTACACCGGGAAGGGTGGTATTGTTCCCAGCGTCGAACACAACACCGGTAACAGAGTGTTGTGCGAAACTTATTCCTGAAGTGAATAGGAATAAGCACACTAATAGATAAGTTAAGTTTCTCTTCATAATTAATAAAATTGGTTTACACTTTAAATTCTGGTTGTAAAATTACGAAGGGAAGGTGCAGAAGGGGGTGGACAATTTAATATGGATAGTGGACGATTGTGGAAATCTTATCGCCAGGGAGTGTAAGGGGCAGAAAATCAGTTATCAACGTGCTTTTTGGCAAAGTCGCTAGGACTTGATCCGTAGAACTTTTTAAAGATCCGGCTGAAGTATTTAGGATCGTTAAAACCGGTTTTAAAGGCGATTTCGGATATGGATAGATCGGTTGTTCTAATCATTTCAACCGACTTTTTTAGTTTGTATGAGTTTATAAAATCGGTAATGTTCAGATCGGTGAGTGCCTTAATTTTTTTGTACAACAAACTTCGGCTTACAAACATTTCGCGGGCAAATTGTTCTACCGAAAAATCCGATTCGCGGTAATTCTCTTCCAGCACTTTATAGGCTTTTGTCACAAACTCCTCATCCAGTTTGTTGGATGAAAATTGATCGGGAGACACGGTTTCCGGGCTACTAAAAATGTTTTTGATCTTTCTGCGCGACTCGATGATATTGCGCATTTTTATTTGCAGAATTTGCAGGTTAAAAGGTTTTGGAATGTAATCGTCGGCACCGGTTTCAAGGCCTTCAATCCAGCTTTCCACCATGTTTTTTGCGGTGAGCAGAATAATTGGAATATGGCTGGTTTGGATGTTCTTTTTCATACGGCTACACAATTCAATACCGTCCATAACAGGCATCATCACATCGCTGATAATCAACTCGGGTGAATATTTTTTAGCCATTCCAAGGCCAATTTTTCCGTTTTCGGCACCAAGTACACGGTATTCTGATCGTAGTGTTTGCAGAAGGAAACTACGCAGATCGAAATTGTCTTCAACAATTAAAATGGTTGGTTTTGTTTTATTATCGGGTGCTTCTTCTTCCAATTCATAATCGGTGTTGCGGGCAACAATGTGCTCCGACAGTACATTTACACGCCCCTCCAGGTTGATTTCGGTTGGTATACCGGTTTCGTTAATAGCATCACTTTCAAAACGGTTTTTTGAATAGGGCATACAAACCGTAAAAGTGCTGCCTTTTTTAGGTTCGCTTTTCACCTTTATTTCGCCATTTAGTGCTTGAACAATCTCGTGGGTGAGTGCCAAACCAATACCCGAGCTGGTAAAATCGGTTTGTTTTCCCGATTCGGCATCTTTATAAAACCGGTTAAAGATGTGTGGCAGATGGTCTTTCGAAATTCCTCTTCCTGTATCGATTACGCTAATGGCTACAAACGGAACTGCAATACAGTCTTCCCGATCTTCAGCGAATTTTTCCACTTTTAAGGTTATTGAACCAGATGGCGGGGTGTTTTTAAATGCATTGGAAAGCAGGTTGTAAAAAACATTTTCAACTTTTTCGGCGTCGAACCACGTTTCGTCGGTGAATTTGGTTTTTATAAAATGGTAATCTATATGCTGATGCTCTGCCAGGTCTTTAAACGACTCGAAAATACCATATAAAAATTCCTGCAAGTTGCCTTTGCTCACATTTAGTTTTAGTTTGCCGGTTTCAATTCGGCGGAAATACAGCAACTGGTTAATAAGGTGCAACAGGCGCTGTGCATTTCGATTAATAATATTTAGCGTGTTTTGTGTATTAACGTCGCCTTTCATGTTTCTCATTAACTGTTCCAGGGGGTCGATAATGAGTGTTAATGGTGTACGGAATTCGTGCGAAATATTGGTGAAAAATCGTAAGCGTAACTGGTTTACCAGCTTTACTTTCTCGTTCAGTTCGATTACCTCGTCGCGTTGTTGAGCAATTTGCTGGTTTTGTTTTTCAAGCTCTTCTTTTTGTTCCTCAATTTTAAAAGTGCGTTCGCGAACCTGTTGTTCCAGTTTACGTTTTTGTTCTTTTAGAAATTGAGTTCGGTAGCGAATATATATTAAAACCATTGTTACAAAGAAAACCACCGCCAATATCTGAAACCAAGCGGTTTCCCAAAAAGGTGGAACAATGGTAATAGTAAGTGCAGTAGATTTTTCAGACCAGATACCATCGCTGTTGGCCGCTTTAACTTTAAACACATACTCGCCCCCGACAGGTTGGTGTAATTGGCAAAACGCCGGTTCGACGACACTTCAACCCAGTTTTGATCTACGCCCTCCATTTGGTAAGCATATTTTATTTTGCCCGGTTGAAAATAGTCCAGTGCTGAAAACTCGATGGAGAAAACAGCATCTTTATAAGAAAGCTCTATCTCATTTGTTTCGCTTATTGGCGAATTCAGTATGATTTTTGAATGGTACTTTTCGCCAATAATTACCGGTTCGCTGAAAACGGAGAACTGTGTAAATACGGGCTGCGGAATATTGGGGTACGAATCAAACTCTGCTGGATTAAAGTAGTTGAGTCCCTGTATTCCTCCAAAATACAAATTCCCCTGATCGTCGGAACACGAAGCCGACCAGTAAAACTGATCGCTTAAAAGACCATCGCTTGAATAGTAGTTCTGAAACGTTTCGGTCTCGGGATTAAATTTTGATAACCCGTTGTCGGTCGATATCCATAAATTGCCCTGTGCGTCTTCTTCAATGGCGTAGGTTACGTTATTGCATAAACCGTCTTGCTGGTTGTAATTAATAAAGCCGCCATTTCCTTTTTCGGTGTATTTACAAATTCCGTTACCGTAGGTTCCAATCCAAATGGTACCGTCGTGCGCCTCAAAAAGCGAAATAATGTAATTTCCTTTGAGCGATGTTGAATCAGACGGATCGCTAACAAATTTGGTGAAATTGATTTGCCCTGTATTTTCGTTGAAAGTTAGTAATTGCGAGCGGTTAAATCGGTAAAGACCATTCTCGGTTCCTACCCAAACTCTGTTTTGGCTGTCGGTTAACAGACACCCGATTTCAAGGGTTTGGTTGATGTCCATTTTTTCGTGAATACGCAAAAAAGAATCATCTTCAGGATCATAGATGTCGAGTCCTCCACGTGTGCCAACTAAAATGTGTTTGTTGTCGAGGTATTCAAGACTGGAAATAAAGTTACTGCTCAAACTTCTGTTGTCGCCGGGAATGTATTCTAGGGTTTCAAAACGATTTTGCTGTTCGGCCAGTAATTTGTTTAATCCACCGCCCCAGGTACCCACAAGCAAATGGTTTTGATGATTGCGAATAAACGAGGTAACAAAATTGCTGTTTATACTTTGGTCGTTTTCGTCTGATTGCTGGAAATGGATTGTTTTTCTGCCGTTGTTGCTAATGCGGCTAATTCCACCGCCGGCTGTTCCTACCCAGAAAACGTCATCTTCGGTAAAAATTGAGTTAACAGTATTGTGGCTTATGGAATTTGGATTGCCAGCTTCGTGGGTAAGTGCATTAAATGGTTTTTGGTAGGAATTGTAATGGTTGATTCCTCCTTTTTCTGTACCAATCCAAATGTTACCCAATTCGTCGGCATAAAGCGAGTTTACAAAGGGGTTGTTCAGGTATTCTCTTTCCTCGGTGCTTGCCGGTAAACTCGAAAAATTTTGGGTGGCAGGATTATAAAAGTTTAAACCTCCCAGAGTTCCAACTATTATTATGCCGTTTCGGTCTTCAATAATATCATAAACCGACGGGTGATTCAAATCGTTTGGATTGTTGTTGTTGGCACCGTAGTAGGTAAGATTGAGCGTGCTGGTGCTGTAATGGTATAGACCAACATCGATTGTGCCCAGCCAAATGTCGCCTCTTCGATCGGCAAGAATGGTTAGTATGTTTAGACCTTCAATATCGTCGTAGTCATAAAGTTTTTCCCACAGCGGTTTGAGCTTTCCGCCCGATAAATTTATAACCGATAATCCATTATTGGTGCCGACCAGCAAATAATTATCGGGTAAAAGGCATAAATGATTTACATTTTTATCGGGAAGCTGATCTTCAAAAACCGATTCCACTGTTGTTACTGTCTCTTCTTTATTTTCAATTTTCCAGATGCCGTTTCCGGCGGTGGCCACCCATATGTTATTGTTGTTGTCGTTTATAATATGAGTGATCGAAACAGCTCCAAGTTTTTCATTTAAAAGGGGGATCTCAATAAACTTCAGTAAAGAATAATCAAAAAAAGCAAGTCCTTTATTGGTACCCACCCAGAGGTTTCCGTTTTGGTCTTCGGAAAGTGTTTGTATAAAATTTCCGGGAAGCCACTCCTCCTGCTGGCTCTGGAAAATCTGAAAAGTATACCCATCGAAACGGCAGAGTCCGTTCCAGGTGCCAAACCACATAAATCCCTTACTGTCTTTTAAAATACAGTCGATGGTGTTTTGTGGCAGACCTTCATTTGTAGTGAGGTAATTCAGTCGGGGTTGTTCAAGTAAAGTGCTGTTTTGCGCACTGGTAGTAATGCAAATACGAATGGCCAGGAGGAATAGAAAAGCGTATTTCAATACTTTTTGCATAAGTGCCGACTGTATTAATTGTTGCCTACAAAACTATGTATTTAAATGAGATTGGACAAGGAGCTACTTCTCAGTTGAATATGAAAAATACAGGAGCTTTTGAGAAGTGGATTTCGGGGTGGTTTGGTTTTTAACTTTAAACTATGCTATTTTTGTTTCAATAAACGAATGTAAGTGAATCGGCTAAAGATGTGGACAGATATTCAGAATGGAGATGTAAACGCCCTACACGATTTACACAAACGGTATTTCCATCCGATGTGCTTATTTGCGTTTAAATCAATTAATGATCATCAGCAAGTTGAGCACATTGTTTCCGATTGTTTTGTAAAACTTTGGAAAAACAGAAAGCGCATTACGATAAAATCTTCGCTGGAGTCATACCTGTATCAAATCTTGAGGAATTCAATTATCGATTACCACCGCGCTAAACATGACAATACGATTTCTTTTGATCAGATTCCTGATATTCCTGATGTGACAGAGCTTAACAACGAACAGCGATATGCAAAACTATATGCAGCCATATCGCGATTACCCGAAAAACGCCGACAAATTTTAGAACTGGCAATTTTTGAATCGTGCACTTACCAGGAAATAGCAGAAAAGCTGGGCATTACAAAGAATACGGTAAAAACGCAGATGGTTCGTGCGTATAAATTTTTAAAAGAATCGTTAGATCCCGGCGACTTCTTCTTTTTCTGTTTTTTGAAGAAATATTAAAATATTCACGATTCCTGTCACCCTCTTACAATCTTTTTTTCGTCACTAAATTACAAACGGTTTTTTATAGATTAATTTGGTTAGTTAGGATTTATAAGGGCAACTGTCAGGTGGCGGTTGCTCTTTAAAAAAAGTTAGATGAAGGAACACAACGAAGATAGATTTTGGGAATTGGCAACGCTAAAAATTCATAAGGAGGCAAACGCCAATGAGTTAAGTGAGCTGAGTTCGTATCTGACGGATAAAAAATATGCTAAAAAGTACGCCGAAATAGCGTATTTGAATGAGGATATTAAAGCAACTCAACAGCTTTCGCATGTTTCGCAGCAAAATTCATGGACATATATTAAAGGAAATCTACAAAACAAAACCATGCAGCTCTTCCGGAAAGTTTCGGGTTATGCTGCCGTTTTTGTAGTTGCCTTGTTGTTGGGTGGTTTGGTGGTTCAGCTTTGGGGTGAAAGGGCAAACGTAGAGCAGTTTGCAGAAGTAAAAGTGCCGTTGGGGCAAATGTCGGAAATAACATTGTGTGATGGAACACACGTGTGGCTCAACTCGGGTACTACACTGCGTTACAGCAATTCTTTTGACCGAAAAAGCCGAAATGTAATACTTGATGGAGAAGCTTATTTTGATGTGGAAAAATCAGATATTCCATTTCGGGTGAACTTAAAGCACTCGGTAGTTGAGGTTTTAGGAACTGAATTCAATGTAATTTCATATGAGAAGGATAACAGCAGTGAAATAACTCTTGTTGAAGGAAGTGTTCGTGTTAATAGTCCTGAAGGAGAAAAAATAGCACAACTCAAACCATCGCAACGACTAAAGATTGATGATCACTCAAATATAAAACTAACGACAGTCGATACTGAATTTTATGTATCATGGACTGAAGGTAAAATTGTATTCCGCGACGAAAAACTCACAGAAATATGTGATCGCCTGGAAAGGTGGTATAATGTAGATATAACACTGGAAGACAAAGAAGTAGAAGAGCTGAATTTTTCAGGAACCATACTTAAGGATAAACCATTCAATCAGATTATAACCGCATTTGAACTGTTATTGCCGGTTGAAATAGATTTTAAGCATATGCCGGGTGCAAAAGACAAAATAACCATTACAAAAAAATAATGCCTATGTAAAATCGCTTATGAATTAAAAACGGTAAAGATGCTGCAACATCTCTACCGCTAATCGATTTAAATATTTCAGTAATAAATTAAACCATGTAAATGTATGAAAAAACTAATTAAAGCGATTGGTAGAAACCGGTCGTTAAACCAAATTTTATTGAAAATGAAACTTACTTGCACTTTTTTGTTGGTTGGGTTGATTGCAGTTAGTGCATCAACATATTCGCAAAATACGCGGCTTGATGTATCATTAAAAAACAACACTTTTGTTGAGTTATTCAAACAGATTGAAGAAAAGAGTGAATTTTACTTCTTTTTCAAAAACGAAGATCTACAGGAATTAAGCGAGGTATCGGTATCAAAAAAAGATGCCACTATTAACGAGATTCTTGATGATGTATTGGAAGGAACGGATATGACCTACGAAGTTGTAGACCGTTACATTATTGTTCGTAAAGGAGGAGATTCTTTTAGCAGATCGGATGCCGAAGCGGTACAACCAAACCGGATAACCGGTAAAGTGGTAGATGAATTTGGGGATCCAATGCCCGGGGTAACAGTAGTTATTAAAGGAACTGCCCGGGGTACGGTTACCGATGTAAATGGTGCATATAGCCTTGAAGTTCCTTCTCCGGATGCCATATTACAGTATTCGTTTGTAGGAATGCGCACACAGGAAATTGCCGTTGGCGATCAGAGTACAATTGATGTAACGCTGATTGTTGATGCCATTGGAATTGAAGAAGTAGTGGCTATTGGTTACGGAACAGTAAAAAAAGCCGATGTTACCAGTGCTGTATCTTCGGTAAAGTCGGAAGACTTTGTAAAGGGTAGCGTAAAAGACGTGGGGCAGCTGATTCAGGGAAAAGTAGCCGGTTTAACCATTACATCAAGTAGTGGCGACCCGTTGGCCGGAACCTCAATTACTTTAAGGGGTAATACTACGCTGTTCGGAACCAGCAGCAGCCCGTTGGTGTTGATCGATGGTGTGCCTGGCGATTTTAACGCTGTAGCACCCGAAGATATTGAATCAATTGATGTACTGAAAGATGGTTCGGCGGCCGCAATTTACGGTACCCGCGGTACAAATGGTGTAATTTTGATTACAACAAAACGGGCCAGTGGCGAATACGATGGAAACGTAGAATACACGGCATATATTTCAACACAGCAAATTACCCAAAAAGCCGAAATGCTTACCGCGGCTGATTATCGCAGGCAAATAGCCGATGGTATTCGCGACGCCAGTGACGATCTTGGTGCAACAACTGATTGGATCGACGAAATTACTCAAACACCATTATCGCAAGTTCACAACTTAACGTTTCGTGGCGGAAATAGTAAGACAAATTATTTAGCCAGCATAAATTACAACGATACAGAAGGTATTTTCCTGAAAACAGGTAAAAAAACCTTCACTGCACGTACTGATATTAACCACAGTATGTTTGATGATCTGATCAAATTTAATCTGGGTATTTTATCGCGTAATATTTATCACGACAATGTGGCCAGTACTAACTATACGTACCGCCAGGCAAAAATTTACAACCCAACTGCGCCAATAACAACTCCTGATGGAACATGGTACGAAAACCCGGGAGCTTTCAACTACGATAACCCTGTTGCCCGTATTAAAGAAAGTAACGGTGAGAATCGTTCGCAGTGGTCGCGATTGAACGGAACAGTTATCGTTAATCCATTTGAAGGACTTACGTTAAAAGGATTGTTTAGCTATTCAAAATACAATTCGCGTGGAAGTTACTACGAAACAAAAAATCATATTTCAACCGTTCGTAACGGATTGAATGGTTATGCTTCAAATTCATCGGTTGAATCGATCGACCGTTTGGTTGAATTAACGGCCGAATACCTGAAAATTATTGGTGAACACCGCTTTACAGTTTTAGGTGGTTACAGTTATCAGGATAATGACTGGCATGATCTGTTGATGACAAACCAGGATTTCCCTACCGATTTATTTGGTGCCGATCAAATTCAGCTGGGTACCGGAATTCTTGAAGGTGGAACTTCATCGGGTATCAGAAGCAGAAGAACCAAAACCAACCTTATTGGTTTCTTCGGACGTTTAAATTATAACTACAAAAACCGCTATTTGTTAATGGCCAGTTTGCGTCACGAGGCAGCAAGTCAGTTATTCGGAACCGAAGAGCCATGGGGTACTTTCCCATCAGTTTCTGTTGGTTGGCGTATTTCCGAAGAATCATTCATGGAAAATGTTTCTTTTGTTGATGACCTAAAATTCAGAGCCGGTTATGGTGTAACCGGAACACAGCCAAGCAGTTTGTTCCTGGGTGTTGCTACCATCGGTTATTCCGGTTCGGTTTATTCAAACGGACAGTGGATGCAAACATTGGCACCAACACGAAATCCAAATCCATACCTGCGCTGGGAGGAGAAAAAGGAAACCAACCTTGGTGTTGATTTTGTTTTGGCCGAAAGCCGTGTAAGCGGTAGTGTTGATGTGTATAAACGTACCATCGACGGATTGTTATACGATTTCACTGTTCCGGTACCACCAAATTTAGTTTCAACTACCCGTGCCAATGTTGGTAAAATGGAAAACAAGGGATTGGAAGTATTGGTAAATGTAGTACCGGTGCGAACACGTGATTTTGAGTGGGTAAGTAGTTTTAATTTCTCTACCAACTCCAATAAACTGGTTAGTTTATCGAACGATTTGTACCAGGCAACCCAGGAGTATTTTACTACCGGAGGAACAGGCGAACCTATTCAAACATTCACCCATCGTGTTGATATTGGCGATGAGATCGGTAATTTCTACGGATTTAAAGTTATTGATGTTGATGAAGACGGAAAGTGGATTTACGAAGACGCCGAAGGAAATGCAGTTCCTTTAGATGAGTTCTCGCGTGCGTTTGAGGACAAACATGTTCTTGGAAACGGTTTGCCAAAATTCTATGCAGGTTGGAACAACAATTTCCGTTATAAGAATTTTGATCTGGGTGTAACCATGCGTGGTGCTTTTGGTTACCAGATTCTGAATTTCGAGCGTATGTACCTCGAAAATACAATGTCTGTTCAGTATAATCGTTTACAATCAGCTTACGATCCGATATTCGGAAAAGCAGTATTGAGCGATGAAATGGATCTGGAGTACAACTCGTACTACATTGAAGACGGTGATTACTGGAAAATTGACAACGTTACATTGGGATACACTTTTGATCTCGACAATGAATACATTAAAGGAGCTCGCGTTTATGTATCTTCTCTGAACACTTTCACCTTCACAGGTTATAAAGGTGTCGATCCGGAAGTATCCCGGGGCGGCCTTTCTCCGGGGAACGATGGTCGTGATAAGTATCCTACAACACGGACATTTACTTTGGGTGTAAACGTTAACTTTTAATTCTAAAACTGATCAGAAATGAAAAAAATAAAATATAGCAATCAATTCGGTATATTATTTCTAATTCTGGCTTTGGTCATTTCATCATGTACCGAGTTGGAAGACACGAGTTACGGAGAAATTATTGCCGAACAATTCGAACCAACAGAAGAAGATATTGTAGCCATTGTTGGCTCGGCATACGGAAATTGGAGACAAATATTATTGGAGTGGAATGGTTACTGGCGTGCACAGGAAGTAGGCGCCGACGAGGTCGTAATTCCGGGGCGTCCAAACGGTTGGGTTGATGGAGGTATTTACCGTCGTATCCACGAACACACCTGGACTACCGATGATGATAATGTATATCAGACCTGGGACAGAACATTCTCAGGTATTGCCAACTGTAATCGTGTAATTTACCAGGTAGAATCAGGTTTTCTTCCACTTGAAGAGACCGAAGAGGAAGTGCTTGCAGAGCTGAAAGTATTACGTGCAAGTTACTATTACATACTTATCGATTTATATGGAAATGTTCCGTTGGTAACCCAATTCGATGTTGAGGAAGGTTTTTTGCCCGAGCAAAGTTCAAGAAGCGAAGTATTCAACTTTATTGTTACCGAAATTACGGATAACCTTCAGTACCTGTCATCCGATTTTAACGCGCTTACCTACGGTCGTTTTAACGAATGGGCAGCACGTACGCTGTTGGCAAAAATGTATTTAAATGCCGAAGTTTATACCGGCACTGCAATGTGGAATGAATGTATTGAGCAATGTAACGCAATAATTAATTCGGGGGCAGGTTACGTGTTGGAAAGTAACCAGAAGAATGTATTTGTTACCGAAAATCAAAATTCGAAGGAGATTATTTTCGGATTGTCTATAGACGATCAATACACAACTGCATGGAATGCGTTTGATATACACATGCAAACTTGTCAGCCATCAATGCAGGCAAAATACAATTTGCAGGGAACACCATGGGGTGGTATGTGTGCTATTCCTCAATTTATAGACACATTCGATCCGGAAGACAAACGTCTTACCAATAACTTTATGATGGGGCCACAATATTCGGCCGCCGGCGATCCGCTTTATGTAACAATGGGTAGTTTGGTTGGAGAACCATTGGCCTTGATTAACGAACTGCCTGGAGTTCATACTTCTGAAGAAATTCATGGCTATCGATTCGAGAAATTTGAAATCGCACTCGGCTCTTCAAACATTCTGAATAACGATTACCCTTTGTTCCGTTATGCCGATGTGTTGATGATGAAGGCCGAATGTTTACTTCGTACAGGAGATGCAGATGAAGCAGCAACAATTGTTTCTGAAGTTAGAGCACGTGCCTTCGATGATGCGGCAAAAGCAACAGTAACAGGCGCTGAATTGATGGAAGGAAGTGTGTATGACTATGGTCTTCGTAACGAATTCGATACCACACAAGAAGGTGGTAGCGATATTCAGTACGGTCGTTTCCTTGATGAGTTGGGTTGGGAATTTAACCAGGAAGGACGCCGTCGGCAGGATATGATTAGGTTTGGAGTTTACACAACAAAGTCATATTTATCGCACTCTCCAAACGGCGATTATCGCTCAATATATCCAATTCCTCGCGGAAGGCTGGAAACAAACACGAATTTGAGCCAGAACCCGGGATATTAGTCAATTAATTCACATCTATAAAAGGAGCCTGACTTCATGATGAGGTCAGGCTCCTTCTTCAAATTTTATTGAGGTGGAAGACATGAATACAAATAACAGTCGTAGGAGTTTTATAAAAAAGTCGTGCCTTGCGGGTTCGTGTTTTTGTGGATTTCTGGCTATTGCAAATGACGGTCGTGCAGAAGAACAAACCGATTCAGGGAAATTACTTATGCAGGAGTGGATTTCAACCCTTTTAAAAAGTATCGATGATAACACCGAGGCATCGCAACAAATTCTGAAGAATTGTGCACAGGTGCATTTTCAACATTTAGAAATGGAAAAAGTGCTGAAACCATACAAAGGCGATATCGGAAAGTTCATCACATTTTTAGAAAAAGAGTGGGGCTGGAAAATCGATTACGATAAAAATACCGGAGTACTATTAGCCAATGAAAATAAGGGCTATTGTGTTTGTCCGATGGTAGATAAAGAAAAGGGAGTTGACTCGTCAATTTTGTGTTACTGCTCCGAAGGATTTGCCGAACTCATGTTTTCATTTGTTTCGGAAAAAAAGGTAAAGGCAGAAGTCATATCATCAATTCATCGGGGAAACGATACCTGTATTTATAAAGTGCAATTGTAAAAATCCGGGAAATCGGGCAAATTTTTAGATATGTGCAAGTTTTAGATGAATTTGTCCACTTTATAATAAAAATTGTGCGCCTGTTTAAATGCAGTTTCTTATATTTTTGTGTTTGGTGTTTAGTCAATAAAATAAAACCTTATATGAAGAACTTAAAACTACTATCCGTTGCCATTCTTATTGCATTATTTGCATGTACCAATCAAAAACAACCGGAAGCATTTGCCAAAGGCGAATTTAAAAACTGGGCCGAAACGCCGCCAATGGGTTGGAACAGTTGGGACTGCTACGGGCCAACCGTTGAAGAACACGAGGTAAAAGCCAATGCCGATTACATGGCCGAGAATCTGAAAGATTACGGGTGGGAATACATTGTTGTTGATATTCGCTGGTTTGTGGAGAACGACAAAGCCGGTGGCTACAACCAAACCGATCCGCGTTATGTAATTGATGAGTACGGGCGTTACCAGCCTGCGGTAAATCGTTTCCCTTCGGCAGCCAATGAAAAAGGATTTAAAAAGCTGGCCGATTATGTGCACGGCAAAGGATTAAAATTTGGTATCCACATAATGCGTGGTATTCCGAAAGTGGCAGTTGAAAACAAATTACCGATTTTAGGAACTGACGGTATTACTGCCGATCAGGTTTATTCCACCGAATTGCAGTGCCCGTGGTTAAGAGATAACTACACTATTGTTGCCGATAAACCCGGTGCACAGGAATATTACAACTCAATAATGAATATGTACGCCGGATGGGGTGTTGATTTTATTAAGATCGACGACTTGTCGCGCCCATACCACCAGGGAGAAATAGAGCTGATCAGGAATGCCATCGATAATTGTGGGCGCCCGATCGTATTAAGCACATCGCCAGGAGCAACACCAATTACAGCTGCCGACCACGTAAAAGAACATGCCAACATGTGGCGAATGGTTGACGATGTTTGGGATACCTGGCATCATTTCGATCACCTGATTAAAGTGTGTGAACAATGGTACCCACACATTGCTCCCGGTACCTGGCCCGATTGCGATATGATTCCGCTGGGACGTATTTCAATTCGCGGCGAACGTGGCGAAGAGCGAATGACACGTCTAACTCCAGACGAACAATATTCGCTAATGACCTTGTTTACCATCTTTAAATCGCCACTTATGTTTGGCGGCGATCTGCCAAGTAACGATGCATTCACGCTATCGTTGCTTACCAACAAAGAAGTGTTGAAAATGCACCACGAAAGCACCGGTGTAAAACAACTTTTTCAGGATGAAAATAAAGTGGCCATCACTTCAAAAAATCCGAAAACGGGAGAAGTTTACCTGGCTTTATTCAATATTTCAGAAGGGGAAGATCCGCTAAATGTAGGTGTTGAACTTTCTGAACTGGGTATTGATGGCGAATGTTCAGTAATTAATATGTGGTCGGGAGAAAACCTTGGAAAATTCTCTGGGTTCATTGATCAAAATCTTTCGGCGCACGAAAGTACATTGTTAAAAATCCAACAGTAATTATAAACGAATGAAATATACAGCATTATTACTATTGTTATTTTTTGCCCTGAATTCATGTGTAAAAGAAATAGATAACACGCCGGTAGAGTATTTTAATTTAAGCGATGTAGAATTGCTCGACAGCGAATTTAAAAACGCGCAGATACAGGACGTTGCCTATCTGATGGCACTCGATCCTGATCGTTTGCTGGCTCCTTTTTTACGTGAAGCCGGTTTGGAACCAAAAGCCGAAAGTTATCCCAATTGGGAAAATACAGGCCTCGATGGGCATATTGGCGGTCACTATCTTACAGCATTGGCGTTGATGTACGCGTCAACCGGCGATACGGAACTGAAGGAACGACTCGACTATATGATTTCCGAATTGAAACGCTGCCAGGATGCCAACGGAAACGGTTATATTGGCGGTGTTCCCGGTGGCGAAGAAATGTGGGAAGAAGTAAAAAGTGGTGAAATTCGTGCTGGAGGATTTGATCTGAACGGCAGTTGGGTGCCACTTTATAACATTCATAAAACGTATGCTGGTTTGCGCGATGCATGGATTTATGCCGGAAACGAAACAGCCAAAACCATGTTAATCGGCTTGACTGACTGGATGCTGGATCTTGTGTCGGATTTAAGCGACGAACAGATTCAGACCATGCTGCACAGCGAACATGGTGGGTTGAATGAAACATTTGCCGATGTAGCAGAAATTACCGGCGAAGAGAAATACCTTGAGTTGGCTAAAAAATTCTCACATCGCGAAATTCTCGATCCTTTAATCGAACATCACGATGAACTAAATGGAAAACATGCCAATACTCAAATACCAAAAGTTATCGGTTACCAGCGTATTGCCGAATTGGGTGGCGATCCGGCCTGGTCGGATGCAGCCCTCTTTTTTTGGGATGTGGTGGTAAACGGCCGCAGCGTAGCTATTGGCGGAAACAGTGTTCGCGAACATTTTCATCCAAAAGACGATTTCTCGGAAATGATATCATCGGTTGAAGGACCGGAAACCTGCAACTCGTACAACATGTTAAAACTGACTAAAATGTTGTACCCCACTTTCGGCAACAATAGCAAGTTTATCGACTATTACGAAAGAACACTTTACAATCATATTTTAGCATCGGTTAACCCCGACAATGGCGGCCTGGTTTATTTTACGCCCATGCGCCCCAACCACTACCGTGTTTATTCGCAACCTGAAACCAGTTTTTGGTGTTGTGTGGGTTCCGGTATCGAAAATCCGGGGAAATATGGTGAGATGATTTATGCACACAGCGATAAATCCTTGTACGTAAATCTATTTATTCCGTCGGTGCTCAACTGGGAAGCAAAAAGTACTGAAGTGGTTTTGGAAACTCAATTTCCTGATGAGGACAAAGTTTATCTTACCATCAATCCAAAAGAAAATACGGAATTTGAATTGCATCTTCGTTACCCATCGTGGGTGGAAGAAGGAGCAATGAAAGTACTGGTGAACGGAAGTGAAGCAAAATACCAGCAGTCGGAAAATGGTTATGCTGTTGTTATTCGGGAATGGGAAAAAGGCGATAAAGTAGAATTGGTTTTACCTATGAAAATTACGGTAGAACAGTTGGAGGATGGCAGCAATAATTATGCTTTTGAATATGGACCGATTGTGCTGGCAGCAAAAACCGGTACCGAAGATCTGAAAGGTTTGTATGCCGATGCCAGCCGAATGGGACACGTAGCGAAAGGTAAAATGATCCCGCTAAAAGATCGCCCGATAGTTGTGGCTTCGGCTGATAAATTACCGTCGATGCTGGAAAAAGAAGCCGGAGACGAGTTGGCATTTAAACTTAATGGATTATACCCGGAACAATACGAAAGCGGATTGGAACTGATGCCGTTTTACCGGATACACGAGTCGCGCTACAATATTTACTGGTCGCAGGCAAGCGAGGATGAATTAAACGAAATGATTCGTCAGGTTGAAGAAGAGGAAAAAGCCAGAATTGCCTTAGACGAAATTACGGTTGATAAGGTTGAAAGTGGAGAGCAGCAGCCCGAATCGGATCACTTTGTGAAATTTGAGGGATCAAGAACCGGATACGCAAATGATTATCACTACCGCGAAACACGCCGGTTTTTTAGTTATAACCTAAAAAATACCGACAATACAGGTCGCTTTTTATACCTGAAATATTTTGATTCAGCATATCCGCGTTCGGCAGAAATACTTGTGAACAACAATTCTCTAGGTACTATAGAACTGAATGGAGATGGAGAAGATGATATTCTGGAAAAAGTTATTCCATTACCTGCCAGTGAGCATGCAAAACAAGAATTGATATTTAAGGTGCAGGCTTCGAACAATCAATCCAGCATGCGGCTTATTGAAGTTCGCTTACTGAGTAAAGACGAAATTCCTGAATTGTAAAAATATTTCAAAAGAAAGCTGTCATAAATTGATGGCTTTCTTTTGCTTACAGCTATATTAAACCAATATTTATTAAAACCTATGAAACCGTATATTCTGACTTTTGTACTACTTCTATTTACATCAATAACTTTAAAAGCCAATGAGCCCGATTCGGCCTATGTTTTTTCGTATACAAGCGGAAATAACCGCAATACTGCAGGTTTGAATTTGGCATGGAGTATCGATCGTGAAAACTGGCATGCCATCGGTCCTGAATTCCGGTTTCTGGCAAGCGATTTTGGAACCTGGGGAGGGCAAAAGAAAATGTTCGATCCTTTTTTGTTTCAGGATGACGATAGTTTGTGGCATTGCCTGTGGACATTGAACGAAGACGTACAACAGTTTGCGCACGCCGCTTCAACCGATTTGTATAACTGGAAACGGCAGTCGTATCCCAAGGTAGTTGAAGAAGGAAATGTGACCAACATTGAAGTTGCTTTTGATGAGCAAAACAAAGTGTATACAATCACCTGGATCAATGAAAATAAAGGCCTTGAAACGATCTTCAAGACCACCACAAACGATTTCAAAACCTATTCTGTAACAGAAGAAGCAACAGAAGCTGATCGGCTGAATTTGCGCAAAACTGTTCGCATTGATGGTGAAGTGCAGACCGGTGTTATCAATAAATTGTCGTGGAATGAAATTGATGCCCTGATTAAATGGAATGAATGGAACCGTTTTCATCAACAGCAAAGGGCGGATAATACTTCGTTGGATGCAGAGCGGTTTATGGATTTGGAAACTGTGAAAGCAGAAATCGCTGTTTTCCCCGAAAAAAGTAAAGCCATCAGCGATATGCTGATCGGGATATTTTTCGAGGATATTAATTACGCGGCAGACGGTGGTCTATATGCTGAGTTGATTCAAAATCGTGGTTTTGAATACCAGCTTTCGGACAGAAAAGGAAACGACCCAACATGGACAGCTAAAAAAGCTTGGAGTTTATCGGGTGAGGAAGCCAGTTTTTCCATTGATACCGTTGCACCAATTCATACCAACAATAAACATTTTGCAGTACTTGATATTGAAAAGCCCGGAGTTGCATTGGTAAACGACGGCTTTAACGGAATTGCTGTTGAAAAAGGTGAAAAATACAACTTTTCAGTTTTTGCCAGGATGTTGGATGGAGTGAAAAGTAATTTGCTTGTAAGACTGGTTGACGGAAACGGAGAAGTGTTGGCAGAGGCTAAAACAAAAGCTTTTTCCAGCGATTGGAAAAAGCTGGAAGCACAATTGACAGCAACAAAAACCACGGCAAAAGCAAAACTACAAGTCATCCCACAGGATGCAGAGAAAGTAGCTTTAGACATGATTTCTCTTTTCCCGGAAAACACTTTTATGAATCGTAAAAATGGTTTGCGTGCCGATCTGGCGCAGGCAATCGCCGATATGAAACCCCGCTTTGTGCGTTTCCCCGGTGGTTGTGTGGCGCATGGCGATGGATTAGAAAATATCTATCGCTGGAACAACACGGTAGGACCATTGGAAGCTCGTGTTCCGCAGCGAAACATTTGGAATTACCACCAGTCTGCCGGACTGGGTTATTTCGAGTATTTTCAGTTTTGCGAGGATATTGATGCTGAACCGATCCCCGTTTTAGCTGCCGGTGTTCCCTGCCAAAATTCGTCGTGTGGAGGGCACGGTCAACAGGGCGGAATTCCGATGTGCGACATGGGGGATTACATTCAGGAAGTGCTCGATTTGATTGAATGGGCAAACGGCGATAAAAGCACCAAATGGGGAAAAGTACGGGCCGAAGCCGGACACCCGGAACCTTTCAACTTAAAATATCTTGGTATTGGAAACGAAGACCTGATTACCGATGTTTTTGAAGAACGTTTTACCATGATCTACGATGCCGTTCGCGAGAAATATCCTGAAATTACGGTGATCGGAACCGTTGGTCCTTTTTACACCGGCACCGATTATGTTGAAGGCTGGGAATTGGCAACAAAACTCGAAGTTCCAATGGTTGACGAACACTATTATCAGCCTCCGGGTTGGTTTATTCATAATCAGGATTTTTACGACCGCTACGACCGAAGCAAATCGAAAGTTTACCTCGGAGAATATGCAGCACACCTACCGGGCCGACCAAATAATATTGAAACGGCACTGTCTGAAGCGCTTTATATGACTTCGGTTGAGCGAAATGCCGATGTAGTAACCATGACGTCGTACGCACCACTGCTGGCCAAAGAAGGTTTTACTCAGTGGACTCCTGATTTGATCTATTTCAACAATACCGAAATACATCCAACGGTAGGTTATTATGTGCAGAAACTATATGGAAACAATGCTGGCGATTCATACATTCCGTCCGAAATTAAACTTTCGGACAATAGTGAGGACGTGAAAAAACGAGTGGCGATTTCGGTAGTGGAAGACAGCAAAACCAACGATCTTATCGTTAAACTGGTAAACTTGCTTCCTGCAGAAGTTGATGCTTCAGTCGATTTGTCCGGGTTTGATATTGCTGATTCAGAAGCTGTATTATCGGTATTAAAAGGAAAACCGGACTCCAAAACCGCAAAACCGGAGGACAGCAAAATTAGTGTGTCAGAGAAATTTGATTATTCGTTACCAGCCTATTCTTTTTCGGTCATACGGATTAATCCATAAACTGAATGTTTTGCTTTCGAAAATCGATTAGATTAAGTTGATTTATATCAAGTTAAAAAGCCCGCTAGTCTTATGGTTCTCGGGCTTTTTATTTCTAATTTCGAGAGCTTGTGCCAACAATTTTAATTTATAGTTGTTTGGAGTAAAATAAAATTTAGAAACTATGAAGAGCTTATTTCGAACAAAATTAAACAATACAAGTGTTCACTTTTCGCTGCTGCTGCTTCGTTTGGCTGCAGGAGGTTTTATGCTTACGCACGGGTTTCCAAAACTACAACGCCTTTTAGCCGGCGAAATGCAATTTGGCGATCCACTTGGCTTGGGAGCTGAAGTATCTTTGGTATTGGCAGTTTTTGCCGAGTTTTTCTGCTCCATTCTTATCATGCTTGGATTGGGAACTCGTCTGGCTGTAATTCCATTAATTGTTACCATGGCTGTTGCTGCGTTTATTGTTCATGGTGCCGATCCATTTGGTCGCAAAGAAATGGCTTTATTCTATCTGGTAAGTTATATTGTTTTACTACTGTCGGGTAGTGGTAAAATTTCAGTTGATCGTTTCATCAGCAGAAAATAGAAGGCTTTTTTCGGATTAAAATACCAAAACTGCCGAAGTATATTTTCCGGGAACGGAACTCATTTTCAGGCTGCCACCGTGCAATTGCATGATCTGCCGGGAAATACTGAGTCCGATTCCCGAACCATTTTCTTTGGTGGTAAAAAACGGAACAAAAATTTTGTCCATCAATTCATCCGAAATTCCGGGGCCGTTGTCTGTAACCAAAATGCTTGGGTGACCTGTTTCGTTAACCGTCGCTTTGATCGTGATTTTTGCATTTTTATTGTCTTCATTGGCCTGATATGCATTTTTCACAAGGTTGATCAACACCTGCGAAATTTGCTTTTCATCGGCATGCAATTCCAGTTCAGGAGGCGTAACATTACACGATAACTCAACATGTTCGGCATTCTCAAACGAAGACGATAAGATCCGTATATGATCGATAAGGTTTTTCACCTGGAAGATTTTCTTTTCAGGAGCCGGTAGTCGCGTAATCTTTCGATACGACTCCACAAAATTGATCAGTCCTTTACCTTGTTCGCGAATGACTTCCAGCCCGCGAATGGTTGTCTCAATCGTTTTAGTATTAATATCTTCAGGCGATACCATTGCCCCGTTTTGGTAGAAATATCCGGCCAGACTTTCCGATAACGAGGTAACCGGAGTAATGGAATTCATGATCTCGTGCATCATTACCCGTATCAGTTTCCGCCACGAATCCAACTCCTTTTCATCCAGCTGGTTTTTAATGTCATGCACCGAAATAAGCATCAACTCATCTTTGTCAGAAATAAATGAATTCGACTTGATGAGTAATTGAAAGATGCCGCTTTTTAAATGTAAAGTGATCAGTCTTTGCTCGGAGGGTTGTATTTCTTTTATAGTCTGAAAAAGTTTGGGATCAATTCGTTCCAACTGGTTAGTATGCGTAAGCACATCCACTTCAAAAAGTTGTTTGGCAAGTTTATTCGAATGCAGAATAAAACCTTTCTTATTGAAAGTGAACATACCGGTGGCAGCGTGCTCCAGCAGGGCCTGAAAATATTGTTCCTGCTTTTGGTTGTCGAGATAGATTTGCTGAATTTGTGAGTTTACTTTTTGCAGGCTTTGGTTGAGGTCGTTTATAACTTTGTTGTCGATGTTATTCGGGAATCGCAGGGTTGAGTCTTCGTTTTTAATAGCATCGAAAAAGTAAAATATCCGGCGGTTAATGCGGTTCAAGAAATAGATGAGGTTAATGGTGACTCCTAAAATAAACAGTGTCGGAATAATGGCAAAAATGTAAGCTTGCCTGTCGAAGATTATCCACCCAAGAAATAGGGCACCGGCCAGTAAAAGCAAGACTCTGACCAGGATTTTAAAATATAAGTTTTTACTGATCATAGCCCGTATTTTTTTATTTTGTTGTACAGTGTTTGGCGTGTAATTCCCAGTTTATCGGCAGCCAGACTCATGTTCCTGGTATTTTTGTCAATGGCCGAAACGATCATGCGTTTCTCCATCTCTTCAATGGTAAGGTGTTCGTCTTCAAACTTCGAAGATAGCAACTGTTTAAAAAAGAAATCCTCGGGTTTTAATACCGTTGAATCGCTTAAAATCACAGCCTTTTCAATAGTGTGTTGCAATTCGCGAATGTTGCCGGGCCAATTGTATTTTAGCAGTTTTTCTTGTGCAGGCTGGTTAATTTTTAATCCGTGTTTTTCATACTTGGCAGCAAATTTCTTAAGAAAGAAATCGGCCAGAATGATAATGTCGTTTCCTCTTTCCCGTAGCGGAGGAACTTCTATTTGAATGGTGTTAATACGGTACAACAAATCTTCGCGAAACAAACCTTCAACTACCATATTCTCCAGTTTTTTGTTGGTGGCACAAACCAGGCGGATATCCACCGGAATGGACTTGTCGGAGCCCAACCGCATAAACTCGTGGTTTTGAATGGCTGCCAGTAGCTTGGCCTGCAAATGAAACGAAAGGTTCCCGATTTCGTCGAGAAAGAGTGTTCCTTTGTGTGCTGTCTCAAATTTCCCTGCTCGGTTTTCACGGGCATCAGTAAAAGCGCCTTTTACATGGCCAAAAAGTTCGCTTTCAAAAAGTGTTTCGCTAATTGCTCCCATATCAACACTTACCATCACTTCGTTGCGACGTTGCGAGAGGCGGTGTATTTCGCGGGCAATCAGTTCTTTTCCCGTTCCGTTTTCTCCGGTAATCAGAATGTTAGCATTGGTTTTTGCCACTTTGCGCACCATGTTCATCACCTGCGTAAGTTGTGGCGACGAACCAATAATAAATTTCTGATCACGGTTGAGTTCCTGTTTTAATCCGGCCTCTTTCTGTCTCAGTTTTCCAACTTCAGTTTTCGAGAAATTAAGTTGAACAGCAGCTTTAACAGTAGCCAGAAGTTTGCTATTGTCCCAGGGTTTGGGCACAAAATCGGTGGCCCCCTGCTTCAGTGCTTTTACAGCCAGTTCCACTTCGCTGTAGGCAGTAATCAGCACCACCGAGATATTGGGATAACTCTTTTTTATCTGTTCAAGCCAGTACAAACCTTCGTTTCCGGTGTTTATTCCGGCCTGAAAATTCATGTCGAGAATTACAACATTGTAGTTGCCGGTGCGGAGTTCGTTCGGAATGAGGTTCGGGTTGGTAATTCCTTTCACGGCATCGAATTCCTGCCCCAGCAAAATCTCCAGGGTGCTGATAATGCTTTTGTTGTCGTCAACTATTAAGATGTTTCCTTTTGGCATGGTGCGCATTATTGTTGTCATTTCGAAGGAAGAATGACTGAGAAATCTCTTTCAAATTACTCCGAAAAATAGATTTCTCACTGCGTTCGAAATGACAATTGGTTTTCGAAATGACAAATCAAAATTAGACTAAGCCCAAACCATTTCCAATCAACTGTAAAAATATTTTACAATATTCTGTAAATATTTTTAACGATTCAAAGTGAGCTGAATTGGTAAGTTGCACTAAATCAATGTGTAGGCTTTGTGGCATTATAATGGCACGGATAGTAAAAACAATTTTTATACGATGATCAAGAAGCGAATAGTTTTTATAATAGTTTTATATTTAATAATTGGAAATACGATTCAGGCTCAACAAAAGTGGAGTTTGAACCAATGTATTTCTTATGCCATTGAAAACAACATCAATTTAAAAGAGTACGAGATTCTTGAAAAACTGTCGCTGGAAGACGCGCAACAAGCCAAGCGCAACATGTTGCCGGATTTAAATGCATCAACCAGTGCGGGATTGAACTTTGGTCGCTCAGTCGATCCAAATACGAACGCTTATATCAATACCGAGTTTTTTAACAACACTTATAATTTGTCATCGTCTATTGCCGTTTTTGATGGATTTCGTATTCAGAACCGGATAAAATATCAGCAATTCAGAAAACAGGCCTCGGAATACAATCGTTTAAACGCAACCGATGATTTGGCTTTTAACGTGATGGTGGCCTTTTTCGATGTGGTTTATTACAAGGGAATGCTCGAAATTGCCAATGAGCAGGTAGAAGCCTCGAAGCTAAGTTTGAAAACAACAGAAAAGAAAGTGGAAGTGGGTTTAAAAGCTAAAACCGACTTACTGGACATGCGGGCTAATCTGGAAGAGGAAGAACTAAACAAAATTAAGATTGAAAACACAGTGGAAACAGCCACCTTAAAACTGAAACAACTGATGAATTATGTGTCAGCTGATGAAATGGAACTGGTAGATGATTCGTCGATTGTAGTTAATGAAAAAGTAGCCCAGCCGCAACAACTTTTTGAGCAATACACCAGTTGGTCACCTTATTACCAATCGATTGAAGCCAATGTAAACGCCACCGAAAAAGGCCTTGCTTTGAGTCGCTCGGCACTCTATCCTTCGCTTTATGCCAATGGATCGTATAACACCGGTTTTTACGAAACCAATACCGATGCCGATGGTAATACGGTGGCTTTTGGCGATCAATGGAAAAACAACAAAAATCAGTATTTGGGAGCCCGGTTAAGTATTCCAATTTTTAATAAATGGGCGATTCGCTCCGATGTGAAAAAAGCAAAACTCGAACTGCAACAGGCCAAAAATAACCTCGATAATGAAAGGCAAAAACTGTTTTTCGAGATGGTAAATAACCTCACCGAATTGGAAGCTTTGTACAAAGAACACAGTCAGTATGTAAAACGTACCGAGGTTGACCAGTTGGCCTTTCAGGCTGCCGAAAAGAAATTCGACCAGGGCTTGATTGATATCAACGATTACTACATTGCTAAAAACCGGTTGGCAACTACTCAGAGTTCGGTTTTACGCTCGCGCACGCTGTGGGAGATAAAAATGAAAGTACTGCAGTTTTACAGAGGACAGCGTTTTTGGGAAGGTGCCCCCTCTAACTCCCCCAGGGGGGAGAATTAAAAAACGGATGAGAATGATAAACATAGTTCTAAAATAAATGCTCAAAACTCCTCCCCTTGGGGAGGTTGGGTGGGGCTTAAAGTACCATCGATATGGGAATGGATAAACAAATAGAAAAGAAAAAAGGCTTAAAAGCCAAACACATTATTTGGATTGTTGGTGGATTGGCATTTGCCTTTCTGTTGTATAAAGTGGTGATGGGAAGCAGCGGCTCGGTGTTTCGTGCCGAGAAAGATAAGCTAACGATTAGCACAGTTACCGACGGCGAGTTTAACGACTACATTACCGTAATTGGCCAGGTGGAACCCATTACAACAATTTTCCTTGATGTGGAAGAAGGGGGAAAAGTGGAAGAGATTTTCATTGAAGAAGGAGCGATGATAAAAAAGGGGGATGTGATTCTGAGATTGAAAAACAACGACCTGAATACCACCATTATGAACAGCGAGTCGAATATGGCTTACCATTCCAACGAGCTACGGAATACACAAATTGCCATTGAACAACAACAGATCGGTAATCAACGAGCCAAGCTGCAGATTGATCTTCAGGTAACTCAGGCAGAGCGCAAATACAAACAATATAAAGCATTGTACGACGATGAACTGATTGCCCGGGAGGAATACCTGCGGGCAAAGGAAGACTATGAGCTGACGTTAAAAGAAAAGGAGTTAACATACCTGAAGTTTGAGCAGGATTCGATTTTCCGCACTAACCAGAAGAAAAATATGGACGAGAGTCTGGAAAACATGAGGGATAACCTGAAAATGGCTCGCCTAAGGCTGGATAACCTGAATGTAAAAGCGCCAGAGGATGGTCAGCTGGGATTATTAAATGCCGAGATAGGTGAGTCTATTGGGCGAGGTCAGCGCATTGGGATGGTAAATATTTTAACCAATTTTAAAATCAATGCACTCATCGACGAGCACTACATCGACCGGGTTCGTCGCGGACTGAATTCCTCATTCGATCGTGGTGGCGACAATTATAAGCTTACAGTTAAAAAAGTATATCCCGAAGTTCGCGAAGGCCAGTTTGAAATTGATATGATTTTTGAAGGAGCCAAACCGGATAACATCCGAACCGGGCAAACCTACCACACAAAATTGCAGCTGGGGCAACCGGAAAAAGCAGTGCTCATTCCAAAAGGTGGTTTCTTCCAAAGTACAGGTGGGCAATGGGTGTATGTGTTAAACGATAACGAAACAGAAGCTGAAAAACGCAGTATCCGAATTGGAAAGCAAAATCCACAGTATTACGAGGTTTTGGAAGGTTTGAAAGCAGGAGAAAAAGTAATTACGTCGAGTTACGACTTGTTTGGCGACAACGACAAGATCGTTTTTAAGTAAGAGCCCCTCCCAACCTCCCCAAGGGGAGGAGGAAGCAGGCCTCTCCCTAACCCGCTCCAACGGAAAGGGAACAAGAAGAGAGAACAAAGACATTAAAATGAACAACAAATAATTGAAATATAAATTTTTAAAATCCTCCCCCCTCGGGGGAGTTAGAGGGGGCTTCTATCATGATAAAAACAACAGAACTAACAAAAGTATTTCGCACAGAAGAAATTGAAACCAGTGCCTTGAATAAGGTTAATCTGCACATTAAAAAGGGCGAATTTGTGGCCATTATGGGACCATCGGGTTGTGGAAAATCAACCTTGCTGAATATTATTGGCTTGCTCGACAACCCAACTGGCGGAGAATATTACTTTGATGGCGAGGAAGTTGGCGGACTAAAAGAACGTAATCGCACATTACTGCGCAAAGGAAACATCGGCTTTGTTTTCCAAAGTTTCAATTTAATCGACGAATTGAATGTGTATGAAAACGTGGAACTTCCTTTAATTTATTTGAAGTTAAAAGCCCGCGAACGTAAAGAAATGGTTGAAAAAGTATTGGAACGCATGAAAATTGCTCACCGTAAAAAACACTTTCCGCAGCAATTGTCGGGTGGCCAGCAACAACGTGTGGCCATTGCCCGTGCGGTAGTTGCCAATCCAAAATTAATATTGGCCGATGAGCCAACCGGAAACCTTGACTCTAAAAACGGACTCGAAGTAATGAATCTGTTAACCGAACTCAACCGCGAAGGTACAACCATTGTAATGGTAACTCACTCGATGCACGATTCAGAATTTGCTCACCGCGTTGTAAACCTGTTCGATGGACAAATTATTACTGAGGAAGTGAAAAAGGAGATGGGAGAAGTGCTGCTATAATCTTATTTATACAGTACAAAATGGTACTCGTAGGTACGAAACTATTAATTGTTCACCTAAAAAATCAGATTCATGTTTAAAAATTACCTAAAAACCGCACTCCGAAATCTGATGAGGAACAAATTTTATTCCTTAATAAATATTGTTGGTTTGGCCATTGGTATTTCTGCATGTATTCTAATTCTTTTGTATGTACAATCCGAAATCAGTTACGATAAATTTCACGATAAAGCCGACCGCATTTATCGGGTAAATTTATTTGCTGTATTAAGTGATGACAACATTAATCAACCGGTAACCAATCCGCCTTTGGCAAGGGTAATGCAAAATGAAATTCCTGAAGTTGAAGAAGCTGTTCGAATAACTAATTTTTCGCAACCTGTTATCCGACATAATGATGATGTATTTAACGAAACAGAGTGGTATTTTGCTGATGCCAATTTTTTCAAAATCTTTACTGCACCTTTTATTATCGGCAATCCTGAAAATGCTTTGGCACAACCTAACTCAGTGGTTTTAACCGAATCAACTGCGAAACGCTATTTTGGAGAAAACAATCCTGTCGGGCAATTTCTCACCTGGGAAAACGACCGCGATTATCTGATAACAGGAGTGATACATGACTTCCCTCAAAACTCACATATTAAACCCGACTTTCTGGCCTCAATAAAGGGACAGAAGGTTGATAATAATATGGAATGGATAAACAACATGGTTTATACTTATTTCCTGATGAAAGAAGGATTTACCAAACAGGATGTAGATGCCAAACTTGAAGGGCTGGTGACAAAATATGTTGGACCAACCGTAAAACAATACATGGGTGTTTCGTTTGAAGATTTTCTGGCGCAGGGAGCAAAATACCGCTGGTATGCACAACCAATAAGCGAAATTCATTTCGACAGAGATGTATCGCAGGGGCCTGAACCTTTGGGCAATAAAAGCTACATGTTAATATTCTCGATTATTGCAGTTTTTATACTTGTAATCGCTTGTATAAATTACATGAATATGTCTACTGCACGCTCGGCCAAACGGGCAAAAGAGGTTGGAATAAAAAAAGCATTGGGTTCAAACCATAAATCTCTTGTAATCCAATTTTTGTCCGAATCAATTTTTGTTACCCTAATTGCATTGGTACTTGCATTGGTACTCATAAAATTAATGCTTCAGGGTTTTAATAGTTTAATCGATAAACAACTTGTTTTTTATTACTTCAACAATTTCAAAACGATTCCATTAATGATCCTTTTTGGAATTGGAATTGGAATAATTGCCGGCAGTTACCCCGCCTTCTTTTTGGCATCGTTTAATCCTGTAAAAGTTATAAAAGGAGTTCACAAATCTGAAGGATCGCAGGGGAAATTGCGCAGCGGATTAGTTATTTTTCAATTAATAGTGTCCATTATTCTCTTTTCAGGAGCCTTTTTGATAAGCAAACAATTGAGTTTTCTTCAGAATAAAGAATTGGGCTTTAACAAAGAAAATCTTGTTGTAATAAACAAAGCCAATTACCTTGGAAACCGAATGTCATCTTTTAAAAATGAATTACTTGCTCAGTCTGGAATTCTGCAAATTACAAACACTTCTTCAGTTCCGGGGCGAATTAACACCAGCAGCACATTTTTTCATCATTCGGCAAACGATCCCCGTGGAATGAATAACATCTGGACCGATTGTGATTTTATAAAAACTTACGAGGTAGAATTAAAAGAAGGTCGTTTTTTTGAAGAAGGTAATCCATCAAATGCCAGATCGGTTGTACTAAACGAATTGGCTGTTAAAAGACTGGATATTGAGGATCCGATTGGTAAAAAACTTTACCAGCAGGAAAAAACGGATGAGGACGCCTACACAATTATAGGTGTCATGAAAGACTTTAATTGCGAATCGCTACATCAGGAAATGAGCTCTTTGGTAATATTCAACGGAAATGGTGAAAACTTAACTGTAAGAATTGCAGGAGGTGAACTTCAGCAAAGTCTTAAAACAATTCAACAGACCTGGGATAAATTTGCCAACGGACAAAGTTTAGACTTTGTGTTTTTCGATGAAGATTTTGGCCGTTTATACAATGCCGAAGTGCGAACCAGAAAAATAGTTACCATATTCTCTGGACTCGCAATTTTAATTGCCTGTTTAGGACTTCTTGCTTTAGCCGCTTTTGTTGCCGAACAACGTACAAAAGAAATTGGAGTTCGAAAAGTAAACGGTGCCCGCATCGGAGAAATTCTTCTTTCGCTTAACCGTAATTTTATGAAATGGGTGGGAATTGCATTTGTAATTGCTGTTCCCGGAGCCTGGTATTTATTAAATAACTGGCTCGAAAATTTTGCTTACAAAACAAATCTGAGCTGGTGGGTATTTGCTCTGGCCGGACTTGCAGCACTCATTCTAACAATTATTACCGTTAGTTGGATCAGTTGGAAAGCAGCCACCAAAAATCCGGTGGAGGCCTTGAGGTACGAATAATAATAAACAATTTAGAAACTGGTTACCAGATAATAGAAGTCAGAAATAAAACTAAATGTTACAATGAATACAGTTAGAACAGCAATACGTACTTTTTTAAGATATCGCATCTACACCCTAGTAAATTTAACAGGATTAGTATTGGCCTTTTCGTTTGCCATTGCTCTTTTAATGCATGTCCAATTCGAATTTTCTTTCGATAAATTCCATCGCGATAAAAATCAAATATTCAGGGTAAATGAAATTTCAACAAACCCTAAAAGCACAGAAATTTCGCCTGCTATTCGAGCACCGTATGGGCCAGCATTAGAAGCGGAAATTCCAGAAATTCAAAATTATGTCAGAATAAAACCAGCAAGAGAAGAACTGGCGTGGGGAGAAAACAAGATGAGGTTCGACAAAGTGTTGTATGCTGATAATAATTTCTTTCAATTCTTTACCTTCTCTCTGCTTACAGGCAATCCTTCAAATGTTTTAAATGACAATGAAATTGTTATTACCGAAGAAACTGCCGACAAGTTATTTGGAGAGCTAGATGCGATTGGTAAATCCCTTTTATTGAAAAACAAATTATACACTGTTTCTGCTATTGCCAAAAATCCTCCGCATAATTCACACATTCAATTCGATGCAATTGTTCCGATCAACACCCTCCTTAATTCTCCCGACATTTATGTGGGCTGGGATGGTGGAATGTCAACACATACTTTTGTTCAGGTAACTGAAAAAGCTAAACAAAAAACTATTAAAGATAAATTGGTTCCCTTTTTATGGTCGAAGGTTAATGAGAAAAATGAAGACAGTGGTTTTTTCTCCGAGTTTACGCTCGAACCCTTGACCAGGATCCACCTTTTTTCTGATGTGGATTATGATAATTTTAAAAAATCCGATATCAAAAGTGTACTGATTTTATTATTAATCAGTTGTATAATTCTGTTTGTTGCCATTCTAAATTTTATTTTTATTTCAACCGGAATTCTGTCATACCGTGGTAAAGAGTTCCAGATTAAAAATTATTTAGGCTCTGGCAGGTTTGAAGTTTTCAAACAATTGTTTGTCGAAAATAGTTTGCAATTTTCAGTTGCAGTTCTGTTCTCCATGCTGTTGGTAGTTACTTCCGAAAACTTTATTTGTTCTTTATTCGGCTACAGCTTTAATTTTCTTACCGGAAAGATTTTCTCCACTACCCTTTTTCTACTTATTTTTTGTGTGCTAGTGAGTCTTCTAATTAGCTTCATGGCATCATATAATTATTTCAAAAATATTGGAACAGGTTCTTCAGTCCAAATAACTAGTGTGGGGTTTCGGAATAAGAAATTAATTTCTGTATCGGCAATCCAGATTGGTTTATCTATTGTTTTAATATCTTCTGTTATTGTTACCTCCAAGCAGTTGAATTACGCACTTAATAAAGATTTGGGTTTTACACAAGAAAACATTATTCAAATTTCGCATTCTGAAATTGGACAAAAAAAGGACGCATTAATTAATGAAATTGGGAAATTGCCAGGCGTTAGAAACGTTACTGCCAGCTTTGGAATTCCTGGACTTGAAACTACAGCAAACGGTTATAGACCGGAAGGTGGAGACCAATGGTACATCTATAGTGCATTGTATGCTGATGAAAACTTTTTAGCTACTTACGACATAAAACTTCAGGAAGGAAGAAATTTTCACACTGGAAAATCAGGCGAGAATGAACCTTTTCTTATCAACCGAACTCTGGCAACATCGCTTGGTTGGGATAATCCAATCGGGAAAACACTTTTTAGAAATGGAACTCACGAAATAATTGGTATAGTAGAGGATTTTCATGTGGGTTTAATCTACTCCAAAATTCCGCCTCTTATTATTTCGAAAGAAATGCAGGAAAATTTTTATTCACTTTCGGTAGCCATTCAAACAGATAACACCAAACAAACACTAGCAAATATCGAAAAACGCTGGAAGAATGTAATGCCCGGTGTTCCTTTTGAGTATTCTTTTTATGATGAAAAATTTGAAAAATTGTACGCAAATATTCAGCGAACAACTAACATATTGTTACTATTTACAGCCATTGCCATCATTATCTCGATGTTGGGATTATTTGGTATTTCGTTGATGCTTGTGAATAGCAAAACCAAAGAAATTGGCATTAGAAGAGTAAACGGCGCAAGAGTATCAGAAATACTAACGATGCTCAACCGCGACTTTATAAAATGGGTAGCCATATCTTTTGTGGTAGCCTGCCCAATTTCGTACTACGCCATGAATAAATGGCTCGAAAACTTTGCTTACAAAACCAATTTGAGCTGGTGGATTTTTGCTTTGGCAGGAGTGCTGGCATTGGGAATTGCATTACTAACAGTGAGTTGGCAGAGTTGGCGGGCAGCTACCAGAAACCCTGTTGAGGCACTCAGATATGAGTAAACAATAAAATACGATGAAATGAAATTTATTGAAACAAAACAGATTATCAGGAGAATATTGAGAAATAAGGTTTATTCAGCAATAAGCATTGTTAGCTTATCAATAGGATTGGTTTGTGCAATTCTGGCTTTTTTATACGTAAAGTATGAGTTTAATGTGGACAAATGCTTTACGAATACTGAAAATGTATATCGACTCACAATCAATAATGTCCCGCCGGCCACATTCCACATAGGGCAACCTCCCCGCTTTTTTGATGAAATAAAAAAAGATATTCCGGAGATTGAAGATGGTTCAAGAATTTACCTGGATCCGGTAAATATTAAAATGGAGGAAAATCGATTTAACAGTTATTTTCTGGGTGTTGATCCTTCATTCATCAATCTGATAGGTTGGGAAATGATTGCTGGCAATCCGGCCACAGTGCTTTCATCTCCATTTTCAGTAATAATATCAGAAAGCAAAGCCAAACAATTCTTCAATGATAAAAATCCGATAGGCGAAACGATAGAGATTGACAATCAGTTTGAATATAACATTACCGGAATTTTTAAAGACATTCCGGAACATGCACATATCAAGGGCGATTTTTTTGCGTCAATTTCATCAATGGAAAAAAGAAATGATGGTTTCTTTTATTCATGGGGAAATCATTCAACAGCGTTTTATTTCAGAATACCGGAAAGTGTCGATATAGAAGCAGTAAATAACAAAATTGCAGAAATATGGAATGCTTCATCCACAGACACAGCTTGTAAAGGGGACTTTGTTCAAGCTAAATTACAAAAGTTTTCAGATGTTTATTTGAGGTCGGGATACCTGGAGAATAGTCCCGGAAATATCATATACACTTTGGGTGTAGCGATAATTGCTGCATTGATACTGTTAATCTCGTGTTTTAATTTTATCAACCTGACCATTGCAGTAAAAAGCAAACGAAATACAGAAACAGGAATAAAAAAGGTACTTGGCGCTAATCTAAAAACATTCATGCCGCAAATTCTTATCGAGATTCTTGCTTACTTATTCATTGCTTTATTGATAAGCATTATATCCGCGAAGCTATTGTTACCTTCATTGAGCCAAATCATCAATAAGGATTTAGGAATCCTATTTACCGATTTCATCCCACTTACTGGATTCATTATTATAGTATGCTTTGTAATCGTCTTATTATCCGGTATATTTCCACTTATTCAAACATTTCGTGTGGATACCTCAAATGCACTAAAAGGAGTTGTACTATCCACATCTAAAAAATCACCTAAAACAATTTCACAATTCCGTTTTAGTAATATTCTGGTCGTTTCACAGTTTGTAGTAAGTATTTTGCTAATCCTTTGTGCTTTTGTTATTAACAACCAACTTCGGTTGATCCGCCATCACGATCTGGGGTTTGACAAAGAACAGGTATTAGTGCTTCGAAACGATTTGGGAAACACCTATCAGCGGTTTCAAATTCTTAAGAATGATCTGGAAAGTTATCCTGAAGTAATTTCGATAAGTAGTGCCAGTCATGTACCTGCAAATAATTTAACAAACTGGGGAGGCCCTTCGGTTGCCGGAGATGAAGAAAAGAGTTCGCAACAATGCGGTCTTGTATCAATAGACAATAAATACTTTCAAACAATTGGTGCAGAGTTTGTTAGTGGTGCTGATTTTGAACAGTCCAACACCTCATATAAAGACAAGATTATTATCAATGAAGCCCTTCAAAAAGAGCTGGGATTAGTGAACCCGATAGGACAAAGACTTATAACCATAAGGGACAGAAAGGAAAAAGAAATTATTGGTGTAGTAAAGGATATTGAATATGCCACTATTCATTCAAAGAACTTACCGGTAATGTTCTTCTTTAAAGAGAATGGATTTGACACATTTAGCCGGTATATTGTTATAAAATTAAAGTCGGCAGATTTAACAAAAACCGTTAGCAATATAACAGAGAAGTGGAATAAAGTATCACCTGAATATCCAATGGGGTATTTCTTTTTAGATGAGTTATTCGATCAAAACTACAGGGGCGAATCACAAACCGCAACCTTAATGAATGCTTTGACAATTTTAGCCATCTTTCTCAGTTGTCTTGGCTTGTTTGGCCTGGCAATTTTCAATATAAATGGAAGGATCAAAGAAATCGGCATCCGTAAAGTAAATGGTGCTAAAGTTTCGGAGATACTTGCCATGCTTAATAAAGACTTTATAAAATGGGTAGTTATCGCGTTTATTGTAGCTACTCCCATCGCTTATTATACCATGAATAAATGGCTCGAAAATTTTGCTTACAAAACCAACTTAAGCTGGTGGATATTTGCCCTTGCCGGAGTACTGGCTTTGGGAATTGCATTGCTAACCGTTAGCTGGCAAAGCTGGAGGGCGGCAACGAGGAATCCGGTTGAAGCCTTACGGTATGAGTAAGGCGAAGATCCTTGATTGTAGCATTGGTGATGGAATTTCAAATTACAATAAAAACATTCGGTTATGTTTAAACAAGAAATGAAACAGATAGTTAGGGGGTTAAGACGGCAAGTTGCTACTTCTACCATGAATATTTTCGGATTAGTAATTGGTTTCACATTTGTTATTCTTGTTGGGATTTACGCTTTCTCGGAAATGAACTTCGATCGCTTTCACGAAAACCGGGAAGCAATTTATAGGGTAGAGTTAAGTTTACCAGATTTGGATTTATGCACAACGCCGGGCATCATGAGTTCGTGGATTAAGGGAAATATACCCGGAGTGGTTCATTCGACAAGGATTTTGAACGATGAAGAAGGTGGCATGACAGAGCGAAATATTGTCTACAATCAAACAAAATACAAAGTTGATAATCCTTTGGTGGTCGATGCCGACTTCTTCTCAATGTTCTCTTTCGGAATTTTATCAGGTGAGGTAAGATCATTTTATACCGATAAATATTCGGTGGCGCTTTCCAAATCTTTAGCTGGAAGAGTTTTTGGGAAAGAAAATCCCATTGGAAAAACTATTGAATACAAAGGAGAAATGTTTACTGTAAGGGCGATAATGGACGAAATACCCCAAAATTCATCCATTCGTTTTGATATGCTTTTGCCTGCTGCAAATATGCCGGGTTATGTTACAACGGGTTGGGGAAATAATACGGTGCATACTTTTTTTCAAGCCGATGAATTTTCCACTTACGATCAGCTACAACAAAAACTGAGCAACGGGATGATTGCTGTATTCAATTCACTTGGAGCCCCGGAAGTGGCTAAAAGCAGAAGTTACCATCTTAATCCGCTGGCTAAAATTTATTATTCCCCAAATTCTCACGACAATTTATGTGCACACGGAAACAGGAAAATAACCCTGATGCTGCTAACCCTGGTTTTGATTGTTCTTTTGATAGCCTTACTTAACTATGCAAACACTATTTTATCACGGGCAACCGAAAGTATAAAGAAAATTGGTATCCGTTCTGTAAACGGTTCGTCACGGGCAAACAACGTCCGTTTTCTGGTTTATCAGGCCATTGTTCCGAGTACGATTGCCGTGATTTTTGCATTTATTATTAGCTACCTGTTAAAGAATATATTGGGCAACTTTTTGAATATTTCTATCCCTGATTTAAAATTCTCATATTTTCTGATTGCGCTTTCAGTAGGTATATTGACCGGCATCGTTGTTGGCTTGTTTCCGGCATTAAAATTTACTTCGTATAAAATTACCAGTTCACTAAAAGAAAGCAATAATGCTGGCAGGAAGCTAAACCGACTGGGGAATGTTTTTTCAATCGCCCAGTTTGCAGCTTCAATTGTATTGATAATTTCAGTTTTTACTATCTACAAACAGATGAATTTTGTTTTTTCTGAAAGTCGCAAAAACCTGGCTGGTGGAGCAGTTATTTATATGCCAGTGGCAAACCGCAGCCCACAAACTGCCCCCAATATCAAATTAATTGAAGAGACATTAAAACAGCTGCCTGAAATTAAAAATGTTAGTACTAGTTTGCATATGCCCGGAGATGAACATTATTCTGATTTTAGGATACCACTTTTAAAAAATGGGGAGGAAATGGTCATTTCTACTTATCGGAACATGGTTGGAGTTGATTATCCGGACGTCATGGATTTTGAAATTGCAGAAGGCCGTTTTTTTGACTCTGATATAAAGTCAGACTACATGTCGTACATTGTAAATGAGTCATTAATTAACAAGTATAACATCGATGATATTTCGAAAGTAACACTTGATGGTGCGCCAATAATTGGGGTGATAAAAGATTTTCACTATAATTCGTTACATAACACAATCGAGCCTTTGGCTATTTGTTATGAAGAATCATACCAGTCAAGGATTGTTATAAAATTGGCATCTGCCAATACCTCCTTAACCGAAACGATTAAAAAAATTATCAATACAACAGATAAAATAGACAACGCAGCAATTACAGATGTTTATTTCCTCGACCAGCATATTGCCAAACTATACGAAAAAGAAATACAGGTTTCAAATATCTTATTTGCTTTAGCATTGTTTTCAATACTCATTTCGGGTATGGGACTTTTTTCCATGTCGATGTTAATTTCAAAAATGAGAACCAAAGAAATCGGCATCCGTAAAGTAAACGGCGCCAAAATCTCAGAAATACTCGCAATGCTCAATAAAGACTTTATAAAATGGGTAGCCATTGCTTTTGTAGTTGCCTGCCCAATTGCATATTACGCCATGAATAAATGGCTCGAAAACTTCGCTTATAAAACCACTTTAAGTTGGTGGATTTTTGCATTGGCAGGGGTACTGGCTTTGGGAATTGCATTACTAACGGTGAGCTGGCAGAGTTGGCGGGCTGCAACAAGGAATCCTGTGGAGGCACTCAGATATGAGTGACGAAATCCCGATTGCCCGGGATGTAGCCCTGGGCATAAATAGCTTTTCTGACAAATATTCATACACTCAATGTCAATAATTTTGACAAAAACAAATCGAGTTAATAACGCAACAAGCTAATCAACTGAAACTTACAAAAGAGGCATTGTTATTGAAAAAACATTTACAAAAGAACAAGCGTAAAAATTGAAAATCAGATTTTACAAAATCATTTTCACAGTATGGCATGATTACAAGACATTACTGAATTTGAAAACAAACTAAATAAAACAGCCATGATAAAACTATTTTTTAAAACAGCCATTTATCATTTGCGGAAAGATTTGTTCCACTCTTTTTTAAATATTGGTGGATTATCATTGGGACTGGTTGCATTTTTATACATCGCCACCTATACTTTTCATGAAATAAGTTACGATAGTTTTCACTCAAAAGCTGATCGGATTTACCGATGTGTTGCTCATGTAAAAATGGGCGAAACAGCTCAAAACATTCCAAGGTCTGAAATCCCTTTGGCTGCTGCCGCTAAAAACGATTTTCCAGAAGTAGAAGAGGCTGTAAGATTGTATCCTCTTTCTGAAATAATCACCCGGTATAAAGAGAAAAAATTTGTTGAAAGTGAAATATGTTATGCCGACGCTGAATTGTTTGATGTATTTGATTTTAAATTGCTTGAGGGAGATCATAAAACAGCACTCCTTGAACCCAACTCAATTATACTCGAAAAGGAGGTGGCTCTTAAATACTTTGGAGATGAAAACCCCATGGGCAAATCAATTTTACTACACAGTGAAAAAGATCCGTACGTGGTAACTGGCATTCTCGATAAAATCCCTAAAAACTCAAATTTACAAAGCAATATATATGCGTCGTTTTGTACGTTACAGGAAAGTAAGCGCATGGATTCCTGGGGTAATTTTGGCAATACCTATACTTACATTGTCACAAAAAAAGGCACCAATATTGAAGAATTTGAAGTAAAATTTGACGCATCAATACGAAAATACGAAGATGCCATGATACAAAAAGAAATGGGCATCTCTCTCGCCGAATTTGAAAGCCAGGGTAATTTATTCATTCATAAACTTCAACCCTTAAAAGACATACATCTTAATTCAACTTATGCCGAAGAGTTGTCAACCTATGGAAATAAGCGTTTCCTTTTCATATTCGGTATAACCGGAATAATAATACTAATTATCGCTTGTTTTAACTTTGTCAATCTCACTACTTCAAGAGCATCGTTAAGGGCAAAAGAAATTGGGGTGAAAAAAATTATAGGCTCACCACGGAAATCAATTATTTTTCAAATTCTTATCGAAACATTTATTCAGTGCCTGATTGCACTTCTCCTATCAATTCTAATTCTTTTGCTTATTCTTCCATTTCTTAATCAATTTTCGGGAATAATTATTCTGCCCGAATATTTACTAAATCCCTTAACACTAATAACCATCATTTTTATACCACTAATCATTACAATCTTAGCAGGTAGTTATCCTGCGTTCATTATCACGGCTTTTAAACCGGTTGATGTGTTAAAAAGGAAATTCAAAGAAGGAAATTCTAAATCGCTAACCAGAGGTGGATTGGTGACACTTCAATTTGTAGTATTTATTGCACTGGTATTTTGTACACTAATTATCCGACGACAAATTAATTATCTGCACTCACAGAACCCCGGATTCGAAAAAGAAAATGTATTGGTTGTTAAAAATATGGGGTATTTAGGGAACAATCGAAATAGTTTCAAGATGGAACTGCTTAAAAATCCATCTGTCCTTTCGGCGTCATATTCATCAACATTGCCCTCGGTTGATGATAATTCCGGCAACATATTTTGTGAACAGGGAAGTGACAAAACCCATTTAATGAACAGGATGCAAGTTGACGGTGATTTTCAGAAGACACTGGGGGTTCAACTAAAAGATGGCCGGTTTTTTTCCGAAAATGTGGCTTCGGAGAAAGACAATGCAATTATAAATGAAGCAGCAGCCAGGTTGCTGGGATGGAGCGATTGTACTGACAAATACATTCATGACTATAACTACGAACAGGATTTTAAGGTTGTTGGCATCATGAAAGATTTTCACATGAAGTCGATGCGGGATGAAACACTTCCCCTTGTTTTAAAATGTAGTGATGCAAGTAGTTTTCTTTCAATAAGTGTACGGTCGGATAATTTACCGGGAATGATAAAATCGCTAAAATTGAATTGGGAAAATTTTAACAAAGAAGCTCCATTTGAATACTTCTTTCTGGATCAGTCATTTAACGCTCAATACAAATCGGAAGACCGTTTGGTAAAAGTAATTGGTGTTTTTACCCTTTTTGCAATCATGATAGCTTGCATTGGTCTGCTAGGTTTGGTATCATATGCTGCAATCCAAAAACAAAAAGAAATAGGTATCCGCAAAGTCAATGGAGCCAAAATTTCTGAGATATTAACCATGCTAAACAGAGACTTTGTAAAATGGGTAGTCGTTGCATTTGTTGTTGCAGTTCCTGTTTCGTATTACGCTATGAGCAAATGGCTCGAAGGTTTCGCATATCGAACAAGTTTAAGCTGGTGGATTTTCGCTTTGGCAGGCTTGCTGGCTTTGGGAATTGCGTTGTTGACAGTTTCATTTCAATCGTGGAAAGCGGCTACTAAAAATCCTGTCGAGAGTTTGAGGTATGAATAGTTTGAATGAATAATTTTTTCGATGAAAAGTGAGTATTCTGTTTTTAACAAGTACCAAAACTAATTTAAACACCAAAAATGATGAAAGAAAAAATAAGACAATCGTTTAAAAATATGAGAGGTAGTAAATCATATCTTTTCATAAATATCGGTGGACTATCCATTGCATTTGCAGTTTTTATACTCATCATGTTGTTCGTGGTTAATGAATTTAATTTCGACAAATTCAATACAAACGGAGACCGGGTTTACCGAATTGAGCAAGGTGAATACAACCAGGTACCAATATCTATTAGCAGAATATCAAAAGAAACTTTTCCTGAAGTTGAAAATTCTGTAATGATTAAATCAACTAATAATCATTGGATTAGTTACGAAAAGAACTTTTTTGAAATAAAGGACTTCTGTTTTGCCGAGAACTCATTTTTCGAAATATTTTCCGTTCCATTTGAAACAGGCGACCCTAAAACGGCACTTAACGAACCTTTCACAATTGTACTCGCAGAATCGCTGGCAAAAAAAATATTTGGTGATAAAAATCCAATCGGGGAGCAGGTTAACTTCAAGAATCAGAATGATTATACGGTTACCGGTGTAATAAAAGATTTGCCCGATTTTCATTTGCCGGCAAAAGCTATTGCTTCGTTTAAATCGGTTGAAGTCAGTTTTAACCTTACGGATGAAAACTGGAGTTGGAATTTGGTTTCATACATCATGCTTTCCGAAAATCACGACAAGGAATTGCTTGAAAAAAAGATGGATAAACAATTCCGAAATATCGAACAATGGGATGTAAAAGAACCGGAATTTTCATTACGCTCATTTAACGATATTTATCTTGCTTCCGATACCGAGGCAAACGACGAAACAAAACACGGGAGCATGACGCTTTTAATCATTTTAATGGTGGTTGGTGCATTTATTATTCTTATTGCAAGCATCAATTTTATTAACCTGACTATTTCCAGAGGACTTAAAAAAACTAACGAAATTCATATTCGTAGAATTCTTGGAAGTTCAAAAACGGCAATCATTTTTCAATACATGCTCGACTCCGTTATTTTATGTACAATTTCAATTTTAATTGCTTTCGCGATAGTGTTCCTTTCCCTTCATTCTTATGAAAATTTAATAGGCAAAGAGTTGAATATTCTCAACGTGCTGGACCTCAAATATATTCTTTTAATTGGTGTCGGAATAGTAAGTCTTGGAATTATCTACGGTGTATTTCCTTCCTATTATTTAACTAAAGTGAGTACAAGGCAAGGCACTAATGGAGGTCAAACAGGAGCAAAACAATCCGGATTTAATGTGGGTTTAATTACTTTTCAGTATATAATATCTATTATCCTGATTTGCGGTACAGTTATTACTTACAAACAGTTGCTGTTTACATCGAACAGCAATCTCGGCTTCAACAAAGAACAAGTATTGAGTGTTGATTTGGGGCCTTCGTTTACGGATAATTTAAGCACTTTTAAATCGAAATTACTTGAAAATCCAAACATTAGCGGAGTATCTTTTATTTCGGATGATATTACGATGCTTAAACAATATGGCACCGTAGTTAATGTTGATGAAGAGGGATATGTGTTCAAATTTGCTGTTATCGACCCTGAGTTTATCCCGATGATGGATATTGAACTTCTACAGGGAGATAATTTTTCGAAGGATATCCAAAGTCAAATGGGCAAAAGTTATATTGTTAACGAGGCGGGATGGGATATTCTAAAAAACTCAAAAACAAAAGATGCCGGTTATAAAATAAATGACGGGACCTTACTTGGGGTAATAAAAAATTTCCATTTTGAATCGTTTCACAATAAAATTGAACCCATGATTTTTTATTGGGCGAATAACAACTACTACAACAAAGCATTGTTAAAACTAACTGCAGGAAACACTGCTCAAACCATCAATTATATTGATAAAGTATATAAAGAAATGGCTCCCGAAAGTTTATGCAAGTATCAATTTGTTGATGAAGAATTTAATTATTTATACAATACTGAAAGGATGATGGTGAGGCTGCTGGGCATTTTCTCATTGTTAGCCATATTTATTGCTACGCTTGGTATTATTTCACTTTCAACCATGGCGGCAGAAACCCGAACCAAGGAAATTGGCATACGAAAAGTAAACGGCGCTAAAATATCAGAAATATTAAGCATGCTAAATAAAGACTTTGTAAAATGGGTGGCACTTGCATTTGTTGTAGCAACCCCAATTGCCTATTTCGTCATGAATAAATGGCTAGAAAGCTTCGCCTACAAAACCAGTTTAAGTTGGTGGATTTTTGCCCTGGCCGGATTACTGGCGTTAGGAATTGCATTGTTAACAGTTAGCTGGCAGAGTTGGAGGGCAGCTACGAGGAATCCGGTTGAAGCACTTCGATATGAATAAAACAATTAAATTATAATTCCATGTTTAAACATTTTATTAAAATAAGTTTACGAAACATTCTTAAAAACAAGGTAAATACTACACTGAATGTAACAAGTTTAGCCTTAGGAATTACTATTTCGTTGTTGATAGCAACTTATGCAATTAATGAATTAAATACAGATAAATTCCATTCGCAAGAAGAACACATTTATAAAGTAAGTTATGGCAATTCAAGTTTAACTCCGGGACCATTAAATGAGTTTCTAAAAAATCAATTCCCAGAAATTGAGCAGACTGCTCATATTGAAACGCGACAATTAAATATGTTTTCACCGGTGGTTCAGTTTAGAAACAAATCGTTCGAAATTGAGAGGTATTATTCTGCGAACCCGGGATTTTTCGAAATATTTGACTTTGAAGTTCTACAGGGCGATATTCAATCAGCCATGGAATCGCCATTTTCGATGATACTTACCGAAAGTGAGGCAGCCCGGATTTTTGGCGAAACAAATCCAATTGGCGAAACAGTAACATGGAAAAGCAGACAAGACGATACATTTACCGTAAGGGCAATTGTAAAAGATTTGCCTTCAAATTCATCCATTCAATTTAATGGTTTGGTTTCCGACGCATCGATTAATGGAATGAGAGGCAACTATTATTCTGAAAATTGGGGTCACACGGTTTACGAAAGTTATCTGCTTGTAAAGCCTAACATTGTTGTGGCTGAGTTTGAAGAAAAACTTCAAAAAAATCTTATTGCCCATTACGCCAGTCAATTATCAAATAATGAAAGCGCCAACGACGCCGAATTAAATCCACTTTCGCTGCATCGTTTAAGGGATGTTTATTTTGATAAAAGCCTAAGTAACGACACTACTAACCGTGGAAATATAATGTTGGTGAATATTCTTTTAGTTATTGGTGGAATTGTAATGTTGCTGTCGGTTATTAACTATGTAAACCTTACCACAGCCCGCGCATCCAACAGGCATAAAGAAATTGGCGTTCAAAAACTAATCGGATCAAGCCGTAGAAATCTCATTTTCCAATACCTGTCGGAAACTACAATCGTTAGTTTTCTTGCTGTAGTTGCAGGTGCATTTTTTGCCTTGATTTTAGTTAAACGATATGGTGTTTTTATGAATGTCACCAACGGATTAACATTTCAACCCAGAATGTTTCTGATGCTTATTCCTACAATTCTACTCTTGGGTTTTGTTGCAGGAATTTACCCCGCACTTTTGCTTTCGTCGAAAAAAGCCATCGAGATAATTAAAATGAAAACCGGTAATAATAGCGGTGGAGGCAACCTGCGACGCGCACTTATTATTTTTCAATTCTCGGTTACAATCGTTCTTATTACTGCTACTTTTTTAATCTTCAAACAAGTTAATTACATAAAGGATAAAGACCTTGGAATACCTAGCGAGCAAGTTGTTTACGCAAAACTGCCTTTCCAGATTTTAGCAGGAAAAAAAGAGACTCTTCGAGAGCGTTTACACACATTGCCTGAAGTACAAGAAATCGCTTTCTCGAGTAATATGTTCGGAGGGATTGAGGGATTGAACAGCCAGGAGATTGATGGAAAAATGCTAAACTTTGCTACAACTTGGGTGGATGCCGAATTTATTGAACTCTACAATTTACAACTTGCTGATGGACGATTTTTCTCAAAAAACCTAAAGACCGATGAAAATGCCACTGCACTTTTAAATGAAGCAGCGGTAAGAGAGTTTGGAGTTGAAGATCCTTTTCAATTAAATATTCGCATACCGGGAGGAAAAGCTAAAGTGGTTGGTATTGTTAAAGATTTCAATTATAAATCGTTACACAATCGTATCGAGCCGCTTGCAATAATTTATTTGCCAGGGCAGGGACAATATGTAAATCTGAAAATTGCTGGAAACGATCTAGTCAAAACCTTAGCAAAAATCAGTTCAGTTTGGGATGAACTAGCTCCGGGGTTTCCTTTCAGCTACCATTTTCTCGACCAAAGTTTTGAAAAGCTATACAAAAAAGATGAGCAAATGGCCAAAGCAGTTTCGCTGTTTTCTCTCATAGCAATTGCAATTGCAGTGCTGGGTATACTTGGCCTTTCCTTTTTTTGGCAGAAAATCGCACCAAAGAAATCGGTATCCGAAAAGTAAATGGTGCTCGTATATCAGAAATACTTACAATGCTAAATCGCGACTTTATAAAATGGGTAGCCATAGCTTTTGTAATAGCCACCCCGGTTGCTTACTATTCAATGAATAAATGGCTCGAAAACTTTGCTTACAAAACTACTTTAAGCTGGTGGATTTTTGCACTGGCCGGATTACTGGCTTTGGGCATTGCATTGCTAACGGTGAGCTGGCAAAGTTGGCGTGCTGCAACGCGGAATCCTGTCGAAGCACTTCGATATGAGTAGTGAGAAGTGCGTAGATCATCGATAGCGAAGCGTATCGGGATTGAGGTACTGATGTATGAATAACCCCAAACTCCAACGTAGCTAAAAGCAGTTACCAAACAAATTACGAAGCTTATTCATACCTTTATAGGTATTACTCAAACTTAAAAGAGAACAAAATGCATCAAATTATTTACCTGGTTTTATCATTTATTTTGACGGTTCCAGCTTTCGCTCAAAATTATCAAACCACCGGAAAAATCATTGTCGATGATCCGAGCCTGGACGATTTGATCGATGTTTCTGCAGGCATAGAAATTCTGGCTGATGGCTTTGGTTGGTCAGAGGGACCGCTCTGGCTGACCTCTGTGAACAAACTTATTTTTTCAGATATTCCTGACAATTCGATTTATGAATGGAGTGAATCCGATGGACTGCAGTTGTATCTTAAACCATCGGGATATACCGGGGAACAAGCCAGAGGGGGAGAGCTTGGTTCCAATGCCTTACTTTTGGCTTCGGATGGGAGTCTGGTTCTCTGTCAGCATGGCGATCGCAGGATAGCTAAAATGTTAGCACCGTTGAGTGATCCGTTGCCAAAATTTGAAACCCTGGCTGACAGCTATCTGGGAAAGAAACTAAACAGCCCCAACGATGCAGTTTTCAGTAAAACCGATGAATTGTATTTTACCGATCCTCCATACGGTCTTGAGAAAAATGTGGATGACCCGGCAAAAGAATTGGATTTTCAGGGGGTTTACAAACTTTCAAAATCGGGCGAAATTAAGTTGCTCACAAAAGCATTGACCCGCCCAAATGGAATTGCTTTTTCGCCTGATGGAACAAAATTATATGTGGCCAATTCAGATCCGAAGAGGGCCATATGGATGGTTTACGATGTGAAAAAGAATGGAGGCATTGGGAATGGAAAAGTTTTTTATGACGCAACAAACCTGGTTTTAGCGAATAATGGACTTCCCGATGGAATGAAAGTTCACAGGAATGGGACTGTCTTTGCTACAGGGCCAGGCGGAATTTTTATTTTCTCTCCGGACGGGAAAATCCTGGGAAAAATAGAAACAGGGAAAGAGACGGCAAACTGCACATTTAATGATGACTATTCGGCTTTGTATGTAACAGCTGATAATTATCTCATGCGCGTTCACCTTAAAAAATGAATTCATTAAAGCAGAAAGCTGCTAAAAATTCAGTTACAACATTAGGATACGAGTTGTGAGAGTGCGAAGATTCCGGCCGTAGCATCGGGGTAGAAGTTTTGAGCTGAATAGTTTTGTTTCACCCCAAACCCCTAAAGGGGCTTTTGGCAGTGAGCGATGAATAATTTTTTGAGAAGAATATGAAAAGTTAAAATTCAAAATAAGTTAAAATTCAAACGGAGATGAAAACAAGTCCCCTTCAGGGGATATAGGGGTAAATACAAACAATAGATGGCTATAAGCGATAATGTTTCAATGTAAATGGGGCAAAAGCTCATATTTTCGAGAAAGCTAAACTTTTACGAAATAACATGACTGAGGCTGAACTTTTGTTGTGGGAGCAACTAAAAGGAAAGAAAGTATTGGGATTCCGTTTTCGCCCTCAGCATCCAATAGACATTTTTATCGCGGATTTTTATTGTCATCCATTAAAACTTGTAATTGAGGTTGATGGAGGGATTCATAAATCAAGAGATCAAAAAGAATATGAAATTGGAAGAACCGGCGAATTAAATTATTGGGGTATTGAGGTTGTCCGATTCACAAATGAAGAAGTCGAAAAAGATATGATCAAGCTAATTGAAACTATAAAGAAGAAATGTTTGATACGCCAATCGGAGATACGAAAAAGTCCCTTCAGGGGATTTAGGGGTACAAAAAAATAATAGTAACTATTCCAAAACTTTGTCGTCCTATAACTAATAATCGGTATTAAACAATTAAATCAAATGCATTATGAAAACTCAAAAGAACATCAAATTATTTACGATAATAGCAGTGCTGACCGCTGTGCTTTCGTTGAATGGATTGGCAAAAGACGGCCAGCCAACCATTACCAAAACCTTTGATTTAAACCAGCCGGGGCAACTCAATGCTTCATCATCGGGAGGTGGTGTAACAGTACAAACACATGATCAGCCAAAAGTTATTATCCAGGCTTTTGTGCGAAAAAACGGAAGTCTTTTATCGCCGTCCGACAAATCTTTGGATGAGGTTTTAGACGATTTCGATATCGATTTCTCAAAAAGCGGATCAACAATTACTGCAGTTGTAAAACGCAGGGGTCAGATGAATTTCTGGAGAAACAATGTGGGTATTTCGCTCACCATTATTGTTCCGGAAGAAATGTCGTGCGATGTGTCATCCAGCGGCGGTGGCCTGAAAATTTCGGGCGTAAAAGGAACACATGATTTCTCAAGCAGTGGCGGTGGAGTTAAGCTGGAGAATACAAGCGGCAGCACAAAAGCCAGCTCATCTGGCGGCGGTGTTCACGTGTACAAACATAAGGGAGATATTAAACTGAGTTCGAGTGGCGGTGGCGTAACGCTTGAAAAAGCTAAAGGAAGTGTCTATGCACGCAGTTCTGGTGGCAGTGTAAAACTCGAAGAGATTAACGGCGACGTGGATGCCAGTAGCAGTGGTGGCGGTGTTTATGTGCAGGGTGAAGCAGGGATGGTTAAGGCCAAATCGAGTGGCGGATCTGTTAAGGTTAATATTAGCAATTTAAGCGATGAGTTATACCTGCAATCCAGCGGCGGAGGTGTTTCTGCTGTTATTCACGGTGGCGAGAAAATGGGCCTCGATCTTGATTTGCGTTCAGGCAGAGTGAATATCGAGCTCCATAACTTTAACGGTACTTCCGAAAAAGACCGCGTAAAAGGTAAGATGAACGGAGGTGGAATTCCGGTTTATGCACATGCATCAGGAGGTAACGTTAGCATCAGTTACGAGGATTAGTCGTCGTTTCCTTTTACATAAAATTAAAAGTAATAGTGAGGATTTCTCTTGATGTGAAATCCTCACTATTTTTTTGTCAAAAAGAAATCCGATCCGGAGTTTGTACAAAACGCATCTGGCATTTATATACAACGGCGTAAATCCGCTAAATTCTTATAATCAGCGTTCCGGTTGTGACAAGGAATTATACAGTTTTTGTCAAAAAAATTGACACAATAAAAATCGTATATTTGGTAAGTGGTTAGAATTCAGTCTTTAGTATTTAAGGCACAAGAGTTGGTTAATAAACTGATAAACAAAACTAACGGCAAATGCCGGATCTTAAATACGAATAAATGTACAATCTAAAAATTACCATACGGCGCCTTTTTAAAGACAAGGCTTTTTCGCTGATCAACATCTTCGGATTGGTGATTGGTATTTCGTCTTTCCTGATTTTGTTTATCCACGTTTCAAACGAAAAAAGCTTCGACAAGCATTTTTCAAATCATTCAACTATTTATCGTGTTACTTCAGTTCCCGGAGGATTAGATAATGCGGCGTGGGCGCGTAGTATGGGAATTGTTTATGCCGCTTCTGCAGAAATTCCTGAAGTGGAGCTGGCTACTCAGTTTTCGCATTGCGGGGAGGGGACCATAAAAATGGGCGAAACCTCCATCTCACAAAAGGATATTATGTCGGTTGATGAGGCATTTATGGAGCTATTTGAAGTAGTGCCTGTGGTTGGTGATTTGTCAGAAATTTCGAAACCCAATACCGTTTTTGTTACCGAAGATTTTGCCCGGAAATATTACGGCAACCTAAATCCTGTTGGGCAAGCTATAAAAATTGAAGCACTACAATATACAAGGGATTTGGGCGATTACGAAATTAGGGGAGTGGTCGAAAATACACATCCAAAAACTCATTTCAAATACGAATTGCTGATCTCTCAAAAAGGGGGATTGCAAGAACGTTTTGCTTCGCTGCCCGACCGAAAAATACAGTGGACTTATAACTATTTCAAACTTCAGAAAGACGCAGATCCAAAGCTCATAGCTGATAAGGTGACTACTTTTTACAATAGCAGCAGCCTGAAAACAACACCCGGTCCGCAGGAATATGGTTTCGCCTTGTTTCCTATGGATGATATTCACTTAAAATCGGATTACCGTTTTGAGTTACGCGAAAGTTCAAGCAAGATAAATATTGGCTTGTTTATCCCTATTTCATTTGTCATTCTAGCGATCTCGTTGCTGAATTTTACCAACCTTTCCATTGCCAAATTGATAAAACGATCAAAAGAGCTGGGCCTGAAAAAATCGATAGGAGCCACGAAACTTCAATTGGTTAGGCAAGTTTTAATGGAAGTGTTTTTGGTTTGTATGACGGCCATTGGCATTTCATTATTGGCGATTGAAAGTTTAAAGCCAATGATTAACCGTTTGTTCGAGATTGAATTCGCTATTTATTTTTCAGAGCCGGTTGTATATCTTACCATTATTGGAGTTTTAATCACTTGTCTATTGCTCACTGCCTTTTTTGTGGCAGTATTTTTACTGGCACGCAGTTCAGCCATCGATATTTTGGCAGGGCGTAACAATTTTTCGGGCAGTTATGTGCTGAAATCCTTGCTAGTTGTGCAGGTAACGATTGTGATTATTCTTGTTTCAGGAGCCTTGTTGGTAAATAAGCAGATCAGTTTTGTTTTAAATAAACCATTGGGTTTCGATAAGGAAAATGTGGTTGTGCTCTATCTGAAAGATTTCTCGAAGGACCCCGCTGTTTTTGCCCGCGAATTGGAAAAACAAAGCCAGGTGGTTTCAGTAGGAATGACGGCACAACATTTTGGTTATCCGGCGCAGGGAATGGATTTGGAAGGACTGGGAATTGAAGGTACTGCTGAATTTGTTTTTGCCAACTACGACTACCTCAAAACCATGAATATTAAACTCGTACATAACTGGGTTAAACCGGATGCCGATACCGTGCGGGGAATGGTAATAAACAATCATTTGTACGAACGATTGATGGAGAAACACGGAAGTATGGATAATCTTATTGCCTATTCAAATGCACAACCCTTAGAGCTGGGAGAAACACGCATTAATTTTGTTGGGGTTGCTGAAGATTTTAATTACAGTTCGGCACACCAAAGTATTGGCGATTTTGCGTTTTGGCTCGATGAAGGAGGAAGCAGGGCACGTTTTACACACGTACGAATTAATAATTTGCACGCCGGTATGGAGGCCATAAAAAACACCTGGAACGAATATTACCCCAATCAGGAACCCGACTACTTTTTTATCGATGAAAAAATTGCTCAACAATATAAAGCAGAAACCATTTTAAGTCGAATCCTTTTTGCTTTTTCAACCATCGGAGTACTTATTAGTATTATAGGAATCAGTGCGTTGGCCTTGTTTATTTCGCAGCAACGAACCAAAGAGATTGGTATCAGGAAAGTAAACGGTGCAACGGTTTCAGAAATACTGGGATTGTTGAATCAGAGTTTTGTAAAATGGGTGTTAATTGCATTTGTTATTGCTACTCCACTTTCTTTTTATGCCATGAGTAAGTGGCTTGAGAATTTTGCCTACAAAACCAATGTGAGTTGGTGGATTTTTGCACTGGCAGGAATAATGGCTTTGGGAATTGCATTACTTACCGTTAGCTGGCACAGCTGGCGTGCTGCAACACGTAACCCGGTAGAAGCGTTAAGGTATGAATAGAAAATGTATGAATCAGGATATGCAGGATTTTAAGATTAACAAGATTTAAAAGAGGAAAATGACGAAGATAGATGATGACTTGACATACCTTGAAGATGTTCATCTTGCTCAGGGCTTAAATTACCTGTCAGCCTATAATCTTGAAACTGGTTTGTTAATTAATTTCGGTTCGACCAGCCTGCAAGCTAAACGACTTTTCAAAAAAACATTAATCCAGCTAATCTTAAAATCCTGCATATCCTGATTCTGACAATTAATTAAAATTATATGATACAACTTAAAAACATCGACAAATACTACGACGCAAAGTTTCAGCGTACGTTTGTTTTAAAAGGAGTAAATCTTGATATTAAACAAGGTGAATTTGTTTCCGTAATGGGCCCAAGTGGCGCCGGTAAATCAACTTTGCTGAATATTATTGGTTTTCTGGATGAACTCAGTGAAGGAGATTATTTGTTCCTTGATCATCCGGCTAACAAGCTAAAAGAGAAACAAAAAGTGCAATATCACCGTAGTCACATCGGCTTTATTTTCCAGGCTTTTCACCTTATTGAAGAAATGAATGTATACGAAAACATTGAAACACCTTTGATTTATCGTGGTGTAAAAGGAAAAGAACGCAAAGCCATGGTTGCCGATATGCTCGATCGCTTTAATATTGTTGCTAAAAAAGATCTGTTTCCAAGTCAGTTATCTGGGGGACAACAGCAACTGGTTGCAATTGCACGAGCCATTGTTGGTAGTCCCAAACTTTTATTGGCCGACGAACCCACCGGAAACCTGCACAGCGAGCAAGGACAAATGATAATGGAATTGCTGAAAAAACTAAATGATGAAGGAATGACCATTATTCAGGTAACGCACTCGGAAGAAAATGCAAAATACGGGAATCGTATCGTTCGTTTAAAAGATGGTTATTTGAAAGAAGATTAGCTGTTTATTGCATGTCATGCTAAAATTGTTCCGCATTTCCTGTAAACAAGATTTCGAAACAATTTAGGAATGACGTGTCTATGGTTTAAACCGGTGAAAATTAATTATGAACTTCAAAGTCGAACACAGGTTATTACAGACTTGCGCAGGCTTTTGAGTGCAACTGTTACTTTCATCGCAATTTTGCAGCTTTGGGAATGACACTATTTGCAGTTTAAGAATTTTCTTTATTCGATATTGGATTTGTGCTTTTCTCGAAATTTACCCGGAGTAGTACCTTCAATGTCTTTAAATACACGCGAAAATGATGCAACAGAGCCAAATCCGGCTTGTTGAGCAATATATTCCATGGTGTATTTATTATTGGTTCTGGCAAATAAAAGTTGCTTAGCTTTTTCAACCCGGTACTTATTTACAAACTCATTAAAATTCATTTCAAATTCGTCGTTAATCAACTTCGAAATGTAGGTACGGTTAGTATGAAGTGATTTGCAAACAGTGCTGATCCTTAAATCGTTCTGCTGGTATATTTTCTCCGATTCAAATAAATTCAAAAGGCGTCCTTTTAAATCTTCTTTAGAAGAAAACGTTATTTCTTCTTTTGATTTATCAATTTCCGGTTCATACAGGGGAACCAAAATTTGACGCTGCATGTTTCCTTTGTATCCAACCAGAAAAAATATTGTTGTGAAAAAAACAGAGGGTATTAGAAGTGAAAGGTTGTGATGTATAAAATAGCTCCTGCCAAGCAGTGCAAAAATAATCGCCGCAATCGATATGGCAAAGGCAATGACGCTTAGATTTCTTACCCAATTAATCTTCTTCCCTTCGGTGTTTGAAAAGTAGTTATTAATTACTTTATCGTGTTTAACGGCAATACGAATAATGAGAATCAGATAAATGATTGTTTGCAGAATAAAAATGATTCGGCTGAATAAAAAATTCCATCCTCTAATTCCGGGCAAAGTGCTAAAGTTAACTCCTTTCAGGTTTGTATCTATAAGAATATGTTCGACATACAAAATACGTTCTTCGGGCGTAAGTATTAGTGTTAAAATTAAAGTAGATAATCCAAAAATAATGCTCGGCAAGAAATGAAACAGATGTTGTGGGAATTTAAGACGTATGGTCGTTAATTGTAATATGTAGGTGTAAAAAATAGGATAAAGTGACAATGCGGCACATAAGTAGATGCTTTCGAAAAAAGCATAAAAGTGGTCGAATCGTGAGAAAAAAATAACATGAGAAACATATAATAAGCACGCAAAAAGTAAAAAAACACCAAGTGTCCAGCGAGGAAGATTAGCCGATTTTTTTTGAAATACAAAGTTTAAGCCCCAAAAGAGGGTGACGTAAACAGGCGATAATAATGCGATGGCTTGTATCATTATTAAATTGTAATAAAATGGCTTGAGTGTAAAATTACTAATTTATGTTACATATGTTTACTTTTTACAATTTTGAGTTTGCTTTTTACGATTTGCAGATACCATTAAAAATGATAACCCGATCTTCGCAAAACGTTCAGAGTAGTACATAGAAAAAATGAGTAGAAAATATTTGGCGGTTCTTTGGTAATATTTGTTGCCGAAAACTGCCCACCTCCTCTAAGAATAAAAATAACTGAAAAAAGGTGGTTTGCTAACAACCACCTTTTTCAGTTATTTATGGATTTTACTTTTAAGCTTCAAAAGAATCGGCTTTCCGGTACGCTTCAATAAAAGCTATTTCGCCTTCTTTTCCGGGAATACTTTTACCATGTTCGGCGCAAATTGTTCCGTTATATCCTTTATCGTACATATGTTTGAAGATATTGACAAAGTTAATCTCTCCGGTTCCGGGTTCTTTACGTCCTGGGTTATCGCCACAATGAAAGGCTCCAATATAATCCCAGCAGATATCCATATTCATAATGAGATTGCCTTCGGTAATTTGCTGGTGGTATAAATCATCAACGATTTTACAACTTGGATGATTTACGGCAACACAAATCATTTTTGCCTGTGGCATTTTTGTAAGGAATAATTTTGGATGGTCAACCTGGTGGTTTAGTGGTTCCATAACTAAATCCAGTCCGCTTGTTCCGGCAACATCACAACAAGCACGCATATTTTTAATTACATTAATGGTTTGATAGTCCCAATCCATTTTCTCGTCGTATATACCGAATGTTATCAATCCTGTTTTTGCACCTGTTCTTTTTTGAACGTCAAGAGCTTCTTCGGTTTTAGTTACCAACATTTTAGTAACTTCAGGATCGTCAGTAACACCGTATTTGGCGCCATGATCGGCATAAACGATAAACGGGCCAATATCGAGTCCAAGACGCGCTGCTTCGTTGCCAATCTTTTCCTGCATTTCTGCTGGTTTCCACATCAATCCGTTATCAAAAAATGCAGTGAAACCCTGATCGGCAATAAACTTCAGGTTTTCAATCGGATCTTTTCCAACATGTTCGCGGAAGGTTCCAAGTCCCGGCGCGTATTTCAACTTAAATTTAGCCGAATTTGATACTTTTGAATCAGAAACTGATGCAGCTGCAATGCCTGATATACTACTGAATGCCAGCGTTCCCGCTGCCGCGTTACGAATAAAATTTCTTCTTTCCATGGTTATGTGGTTTAAATTATTGCTGTTTTGTCTGTTGTCCTTTAGACATAAAAAAATATGTTCTCTTTAACATGACGTAAAAGATATGAAATATGACTATATTTTGCTTAGTCAATAGTGATTTTACTTCCCCACCAATCATTGCCCGGATTGAAATCCTCTGAGAGCATCCAAAGCCGTTCTTTTTCCAGTGCGGGCCATTTATTATCGATTACTTTTTGCCGATGCGCCTTTTCGCGCTCCGCTGTCCATGTTGGATCTTGTGTTGGATAACGAGCCCCCATTTCCTGCAGCATTTCAAAAAGTTGTCGACTCATGTCTCTCACTTTGTCGGGATTTTCAATAGCCAGATCGTTTTGCTCACCCAAGTCGTTCTTCAAGTTGTATAATTCCTCACGGCCATCTTCGTAATAATGAATGAGTTTCCAATCGCCCAAACGGATAATGGATGAGGGTTCGCCTCCCTGGTTTCCGTAATGCGGGTAATGCCAGATTAAAGGGCGTTCTGCAAGCGATTGGCCTTTTAAAAGTGGAACAAGACTAACTCCGTCCGTGTGTTCTTCCGGTTTTAAATCGGCTCCGCAAAGTTCAAGAATTGTGGGGTAGAAATCAGTTCCTGTAACAGGTGTGTTGCATTTCTGACCATTACCCACGTCGGGAACTTTGATAAAAAATGGTTCGCGAATACCGCCTTCAAATTGATATCCTTTTCCGCCACGCAGCGGTTTATTCGAGGTAGCAAATGCATCGCCGGCTGCCACGCCACCATTATCGCCGGTAAAACAGATTATGGTATTTTCGGCTAAACCTAGTTGGTCTAATGCATCCAGCACATAACCCACGGCATCGTCGGTGCTTTCCACCAGCCCGGCATAAATAGGGTTGTCCTGGTGTTGGCGGATGGGTAGAAAATGGCCCATTTCAAATCCTGTTTCCGCTATTCCCATTGCTTCTGCTTTGTCGCGGTATTTTGCCCATTTTTTCTGTGTGGTTTGTATGGGACCGTGCACGGCATAAAACGACAGGTAAGCAAAAAAAGCAGTGTCTTTGTGATTTTCTATAAAGTTGACGGTTTCTTTTGCCAGTCGCATGGTGAGGTTTTCGCCATCGGGGCCACTCGGTAAGTTTGGATTTGTCCATGGAGAAAAATAACCGCCAATTGGACTACCAACATCCCAGCCGCCTTTATTGATGTCAAAGCCATGATCTTCGGGCCACGATCCTTTTTCGCCCAAATGCCATTTGCCGGCAAAAAAAGTTTTATAACCAGCTTCCTTCATTGCTTCGGGCAATGTGGTATAACTGTGCTGAAGATGATGGACATACTCAGGAGGAAGCAGTTTTGTGGCCCTGCCTGTATTGCTCCATTCTTCGCCGGTTTTTGCGCCGATCCAGTCGGTAATACCATGCCGCGCCGGGAATTTTCCACTTAAAATACTGGCTCGCGACGGGCTGCAAACCTGACAAGCTGCATAGCCGTCGGTAAATAGCATCCCTTCTTGTGCAATACGGTCGATGTTGGGTGTTTCGTAGTATTTGCTGCCCATTACACTGCAGTCGGTGTAGCCATAATCGTCAACCAGAATAAAAAGAACATTGGGTAAGCCAACCTCTTGTTTTTTCGGTTCACATGAAAATAATGTAACCGCAATTATAACCAGAAAGGTGATTTTGTTATTCATAATGTTAGTTTATTCTTCATTTCCGAATTTGAAAAGATCAGATTTGGTGTGTGATTTCTCGATAAGAGCACTTAGCTCTTCGACCAACTCCGGATGATCGCTGGCAACATTGTTCTCTTCGCCCACGTCGGTGGTAAGATTGTATAATTCGGTAGTCGTCTTCTCGGGTGTAAAAACGTTGTAACGCACGAGTTTCCAGTCACCCTTTCTAACCGCCTGTCTTCCTCCTTTTTCATGGAATTCCCAGTATAAATAATCGTGTTGCTCCGCTTGTTTCTCTCCAAGCAGAGTGGGTAAAAACGAAATTCCGTCAATCGAATCGGGAGTTGAAATGCCTGTAACTTCCGCCACGGTTGGAAATACATCCCAAAATGCAGAAATGTGATCGGTTGAACTGGCAGCTTTAATTTTTCCGTCCCACATTGCAATCATCGGTACACGAATACCACCTTCGTACAAGTCGCGTTTGTAACCTTTCAAAGGTTCGTTTGAATTGAAATAATCAGGATCGGCTCCACCTTCCAAATGCGGACCGTTATCTGAGGTAAATATGATCAAGGTGTTTTCGTAAATTCCCAGCTCTTTCAGTTTGGCAACGATTTCGCCAACCTGCATATCCAGATAGTCAACCATAGCAGCAAATGCTGCGTGTGTCTCCTGTTGCGAACCGTATCCGCCTTGTTTATAATTTGGTCCATCATCAACTCCTATGTAAGCTTTTTCAGGCTCAAGTTTTCCTCTGTATTTGGCAATGTACTCATCAGGAGCAAACAATTCAGCATGCGGAATTATTGACGGATAATACATAAAAAACGGTTGATCTTTGTTGTTTTCGATAAAACGAATCGCTTCATTGTGGATCAGTTCCGGTCCGTAAGCTTCTGTTTTTTTTCCGGAATTACCTTCAAGAACAACCTTTTCCTGATTATGCCAAAGGTGATAGGGGTAATAATTGTGTCCCATTCGCTGGCAATTGTATCCATAAAACTCGTCAAATCCCTGCATGTTCGGATCACCTTCCGAACCCGGATAACCCAATCCCCACTTGCCAAAAGCGCCGGTTGTGTATCCGGCTTCTTTTAAGGCTTCGGCAATGGTGACTGCATCAGGCACTATTGGAAATTGTCCTTCAGGCTGCCACTCTTTGTTGCCTCTTATCGGTGTGTGCCCGGTGTGTTGTCCGGTCATTAAAGCCGAACGTGATGGAGCACAAACCGTTGAGCCCGAATAATGCTGAGTGAACAGCATTCCGTTTTCGGCCAGTTTATCGATATTGGGCGTTGAAAAATGAGTTTGTCCATAACAACTCAGGTCCCCATAACCCAAATCATCGGCCAAAATGTAAATAATATTTGGCTTGGCAGGCTGTGTCTCTGTCGTTTTTGTTTTTGGCTGACAAGCCAGCAGCAGTATGCCAAAAATAGTTGGTAAGATTAATTTTCTCATAGTTAGTTAATCGTATTAAATCTGTTTTGTTTTAATCGAAATTGTTGCAGGCTCAAGTCCTTCTCCACTTACTTCCAGTTGCATTTCTCCGGCCTCTTCAACCGATTGAACGGTTACCACCAGTTTGCCGCTAAAGGCTTTCATTGTCGGCAGGTGGAACAACTCGAGCGAAGTAGCATCGCCATTACAAACAGCTTTGTATTTTCCGGCACCGCTAACTTTAAAATTTAGTTGATTGGTGGCAGTGGGGCAAATGTTTCCGTCTTCGTCAACAACCGAAACGGTAATGTAGCTGAGGTCGTTTCCGTTAGCAGTAATCTCATCGCGATCGGCTGATAATTGCAGGTGATGAGGAGCTCCCGCAGTACGAATTTCCTGTTCTGCAACGGCATTTCCGTTGTTGTCGAAAGCAACAACTTTAACGGTTCCGGGTTCGTATTTTACATCCATCCACATCAGGCGGTTTCTGTTCAGCAAGGTCTCTTTGCTTTTCTTTTGAACACCCTGACTTTTGCCGTTAACGAACAATTCGGCACTGTTGTAATTGGTGTAAACAAAAACGGGCGTTGTTTCACCTTCGCGGCCTTCCCAGTTCCAGTGCGGAAGAATGTGCAGGGTTTCGTCTTCAGTGTTCCAACGGCTGCGGTACAGGTAGTAGCGGTCTTTGGGTAAACCTGCCAGGTCGCAAATGCCAAAATACGAACTGCGCGATGGCCACGCTTCGTTGTAAGGTGTTGGTTCGCCGAGATAATCGAAACCGGTCCAGACGAACTCACCAATTACCCAATCAAAATTATCCTGCCAGTAAAAATCTTCATCAGGAATGTTCGACCACGAGCAAGCTTCCAAATCGTATGATGAACTTTGGAAATCATCGTAACGTTTCATTTTCGCCTGTTCAACCGGGAACTTGTAAATTCCGCGGGAACTTACTGTAGAAGCTGTTTCAGATCCCAGAATAAATCCTTGCGGAAAACGTTCGTAAGCTTCATCGTATAGATGCAAACGGTAATTTAAACCGGGAATATCCATAATAGCGCCAAATCCGTTTTTCAGGGTGTTGCCAACCTGGTCCATTCCAACGGTAACAGGCCGTGTCGGGTCTTCTCTGTGAAAAATATCCTGCAACCATTTTGCCAGCTTAACGCCCTCGGTGCCCCACTGATCGGGAACTTCATTTCCCGAGCTCCACATAACAATGCTGGGGTGATTGCGAGTTGCGCGAACGAGATTTACCACGTCTTTTTCGGCCCAGTCGTTAAAATAAAGATTGTAACCGTTTTCAACTTTAGGTTTTGCCCATTCATCAAAACTTTCGGCCAGAAAAAGAAATCCCATTTCGTCGCAAAGTTCCAGTTGTTCCATCGACGGCATATTGTGCGACGAACGGATGGCATTACAACCCATATCTTTTAAAATGGTAAGCTGGCGTTTTAATGCCGCTTTGTTAACAGCTGCACCAAGTGGCCCCAAATCGTGGTGAAGACACACGCCTTTAAACTTGGTAACTTTGCCATTCAGCACCAATCCTTTTCCACGTTCGTATACCACACTTCGTACGCCAAAACGAATGTTTTGTTCGTCTTTTAACGTGTTGCCTTTGTACAATTTCATGTTAGCCGTGTATAAATAGGGCGATTCGGTATCCCAGAGTTTTGGATTGGGAATGGCTATGTTTTGTTCTGTTTTTGTACCAAAAACTTCGTCGGTGGTGTTTGTTGCCACTATATTTCCTTCGGCATCTCTTATTTCGGTAACTACGTTAATGTTGCTTCCGTTAACTTCGGCTTTTAAATTTACCTGCGCCAGTTCGTTCGATACAAAAGGCGTGGTAATAAACGTTCCCCATTGTTTAAAATTAACCTCATCTTTTACAATTATCTGCACTTTGCGGTAAATTCCGGCACCGGGATACCAGCGCGATGATGATTCTTTATTTTCAAGGCGAACAGCTAACAAGTTTTCTTCGCCGGCGTTCACGAAGTCGCTAATATCAAAATAAAAATAGCTGTAGCCGTATGGGCGGTTACCAACTTTTTCCCCGTTGATGTATACCTCGGCGTTACTCATGGCGCCATCAAAAACAAGGAGGGCTTTTTTCCCGGGGCCAAAATCAGGGAGTTCGAAAGTTTTTCGGTACCAGCCAATTCCAATATGTGGCAATGCCCCGGTGCGTCCGGTGCGCAGGCGGGCTTCGTCCTCCATATCTTGTGCAACCCGTACTTTCTGGGCATCAATTTGTTTGTCGAATGGTCCTTTAATGGCCCAATCGTGTGGAACTTTTACATCTTCCCAGCCATCAACTGCGGTTGCCGGAAGTTGAGCGTCAGTAACTTCCTGGTTAATGAACTTCCAGTCTTTTTCAAGTGTTTGTTTACTTCGTGTTTCGTTGTCTGTTTCAGCACAAGCCGAAAAAAGGAAGAGAATAATGAATAAAGAAAATAAAGATTTCATATGGTATTAATTGTTTGTTTTTAGCAGATTTTAATGCGACACCTATTCATACCGTTAAAACTTACACTTTAATGGTTATTTTATTTGCCATATTGTTTTGCCCTTTCATTAAAAGAATTTCAAATGGTACCTACTATTATAGATGCATTCATGTTTATTCATACATATGTTTTCAGTAAAATATTTGTTGCCGTAAGTTATAATTCTACTGGTAGGTACTGGTATGGTACAAATATGCAAAGAAAACCAATCATCTGTATCATTTCAGAACCTATCGTGCAACACAATATTTTTAGAAAAAGAGCAATTAAGATAGCGAGAGTGGCAGACTGAATTGAAAGCTGCTGCCTTTGTCTTTTTCGCTGTCGACCCAAATGTTGCCACCATTTATTTTAACAAATTCCTGGCAAAGAATTAAGCCTAAACCTGTACCTTTTTCTTTGGCGGTGCCTTCGCGTTGCACTGAATTTTCAATTTTAAACAGGTTTTCTATCATTTCCGGGGTCATTCCAATGCCATCATCTTTTACCGTAACAAGAAGCATTTCGCCATCCTTTTTGGCAAACAGTTCAATGTTGCCGTTTTTATTCGAGAATTTTATGGCGTTGTTCAGCAGGTTTCGAACAATAAAGTTTACCATATCGTAATCGGCATAAACCATGGCTTTCTTTTCAGACACCTCAATGGTGACTCCTTTTGCTTTGGCAACTTCAAGGGTTAGTTCTTTGTTGGTTTCAAAAACTTTATGAATAAAAAACGACTGTGGCTCGAATTTAATGGTGCCGGTTTGTGTGCGCGACCATTCTAAAAGGTTTTCCAGCAATTTGTATCCACTGGTGGCTGCCTGGTACATACCGTCGATAAGAACACCAAAATCATTGGAATTTTGTGCCTCCTTTTCATTTCGAAGCAAATCGGAAATACCTATTAGAACATTAAACGGATTTTTTAAATCGTGTGCAATAATCGAGAAGAATTTGTCTTTTGTAGCATTTAGCTTTTTTAAGTTTTTTTCATCCTCGGCAAGTTTCACGAGGTTTTCTTCGAGCAATAATTTTTGGCGGTTTATGGTGTTGTAATTGGCTTTTAGTTCATCGGTATGTTTTTTTCGGAGAATGAGGAAAAAACTAAGTGCCACCAGAATTATCAGTAGAGCAATAATTGCAAAGGCGGCTTTTACACGAAATTTAAACTGATCGCTTTCGGTTTTGGCCGTAGCCAGTTGTTGTTCAAGTATTATTTTATTTCTTTCGGCCCGACTGGTTTCGTCGGCTTCGAAATTTCCTAATGCTTCTACTATTTCATCCGGCTTTAATACCTCAAATGCTTCTTTTGCTTTTGAAATCATTTCGTAAGCTTTCTCGTATTGCCCAAGACCGGCATAGGCTTCTGCTTTTTCGTTAAAATAGTCGGAGAGGTAGTCGTATTTCTCTAGTTTCCGACTCAGCGCAATGGCCTTATCGTAGTAAATTATTGCTGTTCGGAAGTCTTTCTTTTTTAGGTGGTACTTTCCGTTTACGTAATTTATTTCAACGGCAAGCTTTGTAAATTCATTTTGATCGGTGTAATCGGTTATTTTATTACTATAAGTTTCTGCTTCCTCCAGATCTCCTGTTTCAAGGTAATAATTAATAAAACCAAGTATCACTTCAATTTCGCGTTGTTTATCGATAACTTGTGGCAAAAGTTTCCGGGCTTCGTTCAAATGGAAAAGCGCTTCTTCGTGCCGGTTTAATTTCAAGTAATTATTGCCTAGCGAAGTGTGGCTTAGGCTTTGGTTACCAATGTTTTCTGTTGCTTTGTCAACTTCCAGTGCTTTTTCGTAATAACGCAGACTATTGCGGTATTCTTTTAAGTATTCGTAGTACGAAGCAATATTGCCATATGCTTCAGAAAGGGCATAATTCTCGTTGGTTTCTTCGCAAATATTCTTTGCTTTAATAATGTATTTTAGCGCCTGAACCTGGTCTTTTCCGTAGGAATATAAAACGCCAAGGTTTAAATAACATCCTATCAATGAGAGTGAATCGTTGGTTGCGGTAAATATATCAATTGCTTGTTCGAGGTTGGATATCGCAGGCAGCCAATCTCCCAACTGGTCGTAAACATAACTGATTAAGAAAAGTGCAGTTCCTTCGCCGTATTTATAGTTTATTTTTTTTGATAGATCCAGGGCTTTTTCAGCATACTTAAGCGAGCTGTCGGCATTAAAGTAACCGTATAAATCAGACAGATTGAGGTAAATATTTACAACTATCTCCGCATTGGTTTCGGTTTTTACCAATGTTTTCAGCGAATCAATTTGGGATGTTTCGTTACCAAAAACAGATGAAAAACTAAAACTAAAAACGAACAATAAACTCAGTAATATATGTTTTTTATGAATTCTCATAGGTTTGCACAGTTATGCAAATATAATTAAATCAAAAGTATACAGTTAGAATTATAGATTAGATGTTCTTAATTTAATGAGTTATTTTTATGTTATATAGCTGGTTGTGTCGTTATAAAATGAATGTACATGAAGACAGGCCATAAAACTGATAAATTTCATATTTCTAATTCTTTTTATACCTTGTCGGCGTAAGATCAGACATTATAAAACCTAAAATGTATGTTGAAACATTCCTTTGGTATTATTTGCATCGTCTTGCTTTTTATGGTAGCGGCATGCTCCTCAAACAAAAATTCAAAAGACACAGACAAAAAAGATCACCCAATTATTGATCGTGATTTACCTGAGATTTTGGAAGATGGAGTATTAAATGTTGTTACCACATACAGCAGTACCAGTTATTTCTTGTACCGCGGGCAGCCCATGGGCTATGAGTACGAATTGCTAAAACGTTTTGCCGAACATATTGGTGTTGAATTTAGAATTGTGATCTCGAATGACTTTGAAGCCATGCATCAAATGTTGATGAATGGCGAAGTTGATCTCATTGCACATGGATTAACTGTTACCGGCAAGCGAAAGGAGTTGGTACAGTTTACCGATTACTTGTATCTGACACACCAGGTTTTGGTACAAAAAAAGCCCGATAACTGGAGGAGGTTAAGATGGAGCAAATTGCAAAAATCGTTGCTCCACGATGCTATTGATTTGATTGATGATACGGTTTCGGTGCGGGCCAACTCGTCATATTTAAACAGGGTAGAAAACCTGATGGACGAAATGGGCGGAAAAATATATGTAGATACCCTGCCAGGCGATTTATCGACTGACAAAATTATTGAAATGGTAAGTAACGGCGAAATCAAGTATACGTTTGCCGATAACAATATTGCCAGCATTAATGCATCGTATTATCCCAATCTCGATATTCGCGTACCGGTTAGTTTTTCGCAGCGTATGGCCTGGGCTATCAGGCCCGAGTCGGATCAGTTACTTACGGAGCTAAACGGTTGGATCGACTCGATGAAAGACGGGGTGGCTTATTACGTTATTTATAATAAATACTTTAAAAACGAACGGTCGTTTAAACGTCGAGAGAACAGTGTTTTCTATAGTATAAATCATAGTCGGATTAGTGAATATGACGACTTAATACAAACGTATGCGGATACACTGAATTGGGACTGGCGATTGCTTGCTTCGCTGATATATCAGGAATCAAGATTTAATCCGGTGTCCGAATCGTGGGCTGGTGCAAAGGGGCTTATGCAAATGATGCCACAAACAGCCGAGCGGTATGGAGTAAGCGACAGAACTGATCCCGAACAAAGTATTGAGGGAGGAACCACAGTGTTGAATGTGTTGTGGAAACGGTTTATTGATATTCCCGATTCTGTTCAGCGTATTAAGTTTACCATGGCTGCTTATAACAGTGGTTACAGCCATGTGGTTGATGCCCGAACGCTGGCAGAAAAGGAAGGAATTGACAGTTATCGCTGGGACGAATGCGTTGAAGAATCGATGTTGAAATTAAGCTACCCCGAAAATTATAACAAACCGTTTATAAAATATGGTTATGTGAGAGGGATTGAGCCTGTAAGTTACGTAAAACAGATTTTTAGTCGCTACGAGCATTATTCCCAGTTGTTGGAATAAAAATGTCATTCTAAAAACTCCTTGTTAGTTTTAAATAATTTCATTCAAACATTCATAATTTCTCGAAATTAATAACAGGGATGAAAGGAAAACCGCTTTTATGTTGCGCTACAAAAAATGGAGAGTGTTGAGGGACTTTCATAAAAAAACCGCTTCTCAATCGAGAAACGGTTCTTATTATTATTTATCGTAAATTGTACTTACTGAACGTCGATAGCATTTAAATCCTCGAATGCCACTTTCAAACGGGCAATCATTGCTTCTTCTCCTTTACGCAACCAAACACGTGGGTCATAGAATTTTTTGTTTGGTTTTTCGTCGCCCTCAGGGTTACCGATTTGTGCTTGAAGGTAATCGTGGTTGGCAGCTTCAAATGCACGAACGCCATCCCAGTATGCCCACTGTGTATCGGTATCGATGTTCATTTTAACAACACCGTATGAAATCGCTTCACGAATTTCTTCGTGTGTCGAACCTGATCCTCCGTGGAATACAAAGTTCACTGGTTTTTCATCAGTTCCCAGTTTTTCCTCGATGTATTTCTGTGAGTTATCAAGAATTTTTGGAGTGAGTTTTACGTTACCCGGTTTGTAAACACCGTGTACATTACCGAAAGAAGCGGCAATAGTGAAGTTTGGCGATACTTTGCTCAACTCTTCGTAAGCATAGCAAACTTCTTCTGGCTGAGTGTACAATTTTGATGCGTCAACATCGGAGTTGTCAACACCATCTTCTTCGCCACCGGTAATACCCAATTCAATTTCCAGTGTCATGCCCATTTTTGACATGCGCTCCAGGTATTTTTTGCTGATTTCTATGTTTTCTTCAATTGGCTCTTCGCTAAGGTCTAGCATGTGCGAACTGAAAAGTGGTTTGCCTGTTTCTTCGAAGTGTTTTTCGCTGGCATCTAACAAGCCGTCAATCCAGGGCAACAGTTTTTTTGCTGCGTGGTCGGTATGAAGAATCACACGTACACCGTATGCTTCAGCTAAAGTGTGAATATGTTTTGCTCCTGCAACAGCTCCTAAAATGGCCGCTTCATGGCCTTCAAGTTTTAACCCTTTACCAGCGTTAAATGCAGCTCCACCATTCGAAAACTGAATCATAACAGGAGCGTTTACCTCCTTGGCTACTTCCATAATTGCATTAACAGAAGAAGAACTCACAACATTTACTGCCGGCATGGCAAATTGATTGGCTTTGGCTTCTTCGAAAATAAATTGTACGTCAGCACCGGTAACAACTCCCGGCTTAACGTTTTCGGCTATTTTTCCCATAATTAAATCGTTTTACTTTTATATGAAATAGAATTAGAACACAAAATTAAGATTTGAGTTTAGGTTAACCAATTTTTCCTTGTTAATGATGATTAAAACCGACAAAATTATCTGAAAATTAACGCTGTAACTTTATCTTGTTTAAGGTTAAATATTGTTTTGGGTAATTATCCAACTTCTACTCAGGCATTGTTTTTTATTCATTATCATGTCATAAAAAATAAAAATCATTGATTAATACGCAAAACAAGGTCAGAAAACCAGGTGAGTTCTATCCAGGGAAATACTTGGCATTTGGCCGCGACTTGTTGAAAGAGATGTACAAGCATAAAAATTAAAACGTTTTGGATGAAGCAGAAATAGCTTAAGAAAGTTATTCTACCGACAGTAAAACGACGGTTTCAAACCATTGTTTTTTATTGCTTAAAAATGGTGATAAGTGGATTATTATGTTACGTGAGATAGTATAGGTGCAAAATAAATCAGCAAATTTATGGTGGGTAAAAATATATTTCTTAAGTTTGATTTCTCGTAATACCTCTGATACACAATAGGAAGTGAATTCCGGATCAATCATCTAAGTCGTCCTTGTTGAAGAATTGTGTTGTTGCAAATTTGGTTTTGTGAGTTGTGATGATAGTAGAACAAGGGTATATAGGTATTATCGGGGTCATTCTGATTTTTTCTTTTCAGATTAATTTTGCATTTGCTCAACCTGATTATCTTCCTTTAAATAATTTAGGAACCGATGAGGGGTTGTCTTCATCTATCATAACCTGTATCAATCAGGATCAGAACGGGTTTATCTGGATAGGAACAAGAAAAGGCCTTAATCGTTTTGATGGTAATCGTTTTAAAGTTTATCAGAAGGATGATAGTGAGGCTGGGAAAAATTCGTTACCCGATGATTTGGTTTTGGCATTATGTCTGGATAATAATAACCGTTTGTATGTTGGAACCAACGATGGACTAAGTTTTTATGATCCGGAGCTGGATAAATTTCACAACTTTAAATCCGATTCAACTTCTTGTTTATTCGATATTACTATTCAAGCCCGAGCTTTGGCTGTTGACAATAATGGCTCGGTGTACATTGCGTGCACTGATGGGATCATTTATTTTGATCCTAAAAAGAATATCATTCAGCATTTACTCGCAAATGAAAATGGCAAAAACAGATTGGTAATCGATGATGTATATCTTGACTCCGATAGGCGGCTTTGGTTTGGCTCTGCTTCCGGACTTGCTGTGCTCAACACTAAAACAAAAGAAATAAAGCAAGTAATAAAAGGTGAAAATAATGAAGATTATTCCAATGTCAGAATTAATAAAATAATTGAAGATCATTCAGGAACGATTTGGGCTGCCAGTTATTCGCAGGGGCTTTTTAAGGTTTTGCTGAACGATGATGGTGAAGAGCGGTTAAGGAACTTTAAACACGATCCGAACGATCCTGCTTCCATTTCGACAAACCGCCTGCTTAGCCTTGCAGTGGATAAAAATAATAACCTTTGGGTAGGGGCTGAAAATGATGGTATTTATTGCCTGGACAAAAATAGAGAGCGTTTTGAACACTATCTTTCCTCTAAAACCGATCCCTTGGTTACTAAAACCTACTCAGGCGAATGTCTGTTTATTGATAAAAGCAACAACCTGTGGATAGGTACTTATTCAAACGGAATACAAATAGCTCCTGAGAACGGTGGTGCCATAATTTCTTTCAGTCAGTTTAAAGGGGGAGATTTAAGCAATACCAATAATATGGTAAATGCTTTTTTTGAAATGAACGACAGCATAATTGTATTGGCTACCGATGGTGGCGGAGTTAATATAATGAATAAAGGAACAGGTTCTTTTACTAATTTTAATACCACAAACTCAAACTTGCCCAATGATTATGTGTTGTCGATAGCTAAAGGAGAAGATGGTGACATCTGGTTGGCAACATGGGGATCAGGATTAGTTCGTTACAATGAGAATAGTGATAAATTTACAGTCTATAATACAACGAATTCTTCTATTCCTGATAATAACCTACATCATATTTGTCGGGGAAATCAGTCAGATTTATTAATTGCCACATTTAGTGCCGGAGTGGCGCGCTTTTTTCCAAAAGAAAACAAGTGGGAAGTGTTCAATACCGGCAACAGCGATCTTTCCGTTAATAATGTTAATGTAATTCGCAGAGCTGGCGAGGAATCCTTTTTTGTGGGCACAAACTCAGGGTTGATGAGGTTTTACCCCGAAAATAATACAATTGAAGATTGCGCGTTGAAGAAAGAAATAGAGACACTTAGTACAGTACATATTTACGATGTTTTTGTTGAAAACCCAACTTCGGTTTGGGTGGGCAGCCTGTCTGGTTTATATCATTTTAATCCGAAAACAGGAGATAATAAAACCTATACCGTAAATGATGGTTTGCCAAACAACACGGTAAATGGCATTGTAAAAGACCCCGAAGGATTGCTATGGTTTTCAACCTCAGGTGGATTGTGCAGATACAATGTCAACCAGGATAAATTTGATTGTTTTTACAGTGATGACGGACTTCAGAGCAATGAATTCCGCCCGCGAAGTGTGCTGATCGACTCCGATAACAATTTGTATTTTGGAGGCATCAACGGCTTTAGTATTATTTATCCGGAAAAGCTGAAAAAGAATCTTCAGATTCCGCTTGTTAAATTTACCGAACTGGAGATCTTTAATAAAGTTGTATACCCAAATGAACCGGGCTCACCACTTAATAGGATAATTTCTGAGGTGGATGAAATAAAATTACCGGAAAAGAAAGCGGTTTTAACCTTTCATTTCAGTGTTTTGGATTATGCCAGTCCGGCAAAAAACCAACACGCTTATATGCTTGAAAACTTCGATGAAGAATGGATTTATTGTGGATCACGGCGGCAGACAACCTACACAAATCTTGATCCGGGAAAGTATATCTTAAGAGTGAAAGGAGCCAATGGCGATGGAGTGTGGAACGAAGCGGGAATTGCATTGAAGATAACCATCATTCCTCCATGGTGGAAAAGCTGGTGGTTTATGTTGATACTGTTTGTAGTATGTGTTGGTATATTTTTATTTGTCAACCATTTACGTATCAAATCTCTCGAACAACAGAAACAAAAACTGGAATTGGCTGTGGCAAAAAGAACAAACGAACTTGCAGAACTTAATGCGACCAAGGATAAATTGTTTTCTATTATTGCCCACGATCTTCGAAATCCGTTTAACGTAATTCTGGGTTATACTGATGTTTTAATTGAAGGGTACCATAAATTTGACAAGAAAATGATGGATCAGATTCTGGAAAATCTGAAAACGGCAGGAGACAATGCGTTTACCTTGCTCGAAAATTTATTGAACTGGTCACGGTCGCAGCGGGGAGTGATCGAGTTTTCTCCAAAATCAATTCTGCTGGATGATGTTATAGCAGTTGCACTTTTTGAGATTGAAGCAGTTGCAGAGAAAAAAGGAATTACGATTGAAAACCATATTCAAGACAATTCAATCCGAGTTTTTGCTGATTATAATATGCTTTTGCTCATCTTCAGGAATTTGCTCACCAATGCAGTAAAATTTAGTGATCCCAGAGGAACGGTTTCTTTTGTTAGTGGTGAGTTGAACAGGAATTTTATAACACTGGGAATTCAGGATGGAGGTATTGGAATAGACCCAACAAAAATGAAGTTTTTATTTCAGCCGGGGAAACAGGAAACGATGCAGGGAACAAAAGGCGAAAAAGGCAGTGGCCTGGGATTAATGCTTTGCAAAGAGTTTATTGAGAAACATCATGGGAAAATATGGGTGGAGAGCATGCCCGGTGAAGGTTCCGTATTTTGGATTAAAGTTCCCACAAGCAGTATGGTGTTTGACAAATTGTAGGTTTAAGAAATGGCACCCGCTAGAAAGCAGATGCCATTTTAATCCTCCAACCAATTTGTCCTTCAGCGGAAGAACTGTCCCTCTCTCACTTCAACTTCTATTCTGCGCTCATAAATTGTTCTAAATCTTTTTCAGCCTCAGTAATACCTGCAATTCCGAAATTTTCAACCAATACATTTACTACGTTTGGCGAAAGGAATGCGGGAAGTGTTGGCCCCAGGTGTATATTTTTAACGCCCAGTTGCAACAGTGCCAGTAATACAATAACAGCTTTTTGCTCGTACCAGGCAATGTTGTAGGCAATTGGTAGTTCGTTAATATCGTTCAGTTCAAATACCTCTTTCAGTTTTAAAGCAATTACTGCCAGCGAATACGAGTCGTTGCATTGTCCCGCATCAATTACACGTGGAATGCCACCAATATCGCCCAGTGGTAATTTGTTGTAACGGTATTTTGCACAACCTGCGGTTAATATTACTGTGTCTTGTGGTAATTTGTCGGCAAACTCGGTGTAATAATCGCGGCTTTTCATACGTCCGTCGCAGCCGGCCATTACAAAGAATTTTTTGATAGCTCCTGTTTTTACAGCGTCAACAATTTTATCGGCTAAAGCAAAAACCTGTGCGTGGGCAAATCCACCAGTAATCTCTCCGGTTTCAATTTCCTGTGGTGCAGCACATTTTTTGGCGTGCTCAATAATGGCACTGAAATCTTTCATCTTGCCATCTTTACGATCCGGAATATGGATAGCACCAGCAAGACCCGATGCACCGGTTGTGTAAATTCTGTTGGTGTAAGTTGCCGAATCTTTTGGCGGAACAATACAGTTTGTAGTGAACAAGATTGGCCCGTTAAAACTTTCGAATTCAGTGTTTTGTTTCCACCATGCATTTCCGTAATTACCTACCAGGTGTTCGTATTTTTTGAAAGCCGGATAGTAGTGTGCCGGCAACATTTCGCTGTGTGTGTACACATCTACTCCGGTTCCTTCGGTTTGTTTCAGCAACTCTTCCATGTCTTTCATATCGTGACCGGAAATCAGAATTGCAGGATTATTACGTACCCCGATATTTACTTTTGTAGCTTCAGGATTTCCGTAAGAACCTGTGTTGGCAGCATCTAACAATGCCATTACATCAACACCAAATTTACCGGTTTCCAAAGTAAGTGCAACAAGTTCGTCAACACTTAAATCTTCGGTCGTAGCAACTAACGCACGTTGCATAAATTGGAAAATCTCATCTTTTTGGCTGCCCAAATTGTAAGCATGTTCGGCATAAGCTGCCAGCCCTTTCACTCCGTAAATAATCAACTCGCGTAGCGAGCGAATGTCTTCGTTTTCAGTACTCATTACACCAACTTCTTCGGCTTTTGCTTCAAACTCTTCGGTAGTACTTCCTGTCCACGTTGCAATAGCCGGTAATTCTTCGGGTAAAGCTACACCTGCTTCTTTGCTCAGTACATGCAATTCGTTTCTCAACTGAAGTGCTTTTATAATTCGTTTTGTAAATACCGCCGCATCGAAATTGGCATTGGTAATGGTGCTAAACAAACCATCAAAAACAAGTTTATCTACTTTTTTAGGGTTGGCGCCAACATTTCTAAGTTTTTCGTTGTACCAGCAAATTCCTTTTAGCACATATAATAATGTATCTTGTAAATTAGCTACATCGCTGGTTTTTCCACATACTCCTGCAATTGTGCAACCGGTTCCTTTGGCTGCTTCCTGACATTGAAAACAAAACATGCTCATTTTTCTATTTTTTTAGTTTGTTATTACTTTTTATTTGAATGATTAGGGTGCTGATTTTATCACAACTTAATTGGGTAAGTTCGTCGGTTTATACCCACTCTTCGCTTAATACATCGCCCTTAATTCCGATCACAACTTCTTTAACGGGTACCTTTCGCGATGCCATTTGGGTGGCCATTTTTACCATTTGCGATAATCCTCCGCAACAGGGAACTTCCATAATTACTACGGTTATTGTGTTTACTTTCGATTCGTCAATTAGTTTTATCATTTTTTGTACGTAGATGTCTGTTCCCTGGTCGAGTTTTGGGCAGGCAATTACCATTTTGCGTCCTTTAATAAAGTCGTTATGGAAATTACCATAAGCAAAACCTGCACAGTCGGCAGCTACCAATAAATCGGCGCCCTGGAAATAGCTTGCCGCCGGATTAATCAAGTGCATTTGCACCGGCCACTGTGAAAGTTCCGATGGGGCAGCAGAAGCAGGAGCGGCCATTTTTAAACCACCCGCATCAAAAGCCATTGGTGCCGAGCCCGGACATCCGCCTGTGGAACAACCACCGCCAGCTGCATTTTCTTCTTTCGCTCCGTGGAGTAGTTCGTGCACTTCGCTGATTTCAAAAGGCATGTTCTCACGATTGGCTTTTATAAATCCTAATGCCTGTTGCAAATAATCGGTTTCATTATGATCCTGCAAATGTTTTAAGTGCGCAAACATCGTGGCTTTTCCTTGTTTTACCATTTGCGAAATGGTTGCAATTTCGTCGTAAGCATCGGCTTCGCGCTTTTCAATGGTAATTGCACCTTCCGGGCAATGACCAATGCAGGCGCCCAGTCCGTCGCACATTAATTCGCTTATCAGTCGTGCTTTTCCATCAATTATCTGGAGAGCTCCTTCGTGACAATTTGGAACACAAACTCCGCATCCGTTGCATAAATCATCATCTATTTTAATTATCTCTCGTATCATATTTCTTGTTCTTTTCTTTAAGTTTACGCAACAAAAATAGGGTGCCGGTGTTAGGCAAAATGTATCAATTGTTACAAAATGATAGATTATTCAGTTCTTGTTAAAAGTCCGTTGTTTCATGGTATTCCTGATGAGGAGTGCCGGGCGTTATTCTCAAAAATCCATTACCAGGTACGCAAGTTCGGGAAAGATGAGATTGTTGTGCAGGGAGGAGAGGAAGTGGCCAATTTGTTTATTGTGCTTTCCGGAAGTGTTAGGGGCGAGATGATTGATTACTCGGGGAAAACGGTAAAAATAGAGGACATTGAAGCACCACGTCCACTGGCAGCTGCTTTTTTGTTCGGAAAAGAAAATAAATTCCCGGTAACAGTAACTGCTAATAAAAAGGTTGAGTTGCTGGCTATTCCGGTTGTTGAGTTCCTGAAATTATTGCAACTAAATACCCGTTTGTTGCGCAATTATTTGAACAGCATTTCAACACGGGCTCAATTTCTATCGCAGAAATTACATTTTCTGAGTTTTAAAACGATTAAGGAAAAAGTTGCCCATTTTTTGCTTCAGCAGGCGGGCGATTTATATCATTCGTTTGAGCTAAAAAATACACAACAACAACTGGCCGAAATGTTTGGTGTAACCCGGCCATCGTTGGCGCGTGTACTTGGCGACATGCAAAACGAGAATCTCATAAAAATTGAAAAGAAAACCGTTACATTGCTCGATAAGCAGGGTTTAAATAAAATATTGAAGAATGAATAAAACGCCGGATTTGATCCGCTACAATATATTTCAACCGTTTACTCAACTATTTGCATTTACCACGACAAAAAACACATTGCCGATAGAACGGGTGCGCTACAGTAATGTTCCTGAAAATAAAGGAAAGCTGGCTGAGGCACTGGAGCTGGAAGCCGTACAAATGGTTTATCCCAATCAAACGCACAGCAGCTGTGTAGCCGATATTCAGGAGGTTCCCGATTCCGTTATTTCAGAAACCGATGCGCTGGTTACCAATCAAGCTGGACTGTGTTTGTGTGTGCAAACGGCTGATTGTGTTCCGGTGTTACTTTACGATCCGGAGGCAAAAGTTATTGCAGCCATTCATGCCGGATGGCGCGGTACTATTGGCGGAATCATTGAAAAGGCAGTGAGTAAAATGGCACGTAACTACGGCGTTTCAGTTGAAAATATAGTGGCTGCAATTGGGCCGTCAATAAGCCCCGAAATATACGAAGTGGGCGATGAGGTGGTAGCTGCTGCCCGAAAATCGATTCCCAACGTTGATTCAACGTTGTACAAAAACGGTAACGGCAAATTTCATTTTAACCTTTGGGAGGCTAACCGGCAGTTGCTGCTAAAACACGGGGTGCCGGCACAAAATATCGAGGTGTTGGGAGCGTGCTCGTTTTCCGAGGCAGAAAAGTATTACTCGGCTCGCCGCGAAGGAGTGGATACCGGGCGCATGGTATCGGGAATTATGCTGAAATCTTAATAAGGTTTAAATTGCCCTCCAACTCTCTGAGTTTTCATCAAAAGCCTTATCTTCGCAACTATTAAAAATTTCGAACTTTTACGCTTTCAGAAATCACTTGAAAATGAAGCAATATAGATTGTTTAATATCGTATTTGGCTGGCTTAGTTTTTTAATTGCAGCCATTGTTTATTTAATGACCATTGAACCCACTGTAAGTTTCTGGGATTGTGGCGAATTTATTACAACAGCTTTTAAATTTGAAGTCGGTCATCCACCGGGAGCACCGATTTTTATGATTGTTGGCCGCTTTTTTACCTTGTTTGCCGAACCTGAAGGAGCAGCAAAAATGGTAAACGTTCTTTCTGCCTTGGCCAGTGCCGGAACCATTATGTTTCTGTTTTGGACCATTACTCACTTGGCAAAAAAGCTGGTGGTAAAAGCTAAAGAAGCTACGCTGGGACAAACCATTTCGATTATTGCAGCAGGTTTTGTTGGAGCTTTGGCTTACACTTTTTCCGATACATTCTGGTTTTCCGCTGTTGAAGGCGAAGTTTACGCCAGTTCGTCGTTGTTAACCGCTGTGGTGTTTTGGGCCATTCTAAAATGGGAAAACGTAGCTGACGAACCTTATGCCAACCGCTGGCTGATATTTATTGCTTACGTAATTGGCTTGTCAATCGGTGTTCACTTGCTGAACCTGCTGGCCATTCCGGCTATTGTCTTTGTGTATTATTTCAGAAAATATGAAGTCACCCGCAAAGGAATTATCTGGGCGCTGGTAGCTTCGGTAATCATTCTGGGCGCTATAATGTACGGCATCATTCCGGGATTTGTGCGAATCGCATCGTGGTTCGAATTGATGTTTGTAAACGGTTTTGGCTTGCCTTATCACTCAGGCGTTTTCTTTTATGTAGCGTTGGTTATTGCAGCCTTAGCCTTTGGAGTTTATTATACCCATAAAAAACATAAAGTGGTTTGGAATACGGTGTTGCTGGGTATTGTGGTAATTCTTATTGGTTACTCGTCCTTTGCAATAATAATTATTCGCTCGTCGGCACAGCCGCCAATGGATCAGAACAGTCCGAATAATATTTTTGCAGTGTTGGGCTACCTGAATCGCGAGCAATACGGATCGCGCCCCTTGTTTAGCGGGCAATACTATAATTCGCCATACAAAGTGGGAGATCGGGTGTCGGAAGGAAGTCCGGTTTATTCGCAAATCGACGGGAAATACGTCATTACATATACGCGTTTTACTCCCAATTACGACGAAAAATTCACGACCGTTTTTCCACGTATGTGGAGCTCGATGGATCCGCAGCATGCACAGGATTATCAGCAATGGGGACAGATAAAAGGTAGGCGAATACAGCATCGCAACGAGCGCGGAGAAACTGAAGTTATTGTGAAGCCTACCATGGGAGAGAACCTGCGTTTTTTCTTTTCATACCAGGTAAACCATATGTACTGGCGTTACTTTATGTGGAACTTTGTAGGCCGTCAAAACGATATTCAGGGACACAGAGAGATATTGAATGGGAATTGGCTGAGCGGCATAAAATTTCTTGATGAAGCACGTTTAGGCGATCAGGATAATTTACCTACCAGTTTGAGCAATAATAAAGCCCGAAATACCTATTTCTTTCTGCCGTTAATTCTCGGAATTCTTGGAATTTTCTTCCAGTACAACCGCGGGAAAGAGGGCCGGAAAGGACTTTGGGTGGTATTCCTGCTTTTTGTACTTACCGGTTTGGCAATTGTAATTTATCTGAATCAGTATCCGCACCAACCGCGCGAACGAGATTATGCTTATGCCGGTTCGTTCTATGCCTTTGCCATTTGGATTGGTCTGGGAGTGCTGGCCATTTCAGAGACATTGAAAAAATATATTCCTGAAACGATTGCCGGTGGAATTGCGGGGGTGGTAACACTGATTCTTGTTCCCGGAATTATGGCGGCTCAAAACTGGGACGATCACGATCGTTCGGGGCGATATACTGCCCGAGATTTTGGTGCAAATTACCTGAAAACCTGCGAGCCCAATTCGGTAATATTCACCAACGGCGATAACGATACTTTCCCGCTGTGGTATAACCAGGAGGTGGAAGGTGTTAGAACCGATGTTCGCGTGTGCAACCTTAGTTACCTGCAAACCGATTGGTACATTAATCAGATGCGCAGACAAGCTTACGATTCGGAACCGATTAAATATACATTGAAGCCCGATCAATATCGTTTGGGAACCCGAGATGCCGTTTATTTACTAGATGATTCGCGTATAAAACGCGATTTCATTGGTTTGGAAGAAGCCGTTGATTTTATTGCGAATGAAAATCCGGCTACCAAATTGCAACAGGCCGACAATGCTTCTTATCTCCCGAAAAAGAAGATTCACTTTAAGGTGGATAAAGAAGCGGTGATCAGAAATAAAGTGGTTGCTCCGGAAGATTACGACAAAATTGTTGACGAGATTGTGATCGATCTATCAGGAAAAAGTATGTTGTCGAAAGATGAGATGATGATTCTGGATATGCTGGCAACCAACAACTGGGAACGTCCTATATACTGGTCGATTACTGTTGGGCGCAGCAAATACATGAACCTCAGCGATTATTTCCAGGTTGAAGGTTTTGCATTCCGTTTGGTGCCTATAAAAACCACGAGTAATCCACAGCAATTGAAGTTTGGCCGGGTGAATACAACTATAATGTACAACAACCTGATGAACGATTTTAATTGGGGAAATATGAATGATCCGGATGTTTACCTCGATGAAACCAATAGGCGCATGATGACTAATATTCGCAACAGTTTTAACCGCCTGGCATCGGCATTGGTTGAAGAAGGGAAGCACGATTCGGCCATAGCTGTTATTGACCGATGCAACGAGTTGATACCGAATAGTATTGTGCCTTACGAATATTTTGCACTGGAATTGGCCGACAGTTATGTTAAAGCTGGTGCTAACGACAAAGGGCTTGAAATGGTTGAAACAGCTTATAACGTATTTAACGACGAACTGAATTATTATTTCGCGTTACAACCAAGATTTATGGCCGGTCTTGGCGAAGAGATTCAGCGAAAGCTGTTTTATTTACAAAAAATGCAACGCTCGGCTCAAAATGCGGGAAATAGCGAATTAGCTGAACAAATTGGCGGAAGCCTGCAAAGCTATTTCGAACGATTTAGCAACATGTAATAGTAAAAAATTAAAAGCAGTATACTGATGAACATTTTAATTGTAGGTGCAGGAGGAAGAGAGCACGCTTTGGGATGGAAAATTAAACAAAGCGAAAAAATAGATAATTTGTTTTTTGCACCGGGGAATGCCGGTACATCCGAATTGGGTACCAACCTTGATGCAGGTGTTTCTGATTTTCAGAAAATAAAAACACTGGTGCTCGAAAACAACATCGATCTGATGCTTGTGGGGCCGGAAGTGCCTTTGGTAGAAGGACTTCATGATTTCTTTGCTGCCGATCCGGAATTGGCTTCAGTTAAAGTTGTTGGTCCGAAAAAAGCCGGTGCCGAGCTGGAAGGAAGCAAGGATTTTGCCAAAGCTTTTATGGCTCGCCACAATATTCCTACAGCCAAATATTTTACGGTAACTACTGATAACCTTGAAAAAGGAATTGAGTTTTTGACAACCATGAAAGCGCCCTACGTACTGAAAGCCGATGGATTGGCCGCCGGAAAAGGGGTGTTGATCATCGACTCGCTGGAAGAGGCGCAAAACTCCTTGAAAGAAATGCTCGATGGGCAATTTGGAGAAGCCAGCAGTAAAGTGGTTATCGAAGAGTTTTTGAGTGGCGTGGAAGTTTCGGTATTTGTTCTTACTGATGGGAAAGACTATAAAATTCTTCCCGAAGCCAAAGATTATAAACGAATTGGAGAAGCAGATACCGGCCTGAACACAGGCGGAATGGGAGCTATTACTCCCGTACCGTTTGCCGATGCTGTATTTATGGAAAAGGTTGAAAAACAGATCATCGCACCAACGGTTTCAGGTTTGGCAAAAGATGGAATTGACTACTGTGGATTTATCTTCTTAGGGCTAATTAATGTAAACAACGAACCCTATGTAATTGAATACAACGTTCGTATGGGCGATCCGGAAACCGAAGCTGTAATGTTACGCGTAAAATCTGATTTTGTTGATCTGCTTGACGGAGCTGCCAGTGGAACCCTTGGAGAAAAAGAGATTGAATTCGACGATCGTGCAGCAGTAACTGTAATGTTGGTTTCGGGTGGATATCCGGGAAGTTACGAAAAAGGAAAAGTGATTACCGGCACCGAAAAAGTAACTGATAGCATTGTTTTCCATGCAGGAACAAAACAAGCTGGCGAAGATGTGGTTACTGCCGGAGGTCGTGTGATTTCCGTAAGTTCGTACGGTAAGGATATGAAAGATGCCTTGGCTACGTCATTTAAAAATGCTGCTAAAATCGATTTCGAAGGAAAATATTACCGGAAAGATCTGGGATTCGATCTGTAATCGGAAACCAATAAATAGTAGTTTTGGTGAGAGGATCAAAGACCTGACCCTGAAAACCCTGAATAGTTGAGAAGCAAAATGGCATGATATTAAAAAAGTTGAAGTCGAACAGTTCTGTAAGTTTATTCCTGGTGCCTTTGGTAACAATAGCATTTTGGATAAAGAGCTTGCAGCATCCGTTTGCCTACGACTATTTCACGGGCGAACCTCAAAACATACTTTATTATTTCATTTATCGGCTGGTTGATGGCAAGCCTCTGGTACAGGTTGTTATCGGAATTGTGATGACCATTTTACTGGCTTACCTGATGCAGCTGGTAAACGACCGCTACATGTTTATTCGTATTAAAAGTAAACTGCCCGCTTTATTGTTTGTTATTATTGTTGGTGGTTTTGTTCCCATGCACACATTACATCCGGTGTATTTTGGTGCTTTTTTTATGCTAATTGCAATTTACCGGCTGTTTGCCATTTTTGAAACGAAAAAAGCGTATTCTTCCACATTCGATGTTGGATTTTTATTGGGTGTAGGAGCACTTTTCTATTTAAACCTGGTGGTGTTATTGCCTGCTTTTATTGTTGGTATTGCTTTACTTGGTCGCGAAACCGGCTGGCGTGAATTTATTACGCTACTCGTTGGTTTTCTGCTTCCATTTGTTTTTGCTACGGCCCATGCAATTTTGGCCGATCACCTTATCGGAAGCCTCAGTATTTTGAATGAAAATATCTTCACATCCGTAAATCATTTTCGTTCAAATATTCCTTTACAGGTTTACCTGGTTACACTAATTTTATTTACGATTACCGGAAGTATAGGTATGTTTGGGCAATACGATTCTAAAAAGATCAGCTCGCGAAAATACTTCATTGTGTTTTTCTGGATCTTTATTTTCTCGTTGGTAGGTTTTACTTTTATTCCGGTAACCTCGCAAGAAATGTTGGTTATTACTGCAATCCCCGTAACTTACCTCATTGCTAATCTCTTTGTATTTATGAAAAGCCGCTTTTGGAGCGAGTTGCTTTTTATTTTGTTAGTGCTTATTGTCGTTTCAATGCAGTTTTCATTCGATTTTTTCAATGGATAATAACAAGCCCACTTTGGCGATTTATGGTATTCAGGATCGGTTTGATTATGAACACCCGTTTTATGTGCACGATCATAATATGGCGTTGATGCAAAACGGGAAAGTGGAGTGGTTTTTACAACAGGAACGGATTTCGCGCCGCAAACGAGATAATACGCTTCATATTCATCTTAAAACGGTTTTAAAAGAAAAAAAACTACTGGGTAGGGATTACGACCTGCTATTTGTTGATAATGTGGTGGGCCGCACCTTTTTATTACAAAGTGGAGAGGTGCGTTTTGAAGCTCCACTCAATAAACAGTTGTCAATCGGGTTGGAAAAAGGAAAATGCTGGTGGTTTGGCGAGGAAAAAGAAGCCTGGGTGTTGAACCACGAGCTGGCGCATCTATTTTCATGCCTGCCTTTCTTTGGAAATTTTCGGGATAACAGTTTGCTGGTTCATTTTGATGGCGGCGCCAGTTTAAGCAATTTTTCAGCGGCAGTATATAAGAATAATCGTTTGGAGTGGCTGGAATACCACTGGGATTTAAAGCCGTATTCGACCTTGTTTAACGCGAATGCTTTGGTATTTGCTATTATCGGTGCCAGGCTGCCCGAGCAAAATGCTGTTCCCGGAAAATTTATGGGATTTTCAGGGCTTGGGAATTACCGACCCGAATTAGGTAAGTGGTTAAAAAGCAACAATTATTTTCAGGATATTTGGAGAAAAACCTCCGTGTTTTTCGAGCTTGCCAAAAAGGATTGGGGAGTAGATCTAAAATATTTTGATCAGAAAGATCCTTTTATTCAGGATGTAGCAGCGACCTTGCAGGAGCTTTTTACGCAGGAAATAGTAACAAAACTACAAAAGTTGCAGGAAAAAACCAGTACTGAAAATTTGTACTATACCGGCGGATCGGCATTAAATATTGTAGCCAATACACGAATTGTAAATAGAGGAATGTTTCAGCAGGTTTTTATACCGCCGTGCACCGAAGATTCGGGGTTGGCACTGGGAGCAGCAGCTTTTGCTGAGTGGAAGAAACATGGAAAAGTAGAAGAGAACTCAGCTTATTTAAACAATTGGGGAATTGAAAATTACAAAACTGATTTTTCGGAGGAAACGATAAATAAAGTGGCCGATCAACTGGCAACGAAAAAGCTGGTTGGTGTATGTAATAATTTTGGCGAAGCAGGACCTCGCGCTTTAGGAAATCGCAGTATTTTAGCTTTTGCCGGATCAAAGGAACTGGCAAAAAAGTTGAGTAGGGAAAAGAAAAGCCGCGAATGGTATCGTCCGCTGGCACCGGTTGCTTTGGAAGAAAATGTAAAATACTTTACGGGGCAGTCAACTGTTCATCCTTTGTCGAAATTTATGTTACTTGATTTTGCCGTTCTTCCTGAGAAACAACAGGAAATAACCGGAGCGATTCATGTGGATGGAACGGCACGTTTTCAAACTATTTCAGATGAGGCAGATAATCCATTTTTGCTTGCATTACTAAAACGCCTGGATGAAAAATACGGTATAAAAGCGCTGATAAATACTTCGTTCAACGCTGGTGGCGAACCCATCGTTCATACCGAAGAGGATGCATGGCAATCGGCACAAAAAATGCAGCTTGACGGAGTGGTTTTAAATGGAAAGTTTGTTCAGCTTTAACTATTTTTGCAGAAGTTTGTTAATAGAATTCAAATGGCAATTATTTTAAATATCGAAACATCAACCGAAGTTTGTTCGGTTTCATTGGCAGAGAACGGGAAAACGCTTGCTCAAAAAGAAAGCACTGAGGGTTTAAATCACTCGAAGTTACTGACTGTTTTTATAGAGGATCTTTTTAGCGAAAATAAGTTCGACATCAATAAAATTGATGCAGTGGCGGTAAGCAAAGGTCCGGGATCGTACACCGGTTTACGCATTGGCGTTTCGGTGGCAAAAGGGCTATGCTACGGATTGGGCAAACCGCTTATAGGTATTGGATCGATTGAGGCGATGGGGAATTATGTTGTGGAGAATGTTGGCGAATTCTACAAAGCCAAAGACGGCGAAGAATTGCTGTTTTGTCCGATGATTGATGCCCGCCGAATGGAAGTTTATACCGCTTTGTTTGATGAAACGGGAAAAGCGGTAAGCAATGTAACTGCTGAAATCATTGATGAAAATGCTTTTGCAGATCATCTTAATACAAAAAAGATATTGTTTTTTGGAAACGGTGCCGAAAAGTGCAGGGAAAAATTGACGCATGAAAATGTGTTGTTTAACGGGCCTGAGAAAACAACGGCACGGTTTATGCAAAATCTGGCAGAAATTAAGTACAACAAAAAGGAATTTGAAGATGTTGCTTATTTCGAGCCCTTTTATTTAAAGGATTTTGTAGCAACCATTCCGAAAAACAAAGTATTAAAATGAACAAGTTATTCTCCATATTGATTGTTATTGTTTTTGCAACACAATCGTTATCCGCAAAAGACATTTCGCTAAAATTCGACCTGAAGTTTGGTTTTGTAAAAGGTGGCGAAGCTGAAATGACAATAAGTGATACCGTTTTTAACGGTCGGCCAGCCATTCATTACCATGTGATGGGAAAAACCACCGGCCTGGCCAACAAGCTATATGGTGTTTACGATATTTACGAAACGTACGTAGATGCCGAAACACGGCTTCCGGTAAAGACAATCCGAAATGTAAAAGAAGGAAGTTACCGGCGCTATACCGAAACACTTTTCTATCACGATGTTGATTCTATAAATAGTACCCGAAGTGGCTGGCGTGCAGTTCCTAATGATTTGCTTGACCTGGTTTCGGTGTTCTTTTATTTTGTGAACAAAAATCCATTTGAGCTTCTTCAGCCTGGTGATGCAGTTATTTATCCAACTATAAATGCCGATAAAATATCTGATGTATCGATAAAGTACCTGCGCGATGATAAAGTTGAAACTGATGTTGGCGATGTTGAATGTTATGTATTAACACCAACCGTAAGAAAAGGAAAGGTTTTGAAAAAGTCGGACGGAGTAAGGTTTTATCTGGCAAAAGATGAAAAGGTGCCTGTTTTTATTGAGTTTGATATGCGGGTAGGTTCGTTGAAGGCAGAAATTAAACATTACAAGATAGATGGTGTTGAACAATCTTTAAAGTAGATTTCGGGCTTTTGAGTAAAAGCGTTTAGAAATGCTTGATTTTTAACGGATTTAATTATTTTTGCAGCGTTTATAAAAAGAAAAAGATTTATCATGGCTTCTACAGCAGATTTTAAAAATGGAATGTGTTTCATGTTTAAAGGTGATATTTACACCATTGTATCATTCCTTCACGTAAAACCGGGTAAAGGTCCCGCTTTTGTACGTACAAAACTAAAAAATGTAAAAAACGGAAAGGTAATCGAAAATACATTTAATTCAGGTGTTAAAGTTGATGATGTTCGTGTTGAACGTCGTCCTTATCAGTTTCTGTATCGTGATGATATGGGCTTGAATATGATGAATACGGAAACTTTTGAACAAATTTCAATTCCGGAAACAATGGTGGAAAACAATGATCTGATGAAAGAAGGTCAGATGGTTGAAATCCAGTTTCATGCAGAGGAGGAATTGCCTTTAACAGCTGAAATGCCCGATAAGGTTGAACTAACAATTACGGAAACCATTGAAGGTGAAAAAGGAAATACGGCAAGTTCAACAGCATTAAAACCTGCTACAGTTGAAACAGGTGCTGAAGTTATGGTGCCAATGTTTATAAACGAAGGCGATGTAATTCGTGTAAGCACTGCCGACCGTTCTTACAGCGAGCGTGTAAAACAGTAAACAAATTTACTTCTAATAGCGAAAGCGGGCTCTGGAATTTACAGGGCCCGCTTTTTCATTTTAAAACGGAAGATAACTGACAACTTTATACAAATTAAACGCGTATACTTAATGCTACATCGCAAAGGCTGTGTAGGCATTTTTTCATAGTAAACCCTTTTTGGTTAGGGCGAGTGTTCCGGTCTGATTAAAGACCGGAATACTTTTGCAACAGGCTTACTCTGTCGTTGGAATTTCAAATGCCAGTTCCGATCCTTTCATCGAATCATTAACATCCCGGTTTCCCGCATCGATCATCCAGTTTTCAAGTGGCAATGCCGGTTCAATTGCTTTTTCAACTACCAGACAGGTATTCTTGCTGATCATCCAGTTTTCGATCTCAAGACAGCTTTCCGTTTCTGTCACGAAACTGTAATTTTCATTCCTGATTTCATCGTTTGTCATCCAGTCTTCAATTTCCATGCTTGCATCTGTTTCCTGAACGAATGCATTTTTATTTGCAGTGCTCCAAATTGTTTCATCTGTCATCCAGTCTTCCAACTGAAGTGATGAGTCAACAGTCTCGCAAACTGTAAGTTTTGTTGCTGTTGCATTTATTCCAAATACCATTAAAGAAAGAACGATTACTGTTGCTGCTGTTACTTGTTTAATTTTTGTTTTCATGACTTTTGCTTTTTTAATTTGATTCAAATCTAAGTGCAAAACAGCGGTTGCGAAAATGTAATAGAAGAACCGTGCGATTTTATCGACAGATTGGTATTTTGTAAGGATGGTAAAGACAGAATTAGACTAGATTTTATTCAAATATTTGTCCTTTTCTTAGATGTGATGCCTATGAAAGAGGCTTAATTCATGCGAAGCCTCAAAATGAAGCCATAAAAGTTTCCGGGATACATCACAAAATTTTTATTGTCCTTGCCTCTGTATGCGTCAAATACAGTTTAACCGCATACTTCCACATCATTTGTGGTTGTTTTATAATAGGCGGTTTGAGGATCAGTAAAAAGAATTAAGTGCATTTTTATAGGTGGGTACGATTTAAAATAATAGTTTTAAACAAGAATTATGATTCCAAAAAACAATGAAAGAACTTAATTTACTTTTAATATTCACCATTTTTTCGTTTTTAAGCTTCGCCCAAGGAGGAAAAGTATTGGATAACCTCAAGGTAAAAAGCGAAATTTTGGGCATGGAGCGTAACTACGCTATTTACTTGCCAGCCGATTACGAGACCTCTGAAAGGAGTTACCCAGTGCTTTATCTGCTGCATGGTGCTACCGACAACCACACCGGGTGGGTGCAATTTGGAGAGATTAAGCACATTGCCGATAAAGCGATAGCAGAAGGCCTTGCCACTGCAATGATTGTGGTTATGCCCGATGCTGATACCAAGCAAATGGGCTACACCAATACACCCAATGGTTGGCGCTATGAAGATTTCTTTTTTGATGAACTAATGCCACATGTAGAGGAGAAATATCGTATAAGAAAAGAAAAGCGTTACCGGGCAATTTCAGGACTTTCAATGGGAGGTGGTGGCACCTTTTATTATGCATTACACCGACCTGATTTGTTTTCATCGGCTTGCCCATTAAGTGCTTCAACGGGGCCGTTAACCCGAGAAGATGTTGATAATCAATTGAAACGCCGTGGCATGGCTGAAGCTACCAATCAACAAAAAGATGAATGGTTTGAAAACTACAGCGTTCTTGAAATGGTTAAAACGAAACCTGAGAAAGAATTAGAATCGGTAAAATGGTTTATTGATTGTGGTGACGATGACTTTTTATACGAGGGAAATTCATTAGTTCATATTCAACTTAAAAAAAGAAATATTCCACACGAATATCGTGTGCGCGATGGAGCACATAACTGGACTTATTGGCGCGAATCGCTACCGGTTGTTTTAGGTTTTGTTTCCAATACTTTCCACCAACATTAATACTACTCTGGTAAAAAACTTAGGAATTCCATGTGATCCTGCAAACCGTATACATGTCAGGTGGATTTTAACTAAAAAAAAGCCAGAAGAAAAATTCCTCTGGCTTATCTGAGTAGCGGGAGCAGGACTCGAACCTACGACCTTTGGGTTATGAGCCCAACGAGCTACCAACTGCTCCATCCCGCAATATATTTTTATTTCAAATGAAATGTCTCTCTGAACGCGGATGCAAATATAATACCTTTTTTTGAAACTGCAACATCTATGCAAAATTTTGAGTAAAAAAAAGGACGGCACAAGTACCGTCCTTTAGGCGTATATTAATACTCACCCTCGGAACTATAATCCGAAAGTTTCTTTAATCTGGTCAACAAAATCGAGTTTCTCCCAGGTGAATAACTCCAACTCCCTGGTAACCTTCCCACTGTATGGCGATTCAAAAGTTTTTGTTACGGTTTGGGGTTCACGCCCCATGTGGCCATAAGCAGCAGTGTCCTGGTAAATCGGGTTGCGCAGTTTTAATCGTTCCTCAATGGCTGCCGGGCGAAGATCGAAAATAGCTTTTACTTTTTCAGCAATTTCGCCGTCGCTTACCCTTACATTCGAACGACCGTAAGTATTTACAAAAACACCTACCGGCTGGGCAACACCAATAGCATAAGCCAATTGTACAAGAATCTCGTCGGCAACACCTGCAGCCACTAGGTTTTTGGCAATATGGCGCGATGCATAAGCTGCCGAGCGGTCAACTTTCGACGGGTCTTTTCCCGAGAAGGCACCACCACCGTGGGCTCCGCGTCCGCCGTAAGTGTCAACAATAATTTTTCGGCCTGTTAACCCGGTATCGCCGTGTGGCCCGCCAATAACAAATTTACCCGTTGGATTAACGTGATAAATAATGTCGTCGCTAAATAAAGCCTGAACATTTTCTGATAATTGAGCTTTAACACGCGGAATAAGAATGTTGATCACATCCTCCTTAATTTTTGCCAGCATTGGTTCGTCGGCATCAAACTCATCGTGTTGTGTCGATACTACGATTGTATGCACTTTCACCGGCTCGTTGGAGTCGTTGTATTCAACAGTTACCTGCGATTTTGAATCCGGGCGCAAATAAGTCATCACTTCTCCTTCGCGACGGATAACAGCCAGTTCTTGCAAAATTTTGTGCGACAGGTCGAGTGTTAAGGGCATAAAATTTTCGGTGTCTTTACAGGCGTATCCAAACATCATTCCCTGATCGCCCGCACCCTGTTCGGTTTTTTCTTCACGGTCAACACCGCGGTTAATATCGTCGCTTTGTTCGTGAATGGCCGTTAATACGCCGCATGAATCGCCATCAAAACGATACGCCGCTTTAGTGTAACCAATTTGGTTAATTACGTTTCGGGTAACTTCCTGCACATCAACATAAGCCTGCGATTTTACCTCGCCGGCAACAACAACCTGCCCGGTTGTTACCAGGGTTTCGATAGCCACTTTCGAGTTGGCATCAAAAGCCAGTATCTGGTCGAGTAGTGCGTCTGAAATTTGGTCGGCTACCTTATCCGGGTGGCCTTCCGATACTGATTCGCTTGTAAATAAATAATTCATAAAATCCCATTTTAAACTGAATTTAATCAGCACATTAAACATTAAATATAAAACTGTGGGATGTTCGATTGATATTGAAAAATGCGATTGTTTTAGCGTTTTTTTCCTGTGGTTGCAATCAATCTCAAATCTTTCCACGTAGCGGCAACAAATGTAATAGGTTTATTTTGAATAAAAAAGAACTTGTTTAAAATTGTTCTTAATAACGAGATTGAGCATATTAGCCCATCAAAATAAAATCTTTCCCCTCACAATAATTTCTTTGATGGAGGAATTCTCTGATTTTTTCTCCGGCACCGGTGTTGGTTACCATCGACACAATAAACAGCTTCCCGGGTTGGGGAAGTTCTTTATAAAAAATAGCATCGGGTTTGGTTTTTTTTATGTCGATATAACCCTCAATATTCAGCCCGTGTTCTTGAAGGAAAGCGCTCCGTTGGCGGGTTTTACGACCGGCTCCCCAAATCCAAATGTTGGGGTGAAACGGATTGTTTTTCTTCGACCACTGTTTAAAATAAACGGCTTTGGTTTGAAAAAAAGCTTCGGTAGAATATCGCTTATCAGTGCGGGTTAGCCGGGTGGAGTAGTCGTGCCACTCCAGCAACTTTTCGGGCAGTTTAGCCATTATTGCTCCGTGGCTCAGGTAGCGCAATTGCATTTCGTAATCTTCGGGGAAATTGCCGTCGCGGCAGCCACCATATTTCTCAAATAACTGCCGACGAAAAAATATGGTCGGGTTAATTACCGGAATCTCAATAAACTGCTTTAGTTTAATTTCTTCAGGAGTATGAAACGAATTCACCCAATCTACAAATCGCCGAAAACCTTTATTCTCTTCAATGTGTGGAACATATTCAACTTCGCTGCCCACAAAATCGACTGACGGATTATTTTCGAGGTAGTTGTATTGTTTCTGTAGTTTTTCGGGATGAGCGACATCATCGGCATCCATTCGGGAAATAAACCGGCCACGGGCGTTTTTTAATCCGCAATTCATGGCATTGGCTACCCCGGGTGTTTTCTCGTTTAGTAAAACTATATGCGAATCGTTTTGCGCAGCCTGTTTTGCAATTTCTTCGCTTTTGACGGTGCTGTTGTTGTTTATCAAAAGCAGTTCGAACGTGGTAAAACTTTGTTGCAAAACACTGTCGATGGCACGCTGTAAGGAGAGTTCGGCGTTAAAAAAGGGTAGTATTACTGAAACTTCAGGATGCATTTATAGTGCCGTTGTTGTACGAATTGATTTACCGTGTAAGCTGATGGAACACGTTCTCGAGGTTTTGTTGTTTTTCAAAAAGGGTAAGCAATGTGAGCTTATTATCAACGGCAAACTGAAAAATGTGCTGACGGATATCTGCTGCACTTCCGGCTTCAATTTCCCAGCCCAATTCATTTATGGTAACGCTGTTTACGCCGGGTATTTGTACTAGCTGTTCTTCCGAGACCTTTTCTTTAAACCCGGCAATAACAACCTGGTTTTGGATATTGATTCCGGCTTTTACATCCTTAATATCGCCATCCGCAACAATTTTTCCTTTGTTGATAATAAGCACGCGGTTGCACACGGCTTCCACTTCTTGCATAATATGCGACGACAGAATTACCGTTTTCTCTTTGCTGATCTCGCGTATCAGTGCCCGAATCTCTTCCAGCTGGTTGGGGTCGAGGCCGGTTGTTGGTTCATCCATAATCAATATCGACGGATCGTGAATTAATGCTTGTGCCAAGCCCACACGCTGGCGATAGCCTTTTGAGAGGGCACGTATTTTTTTGTGCTGCTCAATTCCAAGTCCGGTTAACTCGATCATTTCTGAAACACGTTGTTTCTTATTTTTCAGGTGGTAGAATCCCGCTGTTATCTCCAAAAATTCTTTCACATAAAGGTCGGTATACAGCGGATTGTGTTCGGGTAAATAGCCAATTTGCTTTTTGTATTCGAGGTTTTGCCCCGATACTTTTTGCCCATCAATCAAAATGTCGCCTTTATCTTGTGGCAGAAAACCGGTAATGATTTTCATGGTGGTTGATTTTCCGGCGCCATTCGGACCCAAAAAACCTACCAGTTCGCCTTTGTTAACAGTAAAACTAATCGAGTCGAGTGCTTTCTGTTTCCCAAACAATTTCGTGATATTCCTTGTTTCAACTATCATATAAATAGAATACAAAACAAAAATAGACTATTCTTTTTATTTTAGAAGCATTAGCTTAAATTTGCAACTCAGCTTAACAGATTAATCGATGAAGGATCGTAATTTCAACTATATTAAAGATTTAACCCGCTATCAACGACAAGAAACTGCAGAAGTAAATATCGGGGGAGTTCCTGTCGGTAGCAATAATCCCATCCGCATCCAAACAATGACCGATACCAACACCACGGATACCGAAGCTACCATAGAGCAGATTATCCGAGTGGTTAAGGCTGGTGCCGATTATGTGCGGGTAACTGTAAAGGGGATGTCGGATGCTGAAAGCCTTAAGGTTATCAAGAAAGAGTTAGTTGAAAGAGGCTATAATACGCCTTTGATCGCTGATATACATTTCAACCCGAGATTAGCAGAAGTAGCTGCCAAATACGTATCAAAAGTGCGTATCAATCCGGGGAACTTCTATGATAAACGAGCGCAATTCAAAAATAAAATATACACCGATGTAGAGTACAATCAGGAGCTTGCTATAATTGAAAAGCAGTTTGTGCCTTTTCTTAAAATGCTGAAAGAAACCAAAACAGCATTGCGAATTGGTGCCAATCACGGCTCGCTTTCCGACAGGGTAATGAGCCGTTATGGCGATACACCGGCCGGAATTGCCGAATCGGTAATGGAATTCCTTCGTATTTGTAAAAAGGAAAATTTTAAAAATGTTGTAGTATCTATCAAGTCGAGCAACACACGGGTAATGGTTTATACCGTTCGTTTGCTTAACTTTAAAATGCGTCTTGAAGATATGAAATTCCCCATCCATTTAGGGGTTACCGAAGCCGGCGAAGGCGAAGACGGGCGCATAAAATCGGCCGTGGGAGTTGGCGCACTATTGAGTGATGGAATAGGTGATACGGTGCGCATTTCGTTAACCGAGGCACCATTAAATGAAATTCCGGTGGCTTTAAAATTGATGAATCATTTTAAACGCTACCAGAATCACGAGCCTATTTCGGCACCACTGATTGCACAAACCAATCCGTTTGAATACGAGCGCCGCGATACCCGTCCGGTATTGAACATGGGAGGGAAGCAACTGCCGGTTGTTATCGCCGACCTTGGCGACAGGAGTTTGCGCGAAATGATCCCGATCAGGGGGAAACTGGTTCCCGATTATTTTGTTTCGGGAAACAAAATTCTTGATATCGAAGGCGAAGAATATCCGGTAATTACGCTTGAGGAATACTTATTTGAAAGTACACGCTGGGGAAGAATGAAATTCATTCGTACCGACAAAGCGGAATTCGACCGTTTTATGGATATGCACCCCGAGATCATCATGAAACTGAAACAGACCCGGAAAACTGTCCTCATTCTTGAAAGCCACAACGCCAACCCAATGGCGGAGTTGCGAGCTTTCTTTATGTCGCTCGAAACGCATATCTGGAAAGTGCCTGTTGTGCTTTTCCGTCAATATAATGAGAGTCGTTTAGACGATCTTCAGATTACTGCTGCAGCCGATCTTGGAGGTTTGCTGATTGACGGATACGGCGATGGAATTTGCCTGTCGAACGATAACGAAAATATTACTTTCACCGAACTGAAAGATCTGAGTTTTGCTTTATTGCAAGCCAGCCGCATGCGCGTAACCAAAACCGAGTTTGTGTCGTGTCCGGGATGTGGGAGAACACTGTTTAATTTGCAGGAAACTACCCGCGCCGTAAAAGCACATTTCAAACATCTCGATCATTTAAAAATCGGTATCATGGGCTGTGTGGTAAATGGCCCCGGCGAGATGGGCGATGTGGATTATGGTTTTGTGGGAGCGGGCAATAATAAAGTGAATTTATATAAAGGCCTGAAACCAATAAAACGCCACATTCCTTACGAAAATGCTGTGGAAGAACTCGAACAGCTGATTCGCGAGAATGGCGACTGGAAAGATCCGGAAGATTAATAGATACAAATTATTATATGGAGAAGGATCCGGTCTTTTTAGAGGTTGGATCCTTTTTTTTGAAAGTCACTTGAACTATCTCTATTATAATTAGCCATGCATAAAAGCTGTTTTCCCTTGAAAGGGAAAATGTTTACAGACAAAAGGGTAGTGTTTTAATTGTAAATACATTACCCTTCACCCTGTTGGGAGCTCCCCTCGCGAGGGGAGCCCGTTCTGATAACGGTATTATGTTGCATTGTTAATTTACTTTCATCTCTGTTGGTGATTCCAGAGTATTATGAATGTTTTGTTTGGCATCGTACTCACTACGATCTCTGGAAAACCGCCATGTGAGGCAATGTACTAAGTACGTTTGGAGAACTCGGAACAGGTAGAGCAATGTACTCAGTACATTTGGTGAAAAACCTTTCGGAGAAGCAGTGTCAGGTTGACATTTGGGAAACTATCGATCGGTGACGCAACGTTATCATGAGGAATTAAGAACTATCGATCGGTGACGCAATGTCATCATGACGTTCACCCGGACGTGAAGTTAGAGTATTGCCAAAGCCCTGTATTTTCTATCTTTGGGTAGAAATTGATAAAATTAAAAGAATATGGCACGAACGTACTGGAAACCCGGAACCATTATTTATCCCTTGCCAGCAGTAATGGTAAGTTGTGGCGAAAATCCCGAAGAACACAATATTATTACCATTGCCTGGACGGGCACTATAAACAGCGATCCGCCCATGTGTTATATTTCGGTTCGCCCGGGGCGTCATTCGTACGATATTATTAAACGCACCGGCGAATTTGTAATCAACCTCACCACCGAAAAACTGGCAAAAGCAACCGACTGGTGTGGTTGTCGCTCAGGGCGCAAATACGACAAATGGAAAGAAATGAACCTGACACCTGCCCCCGCCAAAATGGTAAAAGCACCAATTATCGAGGAGTCGCCGGTAAATATCGAATGCCGTGTAAAAGATATCGTGGAATTGGGTTCACACCACATGTTTATTTCCGAAGTGCTTAGCGTTTCGGTTGATGATACCTATATGAATAAAGAGCAGGCTTTTAGCTTCTCAAAAGCAAATCCTTTGGTTTACAGTCATGGTCATTATTTCGGCATGGGAAAACGTATTGGCAAGTTTGGTTGGTCAGTCGAAAAAAAGAAAACGAAAAAGAAACGAAAAAAATAATCTTTACATCATTAGAGAGAAAGAGTTTAGTTCCCTATTTACAAGTGAAATAAATCATTCTTTTTAAACAATTTCCGCCCTTTTTTTGTAATCCTTTTAACTTTCTGAAGACTAGTCAGAATAATATTAAATTGTGATAAAATGAAGAGCATCTATTTATTAGCAGTAATTTTTTTAATGAATTTAGGAATGGTAACAGCACAAACAAATCCCTTACTCGGAGACTTTAATACACCGCACGATGCGGCACCTTTCGACAAAATTGAGAACGAGCATTTTATGCCGGCTTTCGAAGAAGCAATAAAACAAGGGAAGGCCGACGTTGAAAAAATTAAGAATAATCCGGAAACACCAACATTCGAAAACACCATCGTTGCGTTAGACGAGGTTGGCCGTTTGTTAACACGTACAGCAGGTATATTTTTTAATCTGATGAGTTCGGAAACCAACGACGAATTGCAGAGCATTGCACAAGAAGTATCGCCAATGCTTACTGCCTTTCAGAACGACATTTCGTTAGATCCGGTTCTTTTTGAACGCATTAAAGCAGTTTACAACAAAAAAGACGAGCTGGATTTAACCACCGAGCAAGAAACACTTCTGGAGAACAACTACATTGGTTTTGTTCGCAGCGGAGCAAATTTATCGGATGCCGATAAAGAGAAGTTCCGTGAGTACAGCACCGAGTTATCGAAATTAAGTCTCGATTTTGGTGAGAACGTATTAAAGGAAACCAATAATTACCAGCTCAATATCACCGACGAAAGCAAACTGGCCGGTATGCCGGAAGGCGCGTTGGAAGCTGCTGCCGGAAAAGCAAAAGCAAAAGACAAAGAAGGTTGGATTTTCGATATTTCGATGCCTAGCTATTTGCCGGTAATGAAATATGCCGACAACCGTGAATTGCGTAAAGAACTGTACATGGCGTACAATACCAAATCGTTTAAAGGCGATGAGTTTGATAACCAGAAAAATGTAAAACGTATTGCTGAGTTGCGTTTGGAAATGGCCAAGCTTTTGGGCTATACAAACTACGCCGATTACGTTTTGGAGCGCCGAATGGCAATGAATGCCGATGGTGTTTACGGCTTGCTTAACGATTTGTATGAAGCATCGTACAAAGTGGCAAAAGAGGAAAAAGCAGAGATTGAAGCATATGCCCGCAAGAATGGTTTTGAAGGCGATTTGATGCCTTGGGACTGGAGCTATTACAGCGAAAAGCTAAAGGTGGAGAAGTTTGATCTGAACGATGAAATGCTGAAACCTTATTTTGAATTAAGCAGTGTGGTTGACGGTGTTTTTGGTCTGGCAACCGAACTTTTTGGCATAACTTTTAAAGAAAATAAAGACATTCCGGTTTACAACGATGAGGTTACGGCCTACGAAGTTTTTGATGCCGACGGTACTTTCCTTTCGGTATTTTACACCGATTTTCACCCGCGCCCCGGAAAACGTGGAGGCGCCTGGATGAACGATTTTAAAGGCCAGTGGATGGATAATGGCGTTGATTCGCGTCCGCATGTAACCATTGTAATGAACTTTACCCGTCCGACTTCAAGCAAACCCGCGCTGCTAACGTTTAGCGAGGTGGAGACATTAATGCACGAATTTGGGCATGCTTTACACGGAATGCTGGCAAAATCAACTTATTCAAGTCTGTCGGGAACCAACGTATACCGCGACTTTGTTGAGCTTCCATCGCAAATAATGGAAAACTGGGCAGTTGAAAAAGACTTCCTCGATCGTTTTGCCAAACATTACGAAACCGGCGAGCCAATTCCTGCCGAGCTGGTTCAGAAAATCGTTGCCTCACAAAATTACCTGGCCGGTTATCTTTCAATTCGCCAGTTAAGTTTTGGTTATTTAGATATGCAATGGCATACACTTGAAAAACCTTTTGAAGGCGATGTAAAAGCCTTTGAAGTAAGTGCGTGGAAGAAAACGCAGATCTTCCCGGAAATCGATGGCGTTTGTATGAGTACACAATTCGGGCATTTGTTTGCCGGTGGTTATGCAGCAGGATATTACGGTTACAAATGGGCCGAAGTGCTGGATGCTGATGCATTTAGCGTGTTCAAAGAAAAAGGCTTGTTCAATAAAGAAGTGGCTGCCTCGTTCCGCAAAAACATTCTTGAAAAAGGAGGAACAGAGCACCCGATGATCCTTTACAAACGTTTCCGCGGACAGGAACCAAAGGTTGATGCACTGCTAAAGCGCAGCGGATTATTGTAAGCTTTTCAACACATGATGGACTCACTCGAAGTGAGCCTATCACTACATAATATTGAAAATGGTATCTCGTTTTGAGGTACCATTTTTTTGTGGATATGTTCTTGAACTGCTACTAGAATTCATTGGTGTTCAGAAGCAGAAAAATTGCAGGCATTAAAATGATGTAAGTTTATATCTTTATCGATAGCAATAGCCTATACAAACAATGAAAGCCAAAAACAAACAAATGCATCGGGGCCTTACTGAAGGCGACAAGAGGAATTTGAGAAATCAATGTAAAATGCGAATGAGTTTATCACTGCTCGTTTTTGTTCTGTCGACAATTATTGGAGTAGTGATTTACGAGATATTCTTTGATTTGAATCCGAATGGATTAAATATAAAAATGGCAGGTCTAATTGTTGTCGGAACATTTAGTATTTCGTTGCTCCTAAGTTTTCTGATGTGTTACAAATATTACCAGGATTTACAATTCAATGAAAAAGTTCAGGTAATAAAAACCTTGAGAAACAAATCAAAGTCAACTATTTATCATGCCTCTGCACTGGGCAGCAACATTTCTAAGGCTTATAATGAAAAGTTTGAGTTTGTAGTTGACGATATAAAGCTCGACGTTGATAAAGAATTGTTTGAGCATTGTGCCGAGGGGGATCAATTGATTTTAAATTATGCTCCAAAAAGTGAATATCTGTTGAGTATTGAAAAGAAGTAGTATTCGCAAGATTTAATTCTATTTAAAAATATGAAAATGGCATTTCGGATTGAGGTACCATTTTTTTATGCGTATTATTAGCTTTGCAAAAAAAAACAATGATCGAAATACTAAGAAACCGACGCAGCATTCGTAAATACACCGATCAGAAGATCGAACCCGAAAAAATAGAGTTATTAAAAGAGGCTGCTTTACGCTCGCCGTCATCAAAAAATATCAATCCCTGGGAGTTTATTTTTGTTGACGACAAAATGTTGATCGAGAAGCTAAAAAGCTGCAAGCCTCATGGTGTTGCACCACTTTCAACGGCACCGCTTGCCATTGTTGTTTGCGCCAACGAAACCCTTAACGATGTTTGGGTGGAAGATTGTTCCATAGCTTCTATTTTGTTACAACTAACCGCACAATCACTGGATTTGGGAAGTTGCTGGGTACAAATTAGAAAACGTATGCACGATGAAACAATTTCGGCGGAAAAGTACATTCAGGATTTGCTAAATATCCGTGAGAACTTCAGAGTGCTGAGCATTGTAACTGTTGGTTATCCTGAAAAGTGGAGAGAAGGCAAGCCATTTGATGAGCTGCAGTTTGAGAAGATAAAAATCAATAAGATGTAAGATGTAAAAGTCAGTGATACCCTCACTCTGTGTGAGGGTATCACTTTATAATGTTTAAAAGAAATCGTTGAATTCTTCCGGAGTTCTATTCTTTTTCTCCAGTTCATCGCAATCGAGGTTAATGTTAAATTCAGCAGGTTTTTTGAACTCCATCTTGTTTTCTTTGTATCCGATAGATTCGTCGGCCAAAACTTTTTTGTAGAAATAACCCCAAATTGGCAGCGCCATGTTTGCACCCTGCCCCGATCCAATGGTGCGGAAATGTATACTTCGCAAATCAGCGCCTGTCCAAACACCGGCAGTAAGTTTTGGTGTTGTACCAATAAACCAACCATCGGAGTGGTTTTGTGTGGTTCCTGTTTTTCCGGCAATTGGCATGGTAAATTGGCCATACTCTTTTGTTACTCTTTCGCGCCAAAGATTTGAACCACGCAAACGAGCTCCGGTACCATCTGGGCTTATTACTCCTTCCAACAAATTCAACATTAAATAAGCTGTTTCTTCGTCAATAGCTTCATGTTTTTCAGGATTAAAACGGGCAATTACATTACCATGTCGATCTTCAATTCGGGTTACAAAATACGGTTTGGTGTAAACTCCTAAATTGGCATAGGTATTGAATGCTCCAACCATTTCGTAAAGTGTTACATCCGAAACACCTAAAAACATGGAGTTTACAGCTTCAATCGGGCTATAAATACCCATGCGTTTCATCACATCAACCACAGCTTGTGGATTAAACTGCTTTAATACCCAGGCCGAAATACGGTTTTTAGAGTTGGCAAGGCCCCATTTAAGAGTGACCATTTTTCCGTCCATTTCCGGATCAACATCAGCATCTTTGGGTTCGTAAATACTGCCGTCCCATTGTTGAAATTGTTGACTTACATACGGCACTTTTGTGCAAGGTGTTAGTCCGTTTTGCATAGCGAGCGTGTACAAAAATGGTTTAACAGTAGAGCCAACCTGGCGTTTTCCACCTTTTACCATGTCGTACATAAAATGCTTGTAGTTGGGGCCGCCAACGTATGCTTTTACTTTCCCCGATTCGGTGTCCATAGCCATAAACGAGGAGCGGAAATAGCGCAGGTAATGTTTTATTGAATCCATCGGAGTCATCAAGGTGTCTACTTCGCCACTCCATTCAAAAACAGACATCTCAACGGGTTCGTTAAACGTTTCCTTAATCTCCGAAAAGCTCTTGCCAGCTAGATTCATTACCCGGTAACGTTCGCTTTTTCGGATTTCCCGGTTCAATAGGTTTTCCACCTCTTCGCGGCCCATGTTATTGGCAAAAGGAGGATTGTTTAGCCCCTCCATGCTTCCATCGAACAGGGGCTGCAGGTCGTAACGCAAATGTTGCTCAACGGCTTCAACCGCATATTTTTGCATGCGCGAGTCGAGCGTTGTGTATATCTTTAAACCATCGGTGTAAATATTGTAAGGTTCGCCATTGGCTTTTTTGTTTTTGTTACACCAGCCATATAGCGGATTGTTTTCCCATTCATCCAGATCTTCAATGTATTTTTGCTCTTGCCACGAGGCATAATTATCGCGCTCCGGTTTTTTGGCTGTCAGCGCTAAACGCAGGTATTCGCGGAAATATGGTGCCGGTCCGAGTTTGTAATCAACTTTATTATATTCCAGATCGAGTGGGAGTAGTTTAGCAGAATCGGCAACTTCGGGAGTGATGTAGCCATATTTTTCCATCTGAGCCAGCACTACATTTCGGCGTTGTAATACCATGCCGGGGCGACGAATAGGGTTATAAAGCGAAGAGTTTTTAGCCATTCCAACCAGCATAGCGGCCTGGTGAAGCTTCAGCGAATCCGGCTGAGCATTAAAATAAACATCGGCTGCCGAACGAATTCCAACGGCGTTGTTCAGGTAATCGTATTTGTTCAGGTACATCAGAATAATCTCTTCCTTGGTGTAACTGCGCTCAAGTTTTACTGCTATCACCCACTCTTTAAATTTTCGCAGTACCAACTCCAGGCTACTTGAAAAACCATCGCGCGGAAAAAGCATTTTTGCCAACTGTTGACTTAAAGTACTTCCGCCGCCTGAGCTGGTATCGCCGATAACAATTCCTTTTACAACACGAATTAGTCCACGAAAATCAATTCCCGAATGATCGTAAAAACGAACATCCTCTGTTGCAATCAACGCGTTTATTAAATGTGGAGGCAGATTCTCGTAGTTTACGTAGCTGCGGTTCTCCTGATTGAAATATTTATCAATGGAAGGACCATCTTCAAAATAGATCTCCGTTGCCAGAATATTTTGTGGGTTTTCCAGCTCCTTAAAACTTGGCATAAAACCCAGGTTCCCCTTGGCTATCAGGAAGAAAAGGAAAAAAGCCGAAACGAGCCCCAGGGCAACGATCGACCAAAAAATAATGATGTATGTTTTAAAGCTTTTTTTTGTTTCGCTCATGAATTTCACTCATTTTAATGTGGCAACAAATATATACCATTCTGTTATGGCAACAAGCTAATTAACGCCTCGAAATTGGATATTATTTTATTTTTTAAAAAATAAAATCGTCATTTTCAATTAAATAGAAAATAAAAAATAGCTCATTAAATTTTGAACTTAGCTCATCATTTTCTTTAATTTGCAGAATTTTTAGAACGGATTAGAAAGAATATGCACAAAAACCTGGTTATAGTCGAGTCCCCTGCAAAGGCGAAAACAATAGAAGGATTTCTTGGAGATGGATACGTGGTGACCTCAAGCATGGGTCATGTTAGAGACCTGGAAAAGAAAGACTTCGGGATTGATATTGAGAACAATTATCAACCCAGATATAAAGTTTCTTCCGATAAGAAGAAAATAGTAACAGAACTGAAAAAGTTAGCAAAGGAGGCCGAAACGGTATGGCTGGCTTCCGATGAAGACCGCGAGGGAGAGGCAATAGCCTGGCACCTGAAAGAGGTGTTGAAGCTGAAAGATGATAAAATAAAACGAATTGTTTTTCACGAAATTACCAAAGATGCAATTACGCGTGCCGTTGAAAATCCAAGAGATATTGACCAGCATTTGGTAAATGCGCAACAGGCCCGTCGCGTGTTAGACCGCATTGTGGGTTTCGAGGTGTCGCCGGTTTTGTGGAAAAAAGTTAAACCATCGTTAAGTGCCGGAAGGGTGCAATCGGTAGCGGTTCGTTTAATTGTTGAACGCGAACGCGAAATCCGCAATTTTAACTCGGAAACCTGGTTTCGTGTAAACGGATACTTTTTAGTGTCGGATGAAAAAGGGAATACCACCGAATTAAAAGCAGAACTTTCAAAACGTTTTAAAACCCGCGATGAGGCTAATGATTTTCTCGAAAAGTGCAAAACTGCCGATTTTAAAGTAAGCGATGTGGTAAAAAAACCGGGGAAACGATCGCCGGCGCAACCATTTACAACATCTACCTTGCAGCAGGAAGCCAGTAGAAAGCTGGGATTTTCGGTGTCGCAAACAATGGCGGTTGCCCAGCGATTGTATGAAAGTGGTAAGATTACCTACATGCGTACCGACTCGGTGAACTTATCGGGGCTGGCTATAAATACTTCGAAACAAAAGATTACAGAGCTTCATGGTGAAAACTATGTGAAAATCAGGAAGTTCAAAAATAAATCTAAAGGAGCCCAGGAAGCGCACGAGGCTATTCGTCCTACCTATATGGAAAACCAAACGGTTGACGGATCGTCGCAGGAGCAGCGTTTGTACGAGTTGATCTGGAAGCGCACGATTGCTTCGCAAATGGCCGATGCAATTTTAGAACGTACCAATGTTACAATCGACGTGTCGAATGCAACGGAGAAATTTCAGGCAACCGGTGAGGTAATTGTTTTCGATGGTTTCCTGAAGGTTTACATTGAATCGACCGACGATGAAAATACAAACGGAAGTGGGCAATCGCTTATTCCGCCTGTGCATGTAAACGATCCTCTAGAGATGACGTCGGTAATTTCAACACAGCGTTTTTCGCAACGTCCGCCGCGTTTTACTGAAGCATCGTTGGTTAAACGTCTTGAAGAGCTGGGTATTGGCCGTCCGTCAACCTATGCGCCAACCATTACAACGGTTCAGAACAGAAACTACGTTGTAAAAGAGGAGCGTCCCGGAGTGGAACGGAATTATAACGTTCTTACGCTAAAAGACGGAAAAATTAAAGAGGAAGAAAAGACCGAGATTACCGGTGCTGAAAAAAATAAACTGTTCCCAACCGATATTGGTATTGTTGTTAACGATTTTCTCATGGATAATTTCGATGAGATAATGGATTACAACTTTACCGCAAATGTTGAAAAAGAATTTGATGATATTGCCGATGGGAAAAGAGTGTGGAACGAGATGATCGATAAATTTTATCAGCCGTTTCATGGCAAAGTGGAGCACGCCCTTGAAAATGCAGAGCGCTCAAAAGGAGAACGTATTCTGGGTGTCGATCCAAAAACGGGAAAACAAGTTTCGGTAAAAATCGGACGTTATGGCCCGTTGGCTCAACTTGGTGAAACTTCGCAGGAAGAAGATACTGAGAAACCACAGTTCTCAAGCTTGCGTACCGGTCAGCATATCGAAACAATTACGTTGGAAGAAGCACTTGATTTATTTAAACTTCCGCGCGAGCTGGGTGAATACGAAGACAAAAAGGTAACCGTTGCTATTGGTCGCTTTGGTCCGTATGTGCGTCACGATAATAAATTTGTTTCGCTCGGAAAAGAAGATGATCCATATTCGGTAAAGCTCGACAGGGCGATTGAATTGATTGAAGCCAAACGTGAAAAAGATCGTAAAGCAGTTATTAAGATATTTGATGAAGATGCAGAACTTCAGGTGCTTAATGGCAGATGGGGACCCTACATAAAGCATAAAAAGAAAAATTATAAGATACCAAAAACAACAAAGGCTGAGGAGCTAACTTACGATGATTGTATAAAGATCATTGAATCGGCTCCGGAGCCTAAAAACCGACGTGGTAGAAAAAAATAAAGAATAAAGGCAGGTGATTTGATCATTTGCCTTTATTTTTAAAAGCAAAAAAAATGAATTTGTTTCCCTACTTTGATGCGGTTGATTTTTCGCAGTATGTCGACAATGTGCCTTTTGCCTGGAAATATTCGATGGGTGGCACCATTGAAAAGAATACGCATAAACTTCAGGAAGGCCGTTTGAAAAACATTGAGCTGGCCATTGTTGGTGTTCCGTTTAACAGTGGGCACGATGATTTTGAAAGAACGGCAACACCAGATAAATTGCGTAAGGCATTTTATCGTTTAGCAGATGTTCGGAAACTAAACATTGTCGATCTTGGTAATTTAAAAGCATCAACCAGTCACAAGGGGAACTATCTGGCACTGCGCGATGTGGTTGATTATTTGAATGAATTAGACATTGTAACCATTATTTTAGGAGGAAGCCAGGATTACAGCTACGGTGTTTGTCAGGCTTTCAGGTCTGATCCTTTTTTCTCGTTAACTGCTGTTGATGCCTTTTTAGATGTTAAAAAGGGTGTTGAATCGTTAAGCTCAACAAATTACTTATCGCAGGTTTTTAAAACCATGCCCGATCTTTTTCAGTTTAGCTTGCTGGCTTATCAAAGTCATTATGTTCCCGATATTTATTTTGAGAAGACCAAGGGAATTAATGCTCATTTGCGGCTGGGGAAATTACGAGATAATTTAAGTGGTGCTGAACCCGTTCTCCGAAACAGTGACTTTTTAACTTTTGATATGGCGGCTTTTAAGTATTCCGAAACAGCAAATAGTTTAAATCTTCCGAATGGTTTATATGCCGACGAAGCCTGCCAGTTAATGAAATACGCCGGAGCAAGTAACCGAATGAAAGTATTCGGATTATTTGGATTAAATATTGATTCGGAAACGGTGGAGTTGTCCGTAAATCTGGCAGCACAACTGGTTTGGTATTTTGTTCAGGGCTACTTAATAAGAGACAAGCGAAAACCGGAGCAGGGCGATGGTTTCTCCACCTTTAGTGTGGAAATACCAGAATTATCAGGGCCTCTGGTATTTTGCAAAAACGAAGATACCGGGCAGTTGTGGGTTCAGGTTCAAGCCATAAATAACGAAACCTTATATTTTGCCTGTTCAGAAAAGGATTATGAAGCAGCCAGTGGCAACGAAATTCCTGAGTTATGGTTGAAATATGTGCAAAAAACCGATGAAATATTAAAATAATACCCCTTTATAACCGTTCTTTGCATACCTTGTTAACAGTTGATTGTTACAAACAACTATATTTTGTTTCTTTGCCACAGCAGAGAAAAGGCTAAATTGCCCTATGAAAAGAGAAGTATGAGAAAGGCTGTATCTTTTTTATTTATTATAATGTCGGTTACAATAGTTACTCACGGTCAGCAAGATCCTCAGTACACCAATAATATGTTTTATAAGTTGGGTGTAAACCCAGGGTATGCCGGTGCTGAAGATGCAATTAATGGCATATTGTTAAACCGTTATCAGTGGTCGGGATTCGAAGGAGCCCCAAAAACACTGGTTTTTAGCGTTGATGCAGCAATTAATGCTTTTGGTTCTCCAGGAGGGATTGGAGTAAACGTGATTAGCGATGAATGGGGGTTTTATAAAAATACGTGGGTGAACTTAAATTATTCATACAAGGTAACAACCGCATTAGGAACGTTAGGACTTGGTATTTCCCCCGGAATTTTTAATTTTAACATTAGTCCTGAATGGGACGTGCCGCAGGGAGAGATGTATACACCGGCTGAATCAGATCCTTCTGTTCCAAATGAAGAAGCCAGCCAGATTACATTCGATGTAGGTTTTGGTGCTTATTTGTACACCAATAAATATTATGCCGGGTTTTCGGCAACACATATCAATCAGGGAGAAGTAATGTACGACGATGTAGCGGTTGATTTTTTGGCTCGACACTATTATTTTACTGGCGGATACAATATTAAACTATCCGATCCGTTATTTGAGGTGCGGCCGTCGTTCTTGCTAAAGTCAGATTTGGCTTCGTGGCAGATCGATTTGAACGCAAACGTGGTCTATAACGATAAATTCTGGGGAGGAATATCGTACAGAGTGCAGGACGCGGTAGCACTACTTATGGGAATGGAACTGTTTAATGGAATGCGAATTGGATATTCGTTCGATTTAGTAACATCGGCAATAAAAAGCAATGGATTTGCCTCGAACGAATTTTTTGTAAGTTATTCGATTGATTTAGAGAGAAATCGTAACCAAAAATACAAGAGTATTAGATTTTTGTAAAATATGTTTAAAGTAAATAAGATAAGGAACAGAATTAATATTTTATTATTTCATTGTTTCTACTTATTTTTAACGACCAATCAGAGCTCGAAAAGTATAAAAGACACATTATGAAAAAACTACTTTCAATTGCAACTGTATTCTTGCTTGCACTTATCCTATCCGGCTGCTTTGGTGGTGGCTCGGGAGGAAACGGAGAGTTGACAGGAGTACAACGAAGGCAGCGATTTAAAGAAACACAACCACTGGGAATGGTATATGTTCGTAGAGGGAGTTTCAATATCGGGCCAAGCGATGAGGACGCAAGTAGGGCCGGTGTTCCAACAAGAACGGTATCGCAAGAGCCATTTTGGATGGACGACACCGAGATTACCAATAATGAATATCGCCAGTTTGTTGACTATGTAAAGGAATCGATGGCACGTCGTATGTTAGGCGACCAGTATCCTGAATTCCTGATCACAGAAGACAGGGATGGGAATATCATCGATCCTCCACAAATCAACTGGGACGAAAAGATAGATTGGGAAGACCCTGATATGCAAATGGCCATGGAAGATATGTATATTCCTGAGAACGAACGTTTTTTTGGCAAAAAGAGCATTGATACCCGTAAACTGGTATACGAATATTGGTGGGTAGATTTGAATCAGGCGGCCAAAAGAAGTAACAGTTTTAACTACGAAACACAACGTTACGAAGGTAACGTGTACAATATTGAAGGTGATTTGGTGCCAATAGAAAACCGTTCATCGTTTATGATGCAAGATCAGGTTCATGTTTATCCTGATACACTTTGTTGGATCAGAGATTTTACCTATTCATACAACGAACCCCTGGCAACACGTTATTTCTGGCATCCGGGATTCGACGAATATCCGGTAGTGGGAGTAACCTGGAAACAAGTTAATGCTTTCTGTAACTGGCGAACAAAAATTCAATCTGATTACCTGTCAGAAAGAGGCGAGCCAACTTTGATGGCTTATCGTTTACCTACCGAAGTAGAGTGGGAGTATGCGGCCAGAGGAGGTAAAGATTTCTCGATGTATCCTTGGGGTGGTTATTACACCCGCGATGAAGACGGTGTATTTTTAGCTAACTTCAAGCCATTGCGTGGTAATTATGTAGAAGATGGTTCGATAGCAACCATAAAAGTAGGAAGTTACGATCCAAACGACTACGGACTATACGATATGTCCGGTAACGTTTCGGAATGGACAAGTACCGCATACGATGAAGCAGGATATAATTATTTCAGTGATTTAAACCCAACTTTTACATACAATGCCCGCAAGGATGATCCTCCCGTAATGAAGCGTAAAGTGATTAGAGGTGGTTCGTGGAAAGATATTGCTCAGTTTGTGCAGGTGTCAAACCGAAACTACGAATATCAGGACACAACCAAATCATACATTGGTTTCCGATGTGTTCGCTCTACATTTGGCGAAGAATTTTAGTACTATTATCAAAACTTTATACTAAACGATATGAATCTGGGAGAACTATTTAAAACTAAGCGCTGGAAAACATTCATGGGTTATGTTTATGGATGGGGAGCGGCAGTCGTTATGGTTGGAGCCTTGTTCAAACTTGAACATTGGAAAGGTTCCAGCGAGTTATTAACCGTAGGATTGCTAACGGAGGCGTTTATCTTCTTCCTCTCAGCATTCGAGCCACAACCTAATATCCCCGAATGGGAAAAGGTTTATCCGGAACTAAATGAAGATTATGAGCTGGAGGAAATGAAAGAGTTCAAAACCAACAAGAACAATGGTCTTGAAACACTTTTTGGTAGCTCAGAACTTACTCCGGAGTTAATGGATCGGGTTGGAAAAGGATTAGCTGAATTAAGCAATACTGCAAAGGGAATTAGCGATATATCTTCGGCAACACTTGCCACTGATATGTATGTTAAAAACCTGGGATCAGCCTCTGAATCTATGAATTCGTTTGCACAAATCAGTAACAAGGCAAACGAATCGATCAATAGTTCGGTGGACACCTTAATCGATTCATATTCTGTTGCGTCCAATCAACTTGCTGAAACCGGAAAAAATCTGTCCGCTGTTTATCAAAAGTCATCGGATGTTATATCGGGAGAATTGGAGAATATTGGAAGTAGTTCAAAACAATATTCGGGGAACCTGGAAAGACTTAATAAAAATTTAGATAGCCTGAACAGCAATTTCGAAAACCAATTAAAAGATACTCAGGATCAATTCAAAGCCAACCAGAAGTTTAATCAGGATCTTACTCAAATGAATAGCATCCTAAGCTCTTCAGTCGATGAATTGAAAAAGTATAAAGAAAATGCTGAATCACTCAACAAAAACCTTGAAGCCTTAAATAAAATTTATGGCAATATGTTGGGTGCAATGAGCTATAAAAAGTAAAGTCTTAAGCGTATGGGTGCAAAGAATTGTCCGGAAACACCGAGGCAAAAAATGATAAATATGATGTACATTGTACTCACCGCAATGTTAGCACTTAACGTTGCGGCTGAGGTACTTGAAGCGTTTCGCGTGGTAGACAGTAGTTTGCTGCAAACGCTCGAGGCAGTGGACATGCAGAACGAGCAGATTTATTCATCGTTTGAGCAAGCTTATATTGAAAATCCAACGAAAGTTGGAGAATGGAAAGAAAAAGCCGATCAGCTCAAGAATAAATCGGAGGAAATGATCACCTATGTCTCGGCATTAAAAGACGAGGTAGTAGCTTACTCCGGAGAGAAGCCGGTAGATGAAGACAATCCGATGTATGAAGAAGGATTTTATCATACAAAACTCGACGGATCAGTTGTTGAAGTTGCAAAAAAGGATGACTTGAACGGACCATCAGAATTGATGATAACCCAAAAAAGAGCAACTGATCTTAAAAATGAAATTAACGAATATCGTTCGTTTCTTTCTTCATTAATCAGTGAGGATGATAGTGAGCTTCGTGAGACCATATTAAGTGAGCTTAATACTGATGATCCTGAAGAAGGGGCAAAAGGAGAGGGCAACTATAAAACTTGGGAGTCAGAGCACTTTGAAGATAAGCCTTTAATTGCTGTTATGACATTGTTATCCAAAATTCAAATTGATGTCAAAAACTCTGAAGCTTACGTAGCAAAATACTTGTATGCCGAAATTGATGAAGGCTCATTTAAATTTAACCGTTTAGGAGCTCGCGTTATCGCCAATTCAAATGTTGTTTTAATGGGTGATGAATACAGAGCTGAAGTTTTCCTTGCTGCTGAAGATACAACGCAACAACCCGAAATTTTGATTAATGGTCGTGAGGTTGAAGTAGAAGATGGAAAGGCAACTTATATTGGAAATACGAGTGAGGCCGGTAAATTCACCTGGAGTGGTTTAATAAAATATAAAACGCCGGGAGGAATTATAAAAAGCTATCCATTTGAGCAGGAATACCAGGTATCGGAACCAACTGTAACCATGTCAGCCACAAAAATGAATGTGTTTTACAAAGGGCTGAAAAATCCATTCGATGTGGGTGGCGGAGCAATTCCAAATGAAGACCTGCAAGTCCAAATGACCAATGGTAACGTAACAAAGCAAGGCGATTCTTATATGATTGAACCAACCGAACTGGATGAAATGGGACGTCAAACGAAAGTTAGTGTTTACGCAACAATTAATGGTAGCCGACGTTTGATTGGTACAACAGATTGGCGCGTTAAACGTGTTCCCGATCCGGTAGCGCAAATTAATGGACAAGCGGGTGGAGAGATTCGTAAAGAAGTATTGAGTATACAAGATGGAATTTTGGCGGTATTGGAAGATTTCGATTTTGAATTTGGTTACACTGTTACTCAGTTTACAATGGAAACAACCGGGCAAGGGGGCTATATTAATCGTTATCCATCAAATTCAAACCGGTTTACTGCCGAACAGAAAAGAGCAATGGAGAATGTGAACATTAATAGTCATGTTTATATCGGAGATATTAAGGCAAGAGGTGATGATGGTACAATCAGAGACCTTAACCCAATATCATTTACAATAAAATAAGAAATTATGAAGAAGATAGTTGTTTATATTGGAATGCTTGTTATTGTTTTAGGTGCCGTGCATAAGAGTGCCGACGCCCAAATCGTAAACGGAGCATATAAACAAAACGATATTTACGAGAAAAAGCCAATGCCATTGGTATCGGTACGTGAGGCGGATGTTTTCTGGCAGAAAACACTTTGGCGTGTAATCGATCTGCGGGAAAAGATGAATATTCCGCTTTATTACCCGACTATACCGGTTGCTGATCGTACAAATCTGATATCGTTATTGCTGAAAGGGATTGATAACGGACAACTTACTCCTTATGATGCACAGGCTGATGACGATTTTAAAATCCCGATGAGCTATGCACAGGTAAAAGCCAGGTTTGGAGCCGAAGCTACAACAGAAGAGAAAATCGATTTTGATACCGGTGAACGTACACAAGTTCAGGTTCAGGGCGAAATTCGTCCAAACGAGATCAAGCAATTCATGATCAAAGAACAGTGGTATTTCGATAAGCAAACATCATCATTAAATGTGCGTATTCTGGGAATTTGCCCAATTCGTGAATACGTGCGTGATGGGGATACTTCAGGAGAAGTTCAGCGTCAGAAGGTATTTTGGATCTATTATCCTGAAGCACGACCTTTGTTGGCAACGAATTTGGTTCAAAATCCTTACAACGAAGCACGTCAGCAATCTTACGACGACTTGTTCATAAAACGAATGTTCAATAGCTATATCGTAAAAGAATCTAACATTTACAATAATCGCGACATTAGTTCATACCTGATAGGAAAAGAAGCGATGTTGGAATCAAAAAGAATTGAAGACGAGATCTTTAGTTTTGAACAAGATCTTTGGGAATATTAATTCGATAACAAGCATAAAAAAAGCCTTATGTGTTGTCATAAGGCTTTTTTTTGAAACAATTTTAAAATTGACAAGGCGTTTATTAAGGTAGTATCGAATATATACTTGATGAGAAAAACCATTACATACTTGTTTATACTTACGCTTTTTCTGGCCTCGTGCAGGAACGAAAGCAACAAGTACCTTACTTTGGGTAAAGGAACAAGTGAAAAATGGTTTGAGCCAACGCCTTTCGGGATGGTTTATATTGAGAGGGGTTCCTACAACCTCGGAGCTAATGACGATGAGTTATACGCCCAAACCGAAAACCGTACAGTATCAACAGAAGCTTTTTGGATTGACGACACCGAAATTACAAATGATGAATACCGTCAGTTTGTGTATTGGGTACGCGATAAAAAAGCACGAGAGCTGCTTGGTCAAACCTATACGGATTTCCTGATAACGGAAGATAAATACGGAGCTCCGCTTGAAGAGCCAAAAATTAACTGGGAAGAACGAATTGAATGGGACGACCCTGAGTATCAAATGGCCATGGATGAATTATACGTTCCGGAAAATGAGCGCTTTGCTTATAAAAAGGAAGTTGATGCCCGTAAATTGGTTTACGAATACTATTGGGTAGATTATAAACAGGCGGCAAAACGCAGTAATGCTTATAATTACGAAACCCAGCGTTATGAAGGTTCCGTTATAAATTCGGATGGAGAACTAGTGCCAATTGAAAACCGCAGTTCGTTTTTAATGCGTGAGTCAGTACCGGTGTATCCTGATACTCTTTGCTGGATTAGGGATTTTGCCTACACCTACAACGAGCCTTTCACCATGAAATATTTTTCGCATGTTGGATTCGACGATTATCCGGTTGTTGGAATAACCTGGGATCAGTCAAGAGCATTTTGTAACTGGCGCAACAGTTTGAAAGAATTTTCGGTAGACCGTTTTAATGAAGCGCCTGCACACGATTACCGCCTGCCAACAGAAAGCGAATGGGAAATTGCTGCACGTGGAGGAATGCACAACAATATGTACCCCTGGGGAAGTTATTATACCCGAAATGTAGACGGGTGTTTTGTAGCTAATTTTAAGCCCTTACGTGGAAATTATGTTGCCGATAGTCCAACTACCACAACAACCATGAAAGTGGGGCAATTCGATCCTAATCCATACGGTGTTTACGATATGGCCGGGAATGTTGCCGAATGGACTTCAACAGCTTTTTATGAAGCAGGCTACAATGCTATCGACGATTATAACCCGGAAATTCAGTACAATGCCCGCCCCGATGATCCTGCGGTTATGAAACGTAAAGTAGTACGTGGTGGATCGTGGAAAGACATAGCTTATTACATTCAGTCGGGTACACGTACATTTGAATACCAGGATACGGCAAAATCATACATCGGTTTCCGTTGCGTAAGAACTTCTTTCCGCGATGATCTTGGTGGCCGACGCGGTATTCAAGAATAAAGTTTAATACTCGCGCAGTTCATTATTATCTTTTCAGAACGTTAAATTCAATCCGCCAAATACCGTAATCTCCGGCATGGTATAATATCGGTTCACCGCGTAGTTGGTGCTTAACAGATTCTCTCCACTAACATAAAGTTTTACATTTCTTGTCAGGTTGTAGCTGGCCTTGGCATTTAATAAGGAGTAACTTTCAAGGTTGGTAACTGCTGTTGGATCGTTATCCAGCCCCGAAACATGCTGCATATTGGCCACCAATAAAAGTTTCTTTATACGGTAGGAAGCATTTAAGAAAAGATGATGTTCCGGCGTAGCATAAACCGGATTTTTCATATTGGTGTAACTGTAAGTTGCATTAACTGTAAGTTGTTTAGTTGGTGAAGCATCCAGCGAGAATTCTATTCCCTTATTGGAAACCTCTCCGGTATTTTGGAAGCCGTTTGGTTGACCTGTATTTACAATCAAGTTATCGCCTTTAACCAAAAAAGCTGTTAGTTCAATCTGCATTCTACGATCGAAAAACGCTTGAATGATGCCTGTTTCGTAATTCCAGATCGTTTCCGGGTTGAGATTGGGATTTGGTCCCCACATAAATAATTCGCGCATTGTAGGGCTTCTAAAGCCTTTTGAGATGGTCCCCTTCCAGGTTGTTGATGGCGAAAATGAATTGGAGAAGCCAACTGAAGGAATCCAAACCGAACCATATTCGCTGTGATTATGGTAACGAATTCCGGCATTTATTATCAGTTTCTCACCAATGCTTTGTTGAGTAAATAAGTAAGCACCAACTTCGGTAATAGTGGTATCGGCAAAAGTCAGTCCCTTTCCACCCATTGCAAATTTGTTTTCTGCTTTACCCCCATAATTCATCAGATCCATTCCGGCAGTAAGATTATTGCCCTCAAAAAGTTCGAACGATTCATACAAATTCAATCCATAATTATGGTCGTTTGAATGAAATCCATCCGTAATTTTATGCTCTCCAAAATTATAAAAGAACTTAACTGCGCCCGATGCCTTGTCAAAATTGTTACGCAGCGAAAATGATCCGTATCCACGCAAAATGTCAATCGTTTGTCCGGGCGTAGCGTTAAGTGTATCGGGGCCGGGATCTGAAGCATCGAAAGCGGCCACACTAAAATCGGCTGCTGCATCAAAATGCTTGCTGATTTCGTACCCAAGTTTCAGATAGCCATTGGTAATTTTAAAATCAGAATTGGGGCGGTGGCCATCAGTCTGGTCGTGATTTGCTGAAATAAACACGCTGAACTTATCCTTTTTATAACCAACCGAGCCCATGTATTTTTGTGTGTTATACGATCCGTAAGATATGCGTGCGTTGCCATTAAAACCATCCGCATCTTGTTTTTTTGTGATAATATTTATAACGCCACCCATAGCATTCGATCCGTAGAGAATGGATGCTGGTCCGCGAATAACTTCCACGCGTTCAACATCCGAAGCTACATACGAATCAGGAAGTGGATGCCCCATAATTCCCATAAATTGCGGGTGCCCGTCAATAAGCATTAAAACACCGGTTGTCGGACTTCCGCCAATTCCCCTGATGGAAATCTGTCCTGCTGATCCGGCAGCAACGCCAAAACCGGTTACGCCCCGCTCGGTAACAAACAAACCCGGCACCCGGCCATTTAAAATCGGAAGCAATGCCGACTCGTCGCTTTCCTGAATTTGGGTGCGGTTAACCACCGAAACGGACATCGGAACATTGTTGCGGTTTACCTGAACCTGTGTTCCGGTAACCACCACTTCGTTGATGGTTATGGTGTCGTTGGTTGCAAAGTGCATTTGTGCCCGGCCAATTCCATGGGCAGATAGAATGATGAGAAAAATGAAGGTAAATATTCGCATTATTATAATTTATTGTGTTACGTATTAGTTTAAACGTGTTACCAATTGATCAAATTTTTTTATTCCGCTTTACTCATAACCAATTTTCCGTGCTCTATTCCTTTCAGACTAATCAGCAGATCTGAAATTTCAGTAAGTTTTCGCGATGGGCCTTTCACCGCAATAATTTCCATATAGTTTTTCTCATTTAAATGAAAGCCCTGAGAGGAAAGAATAAACTCCTTGTGTTCGAATTGAATTTCAGAAGATTTTTTAAGTATTTCCTTTTTCTTGTGATTGAAAACGATGATCACGGCTCCGGCCACAATGTTATCACATTTCCACTTTTCTTCCACCAGGTTCTTTTCTATAAGATGCCGGATTGCTCTTGAGCGGTTAGCAAAAGCATTGTCCTCAACATATTTATCGAGAGCTTCAAGGAGTTCTTCATCCAACGAAACGCCAAACCTCGAAACGGTCATGGTATTACTAATTTTAAAATTCGTAACACGAAAGTAGGAAAAACGAACGAAACTGTAGCCGTAAAATAAGGATTGTTTTAAATGCTATACCTTTAAACAGCACAAAATGATTTGGTATGACAACAATAAAAACAATTTATCTGGGCGAATTACGCACCGAAAATGAGCACCTGCAATCGGGCAATAAAGTGATAACCGATGCGCCAACCGACAACCGGGGTAAAGGAGAGTATTTCTCGCCAACCGACTTGCTGGCAACGGCTCTGGGAAGTTGTATAATGACTATCATGGGAATTAAAGCCCGCGATAATGGCATCGATATTGAAGGTACACAGGTTGATGTAACAAAAATTATGGCTTCTGATCCGCGGCGTGTGGCAGAGGTAATTGTAGAATTTACTTTTCCTGCAAAAAATTATACCAAGGAAGAAAAGCAACTGGTGGAAAGTGTTGCCGGAATTAGTCCGGTGCCATTAAGTTTGCATCCCGATCTGGTTCAAACCATAAAATTTAACTGGTAGCTTTTAGTGTTTTACAAACTTACTGCTGAAAATTCCGGAGGAATGTTCGGCATTTAACACATACGTTCCTACTGGAAGATCGGAGATATTTATGATTGGTTTATAGGCATTGAGATGTTTTACTTCAATCCCCGCCATATCAATAATCCGGATGTGGGAGATATGAATCGCTGTTGGAACAACCAAGGTAATTTCGGTAGTGGCCGGGTTCGGAAATATTTTGATCGAATGTGTACTGAGTTCATCCGTGACCCCAACAACCTCTTCGGTTTCTGAAAGCAACCAAAGATCCGGATCGATGACCAGCTCTGCAATATGGAAATCGGTTTCTAAGATAAATTGTTGTTGATTATTGGTATGTTCAAGCCTGGCATTTAGAGAATCGGTTCGGCCTGCATTGTACAAGCGCACAGGCACCGGCATTCCGAAAAAATCGACTGATTCATGAGTAGTGGACTGACTTAGCGTTATTAATGTTTTTCCGTAATCGGTTGGTTTAAAACTGGCCGAGTAAATGGGATAACCTTCGCCGTAAAGCCAGTCGTTAAAGAACCCTGTTAAACTGGTATCTGCAGCCTGTTCAAAATGTGATATAACGTCCTCCGATCGGGCAAAACCATTGGCAATTGCGGGATCTTCGAAATAATTTTTAAGCCCCTGGAAAAAGGCATCTTCACCAATTACCCAGCGTAACATGTGCAAAAGATAAGCACCTTTTGCATACGACAGGCGGCTACTGAAAAGGCGCTCAACAGAAGTGGTGTCGGTAACATATACTGCTCCACCGGGTTCCTCTTTTACTTGATCAGAATACACCTGTTTCCATACCGGCCACCATTCGGTTTCAATGTTTTCGTATGAAAGCCCGGTTAAATAGGTCGCAAAACCTTCGTTAAGCCAAATGTCTTGCCACGATCCCATTGTTATATAATCGCCAAACCACTGGTGCGCCAGCTCGTGCGCAATCAGTCCGAAGCCAAAACTTCCCATAAAACTCATGGTTTGATGCTCCATGCCGCCGCTCCAGCCGAACTGTGCATGGCCGTATTTTTCGGCAGCAAAAGGATATTCTCCTATCAGGTTTTCATACAGCTGCATAATTTCAGCAGTTATCGGTGTTTTCCTCTGTGCATCTTCAAAATCCTCGGGATATACGTAATTTAGAATTTCAATTGTATCGCCATTTTCTTTTTCCAGATAATCAGAATAGCGCTTGTAATCGGTTACAGCAATGGCAACCAGGTACGTGGCAATGGGAAAACGGTGTTGCCAGTGCATGATTCTGGTGGTGTCGTTCAGCTGCTCAGAAACTAAAATTCCGTTGCTTGCCGTTTTGTATTGTTCCGGCGTTGTAACAATTATATCTATCGAATCGATTTTATCGGCCAACGATTGTTTGCAGGGCCACCACTCCATTGCGCCGTATGGCTCCGAGAGTGTCCACAGAACAGGAGTGAATTCCGTGCCGTGGCTGCTGGTTTCAAACGAGCCAAAGCCCGATTTGGGAGGAGTTCCGTGGTAAAAAATCGAAACAGAATCGAGTTGATCGTTCGAAAGAGGATCAGTCAGTTCAATACTAATTTTATTATCCTGATGTGTGAAAATTGCTTTGCTATTTCCTGTGAAAACAGAGTCAACAGTTAATGAATCGCTTAAATCAAATTCAATACTATTCAGTAATTCTGTTTGGCTTTTAAAATAGGAGGTCACGTTGCCCGAAATGTACCTAACTGCCGGATCTACCTGCCACTCCATTCGTTGGTATATAAAATCAGTAAGTGTGTTGTTCCGGCTTTCAACAAAATTCGATTTCAACAGAAAATTCCGGCTTTCTTCAAGCGCTATTTTGTCTGAAATGAACAGTTCATCTTTCTGTGCGATAGCAGTGAAGCAAATGCACAGTAAAAGAAGTATATTGGCTAATCGAATCATTGCCTAAAGATAATAATAGCAGACAGAACATTATTGTAATCTGTTTCATGTTTTAATTGTTTGTAAGAGTTACCAAGGATATCATCTCTTTAGAAAGATTACATCCTTTTTAAAGAATAAAGAACTACTTGTTGAAAGAATACCGAATTCCCCATAAATGCCTCAGGCCAACAACGTCATCATTAAAATAAACTTCCGGGGCAAGTTCAATAACCAGCGAAAGCCTTTTAAACGATTGCAACGGAAAAATTTCTAAAGCCACAGGCACTGAAAAAAAAGCATCTTCACCTGAATAAGGTATCAATCCGAAACCCAGCCCGGCAGCGAATTGGTGAAATTCGCCCGGCTTGAATTTGTAGGTGCTGTTTAATCAGTGAGACTGTGGTTTCAGGAACAACGTGAACTGAAATTACCAAGCCGAACTGATCCCGAGCATAGCCGAGGGATCTTTTGGGTTATATTCCCCGCCCTCGGGGCGATTAAAAGAAGAATTCCTTATTGATTCCCCGTCTGCTCTGCGGCGGGGTAGTTCATTTATTCCGGTATTATATTCATTTCCTTCGAGAGAAGTTTCATCGCAATACTGAACCAGCGCTTCTCCTGCTTCATCATCTTCATCTGAAATTGTGGTTTTCGTTGTTTGAGTTATTGTTGTATCATCGTATTTAGACCTTGTAGTTGTCGAGAGTGCTGTAGGGTCACCGTCATTCATCTCTTTGTAACGTTTTGTGGAAAGGGGAGTTGCTGCTCCCCAATTCGGTAATCCACGAATTGTTTTTATGGATACCGGGTTGCGGATGGTGCGGCTGATTAAACGATAATACCTGACAGATAGCGAAAATATCACGCAAATTATTGAATAGAACACTGGAATAAGTGGAATTAACCCACAAGGGAGTGCATTGAAGTCGGGAGTTCGTGAATTTAACACAAGGGGTAATGAAAACAACTCCAGCGTTGATGCATTGATCTCCACGGTAAATGAAAACATCATAACAATTGATGAAAACAACACCCGAAGCAGTGAATTGAACCCGGCGATGAGTGAAAAGATCTCGGGGCTTAGTGAATTGAACTCTGCGGTTAATGAAAACATCTCGCGAGGTAGTGAAAACATTACGAAGGGCAGTGAAAACAACTCCGATATGAGCGCAAAGAACATCTGGTGAATGAGTTACGAATTTTTCTGAATGGTAATCACATCGTTTTAAAACCTCCAACTATAACTAATAGCCGGCAAAAAAGGTAAAAAACTACTCTTGTAAAGTTCGGTTGTATAATCGCCACGCCAGGGTTTTCGTTGTTTGTAAAAGTAGTAATACGGATTTTTTCGGTTGTACACATTGTAAATTCCAATGGTTAATGTGCGCTCTACTCCATAACTTTCTCGCGTTCTGGTAAAACCAATGTCGAGGCGGTGGTAACTTTGCATGTTAAACGAATTTTTAGCCCCATAATATTCGCCATATTCATCAAACTGATAGTAGTTATCCGAACCATTTGGGATATCATTCATTTCAATGGTATTCATTTTTCCCAAAGCAAGTGTGATGGGGTAGCCCGAACCATAAACCCAGGTACTCGAAAAATTCCACTCTTCGTTTATTGGGACACTTACCACCACGCTTACATCGTGTCGGCGATCGTATTTAAACGGGTAGGTTTCGCCGAAGTTAATTTCGTCAAATTGCCGGTCTGATTTTGCCAGTGTATAACTCACCCAGCCGGTTATTTTTCCGGTTTTCTTTCGGGCAAAAAATTCTATGCCTTCCGAGGTTCCTGTTCCGTTAATGGCAACACGGTCTTGCCAGTCGGTTGCATTTCCCTGGAAAACTTCTCCTTCTTTAAAAGTAACCAGGTTGTTTAGCTTTTTGTAATACGCTTCAATTCCGGCTTCAAATTTTGTGGTATTTTTTTCAATACCAACGGCGAATTGTCGCGAGCCGCTTGGCGGAACTTTTTCGGTTGCCGGAACCCAGAAATCGGTTTCGAAACCTGCTGTTGGATTCGAAAGCATATTAACATACTGGTGCATTTGAGTGTACGATGCTTTTACCAATGTTGATGGGGTGATGGGAATACCAAGTGACAGACGCGGTTCAGCATAAAAGTAATTTTTGCCGTCAACCAAAAAATGACTGAGGCGCGCACCAAGGTTAAAATTCAAATGCTTGAACGAGAATATGTTTTCGATATAAGCCTGGCTTTCAAAAGCATTTAACGAAGTACTTCCATAAGTGCTGTCGATGTATGTTTCGCCTTCGTTTATGTTGCTGGCCCTTGTTTTTCCCGGCATGAAAAAATGAAAAGTGGCACCGGCACCGGCCAGCATTTTATACGCATTCCCCGGCTGAAACTCAACATCGTTGTTAACAGCCCAGTCGTAAATACGGCTTTTAAATGCCGAGTTGTACTTTGTATTGTCCGATTTGTTCTTGTACAAATCCTTGTCGATAAACCGGTACTTGGTAAACGACACTTTTGTGTTGTTGATGAGGCCCGGTTTAAACGTATGATTCAGACGTGCAACAGCAAGTAGGTTTCCCCATTTTACCTTTTGTTTTGCTTTTTCACCAGTTCCTAATACCTTCTCCCGATAGCTAAATACCAGTTTATCGTCGCCGGAATACAGGCTTAAAAACAGTTTGTCTTTTTCTGATAATTGTAGTGTTGCTTTAGCGTTTACATCGTAAAAGCTATAGCCGAACGAAGCCTTGTCGAAAGCAGCGAAAGAAAATGGACGTGTTAGCAAATCGAGCCACATGCGCCGTACGGAAATGAAATAGGAACCTTTGCCTTGTTGCAATGGCCCCTGCATATTAAAACGACCCGAAATAGTCCCGATGCTTATAAATGTTTGATCTTTGTTTTTATTGCCTTCCTTCATTTGTACATCCAGAACCGACGACAGGCGGCCTCCGTAACGAGCAGGAAAACCTCCTTTGTACAATTTGAAATTGTTAACGGCCTCGGGATCGAAAATAGATGAGAATCCACCCAGGTGATTGACGTAATATAACGGCGATCCATCTAATAAAATAAGGTTTTGTCCCGGTCCTCCGCCCCGAACGTGCAACCCGGTTTTTCCTTCGCTTCCACCCTGCACACCCGGCAAAAGCTGGTAGGTACGCAGCAGGTCGACCTCGCCACCAAGTGCCGGAAGTTTTTTCAACTCCTGCACCGGAATTTCGGTAAGGTTTGCTCCCATTCGTTTCTCAGAAAACAGGGGGGCTTTTATCGTAACTTCATCAATTTCAACGCCCGGTTCAAGATAATAATACTGCGGTGCTGGATTCTTTAGGTTAATTTGTTCTTGCCTCGTTTTATACCCGATGTATCGTATTGTAAGCATGTTTTGTGTTGCATCGGCAAGGCGCAACGAAAAATAACCGGTGTTATTGGTTGACGTTCCGGTACTGGTTCCGCTAATTGAAATTGTGGCTCCAATCAACGGTTCGTTGTTGGTTTTATCTTTTATATAACCGTGAACAATTACCTGCGGCTTAGCTACGATACATGAGCAAACAAATAATATGGTGAGTAGTGTTTTCAAGTGGCGTTATTCTGAAAAGTTTAAATAATAAATATCGCGCTGGTACCCGGCAAAAATGCCTTGCCCGCCGGAAACATTGGAATAGAGAGGAATAGGAGAATAGGGTTTGAAAGGATCTTCGTATGAGTAGGGCTCGTGTTTTAGAAGACGTTTGCGATATTGATAGTAATTTGCTGTGCCAGTTTCCAATAGTACCCTTAATTTGTCATTGGATTCATATTCAGAGCTGGCATTCACAGTTAATTTATAGTTTCTAACCCGTTGTGCGGTTTAATTTGTTAATAACCTTATTAATATCTATAACTAAAAAAAGTTATGCATAATCATGATATTCAATATCTTAGAAGTATAAAACACCACATTTTTACTTCTGTTATGCATAACTTGAAATCAAATTACGACAGATTCTTTCTCATTACCAAATCTGTATTTAAAAATCGCATCAACTCTTTCGATAATTTCTATTCGTATAGAAACCGCCCAAAGATGTCTGATTGTCAAATTATTGCGTTCTCTATTACTGGCGAGTCACTCGGAATCGACAGCGAAGCTTTTTTGTGGGCTAAAATCAAAAGCGAACATGCTGATGATTTTCCCAACCTAATCGACCGAAGCAACTTTAACCGCAGAAGAAAACGCCTTTATCCTTTTATCGAAGAATTGAACAAGACTGTAGCCGGCTTTCTCAATGCAGGAGAAGACTGTTTCCTGGTTGATTCGATTCCCATCCCTGTTTGCAAGAACGCCCGTGAACAACGCAGCAGGATTTGCAAAGAAAACTTTGAGACAGCACCAAACAAAGGCTATTCTGCTGTTAATAAAACCTGGTATTACGGCTACAAGCTTCATTTGCTTACCTCTGCAAACGGGGTTTTTCATAGTATGGACTTAAGCAAGGCTAGTGTCCATGATGTTCATTACCTGTCGCAGGTAAAGCATTCTGGGCTAAACAATTGTATCCTGCTGGGAGATAAAGGATATTTATCCAGTTCTCAGCAAATTGACCTGTTTTCTTCCTGCAACGTTAAACTGGAAACCCCCATGCGGGCTAATCAAAAAGCTTACACTTTGTACCCACCTGTTTTTAAAAAGTTTAGAAAAAGGATCGAAACATTGTTTTCTCAACTTTGCGACCAGTTCATGCTTAAACGTAATTACGCCAAAACACTTATTGGATTGTCAGTCAGAATACTCACAAAAGTTACTTCGGTGACTTTACTGCAATACATTAATTTAAAGAACGGTAAACCAATTAATAATTTAAAATATGCCCTGGCAGTTTAAACCGCACAACGGGTTAGTTTCTATTAAAAAAGAGTGCGTCGTTAAAAACAAAATAGGAACAATAGTCATTTTTTGTGATGCCTTCGGCTATGATAACTGGATCAAAACTTGTCTGTTCAATCGGATACCAAATTACTTCCGAACCGGCTGGATAACCATTTTGATCATAAAGAGGTTTCTCCCATCTGGAGTAAATTTGAATAGAATAGTATTTTACATTTGGATGATCAGTAAATGAGGTAATAATTTCTCCATAAGGATCTCCTTCTTCGTCCACTCCTGCGTTTTGCCTGTAGTTACATTCCTGAATTGAAACCTTTTCTGGTATTGTATCGCTTGCCGTTGCAGTTGGATAACCTGACACATCTACTTTTATGGAATACATATTTCCGTATGTAGGGGAAATTGAATTTCTGGTGTAAATGCCATTTTCAGTGTGTTTTAAAGTACCTTTTAAAATGTCGTTTTCATAAATCGAAACTGTGGCATCTTCAAGGTTTCGATCTGTTAAATCGGGGTAGGCTGCCAGGCGGCTAACATTTACAACAAAAGGCTGGCCTTCGGTAAAGAAACAATTTACCACTAGTTCGTGTGGTGTTTCTTCCACATCCAGGTCAACAACCTCAATGCAAGCCGAAAATAATCCGATCAACAGTATAATAAAGAAGATTTTATGCATTAAAAACGGTATTTAATTCCTATGGCAAAAGTAGTTTTCATAGCTTGTCCAAAAACAAATTCGGTGTTTAGTCCAAAGTCTTTGTAGATGTAGCAATCAATGCCAGGGGCGTATCGAAAATTGTCAGTTATGTGACCTTCTGAAAAAACAACAGAATATCTGATACTGTTGTACACTTTTAAATTGTTAACCAGCCATTCGTTTTTCGTAAACCAGGGTAAAACATTGAGTTTGTAGCCTATGCTAATCGGAGCGTAAGAAGAATGAGTGTAATTTGTTGTTTTGATCTTTCCAATACGTTCTACCATCAATTCGGCTGATGAACAATTAGTAAAACTGTATTCGGCGCTTAAACGTGGGTAACTGTAGCCATCATAAAATTCATAAGAATTCATCGATCGATGCACAAAATGAGCTCCGATGTTCCATTTTTTAGTGCTGTTGTTTTCGGTTTGAGCAAAAGCCAGAACTGGAAAAAGAAGTAAAAAAGTTAATATTGTTTTCATGGGTATAAAATAATTTATTTGTTGTTTAAAAATAGCTTTTGGTATTTCATCTCCGGATTCCTCCGGAGATGAAATTTTTTTTAGTATTGATGGCATTCAATCATATTCGTATCGTAAGAAACTGTTCCGTAATTTGAGAATTTCCACGAGTATTTCATGTCTAAACGAAATCCTGTTAATCTTCTTCGATTATCCCACAATGTCTTTTTTAGATTATCTGTGTAAGAAAATCCATAAGAATAAATAATGTTATTTTGTTTACCAATTCTTCGATAAAAACATCTGGAGGTAATTGTTTTATAATCTCCTCCACTCGGAGGGACAATTCCTAAAGGCGAATCTATCGTTTCATGTTTTAGGTAAAGTGGTTTCCCCGAGAATACGGTATAAATTTTAGAGACTAAAGAATTATAAATGCCGTACTTATTGTAGTCAACGGATGTTACTATACCATCACCTGGTTCATGTACAGAGTTCTCTTGTCCACAATAACCTGCAACACTTTTTAAATTTTCACCTTTTAAGATTGCAAATACATTATCATCATAGCTAAATTCTTTCATTGAATTTGCATCTACACTCTTTAATTCATAATCATCATCGATAAACAGAGCTTCGACCTTTTCTTCATCATGATTCAAAGTGAAAAGGTAGTGTTCAATAATAATTTGCATTTGCGGATTCAATAATGTGGCAAATTTTTCATCTTCAATCGGACAAGTTTGCATTACGCTATTTGACAAAGCAAGAAGTGAACTAAAACCAACTTCTTTCTCAAACAATTGATAATCTTTCACCTCAATAGTTCCCAAAAAGTCCAGACATTTTTGTTAGTCCTCTTCAGTTTCAAATACCATTATATTATTCTCAACTGAGAATGCAATGGTGTCAAGTCCTGCAAACAAGGGATTGTTTGTTGTTTCTTGATCTACAGTCGGATCAATAAAATCATCACTCTTTTCGCAAGCATTAAAAATGCTTAAACATGCTACAGTCATAGCAAACAAAACTAATTTTTTCATTTCTTTGTAAAGTTTTGTGGAAAGGGGAGTTGCTGCTCCCCGTTCCGGTTTATAAAACAAGTTGTGTAACCCGGTTCTTTTAAAGGGCTGGGTTACTTTTTGCCCTTGGTTTTATGTTGTTATAATTGTTTTCTATCCTTAAAGTATACACCAACCTCATTAGGTATAATCTAAAAATCAAACGTTGTAAACACCTCTGTGCTTTACACACTCCACCCTAAAATTTATGTCCCTCGTTAAAATTGTGTCGAAAAGCAGGGGCCTTCCTGAATCAACGTTACGAATATAAATCATTCTGTATTTTTATTGCGCAAAAAATATGTTAAAAAATTTATGGGGGGGGTAATTTTTACTTCTTCTAAATAAATCCTTCTTTTTAGATTCATTTTAAAAACCAAGCCATTAGCTATCAAATTGCTATTAATCATTACTTTTGTAGGTTAAATGATTATATTGGCATTGCCATATAAAAGAGACCAAAGATCGCGAGTCTAAACGTCTCTGTACTACTAATCTACAAGATGAAAGAAGTAAATACCACAGATAGAGGGATTTGTCGAACGAAAGTTGGGAACTGCGGAAAACTGCAGGTAACCGACTGGCTTGGCGATGTTCAGCCTGCATACAAAGGCGAAGATATTGTTGAAATACGTTTTAAAAATACCCGAAAAGATTACTACAAAAACGTAAATAATTTAAAGCTTAAAGTTGGCGAGTTGGTGGCCGTTGAAGGAAATCCGGGTCACGATATTGGTATTATATCGCTAATGGGGGAGTTGGTGTTTGAGCAATTAAAACGCCACAAAGTAACCCTGAATAATGGCGAATACCGCAAAGTGTACCGACACGCCAAAACAGTTGATATTGATAAGTGGAAAGAAGCCATTTCGCTGGAACATGAAACCATGATTCGGTCGCGGCAAATTGTAAAAGATCTTGGCCTAAACATGAAAATTGGTGATGTGGAATACCAGGGCGATAAAACCAAGGCGATTTTCTATTACCTGGCAGATGGACGTGTTGATTTTCGTGAGCTGATAAAAGTGCTGGCCGAAACTTTCCGCATCCGTATCGAAATGAAACAGATTGGTGCGCGCCAGGAAGCCGGTCGTATTGGTGGAATTGGTCCTTGCGGACGAACACTCTGTTGCTCCACGTGGATGAGTAATTTTGTATCGGTAACAACCAATGCTGCACGTCATCAGGAGATTTCGCTAAACCCGCAAAAACTGGCCGGACAATGTGGTAAATTAAAATGCTGCCTCAATTTTGAGGTAGATGCCTACATTGATGCACAAAGAGATTTCCCGCCAAACCATATTCCGCTTGAAACGGAACACATGACATTCTCCTTTTTAAAAGCCGATATTTTTGGTGGCATGTATTGGTATGCACCACGTGGTAACGGACCAGGTACGTTGGTCGCTGTTCCGGTAAAACGGGTGAAAGAAGTGTTGCGATTAAACCGTAGCGGCAAAAAACCCGAAAAGCTGGTAGTTGAAAAATATGATGCCGGAGCTCAGAAAGACGACACATTCCATAATGTGGTGGGGCAGGAAGATCTGGATCGTTTTGACCGGGGAAAGAAAAAAATCCGTTCGAAAAAACGGAGTAACAGGCGTAATCCAAACCGGAATAGAAATCAAAATCAGCCAAAATCACAGGGTCAACAGCAAGACAGCACGCAAAACAATAATCAGGAAGGTGGCCAAAGCCGTAGCTCGAAACAAAACCGCAGGCCGAAGCAAAATCGCCGATCTAATCAAAATCGTAACCAAAACCGTAATTAAAGAAAACAACTTACGTATTATAACGTTTGATTTAGTAATCTTTTGAAGAATATTAGTTTAAGTAGAATGAGTCGTTTTTTTCAAAGTATACTTTTTGTGGGAATTGTGGTGTTGCTGGCAGCTTGCGATTCGCAAAGCGTTTTCGATAAATATAAACCAATAAATAAAGGCGTTTGGCACAAAGATTCGCTGGTGGTGTTTAATGTGCCGGTTACTGATACCCTACAAAATCATAATCTTTATATTAATGTTCGCAACAGTGTAGATTACCGCTACAGCAACCTTTGGCTGTTTGTTACCATTGGGCAGCCCAATGGCCAGGCGGTTAAAGATACCTTCGAAATAGTGCTGGCCGATCCGTCGGGGAAATGGCTGGGCGAAGGTTTTGGCGGATTAAAAAACCGAAAGGTAATTTACCGGCGAAATGTGTTTTTTCCGCTATCGGGCGATTACACGATAAGCCTGCAACAGGGCATGCGAAACGATGAGCTAAAGGGAATTTCTGACGTGGGTGTACGGGTGGAAAAAGTCAAATAAAAAATCAACAGAATTTATTAATACAAGCAGTTTATTTTTGAAAAGTGGGAAAAGGAAAGCTGAAAAAGTTTGATGAAATGAAAAGCTTTGAACATGTTGTTCAGGCGCCGTTTCATAAGGTTGGCCACGATGATTTTCATTTAAAAGGAAAATGGGCGGCCGAATTTTTTAAAAACGATAATCCCATAATTTTGGAATTGGGATGTGGTAAAGGAGAGTATACCGTTGAATTGGCGGCCTTAAATCCAACTATCAATTATATCGGTGTGGATATTAAAGGTGCTCGTTTGTGGAAAGGAGCAAAACAGGCTTACCAACGCGGGATGACAAATGTGGGGTTTTTGCGTACCAATATCGAACTGATTACGCAGTTTTTTGGTAAAGATGAAGTGGATGAGATATGGCTAACTTTTCCTGATCCGCAAATGCGAAAAGCCCGGAAACGCCTTACTTCAACAACATTTCTGAATAAATACCGGAATTTTTTGAAACCAGGCGGCGTGGTACATTTAAAAACCGATAGCAATTTTCAGTATAACTACACGCTGGAAATGGCCAAGCTGAATAAGTTCGAAATATTGGCCGAAACCGATAATTTGTACGAATGGGAAGGTTTGACTGATATATTGCGTATTCGTACTTTTTACGAAAAGCAGTGGCTCGACCGCGGAATTCCCAGTAAATACGTGGCATTTATTCCACACGATGGCGAATACATTGAACCCGAAATAGATATTGAACGCGACGAGTATCGTAGTTTTGGGCGTAGTGCACGAGATTTGTAGATAACCTGTTATTTCGAAGGAAGAATGATTGAGAATTGAAAATCAACGGAGTTAAATCTGTGACTACAGTGAATAATTGTAACAGATTTCTCACTACGTTCGAAATGACAAAAGACTAAACAGTGAGTGATTTTTTTAACCAGGTATACGAAGTAGTAAAGCAAATCCCGCCGGGACGAGTGACATCGTATGGTGCAATAGCCGCCTGTTTAGGATCGCCGGGAGCCGCACGAATGGTGGGCTGGGCAATGAATGCCAGTCATTCGTACCACGAGTTTGTTCCGGCTCATCGGGTAGTAAACCGCAACGGACTGTTAACCGGGAAACATCATTTCGATAATCCAAATGCCATGCAGGAGCTGCTTGAAGCCGAAGGCCTGAAGCTTGATGGCGACAAAATCCTTGACTTCAAAGAAAAGTTCTGGGATCCGGGGAAAGGGTTGGGATAGAGTTAAGTTTGTATCAAACAAGTGTTCCCAAACATGTAAGCCGAAAGATATTGTTCTTTCTAATATTTATAATATTGTAGATGCAATGAATAATATTAATAAATATGTAGAACTAAGCGCCGCTATGTGTAAATTCTATATCATTCTATTTGTACTACTTTTCTCCGCATGCGATAAAGATCAGTTTGAAACCAACAAGGGGACATTTACCGATGATCGAGATGGACATGAATATAAGTGGGTTAAAATAGGCGATCAAATTTGGATGGCCGAAAACCTGGCTTATGTCCCTTATGTTTGCAGCCCCAATTCTGGTTGTGGTATTTATGTGTACAGTTATTCAGGAGAAGGGGCATATGGTAAAAATTATACAAATTATGGTGTTCTTTACGATTGGCATACCGCACAGGAAGTTTGTCCAAAAGGTTGGCATTTGGCCACAGATGAAGAATGGATGACACTGGAACTTTTTTTAGGAATGGAATTTAACGATTTGGATCATCCGAATGGCAAAGGAGACGAAGTGAATATTGGAGGAAAACTAAAGGATGCTGATTCCGGACATTGGGATGAACCCAATATGGGAGCAACAAATGAAACAGGCTTTTCTGCTCTTCCCGGTGGATATTTAAATAAGTACGACAATAGATTTTATGGTTTAAATCGTGTTGCTGCATTTTGGACTGCTTCAGAAGATGAATATTACAGAGCAATGAATAGAAAATATTCGTTTCATTACAATGGTAGAGAGCGGGAAAGTGTCTTGAAAGAACATGGCTATTCAGTACGATGCATCAAAGATTAAGATGAATAAGAAAAATATCATATACTGTTTATTTGGAATTCTTCTCATTTTAATATCCTGTAATAAGGACGAGATTGAGATAGAATCGGGAGTATTTATAGATGCTCGGGACAATCAAAGCTACAATTGGGTAAAAATCGGCGAACAAATCTGGATGGCCGAAAATTTCGCTTATGCTCCTGAATTATTAGACGACACAATAAACAGTGGTGTTTGGCTGGCAAAATTGAGTTTGTTTTCCAGTTCTGATACCGGATTCTACGATAGACAGTTTATAAAGGAAACAAGAGGATGTCTTTACAGTTGGGAGAAAGCCATGGAATTATGTCCTGATGGTTGGCATCTTCCAACAGATGAAGAATGGATGGAGCTTGAAACGTTTTTGGGAATGAACAGTGAGGAATTAAATCAGGAAGGAGAGCGGGGAGTTGATGAGAACGTTGGCGGCAAATTAAAAGAAACTGGTACTACTTTTTGGGATCCTCCTAACATGGGAGGGACAAATGAGTCTGGGTTTACAGCTCGTCCCAGCGGTCATCATAATTATTTTGCGTATTACCCCGACGCTACTTTTAAATTTTATGATGACTATTTTGATGAAGTTGCCTTTTATTGGACTGCAACAGGTGAAAATGAAAATGCAGTTATTCGATACCTACGGGATTCCAGATATGGAATCTACCGACGAAAATTCATGAAGACTTTTGGCTATTCGGTCAGATACGTAAAGAATAATTAGCTGTATGCTTTTATCATGCGAACAAATGTTCGTATAGATTTCCCAAAACAATTCACCCTCCCGAATGTTTTTATAATTGCAATTATTACTTTTGCACACAAATAATCAGTATTAAACAGACAATAATCAATTGAATATGGCTGAAAGTCAAAGAAAATTAATTGTCCCGAAAGATGTAACCGACGCCTTGCGTACAGTAAAATATCCGGGAAGCGAAGAAGATGTGGTGCAACTGGAAATGCCGCAGGAAATCCGCATTGCCGGTCAACGCGTAAGTTTTTCGCTGGTTTTTCAGAAAAGCAACGATCCAAATATTGAAGCACTTGTATTGGCATGCGAAGAAGCCATAAAAAAATACCTGGGTGAGCAGGTTGAAATTGAAGACAATATTGCGGTGAAATTTATTCACGATATGGAGCGCCCCGTTTTGCCCAACGTTAAAAACATTGTGGCCATTGCATCGGGTAAAGGTGGAGTTGGAAAATCGACTGTTGCCGTTAATACCGCTGTTGCATTAGCCAAATCGGGAGCAAAAGTTGGTTTGTTAGATGCCGATATTTTTGGCCCCTCAATACCAAAAATGTTTGGTGTTGAAGGCGAACGTCCGGCAGGTGTAAAAATTGGCGATCGCGAAATGATCAACCCATTGGAAAAATACGGTGTAAAGTTTCTTTCGGTAGGCTTTTTTGTTGATACCGACAGTGCCATTATCTGGCGCGGACCAATGGCATCGAACGCCTTGAAACAATTGATCTCGGAAGGAAACTGGGGCGACCTGGATTATTTACTGATCGACCTGCCTCCGGGCACCAGCGATATTCACCTGACTTTGGTACAAAGTGTTCCGGTAACCGGAGCAGTTATAGTTACCACTCCTCAGGATGTGGCTTTGGCCGATGTGGTGCGCGGAACAAGCATGTTCCAAAGTAAATCGGTTGATGTGCCGGTATTGGGTTTGGTAGAAAACATGGCCTGGTTTACACCGGAAGAACTACCTGAAAATAAATATTATATTTTTGGAAAAGAAGGTGGTAAAAGACTAGCCGATAAACTCGGCTTGCCTTTGTTGGGGCAAATTCCAATCGTTCAGAGCATTCGCGAGGGTGGCGATGAAGGAACTCCGGTAGCTGCCAATGGCGATACAATTACCGGGCAGGCTTTTGCCGAAGTAGCCGATAAAGTAAAGCACCGGGTTCATTTGCGCAACATTCAGATGGCGCCAACCAAAAAGGTGAAAATATCCCGAAAATAGAACCAAAAAAGTAGAGATGTACCTTTGTGCATCTCTACTTTTTTTGGTCCTCAATCCCTAAAAATATATTATTCCTGCCTGGCGATAATTAATTCTTTTGCACATTCATTTTTTCTTATTTTTGCAGCGTTTATAAAATGCAATAATTCAGTATTCACAGGCAATAATCTTGTGATTCCTGAGTTTATTCAATGAGTTAACAAAAAACTGTTTGAAGAAACGACTTTTACATACTATATTTCTGTTCTTATTGGTTTCGATTTTTGCCGGCTGTTCCACTGAAAAAAACACCCGCGCATCACGAACTTTCCATAATGTTACTTCGCGTTACAATGTTTATTTTAATGCCAACGAGGCAGTAAAAGAAGGCGTTGCAACCATTGAAGAGCGCATTGAAGACGACTTTACCCGAATTTTGCCCATCTACAAAGAAAGCGATCCGTCGGCTACGCGTTTGGTAAAATCAGATATGGATTACGCTGTTGTAAAATGTTCGAAACTGATAGAGATTCATTCCATTACAAAAAAACCGAAACGTAAAAAGGGTGGTGGTTCGCGTAAATACCAGGAATTTGCCAGTCAGGAAGAGTTTAATAAGTGGATTGACGACAGTTACCTGCTAATGGGGAAAGCCTATTTCTACCAACATAATTTTTATGCTGCTATCGATAATTTCTCGTATGTGGTTCGTAAATACCCCGACAATGAAACTGCCGATGAGGCACAGGTATGGCTGGTCCGTGCTTATACCGAGTTGGAACGATACATTGAAGCCAACGAAGTAATTCAGGCCATTCAGGCCTATGATGATTTTCCGAAAAGTTTGGAGCGTGATTTTGC